>CAVXFA010000026.1:0-19544 GCA_963760605.1 uncultured delta proteobacterium | reverse complement strand
CCCGCGACTTCAACCTTGGCAAGGTTGCACTCTACCGCTGAGTTATTCCCGCTCAATCGTTAAGAAATTCAGGGATATCTTAAAAAATGGTCTCTTTCTTGTCAAGGGGAAAAGCGACTTAACCCTTTCCCCCTTCAGCTCTTTTCCGGTGCTCCCGGTAAAATTTGTTGAAATAATCAACTCCGGACCCGAGAGTAATCACCAGAGCTACCCAGAGGACCAGTGTGCCAAGAAGATGAAAGTCAATTCCCAGATACTCATAGTGCAGCAACAAGCCGATTAATGCACTGGACTGGAAGATCGTCTTGGCTTTTCCCCATCTGCTGGCAGCGATGACTAACCCTTCAACGGAGGCAATCCCTCTCAGGCCGGTGACCGCCACTTCCCGCCCCACGATTAAAGCCACCACCCAGGCGGGGATTCGACCCAGAGGGATGAGCATGATGAAAGCTGAGTTGATTAAGAGCTTATCCGCTAACGGGTCTAGCAATTTTCCGACGGCCGTCTCACTCTTTTGTTGCCGGGCGATATAACCATCCAAGAGATCGGTCAGGGAGGCAATGCTGAAAAAAAGAGCCGCTAGGAAACTCGCCAGAGGGCCGGGGAAGAAAAGGCAAACCACAACAAAAGGAATGGTCCCGATCCGAAAAAAGGAGAGGAGATTGGGAACATTCCAGATGATCGCCTGACGGTGTTCTTTGGCAGGGACCCCTGTGGTTCTTTCCATGATAAAGAACGCTAGATTTCAGTTGGTAGAATTAGCAGAAAGATCGGGTCTTCTGGGCTCGTTGCTGTATTGCTGGAAGTAATGCAACACCCGGCGGACGTAAGTCCGGGTTTCCTGATAGGGAGGAATGCCCCGATACCGGAAGACGGCCCTCTCCCCGGCGTTGTAAGCCGCCAACGCTAGGTGCAGATCCCCTTGAAAAAGATTTAAAAGATAACGCAAGTAGCGGACGCCACCCTCGATGTTATCCTCTGGATGAAAGGAATCATTCACCCGCAAGGCGTAGGCCGTCCCCGGCATGAGTTGCATCAACCCCCTCGCCCCCACTCTGGAGATCGCCGTAGGATTAAAATTTGACTCCGCCTTGATGACGGCCTTGACCAAGGCATAATCCACGCTGTGCTTCTCCGCTGTCCTCCAGATCACCGGATCGTATTTCTCGAAATTTGGCCCTAGGTTGAACTGCACCCGTTTTTCTTTCAGCACTAATTTGTACTTCCCATCGGTGGGCACGTTGGTGAAATGGATTACGCCCTCTTCATCAACATACTTATAAATGTCAGCGAAAGAAAGGGAAAAAGCAGCCAACCCTATGGCCACCGCCCCGACAAAGATGAGGAGGATATTTTTTCTCTGGGGATTTATCAGAGGCCGACTCCTTTTTGGGAATATGACTTATCTCCTCCGCCGGCACAAAAACGAATCACCCCGGCCTTTTAGAATAACTTATCGGCTTCCATTATGCAATAATTAAATCTTCTACTCCCTTTCTTCCGCTTTTTGCAGGAATCACCCGTACTTAAAGGGCGGTGGCACGCCCCGAGCATTGCCTTAGAGTGGAGGTTGCAGGAGGGGCGTGGACCACGGGTTCCATTGAGACCCGTGATCAAGGGTGGATTCATCGGCGGTTGAAGGGTTCAAGGGATTGTCCTGAGTTCTCAGGCCTTCGGCAGAGCATTGGAAGCCAGGTATTTTCTATAGCATTCTTCGCTGCAGAAGAAGAGCTTCTTCCCCCGGAGGGAGACGGCATAAGATTGTTTCTTGGAAATATAACACTGACAGACGGGGTCCTGGACCAGCTCTTCACTCGTGTCCTGGGGTCTTGTAATTTTTCTTTTCGGTGGGGAAAGAGCATGTTTAACCGCCCAGTAGACCGCCACCAGAATAATTAAGTAGAGGATTAAACGAGACACAGTTTCTGACCTGCCTCCGGGACGGCAAGAACCTTTTCTTCTTTCTTCAACTCCGCAAGGATTTGAGAGATGGTCTTGCCCAGCAAGGGATGCTCAAGATGAGGAGCAATGTCCTGCAGGGGAACGAGCACAAACCTGCGCTCCTGGAGTCGTGGGTGGGGAATCTGCAACCCACCCTCGCGGATGACCTTTTGGCCAAAAAAAAGGATATCCAAATCGATGACCCGGGGACCCCATCGTTCCCCCCTCATGCGGCCCATCGTTTTCTCGATAGCCAGGAGGAAATCCATGAACTCCCGGGGTCCCAGCGGCGTTTCCACGCTTAACACCCCGTTGACAAACCAATCCTGCTTTTTTTCCCCCACCGGCTCGGTATGATAGAAGGGAGAACATTTCAAGAGACGATTTCTTGTGTCGGAACCGATAGCCTCGATGGCCCGGCGACAATTGTCCAGCTTATCGCCCAGATTCGACCCGATACCGACGTATACTAACATCTTTTCACCAGAGAGCCAGAGAACGCTGAGATCATAATATAATTAAAAACCAAAAGTTATTACCGAGAGCAATAAATAGTTGTCATTTGATGGGCATGGGCACTCCCCCTCACCCCGCCCTGTGGAGTAAATTCGATACTCCACAGGGTAAAGGTTGGGGAGGGGTCCGAAAGTCGAGGCTCCCGGAGTAAACATATTTTTGCTCCGAGTAATAAGATACAAAAAGCCATGCCTGGATGAAATTATGGATTCTGGTTTTTCCTTTTCAATATCCTGGTGTTGATTTTCTCTGCGTTCCCAGCGATCTCTGCGGGGAATTTTTAGAAAACTTTTTTGATTCTCTCCATGGCTTCTTCCAGCCGCCGGTCCGGGACCGTCAGGGAGATACGGATGTACCCCTCACCGTGCTGGCCGTAAGCCGCGCCAGCAGCCACGACTACCGCTGCTTTTTCGAAGAGCGTAGTGGTGAAGTCAATGGAAGTCTTCCCTTTTGGTACAGGGATCCAAAGATAGAAGGTTCCTTTTTGGGGTACGAAGGTCAGCCCAATCTTTGCGAAAGTTTCCAGGACTCGTTTTCGGCGGCGGGAATAGATCTCCAGCATCTTTTCAATATTGCCATCCTCCTGCCGCAGGGCCTGGATGGCGGCGTACTGGATAGCGTTGAAGACCCCGGAATCTGTGTTCTCTTTCACCTTACACATGGCGGCGAGGATCTCCTTATTTCCCACGGCCATCCCGATGCGCCAGCCCGTCATGTTGTAAGGCTTGGATAAAGAATTGAGCTCAATGCCCACCGCTTTCGACCCGGGGACTGAGAGAAAGCTCAGGGGCTCCTGGCCATGGAAAACCATCTCGCTGTAGGGGTTGTCATGGCAGATGGCTATGTTGTGAGCCTTAGCAAACTCCACGGCTTTGCTGAAAAAGTCCCGCGTGGCGCAGGCTCCCGTGGGATTGTTGGGATAGTTGAGGAACATCGCCTTGGCGCGTTTGAGTATGGCAGGGGAAATTTGATCGAAACTTGGGAAATAATCGTCCTGCTCCAGGATGGGCATGGCATAGGGCTCAGCGTTGCCCATGTAGATGCTCGCCCGGTAGGCCGGGTATCCCGGGTCGGTCATCAACACCACATCTCCTGGGTTAACGACCCCCAGGATGAAATGATGACAACCCTCTTTGGAGCCGATTAAAGCCAGGACTTCCCCCTCCGGGTTCAATCCTACCCCGTACCTTCTCAAGTACCAGTTGGCTACTTCCCGGCGAAAAGCCAGCATGCCCTTCTCTTCGTCAATGGGGTACTGGTGATTGATGGGGTCGTGAGCCTGATGGCAAAGTTCGTCGATGACGCTTGGCGGTGTTGGCTCTACAGGATCCCCTACCCCCAGGTTAATGACATCCACGCCCTCGGCCCGAGCTTTGGCAATTTTGTTTCTCAGAGTGACGAAGAGATACGGTGGAATTTTTTGCAACCGATCTGCAACCTGCACGCCTTGTCTCCTGCACCAATTTTTCAACGAAGATTTTTTTTAACATGATTTCCTGGGTGTTGCAAGTTGAAAATGGTCGGGCAGTTCATTCCCTCATTCTCCTTGGGTAAGCGCGGGGTGTTAAATGTACAGGACCCTTTCGATCAGACCCTTTTCAAAACTTCCTTGACCTTATCCACGGCCGAAGCTGCATCGGGCGCGTACCCATCGGCCCCGATATTTCTGGCAAATTCCTCAGTGACCGGCGCTCCCCCGATGAGGATCTTGATTCCATCCTTGAGGCCGGAGGCCTTTAAGGCTGCGATGGTCGCCTTCATTTGCATCATCGTGGTCGTAAGCAAAGCAGACATACCGATCACCTTGGCTCCATGATCTTTGGCGGCCTGGATAAACTTCTCAGGAGGTACATCGATTCCGATGTCCACCACCTCAAAGCCTCCTCCCTCCAGCATCATGCCCACCAAATTCTTGCCGATGTCATGAAGGTCCCCTTGCACCGTTCCCAGAACAATCTTGGTAGCAGTGGGGGCTGTTGATTTGGCCAGAATAGGTTTGAGCACTCCCAGACCCGCATGCATGGCCCGGGCAGCGATGAGCACTTCGGGGATATAAATCTCACAGTTTTTGAACTTGACCCCAACCTGTTCCATTGCTTTGATCAACCCTTGATTCAATATGTCTTGCGCCTTCTCCCCGCGATCAAAGCATTCCTGGATTAGCTTCTTCACCTCTTCGATGCTCCCTTTGAAAAGGGCTTGAGCAAATTTCTCTGGATCAGCCATGAAGATTCTCCTTTCTTTGGTGATTTAAAATAAATCTAAATCTTAATCGGATAAGTCCCGTAAGTTATACACAATTTTTCTCGAAAGAAGCCCCGATTTCTTGTTCTCCCGTTTTCTACAGGCCACCAGGCAGAACCCCCCGCTATATCGGGAATCTCCGTAATTCTTCCAGCAGGTGCCAGGCGTACTCACTGTTGTGACGGTGAATGGTAATGAACTGCATAACCTTGGGTGGCACCTTGAGCCCGAGCACGACCAAAGCAAAGCGGTCGGCAGCAATTTCGCAGAGGGAGGGGAGGCCCGTACTCAGGTGCAATGGCCCCAACCCGAAGGTTTGGATGCGGAAACCGGCAGTGCCCCCTGTCAACTTCCTGGCCTCCAAGTGGTGATACAGCTCGTGGGCCAGATGCATCGGTGCCAGATCGGCGATGCCGAGTGACTCCGATAAACCGTTATCACGGATCAACCGGTTGGCCTCGTTCACCGAACGCGTATAGATCGTGATGGAGGGCGGCCGGTCGGAGTACTCCGAGAATAAGATAGTTTTCCCGGCCTCCGGCACTTGGTCGCTGTGCGTTACAGGCACCCGCAGCGAGGCAGCCATAGCTTCCGGTGCGTGCCCGTATTGCGGCACAACCCCATCGGCCGCCGTCTGTCCCGCGGCGAGGGCGAAATCAATCGCTTCCTGATCGGTGCGCGGCGGCAAGCGGCCGAAAAAAGGATCGTCTCTTAGCATCAGATGAGCAAACCTGCGCTCCGTCCCCACAGTGACGACCTCTGCCATCAACGCCGGCAGGGGACCTTCCATCACAGCCCCCGCTGGCCGCGCGTGCCCACCACGGCCACTGGCTGATCCGGAGCCACCCCCTCCAGTTCGGTCGTAACCAAACCGAAGGCCTGCTCCATGCCTTGCACCCCTGTCAGGTCCACAATGCGATTGCCGACGATGAGAAACATGTCGGGGTAGATGATGCTGTCGCCGTTGTAGATGGTCAGATTCTCCCACGCCTCTTTCAGCCCCGCGAGGGCGCTGGCCCCCGCAAGCTGGTATGCCGACCCGTCCGACCGCTGTAATTTAACAAAGCCTTGGCTATCGACAATCCGCAACGGGTAGCGCTTGGAGGTAAAGAAGCGCCAGCGCTTTTCCTCCACAAGGCCCTGGTAGACATTGACCAACCCTGTGCTGGCGCGAAGCTCGACCCGCTCCAAGCGCACGTTCATCGACTGCGCCGCGATGCGCCGGCACTCCTCCGGGTTCAAGAAGCGACCCATATTCTGCGCGCGCATCTCCATTGTGCCGATGGCCGTGGCCCTTACCCTCCCGGTCTGGGGGTTGATTTCCACGAATACCTCGATCGATTCGGGGTTGGCGCAGGCCTTCATGACCCCATGGCGCGCCTCCTGCTTGATGGCTGCGATGTCCTCCACGCTGGGGTTAATGATCACCCGCTCAACCACATCCCGCACCATCGCCAAAGCCACCCCGATGGACGACATCACCTCCGCGTCCTGGGGGATGCGGTACGCAAAACCCAGGCGCTGCGCGGCGTGTGGAATCAGCGCTGCGGCGCCCCCCCCGCCTCCCACTAAGACGACCTGATCGCGGTCCAGTTCATACTCGGCGATCAAGGAATGGATGACGGGTATGATTTTGTCTGTGGCCACGTCCAGGATGCGCCGAGCCGCGTCCCCTATGGAGACACCCAGCTGCGAGGCCAGCGGGGCGATCGCCCGTCTGGCTGCTTCCGCGTTCCCATACGAGTAATATTCGGGCTTGACGATCCCCAGGGCGTTCGCGGCGCAAGTGTTGGTGATGGCGTACATCTGGCCGCCCTTGACGCGGATGGCCCCATAGTCTGCAGGATCGTCTTCCTTGGGCTGGATGAAGACCAGCTCAGGCTCTATGATCTCTTCGGTCTTGGCAAATGCCGAGTACGGCAGGCCGGCGATGTGGGCGCTGCGCGGCCCCACATCGATGACCTCCTTGCCCTTGACCCGCACCATGCTGCCCCCCGCTATCCCCAAGACCCGAATGTCGAGGGAGTTCACGTAGGTACGGTGTCTTCCCACCTCAGCCGACCTGATCGTCGGCCGGCCGTTGCGAATAACGCCAATGTTGGTGCTGGTGCCACCCACCTCGAAGAACACCCCATCCGACACCCGCAAATACATCAGAGCACCGGCCACAGTGGCTGAGGGGCCGGAGAGCATGGTCAGGATCGGTCGTTTGCGCATCTCCGTAATGTCCATCACACCGCCGTCCCCCCGCATGATCATCAAGGGGGCATCGATGCCCGCCTGGCGCACGCTGTCCTCGGTCATCTTGGCTGTCTCCAGCATCTTGGGCAGAATACCCGCATTGATCACGGCGGTGCGCGTACGAATCGTCAGTCCGTATAGCTTGGTGATTTCGTGTCCCCCCGTTGCCGGTAGGCCCAGTTGCCGAGCAACTTCCATCACCACCAACTCGTTGCTCGGGTCGTCGACACTGAAGGCGTCGGAGGCCACAATGACCCTGGCCCCACGGGCGACCAGCTCCTCGATCGACCGGCGCGCCTCGTCGGTGTTCAATTTACGGGTATTCAGAAAGGTGTGGTAGGTTTTGAGGACGCGGCCCGTCACCAGGGGGATGTCGCCGATGAGGGTCTGATTCCTGGCCAGCAGGCCGCTAACACCGCCACCCGCCATGCCGATGATGCCGACGGGTGCCAGGTCGCCTTCGAGCAAGGCATTGGTGGCCTGGGTGGTGCTGTGGGCAAGGAAAACAACATTACGCGGGTCAATCTGGTAGTCCTTCAGCGCCCTCTGGAAAACATGGATGACGCCCTTGGCGACCCCCTCGGCGGCGGAATGGGTCGTCAGGACAGAAGATTTGCCGATGATCTCGAGCGTGTCGTTGTCGATAACGACCGCTTTTGTGAAGGTGCCGCCTACATCTATGCCAATGCGAACCTTGGAGTTGTTCATCACGAATATGCTCTTCCCGGGTTGATTCCTAGAGCGAATCTTCCCCAATCGTGTGCGGCGGTCGCAGGCAGGCTCTGGCCCTGGTCGCTAAAAGGAGGAGCCCAGAGCCTGCCGAAAATATTAGAACCAGGGAACCATAAAGTAGGCCAGAAAGGCGTTGATCGCTACCATGGCCCAGCCCCACGGCAATGCCGTCTGCAGGAACTGACGGTGCGTTACCTTGGTGTAGCCGAGGGTCCACAGCGTCCAGGAGTTAGTCGGATCCTGGCTACCCTGGAGACACAGGGCTCCGCGCCAGACGCAATAGAGGTAAACAGGACTGATCAGTTTGGCGTTCAGGAACATGGCGAGCAACGCCGCCCCCGTGCCGACGGCCGCAAATGGGCCGCGATAGATGGCCAGGGGTGCCAGAGCCGCAAAGAAGATTGAGAGCATCACCGGGGTTTTCGGGCAGGAAAGGCATGAACACAGGGCTTAGCACCTTCTGCACCTGGGGCAGCTGGCCTCCGACGATCAACATGCCGCAGATGATCCATAAAGCGGCAATAGTAGCGATATCCGGAAAAGCATCGTAGAACGCTCTATGAAAAAGGTCTACACTCTCGCGCAGGGATGGACGGCCGAAGTGGGTCGACATCAGGGCGTAGAGGATGCCGACGAGGAATGCCGGGATCATCGACCATTTGAAGACGATCACGAGGAAGACGGGGATGACAGGGGAAATGTAGGCGTACCATGGGATCTTCACCCGCGGCGGTGCAGCTGGGGCCAGGTTTGCCGCCGAGAACTTGCGCACGCCGCGAACCTTCAGCTGGTAGAAAGACATGGCGCAGGCCGCAGCCAGATACACGGCCCAACCCGTAAAGTAGAAAGTCAGGTAGGGCTGCGCGTAGACGATGCCCGGAAACATGGGCTTGAAGATGTTGAACTCAACCAGGTTGACGTAGTTCCCGGCGCCGATGGCCATGGTAAAAGCGGGGGCAGCGACCCAAGGCGGGATACCCATAGACATCATGATCGGCAGGGCGATCACGCCGATGGCGATGGCTGCGCCAACGCCGTAGATGGAAGTGAAGAGCAGGCCGGTAACGATCGAAACGACCATCGCCACGACGACCGGTCGATCGCCGGCAAGCTCGATGGCGGAGCGGATGATGTTCTCCGCAATGTGGGTCTTGACCAGGATCTGGCCGAACCAGGCCCCGAAGACGATGATGACGATTGCGGAGGCATAAGCGGTCCCGCCTTTTTCAAGCACGCCGGATAGAATGTCCTTGCCCGCCTCTCCCTTTAGCGGCACACCCGCGAGGATAGCCCACAAAATGGCGAGAACGAGGAGGGTGATGATCGGGCTCTCCCCCTTCATAATGAGGACGACGGCCACGAGAAAGAAGGCCAGCATCAAGATGCCAATAAACAACTCCATGACCCGGATCCTCCTTGATCAAGAATGTCGGGACCGGCGCTGTGGCCCGTTACCTTGCGCGCCGATGGGCGTTACGGGTGCAGACGGGAAGTCCGACTTCCTCCAGGATCGTTGATTACACCGCGATCGGATATTTCCCGTACTCAAACGTTGCCTCGCGCAGGGCATTGAAATTGGCGAGAGGCACATACTCCGGCAGGGAGTTGCTCGACGCCACCGCATAACCCCCGCCCGGTGCCAGACCGTGAATGCGCTGGCGCACCTCTTCCCGTACTTCCTCCGGCGTGCCCCGAGTCAGCGTATAGCCAAGGTCAATGTTGCCGAGTAGGGAAATCCGGGAACCGTACTTTCGTTTGATCTCGTTAATATCCATAGCTTTGGGCTCGATGGGATTCAGTCCATCAAACCCGCAGCCGATGATATCTTCCATAACTGCCTGAACGGCCCCATCGCTGTGATAGATCACCAACCGGCCCTGCTCATGGGCGATGCGATTCATCTCCTTGTACCAGGGGAACAGATGGGCCCGAAGAATACGGGGGCTGACCATGAGCTGCGTGGAAAAGGCGATGTCGTCGGCATGCCAGATCGCCCCGACGGAATCGAAGCGGAGCATGTTCTCAAAGACGCGGAACTGAAACTGGCCCACCTTTTCGAAAACGCGGGGGACCAGGTCAGGCTCGTCCGCCAGGGCCATGCTCATTCCCTCAAGCCCCATGAGCCACCAGACGCAGGTGAAGATCTTCCCCAGCACGGCAATGACCTTCACCTTGGGAGGCAATAGGGCCGCGATTTTCTCGAACGGGCTATAATCCAGAGAATCCGGGTCTGGCCATTGGAATGCTTCGAATTCGGCGCGGGTCGTGATCAAGCCCTTACCTTCGGTCGCCCAATAGCGGGTCTGTTTTTCCGTCGTCTCTACTCCATAGCTGGCCTCGATCGGGTGCATGGACTGCCGTCTGATTACGTCAGTCAGCTGCAAACCCTGTTCGAGGGGGACGTGGTCGTAGCCCGCCTTGGACCAGAAGGCCACTTCATCTTCCAAGGTCTGAATGGATCGGCCCAAAACGCCCTCTTTCAATACTCGATGCACACTGATGTCACCCAAAGGCACATAATCCGGTTCTCCACTTCGGAGCAAAACGGTACGGAAACGGTCAAAATTGGGCTCTAGGATCATAGGCTTCCCTTGAGTTGTTCTCTTGCTTCCTTAGATTTTTCCCCGGCCAGGGTAATGATTTGAGAGATTCCCATGGTCTTGGGAAAATTCCAATTCCCTCCAGAATTTTTTTAAGTTTCTTATATCAGAAAGTTTCGGCTCAGTCAATTTTGATACTCAGGATCCTTAGAGTTTGCCGATAAACCTTAGGGCTCCCACTTGACAGTGGAACGAGTGGCTCAGGAAGCCTTAGAAGTCGGTTATTCCTTTTTCTCTGTCCCCTTCTCTAACCGGGCCACCCTCGCTCTCAGCTCTTCCATCTCTTTCCGGCTGGGTATATTCATCTTCTGCAAGGTATGGTCTATAATTTTTTCTACCTTTTCCGCCAATTTTCTTTTGGCCTTTTTAGATTGTTCTACAAGGTCCGCCATCAGCTCTTTCCCTTCCTTCTCCGACAGCTGGCCTTTTTTGATAATCTCGGCCACCGCCTCTTCAATCTTTTCCGTGGTCATAACGGCCAATCCAGCCCCCAACCAAATCGTTTTTTTAAATAGCTCAAACATAGTTCCTCTCCTTTTTCGGGGAAGGATGGCTGCCCGGAAAAATTTTTGGAAAGGGGAAAAAAAGGGCATAATCCTCCTCTGGGTTATGCCCTTTCTATCCGCCTAAAGTAAAGTTACTTTTCCTTAGAATTTTTAGTCCTAGGTTTCTTGGGCCTTGAGTAGCTTCCTGATTGAACAGACCAGGAGAACGATCCTCATCCCTTCTTCATTTTGGCCCGAGAGGCCTTTTCCGCAGCCACCCATTCTTTAAACTTGGTCAACTCTTCAGGGATCATGGGGTAGATATGCCGCGGCTCCGGGAAAGCCTTCTTTCTCACATCCTGAACATAAGCCGTCAAGGCCTCGGTGCTGATTTTGGCTATTTCGGCATAGCGTTTTACAAATTTGGGAGTGAAGGCTTCGAAAACCCCCAGCATGTCACTAACGATGAGAATCTGGCCGTCGCAGTAGGGTCCGGCTCCAATGCTCAAAACGGGGATGGAGAGGAGATCGCGGATGTACCCGGAAACTTCCGGGGGAATGGCCTCCAGAAGGATCATGGCTGCGCCCGCTTCCTGGACTGCCAGGGCATCTTCGACCTGAGCCTTGGCGCTATCCAGCGTCCGCCCCTGGGCCTTGAAACCACCCAATTGGGAAGAACTCTGAGGAGTGAGCCCGATATGGCCCATCACCAGCATGCCGGCCTCGACAATCGCCCGGATGCGGCTGGCCACGCGCACGCCGCCCTCCAATTTGATGGCATCCACCCTCGCTTCCTTGTAAAAGCGGCCGGCATTTTCCACCGCCGCCTCATCGGTGGTCTGGTAAGAAAGGAAGGGCATGTCCCCGATGACGAAAGTGTTCGGCGCGCCCCGGCGAACGGCCTCGGTGTGCACAATCATCATGTCCATCGTAACGGGCATCGTTCCTTCGTATCCGTAGACGCACATGCCCAGAGAATCCCCCACCAGGATCATATCCATCCCGGCCTTCTCGGCGAACGTGGCTGTGGGGTAATCATAACTGGTGATGTAAGTAATCGGCTCACCCTTCTCCTTCATCGAGTAAAAATCCTGAATGGTCTTTTTCTTTGGCATCTTTATCTCCAATCGATCGGAAGATTTAAATATTTTATCTTACTCCTCATTTTCTGCTTCATCAAGATGAATTGCATGATCCCACCGCCTGCCTTTCGCCATTCATTGCCCGCTTCATTTCAGGCATAGGAGGGCGCTGGCAGCCCTGTCGATCCGGCCGAGGAACTGAGCGGGGCGTGCCGGTCCAACCCTTTCCTTTTTCCGTCAGGAGGTTGTTTTATTCGCTAAAAGCTGGTGAACCAACTCGACCGCCTCGGAGGCGTCGGGGGCGTAGCCATCGGCACCGATGGCCTGGGCGTATTTGGTATTGACCGGCGCGCCGCCAATGATTACCTTGACCTTTTCTCTCAGCCCAACTTTAATCAGCTCCTCAATGACCCGCTTCATCTCGGGCAGGGTCGTGGTTAACAGGGCCGAGAGGCCGAGGATATCCGGATGATAGCTTCGCACGGCACCCAGGAAATCCTCCACTTTGACATCGATGCCCAAGTCGACGACGTCGAAACCAACGCCCCGCCACAGGGTGGCAACCAAGTTCTTGCCGATGTCGTGCAGATCGCCCTTTACTGTTCCGATCAGGACTCTGGCGCTGGCTGCCCGACGACCAGCCGAGAGGTAGGGCTCCAGGGCGGCCAGACCCCGATTCAACGCCCGGGCCGAGAGCAGGACCTCGGGAATGAAAAGCTCGCCTGCCTTGAATTTGCGGCCGATGATCTCCATGGCGGCGACCAGGCCGTGGTCAATGATATCCTGCGCGGCCAAGCCCTGGTCGATCAACTCTTGAATGTGGCTGGGCATGGCAGCCTCATCGCCCTGGAAGACAACCTCCATAATCTTCTTAAATCGGGCGTCGCCAGCCGTCGGGGTCTTCACCAAGACGCCCACCCCGGCCGGTTCAGCCTGGGATATCAGCCGGACTGCGCCGGCCCGAAGGGGCAGTCGCCCTTCTTTTTCAACCCGTTCTCCAATACGAACGAGCCGGTCGAAAACGGCTTTTGGTGGAGTGGTGTCGGCAATTCCCACAATGAAGCGGGTTCCAGGGACGATCGCTTTGAATAGATGGTCCAGGTAGGCCTCGAATTCCTCGTCGGTGGCCAGATCGGCCAGAAGTATGTTGGACGGAATCCCCCCAAAGATGGTCAGCTGGTCACTCCATTTTTGGTAATACTCCTCGATACGTACTTTGGTCATGGGATAGGGGCAGATCGCTTCGGCCATGTCCATCCCGGAATTTCGGATCAGATCCATAAGACCCAGGTTCTCGCCGTCGCAATGGGAGTGAACCCTCTTGCCCTGGCCGTGGAGAATTTCGCAGGTCTTTTGCAGCCAGGGTAGGATTTCTTTTTCGAAGAAGGGCGGGTAGGTGATCATGTCGTCGTAATTGCCCCCCCAGAAAATCAACTCGGCCGGACAGTCGATGGCGATCCTCAGAAGTTGGTCGAAGTAAGGTTTCATCGCCTCAGCCAAGCTGACCATCTCCTTGTAGTGATCGTGGTAGTGGAAGTAGAAATTGGTGGGGTCCAGAAACTCCCGCTGGATGTGGTGCATCGGCGAAGCGGCCGGAGTGATGCTGGCCGAACAAGCCCCGTCCTCCCCCACCCCGGCCTGCCATTCCAGCCAGTCGTTAAAGGCCGGGATTAGCTGCAGGTTCTCGAAAATGTAGGCCAGAACCCGGTAATCCTCCACTCTCTTTATCGCGTGCTCGCTCAGGAAGGCGATGGTAGACCCCGCCTTTCTAAGGTCTCCCGTGAAGATGGTCCGCGTGCTTACCATGCCAACCGGGGTATGATATTCGATCCGAGTCGAATCGCCCTGTTGGCTGACCCGAACGTCGACTTGGGAGGAAAACTTATAGCGATAGCCGGCCTGCCGGGTGGCATAAATTCCAATACCGCGGTGGAGAACATCTCCTCCGCCCGCTGGGTCGAGCAGATCGGCCAGAACCTTGTGCAGGGCCCAGCCTTCGGCCCGAGAAATCTCATCCTGGGTGCGACCTTTGTGCTTCTCTGGCAGTGTCCCGGCCCAGGAATTGGCGTTGTACCACATGTCAATTCGGGGCACATAGGGCAGCTGATCGGCCTGCTCGCCTTTAATGATAAGACGCATCCTCTGCTTATGGGTCATCCTTTCCCCTCTCTTTCTCTTCGGCCAGCCGGCCTGGCCCATTCGCCCAGTTGAATCGGATATTGGCCGTATCTGCTGATCGCTTCGGCCATGGCCAGGACGCACTCGGGTTTCAGGTATGAAGCCAGTGAGTTGCCGCTGCTGATCATGTAGCCGCCGCCCGGGCCCAGGTCGCGGATCAACTCCCAAACCTCCCGGTCAGTCTCCTCCGGAGTGCCCAGGCCCAGGAGGTTCAGGTCGACGTTACCGATCAGGCAGATTTTATCCCCATACTTCCGTTTGATCGCCCGGATGTCCATGGCCCCTTTTTCGTTGGGATGGGTGGCGGCAACGCCGAGGTCGATAAGAATATCCAATACTTCGGTGATATTTCCGTCGCAGTGGAAAAACCAGGGAATGGTCAGGTTGTCCAAAACCCGCTTGTACCGCGGGACCAGCAGTTCACGGAAGATGGCCGGTGAGAAGAACAGCCCAGTTTTATAAGCGAAGTCGTCGGTCGTCCAGAAGATGTCAAAGCCGATTTGGCAGATCCGTTTGGCCACGATGACCATCCAGTCGAAATAAATGTCCAGGATTTTCTCAACCAGGGGCCGGTTAATATACAAGGACAAGGCGAAATTTTCTGTGCCCATGCTGAGGATGGTTTGCAAAAGGCCGATGCGCGTGACAAAGGCTAGGGCAAAGTCGCCCTTGTTTTCGGCGAAATGCTCAGCACCGCGGTAAAAATCATCCTTGCGGGGATCGGGCAACTGGATCCTCTCCAGGTCGGCTTCAGTCTGGATCATTCCTTCTCCCAGAAAAGTCCGGCCGTCTTTGCCCACGCCAGCATGGGCATAGGTGGGAGCCCGAAGGATATAGCCTATATTATCGCAACCGAGGAAGCTGGCCAACGCTTTAGACTCCTCGACAGTATAAGGATCTGTATTGAGGCTGCTGGCGTATCCCCCCTCACCGGCTGGCCAACCCATCAACCGCTCGGCCAACGCCCGGTCGATGGCTAATTCGCAAAATGGCACCCGATCCGGCTCCTTTCGTTGTAAGGCAGTCATCACTCTTTCTCTGGAAGTCATCTTCATGAGAAACCTCCCAAATGAATTGAGCTCTCCCCCGCTTACCCCTTCACCGCACCCCCCATCAGGCCGGAGATCAGGTACCTCTGGAACAAAAGGAAGAGCACCGCTACGGGGGCAGAGAAGATCATGGTTGAGGCAGCCAACCCGCCCCAATCCACATAAGCCTCTTGCACAAAAGAGGCAATGACGACCGGGGCAGTAGCCGTATTGATCCCGGTAAATATCAGGGCATACACAAATTCCTGCCAGGAGGTGATGAAGGAGAAAAACCCAATCGCCAGCACCGCCGGTTTGAGCAGGGGAAAGATCACCCGTAAAATGGCGCCCGGCCGCGAACAGCCGTCAACCATCGCCGCTTCCTCCAGCTCCCAAGGGATATAGGTCAGATAACCTCGCATGAACCATATGGCAAAGGGCACGGTGAAAACAAGATGGGCAAGGATGATAGCGGGGTAGGTGTCAATCAGCCCCAGGTTCTTGAAGATGACGAAGAACGGGACCAGCAGCGCCACCGCTGGCAACAGGTAGGCCAATAACACGGACATAGCCAGAAGCCGGCGACCCCGGAAGTTGAACCGGGCCAACCCATAACCCGAGGACACGGCAAAGACCAAAGTCAGAAAAGTGACCACCGTGGCAACCACGGCGCTATGGTAAAGATTATCCAGAAAATTCTTCTCTTTGAAGGAGTAGATATAACTCTCGATGGTGAACGGCGTGGGCAACAGCTTGGGTGGCAGCGCGTAGACATCGCTCATCGTCTTAAAGGAAGTAAAGAAAGGAATGACCAACGGAGGCAGGGTGAACGCCAAAAATAGGGCTACGAGAAGGTAGATGATGATCAGACGCCGTAGCTCTAACTTCCTGGAAATCCTCCAGCTCACCTCAATACCTCCCTCATCCGATAGACATAGATCAGGCTGAAGATCAGGCCGACAGCAAACAGGATGATGCTGGCCGCCGAGGCTAACCCGAAATCGAGGCCGATGAAGGAGAGGCGATAAATATATAAGGTAATGATCTCCGTGGCGGAGCCGGGGCCACCTCCGGTTAGCAGGTAGACAATGCTGAAAGCGTTAATCGACCAGATGATGAAGATGAGAAGACTTACGAACAAAATCGGTCTGAGCATCGGCAAAACGACCCATCTCATCTGCTGCAGGTAGCTGGCCCCATCCACTTTAGACGCGTCATAGAGTTCTTGAGGGATCCCCTGAAGACCCGAGAGCAGCATGAGCATGATGAAGGGAAAATGCTTCCAAGCGTTCACTAGAACGGCAAAGATCATGGCCGTGTCGCTCGAGCCGAGGGCCCCCAGGTGGCCGTGAATGAAACCGGCTCCCGTCAGCCAAGCATTGAAATGGCCAAAGGGATGGGTCAGCAAAAACCGCCACATGATGGCGGCAGCGACATAAGGGAAAATCCAGGGCAAAAGGATGACGACCCTAAAAAAGTTGCCGCCTTTAAACTTCTCATTGAACAACAAGGCCGCGACCAGGCCCAAAAGAGCAGTCAAGGCCAGGCTCCCAGCCGTCCACGTAAAAGTATTATATAAACTGTTCAGAAACTCGTTGGAAGTTAAGACGGCCTGGAAATTTTCCCAGCCAATATAGGGCATGGGTGGCTTAAGGTAGCGGGCTTTCCGCAGGCTCAGATCGATTAAATAGATCAGCGGGTAGACCATGATGGAGAGAAGGAATAGAACCGCAGGTAAGACATAGAGAAAGGGTTCCAGGGATTTACGAGTGATGGGCATACCTTCTCGCCTTCTCTCCAGAATGGATTCTTCGGCACGTAAGGTGGGTTGGATTCATTTAGCCGGCTTTTATGATTTGGTTCACTCTCTCATGGGCCTTGAGGGCTGCCTCTCGAGGTCCCACTTTACCTTCCCAGGCTTCCGCAATGGAACGGCCGATTTCTTCATAAATTCGGTAGCCGAGCGGATGCATTTCCAAAGCTCGAACGACAGCTGTATCAGCTCCTGAACCCGCAGCATATCGAATCATGGGGTCATTCTTGAAGACTTCATATTTGGGATGGGCTAAGCCGGCTTTTCTTCCAGGTGCACCAACGGTCAAAACGGCCTGCCTCATGGGGTCTTGAAGGTAGATGCAGAATGGCCAGACATCCTCCAGGTTAGCCGTCTTGGGGATCGCGTGGGACCAGCCATCCGCCCGGGAAAAGCGTCCGGCAGGCCCTTTCGGATAAGGAGCGGCTCCCAGCTTCATGCCGGGAGTCACTTTCCATATGATATTGAAGTTCGCCTGGTGGCCAAAAAGAATGGCGGTTGCCCTTTTAGCCAGAACGGGAGATATATCTGACCAGGCATAAGTAAAAGCCGGTGGGTTGGTTATTTCAAATTTGTTATTTAGATCAGCCGAATATTTAAAAGCTTCGATTACGGCTTTTTCATCACACCGGCTTTTGGTCACCTTCGAGTCGGCAAAATCTCCGCCCTGAGCCCAGACCAGCGGGGCGAAGTACCAGGCCAGAAAACCGTAAGCCGGCTTTCCATGCATGCAGATCCCGTACTGCTTAACGGTACCTCCCTCTCGAATGGTCAATTTCTTTCCATACTGCACCACCGCTTCCCACGTATCGGGTGCCTTGGCCGGGTTCAGACCTACTTCTTTGAAGGCATCGACACTCCAGATCAACATGTTTCCGTCCACCCTCCAGGGAGTGGCATAGAGCGTGCCCTGGTGAGTACAATAGGTGATTCCTGCGGGGAAGTAGTCCTCCCGGTCAGCCTTGGGAACATCCCGCTCCCATTGTTTATCCAAGGGATGGAGAACGCCCATCTCGGAGAACTGAGCCACCCAGGGAAGCGAGCAACTGATCAGGTCCGCCGCCTTGCCCCCCATCAGAGCAGTGCTGACTTTCTCATACATTCCGGCAAAAGGGAGTCCCTCAACTTTGATCGTGTACTCGGGGTGGAGCTTCATGAACTCATCGGCAAACTTTCGGGCGTCATTCAGATTGTAGTCCCGTGACCAATAGGTTAGGTTGACTTTTTTTTTGGCAAAAGCCGGGGCGACTCCTCCGGACAAGACCGATCCTCCTGCGGCTACCCAAACGGCCGCGCTGGCGGTAGTCTTAAGGAAATTCCGGCGGGTGATCTGTGCGGCAGAAATGTTGCTTTGGGAAGCCTTCTTTTCATTCCTATCCATGGTAAACTCCTCCCCGCATAAGGACCGGTTTATGGTATTCGGGAACTATCATGGGCCCCCATCCTGTCAACCTTGCAGAATGATGTCGGCAAACTTTCCATTTATCCGCCTCCGCCCTAATTTTCAAACCGCTCCCGCGCCCTTTCCAACCGAAACGAGTGCGGTATCCTGCCAGGACCTTTCACGGAAGGTCTTCGGATTAATCCCGATAAATGCGAATAATGTCCTTCAGAATCGCGGCGGCCGCTCCCAGGGGGTTGGACTTCCCACCAGAGACCGTTACCCGGTCCATTGTATCTGTAAGGTAGGAAATCGCTTTTTCCGTGCCCCGAACATTGGCCAGAGGATGATCCGAAGAGAGGGCGATAGGGGCCACAGAGGCAATGATTTTCCCGTCCTTTTTTTCTACCTTTCCGATGAGCTTGATGACCTTTCCTTCCTTCTTCGCCCGCTGCACATCTTCCGCAGTTACCTGGGTAATCCCTTCAACGGCGACATCTGGCAGGGACAACCCGGCTTGAAAAACCTCATTGGCGACGAGGAGGATCTTATTTGCTGTGTCCCTCCCTTCCACATCCAGGGAGGGGTCTGGCTCGGCAACGCCCATGCGCTGGGCTTCGGTTAAAGCTTTTTCGTAAGGGCATCCATCCTCGTGCATGCGGGTCAAGATGTAATTCGTGGTCCCGTTAAGGATTCCCTCCGCGGTCAACACCTCTGTTCCCGCTAAGCAGGACCGGCCGACATCCAGGGTCGGCAGGGCCGCGGCCGTTGCGGCGCTGATCATCAGCCTCACTTTGGACTCCTCGGCCAAAGCCTTGAGTTCGTTATAGCGAAGGACCAGCGGTCCCTTCGCGGCAGTAACCACGTGTCGGCCGTGACCGAGGGCTGTCAGAATATGCGTCATCCCCGGCTCGCCATCCTTGAGGTTTGTCGGGGTGGTCTCCACCAGGAGATCCGCCGGCAGTGTGCTGAGCGCTTCCTTTCCGGTCAGGCCCTTCTTTCCGAGCCCAGGTATATCCTCCACTCGCCCCCCCTTCCGGAGGTGGGCCTGGAGATCCTTAAGGGGCAAGCCCTCTAGGGATACGGCCGCCCCTCCGATATCCACGGCCGCAACGACTTTCAGGCTTAACCCATAACGAGTCTGCAGGTCCTTATCTTTTTGGATCAGCAGGCCGACGAAAGCCTGCCCCACTCTTCCCAAGCCACAGATGATCAGGCGTATCTCCATGGATCACTCCTCTCTTTTCGCTTACCTTGAACTTGTTTGTAACAGATTTGGATCCAAAATTCAATCACCGGGCTT
>CAVXFA010000025.1:0-17404 GCA_963760605.1 uncultured delta proteobacterium | reverse complement strand
TTGCTCCGCCCCCTTGCCCCTTAGATGGCGTGACAAATCCTCTCCCGTGAAACCAATACCCCTTCTCCAAAAATCCTTGTCCATGTAAAATTCAAGGGGTATTCTATTTTTGATAACCGAAGTTGAGCAAAGGGGCAGAAATATGAGACTCCATTCTCTCCAGCATATACCATTCGAAGACTTGGCTCATATCGAGATGTGGGCGCAAGATAAGAGCCATAGCGTTTCCCGAACATTGCTCTTCAACAATGATCCCTTTCCCCAGGTGGGTGAATTTGACTGGTTGATCATTTTAGGCGGACCGATGAATATCTATGAAGAAAAAGAATACCCCTGGCTCAAAAGGGAGAAGAAATTCATTGCCGAGGCAATTGCCCAACAAAAAGTCGTCCTGGGGATCTGCCTCGGCGCACAACTCGTCGCCGATTGCCTCGGAGGGAAGGTTATCACTTTCAAGGAAATTGGCTGGTATCCGGTCCGTCTAACTCCAGAGGCCAAAAATTCTAGATTTTCCGTCCCTTACCGGCCCAATTTATCGCGTTTCATTGGCATGGGGATACGTTTTCCATTCCTCCAGGAGGTATAAAAATCGCAGAAAGTGAAGGATGTGTCGATCAAGCATTTGAGTATAAGGGGCGGGTAATCGGGCTACAATTTCACCTGGAATTTTCCTTGGAAAGCATTCAGAGATTAATCCAGAATTGTGGAGACGAGTTGGGGATGGAAAATATATTCAAAGGGAGGAAGAGATGTTAGGCGGGCGGGGGAATTTGCAGGAAATCGAAGGATCATGACCCTTTTGTTGTGGTCATTTGGAGAAAAAATTCGGTGAAAACTTTAGCTGAAAGAGAGGTCATTTGATTGGAAGTGGCCCAATAGAAAAATAAGCTTAGTATGTGTGAAGGCAGGCAAGGAGGTTCTGGCCCTCTCATTTTTTGGATGGACAATCAGGATACAGCTCCCTTTTTCCCCAGCTCGTAGGCTTCTTTCTTGGCCTTCTCATTTTTGGCAATTTCTCCTCTTGCTGCAGCCGAGGATTGGACTGTGCCAATCCATTTCAGCTTGCAAAAGTCAGCGGTGCTTTTGAAGCTATGCACGATAGGGTCGGCTGTAGAAACATTCGGATCTGCACAGACCGTGATGAGCCCGATCTTCTTCCCCTTCATCTTGGGATAATAGGCCTTATGCCAGCGCCACTCTGCATCGAAGAAAGCGCACCAGCGATCCAAATAAGCTTTCATCTGGGAGGTCATGGCCCAGAAGTACACGGGCACACTGTGGATGATGCCATCGGCTTCCAGGATCTTTTTGTGGATCTCCAGCATGTCGTCTTTGATTACGCAAACCCCGGTTTCGTTGCACTTTTCACAGTTCAGGCATCCGGAGATCTTCTTCTGGCAAAGGATGATCTTTTCTACTTCGGCTCCTGCCTCCTTGGCTCCAGCCAAGGCCTGATCCAAAAGGATATCGCTGTTGCCTCCCACCCGGGGACTACCCAAAATTCCGAGAACTTTCATTTTTTCCTCCTTTTAAGAAATCGAACCACTTCCCTTCTACCCCTGTGCTTTCTGTGCGCTCTGTGGTTTCATCTGGCCATTTACATTTTAAGCCCACAGGAAAACTTCTGTTCCGGTGAGCAGATGAATTCTTTTAAAAACAACACACTCATCACGCCTACATAGGCCCCTCCCACCGCATCGCTTAAATAATGGGAGGTTATGATCACCCGGCTGGCCCCGACCAAGAAAGCAAAGCAAATGAGCAGAATGCGCGCTCGCGGGAAAAAAAGGGAAAGGGTCCAGGCGAGGGAAAATGTCGTGGCCGTATGACCGGAAGGGAATGAAGTAAACCCATGAGAGAAATTAAAAAAGGAGAAATTAAGAAAATTGAGGCCATATAAACCTTTTTCAAATAACATCTCCGGCCGATAACGGCCTAGGATCACTTTTATGATATTAGCGACAATCCCGGACACTGCGATCGAGGCAAAAAGAAAGAGGGCTCGAGAGGCATAGATCTTTTGTCGGTGGACAAAGCTGAAAATTAGAAAGAGCCCAAAAGAGCCCACCAAATACCAAGTGGAAATTCCGAATTCAGTAATGATGCCAAAAAAATCAGTAACACTTTTATCCAGTCTTTTACAAAGGAGAGCGATGGGAACATCGAGGAAAAAATAGCTGATCACAACGAACCCGAGCACGGCCCCAAGGGAGACAGCTATTTTCGCTTTAGCGCTTCTCATCTCTTAGCCCTTGAAAATCTTTGCACCATATATATTCGACCCTGTCGACTATGGCCTTGTTCAGGACAATATCGACTCTTTTAGCAACATAGAGCTCACTGCATTTGAATTTTTTGGTGATATCTTCCTTAGAAAAATAGGAATGGACAAAGAGCAGATCATATCCGAGAGGCGAAATTTTCTGCCAAAAATCAAACTGATCTCTTCTCTGATCGACAACAAACACCTCGTTGTGATCAGGCAAGGAATAATAGATCATTCTGCTGCCCATGGTCCACTCGATCACGGCTAAAGCTTTTTTGGGGGCTGGATTCTCTTGCAGAATCGCGTTGGCCTCTCGAACGATGGTGGCCCACCCGTAGACATCCCGAAAGGGGGATTGAAAATCAGGGAAAGTGAACCATTTGCCCGCGAGTTCAACATATAAGAAGAGGGTTACCGTCAAGCTAATCCCGACAGAAAAATTCAGGATGTATCTTTTTGCTTTACCGGCATCGAGGCTCAAAAAAAAGACCCCAATCGGAATGAAAAAAAGAAAAAAGAGACTCCCCCAATGGGGAAGGGAAACGTCATAGAGCGAGGAAAAGAGAAAAAAGGCTAAGATAGTTCCGCCGATGAGCAGGGAGAGATGGAGCAGACCATTTTTTGAACGAAAACTTTTAAAGAACCCATAAAAGGCAATCCCGAACAGAAAGGGACTATAGCTGCCCACCTGGGCGGCGAGAGATAAAAAGAAAGGCTTCAGTTTTGCCGTGGATGAACCAAACACGTGACTCCCCTGATAGCGAAAGCTCACCCAATCGTTTTGCAGATTCCAGTAGAGGACCGGCGTAATTAAAAAGAAGGCAATGGCTGCGGAGATCATCATATTCTTGGACACAATTAAATCATATCTCTTGCGGAGGATCAAATAGATTAGCAGCGGAGGGACAAGCAAAATAGAAGTATATTTGGTCAGACCCGCCAGCCCCAGAATGAGCCCGAGCCAGATAAAATATTTTAGCTGCGAGTTTTCTTCGACTTTCCGAACCACGAAGACCAGCAGAAAGACCAGCGCAAGTAAAATGGAATCGGGTAAAAGCAACAGGCTGAGAGCATTGAACATGAAGGAGCTGTTCAAGGCCAAGACGGCGATCCAGGAAATCTTTTTGGAAGCTGAAATGGCCAGGGTAAAGCGATAAGCCAAGAAAGAGGTGAGGGCAAACAAAATGATGGCTGGCAGTCGGGCGAGGAACTCGTTCGTCCCCAAAAGGTAATAGATGGGAGCTTGGATCCAGCCTACGAGGGGTGGATGATCGACATAGCTAAAATCCAGATGGATACCATACAAAACATAATGAGCCTCATCGACCCCCAGGCCAAACGAAGGAGCAACCAGAAGCCGAATGAGGGTAAAAAAAGCGATTAGAAGAAATATTTCTCTATAAGCTTTCATCCCGAAGCCTATCCCTTACACCAATCGCGACACATCCTCGGCAACCTTTGGGTAGTTTGTCAGCAGGGCAGGATCATGACCCGGGAAGATCAAGTCGATGGATGAAGCTTTGGCCCGGATCTTATCGAAGCTCTTCATCCAGGCGATCATGTCGGTAATGATAGCGCTGGGAATATCCGTACGGAAACTGGAAAATAAATGGCCGGCGTCAGAACCCACAATGGCTGTCCCCTTGGTGGTATTTACGGCCACTACCTGAAGGCCGATCGTATGGCCCGGGGCGAGAAGGAGCCCAATCCCGGGCAGGATTTTTTTGTCTCCGCGGATGAGCTTCAGTCTCTTTGTCCCCTCCAGCTTGGCCAGGTAGCGATTGCCGACCGGGTCCGTGGTGTGCATGAAGGGAGCTCTCTTGGCGAGCGGATTCTTAATCCAGAAAAGGAACTCTTTTTCCTGGACGTAAATCGTCGCTCGCGGGAACAATTCTACGCCGCTGATGTGGTCAAAATGGATATGGGTGGCCACCAAATGTTTCACTTTTTGGGCGTCGATGTCGATCCTTTTCAAAACCCCGGCAGGATTCACGTAGCCGTTCAGATTGCGCTCGCTGGCTAATTTGGGCGCGCACCCGCAATCCACGATAATCGTTTCCCCGCCGCCCCGGATGGCAAAAATATAGTAATTAATCTCAGTCGTCTTATCCATGTCCTGGAACCAGGTGACCATAGATGCCGGCCGGATGAAAGGCCCGGCATATTTGAGAGCGTAGATTTCATAGGTCGGTGCACCCATCTCTTTTTCTCCTTTCGAAAGTATTAAACGCAAAGAGCAGAGCGCAGAGCGCAAAGGGCATGAAAATATGTTTCTTCGCTAGGCGCTATGCGCCACGCTCTCTGCCTTCTGTTATATCGTCTTTCCGCCGTCCACCCGAATGATCTCCCCGGTCATGAACGAGCTGGCCTCGGAGGCCAGGAGAAGGGCGGAGCCCACGATCTCTTCGGGTTCGCCAAATCGCTTGAGCTCGATTTCCCTGATCCGCTGCGCCCTGCGCTCGGGGTCCATCCAGTCCACCCGGCTGAATTCCGTCTTAATGGAACCGGGGGCGATGGCATTGACGAGAATATTATGCGGAGCGAGCTCGCGGGCCATTACTTGGGTCATCATGTTCATGGCGGCCTTGCTGATGCAGTAAGCTCCGGTTCCATCCGCCCGGGCGCGCAGTCCGCTGATGGAGCTGATGTTAATGATTCTTCCTCCTCCCTGTTTGATCATCTCCTTGGCCACGGCTTTGCTCATCAAGAAGGCCCCTTTCAGGTTGACCTCTATTACTTTCTCGAAGGCCTCTTCTTCCAGGTCCACCAGGGTGCTTAAAACCGGGTTAACACCCGCGTTGTTGACCAAAATATCAATCCGGCCAAACTCTTTCAGGGTCTTCTGAACGAGGTTTTGCACGTCCTCTTTCTTCCCCACGTGGGCGGGAATGGCCAGGGCTTTTCCTCCTTTGGCCTGAATTTCTTCGGCCACCTTCTCCAGCTCTGGGGGTCGCTTATTCCGGCTGGAAACCACCAGGTCTGCCCCGGCCTCCGCAAAAGCAAAGGCAATGGCCCGCCCAATCCCGCGACTCCCTCCGGTAATCAAGGCGACTTTGCCCTTTAAAGAAAATAGGCTTTCGAACATCCATCTACCTCCCGGCCTTTCATTTCCATTCTATTGCTATATGTACCATAAATTTAAATTATGGCAACCCTTTTCCTCCTTAGGGGGATCTAGTCCATTTTCCAAAGCAAAACCGATCCTTGACAAGAAGGTCGTTTATTGCTATCTTTATTTAGCACTCCTTTCTTTGGAGTGCTAAAGAGGTGATTCCATGAACGAAACTTTCACTGAAAGGGACGGGAAGATTCTTCAGGCAATCATCATGGATTATATCCAGACCGCTGAGCCGGTCGGATCGCGGACGGTGTCGAAAAAATACAAAATGGGGCTAAGCCCGGCGACGATCCGGAATGTGATGGCCGACTTAGAAGAGACGGGTTTCTTATCGCAGCCGCACACTTCAGCCGGACGGGTGCCTACGGACCGGGCTTTTCGCCTCTACGTGGACAGGTTCCTGCAGGTGCGCAAGTTGAGCAGGGTTGAGCGGGATCAGATCGAAACGAGCCTGCAGGATGAAAAGCTGGACATCAATGAGATGATGAAACGCGCGTCTTCGTTGCTATCCCTGCTTTCCAAGCAGACGGGGGTGGTTCTGGTACCTCGCTTCGGCAGCAACATCTTCAAACATATTGAGTTCATTAAACTGCGTGAAAAAAAGATCCTGGTGATCATCGTCTCCCAACCGGGGGAGGTGCAAAATAAGCTCATTGAGTCCGATGAGCCGATGGATCAAGATGAGCTGGACAAATACAGCAAGTATTTAACCGAGATCATGGGCGGGCTGAGTTTGGGGGAAGCCAAGCGCAGGATTGTGGAGGAGATGAAGCAGGAGAAGGTTCTCTTCGATAAGCTGATGTACCGCGCCCTGCAGCTTAGCCAGAAAGCGCTGGAAGACGAGGCGGAAGGGGACGTCTATATCGAAGGACAGACCAACATCATCCAATCCCCCGAGTTTGCTGACCTGGAGAAGATGAGAGCTCTACTCTTGGCCTTCGAGGAAAAGACGAAAATCATCAAGCTCCTGGATAAGGCTTTATCCGCCCATGGCATCCAGATCTTCATCGGCGCGGAGAATGAGTTCAACGAAATGCGGGACTGCAGCGTGATCGCCGCGCCCTATTCCAAAGAGAACTTCACCCTGGGAACGCTAGGGGTGATCGGCCCGATGCGAATGGATTACTCGATCATCATCCCCATCGTGGATTATACAGCAAGGATTGTAGGTCAAATTCTGGAAGGCCTGGATTGAGGGGAAGTTCTTTTGCAAGTCCAGAGAGAGGGATCCAGGGGGGAGAGGAGAAAGTATTTTGAGCGAGAAAAGAAAAGATAATAAAAGTAAAGAAGAACAGAAATCCAAGGGGGAGAATCTTATAGAGGTGAAAGGGGAAGAGGCCGGAGAAGAAAAATCCTTGTCGGAGGGCGAGAAGGCCAAGGAGCCTGCAGAGAAAAAGAAAGACCAGACGCCGTTAGAAAGGCTTCAGGATCAACTTGCCGAAAAGACCCGGGAAGCAAGTGAAAACTTCGATAAATGGCTGCGTTTGCGAGCGGAGTTTGAGAATTACAAGAAGCGGATGCAAAAGGAAAAGGCCGACTTAATGAAATTTGGCAACGAGAGCCTGCTGCGAAGCATCCTTCCCATTTTGGATAATTTGGAACGAGCCATCGACCACGGAAAAGACCTTAAAGAAAACACTTCCCTCTTGGAAGGGGTAGAACTCACTCTCAAGCAGTTCTTAAGTACCCTGGAACGATTTGGAGTTAAACCTGTGCCGGCTATGGGGGAGGTCTTCGACCCTGAGAAGCATGAGGCGATCTCTTATCAAGAAAGCGACCAGGAGCCCCACCGGGTGATCTCCGAAGTCCTGAAAGGCTACCTCTTTCATGAGCGGCTCCTGCGACCGGCCAAGGTCATCGTATCCAGAGAAAAGGACTCGTTGAAAACAGAGGGCAATTGATGTTCAAGAGGGATTATTACGACCTCCTGGGGATTGATCCTTTGGCCGGCAGGGAGGAGATTAAGAAAGCCTACCGCCGTCTTGCCCACCAGTTTCATCCAGACAAAAACCCGGGGAATCCAGCTGCGGAAGAACACTTCAAACGAATCACCGAAGCCTACGAGGTCCTGCAGGATGCCCAGAAGCGCGCCGCCTATGACCGTCGCGGTGCTTCCATGGGACCGAGCGGGTTCGGCGGGTTCCGAGAACCTGAAGATTTCGTCTTCCGGAACCATTCTTTTGATGATCTCTTCGAGGAAATTTTTGCAGACTTCCTCGGAACCGCGAGCCCCCGGGCCCAAAAATCCAAGGGGGCAGACCTCCGTTACAACCTGGAAATTTCCCTGGAGGAAGCGGGGTTCGGGTCGGAGCAGGAAATCAAGGTTCCCCGGACGTCGGTTTGCCCCCTTTGCCGGGGTAGCCGTTGCTCCCCCGGGAGTTCCCCCATGACCTGCCCGACTTGCAGAGGACATGGTTCCCTTCGTTCCCAGCGTGGATTTTTCGTCGTGGAAACAACCTGCGAACGTTGCCAGGGCGAAAGGCAGATTATCCTCCGACCTTGTCCTAGATGCGGGGGGATGGGCCGTCTGAAAGTGACCCGGATCATTCGGATCAATACACCGCCGGGGGTGGACAGCGGCACTCGCCTGCGCATCAGCAAGGAAGGAGAGATGGGCAGCCATGACGGTCCGCCTGGGGACTTATACGTGGTCATTTCGATTAAGAAGCATTCCATCTTCACCCGTGTGGGGAATGATATCCTGTGCGAAGTTCCGGTCACTTTTATGCAGGCCTTGATGGGCGCGGAGATTGAAGTTCCGACTCTAGAAGGCAAGGCCCGGGTGAAGGTGCCCCCGGGAACTCCTGCGGGGAAAGTGTTTACGCTGAAGGGCCGTGGGATGCCTGTTTTACATGGGAGGGGCCACGGCGACCAGAAGGTAACCCTGCGGGTAAAGGTTCCCAGCCACCTGAGTAAACGCCAACGGGAGCTGCTGGATGAGTTTAACCGCCTGAGTCGAGAAGGCCAGGGCATCGCGGGGAAATAGTTCTTCGACCTCCATCACCCTTCGTTCTTATGGCTTGAACGAGGACGAGTCACTTTTATCCTCTTCCTTTTCCTTCTTTTCTGCCCCTTCTTTTTTCCCCCAAAATTTGGCCATCCAGATGGACCCTTCATACATGGCCAGCAGGGGTCCAGCCAGGAGGAGCTGGGAGACCAAATCCGGTGGCGTCAGGACGGCCGCAGCGACAAAAATCGCCAGGATGGCATACTTGCGGTTCTGCGAGAGGGCCTTAGAGGATACGACCCCCATGCGCGAAAGAAAAAGGATCAGGGCTGGCCACTGGAACAGTAAGCCGAAGGCCAGAAGAAGTTTGATGGTGAAGGTGAGGTATTCCTTGATGGCCGGAAGCGGACGGATCTCTTCTGAGGCAAAGCTCAGAAAAAACCGGAATATGACCGGGAAGACGATGAGGTAACAGAAGAGGGCTCCGGCCAGGAAGAAGACCGACGAGACGAAAAAATAAGGGAGGATGTACTTCTTTTCTCTTTCGTAGAGTCCGGGGGAGACGAAAGCCCAGAGTTGGTAGAGGATGAAGGGGAAAGAAAAAAAGACCCCCGCCAAGATAGCCGCTTTGAAGTACGTGAAGAAGGCTTCGGGAACGGCGGTAAAGACCAAAGAGCTCCCCTTGGGCAACGCCTGGACGAGGGGACGCATCAGAATTGAGACGATTTCTTTGATGAAAGCATAACAGATCGCGAAGGCGACACCAATGCCCAGGAAAGACCAGATCAGCCTCTTGCGCAACTCCTCGAGGTGAGCGGTAAGGGGAAGCTTCTTATCGGGCATAATCAGACGGGTTCCTTGGTCGGTGCAGGTGGGCCTTCTTCCTTTGGCGGGGGAGTGATTTGAGAGGCGGGAATCGTGGAAGCCGCGCTTTCCGAGATTTCGGCTGTTTCTACCTTGCCCTTTTCCACGTCTTCGACCAAAGAGCTGGGTGCCGCAAATGGGTTAGCGAAAGGCCGGGGCTCTGGGGGAGCCGTCTCGGAATCGGCCTGGATTTCCGCCTGGGAGGCCACCTCTGGGTTGTATATTTCCTCTGTTAAACCTTTCTTAACATCTTTAATTTCATTTTCAATGCTGGAGAAGTCACTTTCGACGGTGGACTTGAATTCTTCTGTGACCTTTTTGAATTCAGCCATTCCCTTGCCCAAAGATTTAGCCAGATCCGGAAGCTTTTTGGGACCGAAAACAATCAGGGCCACGATAAGGATGATGATTAACTCAGGAAGACCGATGCCGAACATTTTAAGCTCACCTTTTAATTCAAGAATAGAGGCTTTTCTATGGGGTGTCAAGGACAATTTTGGCGGAATAACCGGGTTCGACGATTCCAGGTTCCTAAGGAAAAACAATCTGTCAGATATCTACCTTGACCTTCCAGAATCTCCGGCCTTTAGACTCTGGCTTCGTGAGTCCACCAGCCAGTTGGGAATAGAGTTTTTAACCCCGTCATGGATTCGAAAGGGTGGGGGACGAGGCCGAGGAAATCCTTGACAGGAACCCGGAATTGACTTAAAAACAAAATACAAAAGCTTGCGACAGAAAGAGGAAAGGTATGGCAACGGAGGTTCTGTTACGCACGGAGTTTGAGGCACTCCCCCTGCTCCATCGGGGAAAAGTTCGGGACATCTATGACCTGGGTGCGGACCTGCTGATCGTGGCCACAGACCGAATATCTGCCTTTGATGTGGTCCTGCCCAACGGTATTCCTCACAAGGGCCGGGTCCTCAACGGGGTATCCGCCCACTGGTTCATGACCCTTCAGGGAATCATCGCCAACCATATGGTGACAACCCAATTGGCAGGATTCCCCGGCTTTCCCCGGGAGATGGCTGCTGTTTTGTCCGGCCGGGCCATGATCGTGAAGAAGGCCAGGCCGCTTCCGGTGGAATGCATCGTTCGCGGATATATTTCAGGGTCTGGCTGGAATGAATATCAAGAGTTGGGCTCGATCAGCGGCATTCTTTTGCCACGGGGGTTGCGGGAATCTGCCAAACTTGGAACGCCGTTGTTTACGCCGTCGACCAAGGAGAAAGTGGGGGTCCATGATGAGAACATTGACTTCCCCACGTTGGTGCAAAAATTGGGGAAGAAGCTGGCTGAGCAAGTTCAATCCGTTAGCGTCCAATTATACCAGCGAGCCAATGCCCTGGCAGAGAAACGGGGGATCCTCATTGCCGACACGAAATTCGAGTTCGGCTGGGATGAGGATGACCGCTTGATGCTCATCGACGAAGCCCTGACCCCGGACTCCTCTCGTTTTTGGCCGCTCGACGGATACGCTCCTGGAGGGCCGCAAAAAAGTCTCGATAAACAGTTTGTCAGGGATTACTTACTCTCCATCCATTGGGATAAGAAGCCCCCTGCGCCAGCGCTTCCGGAAGAAGTCATTCGCCAGACTTCGGAAAAGTACGTTGAAGTTTATCAGCGGCTCACGGGGAAAAGTTTGGAAGGATGAGACAAAAATAAATCGGATTGCGGGAAAAGGAGTTGGACCTTATGGTTCGAACAGGACTTGTGAAAGACCATCGGTATATGGATCATGTGCCAGAAACTTACCATCCTGAATCCCATCAGCGGCTGGAAGTGCTGTACAGGATGCTTCAAGAACCTGACATGAGGGAAAAGTTTATAGAAATCAAACCGCGGATGGCTACGCAGGAAGAGCTGGAGATGATCCACCTTCCCAGATACATCCAACTGGTGGCTTCGACAGCCGACCATGCCTGCACGATGCTGGACCCGGATACTTATGCCTGCTCCAAATCCTATGAAACTGCGAAATTAGCCGCTGGCGGAGTTTTAGCGGCCGTGGATAAGGTCTTAGGGGGGACGGTGGATAATTCCTTTGCCTTCATCCGGCCTCCGGGGCACCATGCGGAGTCTAACCGGGCCATGGGTTTTTGCCTTTTTAACAACGTGGCGATTGCCGCGAAGTATGCCCTAAAAAAACATAGGCTTGAAAAGGCTCTGATCATCGACTGGGACCTGCACCACGGAAATGGTACGCAGCATTCTTTCTATGAGAGAGCAGACGTGCTGTACTTCTCTACCCATCAATTTCCCTATTATCCGGGGACAGGATTTTTCAATGAAGTGGGAGACGGAGCAGGAAAAGGATTTACAGTTAACGTTCCTCTTTCCCCCGGGCCGGGGGATGCGGAATACATGCAGATTTTTGAGGAAATACTGGAGCCCGTCGCCCTGGAGTATAAGCCGGACATCGTTTTGGTCTCTGCGGGTTTTGATATTTATTACCGGGATCCTCTCGGGGGAATGCAGGTGACCCCCGCGGGATTCGCCAACCTGGCCAAAATCGTATTGGAATTTGCCAAAGAGATTTGCCAAGGGAAAGTGGTCTTCGTTTTAGAAGGTGGTTACCACCTCGATGGGCTCAGGGATTCGGTTAAGGAAGTTTTGAAGGTCATGCGGGGAGATATTCTGATCGAAGGGAGGGATGAGAAAATTAGAAAAACGGTGGATCACCGGATGATCGACCTCGTTATCAAAAAAGTGAAGGAAGCTCAGAAGCCATTCTGGAAAAATTTATAAGGAGGAATCTCTTGAAATTAGCAGTGTTTCGGACAGGACGGGAGGCTCGCCTGGGTGTGGTGTGGGGAGAAAAGGTCATCGATCTGAACGCCGGATTCAAGATGCTTCTGAAGCCGCCTCGCCCGCCTAGGAAAGCGCTTCCCATCCAAGACATGAAAAGCTTCTTGGGTCAGGGGTCCACGGCCATTAGGATGGCCAGGCGAGTGGAAGCTTTGGCTAAAAGGAAAATGGAAGACCTGCGTCGTGTTCCGCCAGCTCTAAGAGGACTGGTCATCGACCTGAACAAAGTCAAGTTGCTGCCGCCTATTTCCAACCCACCGAAGATCCTCTGCCTGGCGCGGAATTACGTAAGCCACGCCCGAGAAGTGGCCGGAGATGCTCCATTACCCCAGAGCTTGCTGGTCTTCATGAAGCCCACTACCGCCATTATCGGCCCGGGGGACTCAGTCGTCGTTCCTCCAAATTGCCAAAAATTGGACCACGAGATAGAACTCGCCGTGGTGATCGGCAAAAAAGGTCGTTATATCCCTTCGGAAAAGGCCATGGATCATGTGGCCGGGTATACCATTATCAACGACATCTCGGACCGCGAGTACATCGTCCAGAAAGAGACCCAGCGGGTTAACTGGTTCTTCATGAAAGCCCAGGATACCTTCGCGCCCCTGGGGCCCTACCTCGTCTTGAAGGACGAGATCAAAGACCCCCACGTCCTCAGGCTGCGGCTTTGGGTCAATGGGGAGCTCCGCCAGGATAGCTCGGGGGAGGACATGATTTTTATGATCCCCGAAATCATTACTCAGATTTCCCGTTTCGTCACGCTTGAACCGGGGGATGTCATCGCCACAGGAACGCCGACCGGCACCTCCTTCAGCACGAAACAATATCTAAAGGCGGGGGATGTGGTGGAATGCGAAATTGAGCGGATCGGCAGGTTAAAAAATTTCATTAAACTGGAGAAACCGGTTTATCGGAAGAGATAGAGAAAGTGAGCTTGATCAAGTCACTGGATCAAATTACTCCTGCGGATGCGCCGCGCGTGGGCGGTAAAGCCCACAACTGTGCCCGACTCAAACAAGCAGGTTTCCCCGTACCCGATGGGATGGCCGTGATGGCGGAGGCCAAAGGATCGTCTCGGGTATTTCCCGAACTGCACGATTGGTTGATGCGACTGCCCCATCGCGCGCGGGTAGCGGTGCGCTCCTCGGCCGCCGATGAAGACAGTGCGGGTCATTCGTTTGCGGGTATCCACGAGACGAAACTGAACGTCCCGCGCGAAGGAGTCGCTGAGGCCATCCGGGCGTGTTGGGCATCCGTCGAATCGCCGCGAGCGCTCGCCTATCGCCGCACGCAAGGCTTACCAACCAGGGACGTGCCAGCAGGTGTGCTTGTGCAAGAGATGATCCAACCCATTTCATCGGGCGTAGCCCTCACCTTGAACCCGGTCACGGGCGCACGCGACGAACTCGTCATTAACGCATCGTGGGGACTCGGCGAAGCAGTAACAAGTGGCTACGTCGATCCTGATGAGTTCCGCGTGCGGAAGAGAGACGGAATCGTGCTCTCATCGCACATTGGCAGCAAACGTCACCGCATGGTGTCCGAGCACGGCGTTTCTCACCTCATTCATACTGGCGAACAAGAACGCTCGCAGCCTTCTTTGACTGACGATCAGTTGCGCGAACTGGCAGCGCAACTTGTTCGCATCGAACAATTTTACAACGTGCCCCAAGATGTTGAATGGTGCCGCGACGGCAAGCAGTTCTGGATCCTGCAATCGCGTCCCGCGAAGATACTCGCTTCCCCGCAGTCAGATATTGAGTGGACGCGGGCAAATATCCGGGAAGTCCTACCGGATCTGCCCTCCCCCCAGGTGCTATGGGCGGGGTGCGACTTTCTCAAGCAGGCGATGCGACAGTATTTTGGCAGACTGCTCGCTCCTGAACGAGAGCTGGGTCCGATCGTGAAAAAGTTCTATGGACGGAATCTATTTTAATCTCTCACAGTTGCGTCACATCTGCCAGGTCATTGGGGTTCCGCCTGCCCTTGTCCTGCGCGGAATGGGGCACGAAGCAGGAATCAAGGCTACGGATGAGGTGGCGCCGCGGCCGCCCCTTGCCAAATTTCTGGGTGCCCTGCCTGATCTTCTGCGCCTTAGCTGGATGCAATTAAATGTACCAAGGTTGATGCGACGGGAGGAAGCGCTTTTGCAGCAAGGGACAACCGATCTCGCTCTGCGTGACCCCGGTAAACTAGCGGATACCGCAGTTTGGTCTGTCATCCAAAAGTGGCTGGATGGTGCCGCCGAAAAACTTCAAATTATATTTGCGTTGAGTGGGTTAATGATTTATGAAGATCGGCTCAAAAAATTGTGTCAACGTGTCGGATTCCAGCATGAACGACTCGTCCACACGCAGTTGGCCACTGGCGATAAGTCGGTCGGCGCGCAGCAGGCATTTAATTTATTGGCGCTCGCGAACCTGGCGCGAAGGGAAGAACGAGCGCGGAAGTATTTCACCCATTGCCTGGAATCCTTTGACCGCTATCGAGAGGCTTTGGACAGTACAGAATTCCTGAAGCAGTTCGACGCCTTCCTGCGATTGTATGGTCATCGGGGCAACTACGAATCAGACTGGGGGCTGCCTCGTTACCATGAAGATCCTACACCCTTGCTCTCCGCGATTGGCACGCACGTTCGAGCACCAGAGTGTCCAAACCCAGAGGCCATCATCCAAAGTCAGAACCGGCGGGCGGCCACCGAGTGGATGGAATTTTCGTCAAAGATGAACGGGTGGCAAAGACTCACCTTGATTCCCCGTGTGCGCTGGTTACTCAGAAAGATGAAGAGAATGTACCTTTGGCGAGAACGCTATCGTTCCGAGATCGTGGCCGTCCCGCTGCGGCGCTGGCATCTCACCTTGGCGGAGCGGTTCGCGGAGCGCGGTTGGATACAGGAACGTGAGGATTACTTCTTCTTGACGTTGGAGGAAATCGGGGCGGGGATGGCCGACCCAAATCAGACCGGGGGGTATGGAGCAATCGTGGCTCAACGAAAGGCCGAGTTCGCAGCCTGGGGAAATCTGGAAATGCCCCTGCTGATGCGCGAATCTGACTTGCCAGTGCTCATCCGCCGGGCCACCGCAACCTTGCCCGATATGGAGTTAACCGAACTGCGCGGTTTGTGTGTCAGCGCAGGGTATGCCGAGGGCGAAGTCGTGGTGATACGGGAACCGACTGAGTTTGCGCGGATGAAACCCGGTGCGATTCTCGTTGCGCCGGCAACCGACCCCTCGTGGACACCGCTCTTCACCCTTGCCTCGGGTGTCATCGTTGAGGTCGGCGGGATGCTTTCCCACGCATTCACGGTTGCCCGGGAGTACGGCTTGCCCGCCTTAGGCAACTTGAAAGATGCTACCAGGCTCTTAAGAATGGCGATCATGTGCGATTGGATGCAACCCAGGGGAAGGTTGAATTCATCCGTCGCGTTCTCTCCCAACAGCAAGCTGCTTCGTACAAAGACAAAGATCGGTAGCCCAGAATTTTGATGATCAAGAATAAAATCGCCGGGGGGTGAAAAATGGGAATTTTGGATTATTTCAAACCCGTTTCCACTTGGTCTGCGGAAAAGGTTCGGGCTTTTTTAAGGGAAAAGAACGCACGGGATTGCAATCTTGTGGATGTGCGGCAACCGCAAGAATACGAACACGGTCATCTGCCCGGAGCCAGATTGATTCCGGTGGGGGAGCTGGAAGGACGGCTGAAAGAACTGGACCCAGATAAACCGACGATCGCCTACTGAGCCTCGGGCGTGCGCAGCCGGGCTGCTGCGGCGATTTTTCCCGTGGCGGCTTTAAGGAAGTTTCCAGTATGGAAGGGGGAATCCACGCCTGGAAAAGTCTTGTGGCCAAAGGGCCCCCGGAGGCCGGGATGGCTTATTTTTCGCCGGCGACCCGGCCTGAAGAACTTGTAGCCCTGGCCTGGTTCTGGAAGACGGGTCCCGTAAATTTTATTCGGAAGTTGCTAAGATGCTCGCCGATGGCGAGGCGGTGAATCTCTTCAAACGCTCGCGGTGGACGAGGAAAACCATAAAGGATCTCTTTTCAAAATTTTCCTGGAAATTTCTGGCCCCGGGCAGATGCGGGATTCCCCGGTTCGTTGATCGCCTCAGACCCGGTGAAACCTACATGGAAGGTGGGCTGCCCGCTCAGCGAGGCCCTGGAATGGGCCAAAGAAAAGAGCTGGCGGATATTTTTGAACTTTCCATCTCTCTGGAGGTGAATTCTCAAGACCTTTACATCAAAATGGAGCGCGGGGTGGAAGACCCAAAGGCTAAGAAGGCTTTTCAGCTATTGGCGCAGGCCGAAAAAAATCACCTGGAACGTTTGAGCTCCCTTTTGGAAAAAAGCTTACGGGAAGAGGAATAAGAGGATCGGCATTCTCTTCGTCCTCCGCGGCAAATTGTGATCTTCGTTGACCTCGCCGAGCGAGAAGCACCCGGTGTAGAAGTCGTCGTGATGACCCCGGGGGAGGAGTACGTTTACACGAAATAGAAATTTGTGGGGAAGAATTTCTATTTTGATTTTTAGGGCATCGATATCCCTTTTAAAAATTGAAGATTAATAGGTATGGCACCCCGATGATCAGCAATGCGGCCAAGAAGATGACACCGAAAGTCAAACCTAGAACCCAGAAAGCTCTCCGAGGAATAAACCCGCTCCCAAAATAAACCGGGCTCGGGCCTGTACACATGGCGTAAGGATGCCCATCATGCCTAGAGAAAGGCATAAGAGCATGGCGAAGGTTTTGATCGGGACCCCTGGAATGGCCGACCCCGCAAGCAAAATCACCGGCAGGATCGCTGCCACGTGCGCGGTTATGCTGGCAAACATATAATGGACTCCGAAAAAAATCGCAACCAGAATAACCATGACGGGGATTGGCGGCATTCCCCCCAAAAAAGAGGCCGAGAATTCGACAAACCAAGTTGCAAAACCAACCTTGTTCAGGCCTTCGGCAAGGGTCACCAGCGTGGCAAACCAAACGAGCACGTTCCAGGCTGACTTATTGCCCAGGACATCTTCCCATTGGATGATCCCGAAGATCACCATCACGCAGACGAGGACCACGGCGACCATCGTAGCGTCGATAAAATTCCTTCCAAATATCCATAATACCAAGGCAAGAATGACCGTGGCCGCCATTCCGATCTCTTTCGGTTTAACTTTGCCCATTTTCTGCAATTCCCGCGCAGCCCAGGGTGGAACCCCCGTGCTGTTTTTGATCTCGGGGGGGTAAATCTTATAAACCAGAATCGGGAAAAGGATGAGCAGCACGACGCCGACCGGCAGGGCCACCATGAACCACTGGATCCAGGTGATTTCCAGATTCGCCGTCTTTCTGATGAGAGCCAGGGCCAACAGATTGGAACTCAGCGCCGTGCTGAACATCGAGCTGGTGACGCAGGTCG
>CAVXFA010000024.1:0-9575 GCA_963760605.1 uncultured delta proteobacterium | reverse complement strand
TATTTTTACCTCTCCGAATAATTTCAGCCTTGGGAAGGTAAGCGTCCTTGGCTAAATCTCCGGCGGTTAAGATGGCATCTTTTACTTTCATATTTTCGGGCAGGTCAAACTTTCCGCCGTTTCTGACCTCCCCTTCGATGGCCACGAAAGGCCTGTCTTCAAAGAACCATCTGGAGAAGATGTAGACGCTGTCTAGGGGCTTTAAATCAATATTATTGTTGGCATCATTTTCCAGCAAAAGTTTGCCAAGGTTGAAGGGAATTAGATAACTCCCGAGTCCCGGAGGATTGAGCCGCTTGATGAGAGCATAGCCAAAAAAAGTCTCTGCCAAGACTTCTGTGGGGTCTTTTACCAAATCCTTAACCCTCATTCCTGACTTGAACTCATATTTCCCCGGGCGTTTTACATTTCCGTTCAGGTAGATAGCATTGAGATCCTTATCCACAATCGAAAATACTTTGACCAAGTCGGCATCCTGGAGGAGAAAATTCTTTGAGGCGGCCAAGTCTTTGACGTTCAGGTCGACCACGATCTGGGTTTCCCCTTTAATGATTCTTTCAACCTGAATCTGCTGGGTGTAGGCGCTGGGGATCAATCCTCCGGCAAGGTCGATGAGACTGCCCAGATTATATTTTCCTTTCATCTCATAAATTGCCGGCCTTCTTAGATTTCCAGCAATGCCGGCAAGCGGCCCAGTGACGGGGATGAAGATAATATCTCCTGCCTGGAGGATCTTATCCTTTGATTTATCGCCTTTCAGGAGAAGGTCGTAAAGGTCAAATGTAACGATGATCTTGTCTTTCCTCCTCAGTTGGATGTTCCGCATCGATCCGATCTCTGAGGGGCCGCCGGCGATGAGGAGGGCGTCGGTGATGGTGGCGAATGAGCCAATGGTATATGACCCGGGTCTTCGAACATCCCCAAGGACAAAGATGGGGATGGTCTTCAATGATCCCATGGTGATGTCAATATTGGCACCCACAATCTGGGCTGCCTGTTTAATGAGATTCGCCGACATCCGCTCAAAAGTCATTCCAGCTACCTGAATGGGGCCGATTTGAGGGATGGTGATATTTCCATTTCGATCAACGACGAGACTATACTGGGCATTCACCCTTCCCCAGAGAAGGATCTTCACTTCATCTCCCGGGCCGACCACGTACTTTGCGGGAACGGGAAGGTCTTTTCTATCCGTCATGACCCTTACGGCAGCCTCCCTAAAGAATTCATAACCGAAAGGCCTAAGGGCGGTAGGGATGTCTTGATATTTGCCCACCTCTCTATACCTATCAAAAAGAAGCTTTCCGGGCCGTTCCTCCTCAATGACTTTCTTTTCTGCAACGGGCGGGGGAGCCTCTTTTTCTTTCTTTTCAAGAGCTTCCTTTCCCTTTAAAACATCTTCCGGCGTTAAACCCTTAAACTCGGGTCTGGTCTTCAGCGATTCTATTGCGTCCGGGGTGAGGATTCCCCCGGTTTTACTCAACTCAGTTTCTAAGGCTTTCCGCTGTTCGGGTGATAATTTTTGCCACATCTCCACCTGCTGCGGGGTGAGCTGCTGGGGTGAAAGAGCCTGGCCTGGAGGGGCCGGTGCCTGGGGCTGCACAGGAGAAGGGAGCGGTATTTGAGGAGGCGGTGGGGCCTGGGGAGCGGTTCCCTGGGGTTGGGAGGGGGCCTCTGCCGGTTGAGCAGCCGGCTGTTGAGATAGAGCAATCCCATTAGGAATAAAGCATATTAAGAGAATTAATCCAACAAAACGTTTAACCAATGCCTTCCCTCCTAAGTCTTTGCCTTGGGTTTTTAATATATTCTCTGAAAAAAACCGCAAATATTCCTAAAAACAGAGACACTACGAAGGAAATGATCACCATTTGGGCTCTTTTTGGCTTTATCTTTCGGTCCGGCTCCTTTGGCGGATCGATTACTTTAAAGGCAAAATTTTCCTTCACTTCTGCCATCATGGATGTCTCTATCTGTTGAGCAATCAAGGAATATATCCTTTGCTTTATAAAGGGGTCTGCCGTTTTCTCCACCTGCTCCTCGAGATATTTCATGTTGGTCTTTGCTACTCTTTTGGCCTCACTTGTCATGTGGTCATTCAGGGTGGTAAGGAAGTAACTGACCATTTTTGCTGCCATTACCGGCTCGGAGAAATTCACGGAGATCGTTATGGTATTTTCCTTGACATTATTCCTTACCTCCACAATTATATTTAACATCCTCAGCCCATCCCATATTTCAGGAGAATCCTTTGGCTTTTTGATATTTTTGGGGTTGTCCGGAGCAATTTTCTTAAAGAGTTTTTGCACCAGGAAAGTCGGGTTGAGATTAGTACCTCTTTTTCCCTTTTTCCAAATCTTCTTTTCTTCGTCCCACTGTTTATAAAAAAGCACAGGGAGCAAATCAAATTTCTCAATCATTTTTTCCCGGAGAATATTGGATTTCAGGAGGTTGACAATCTCTGACGACAAAGGCGGCGCTTGCAGGGATATTCCCGGGAGACCTGCAAACTGTTGAGCCAGGGTAGATGATCCCCCGACGCTTGGATTTACTGGTGTGATCACTGCGGTCGCCTGATAGATGTTGGGCATGAGTAAAGAAATGAAAGCAGTGGTAAAAACAGTAAAGATGGCAATCAGAACGATGAGCATCTTTCCACGCCAGATAACACGCCAGTAATCTAAAAGATTGATTTCATCGTCGTTGGTCTGGTTTGTCTGGTTCATCTGGTTATTGGGTTCATCTGGTGCCATGGCTGTCTCGTCTATTTTAATAAAACGAACGGATTTAATCCTTTGACAATTGCCCCCTCACCCTCCCCTCTCCCGCCACAGGGGGAGAGGGATGCAGTGAGGGGTAGTCGAGCAGAATGTAAAAAATATTTTTGCCTTTGTATTAAATACAGCTCCGCTCTCTCGATTACATATTTATGTATCGCCTTAATAGTATTAATTTTTTTCTTTGCTTTCAGATTCTTAAAAACTGAAAATAAATTTGGTTAAACCCAGCGACTTTTTTGAACTCTTTGCCAAGACCACAGTGGCCCGGTATCTCGACAGGCCTGGTTATGCGAATATAGGATGCGGTTCATCGAGCGTTGGTTTATTCGGGCAGCGACCGTTCATTGAAAAATTTCGCTTTCACTTCATCTTTGATCCTTTTGACATGGCCTCTTCCTAATCCCTTCACTTCGCAACCCAATTCAAAAAACCTCCGAATTTTCGAATCATCCAATATTCCAAAGCAATCGATGACACCAATGGGCCGCCCGGTCATTTTCAAGATTTCTTCGGGCACTAATTTCTTATAGACCTGATGCCGCACGGCGAAAACCACAGCATCCACCCCTTTCAAAAGTTCCGCCAGGTCTTTATAGACGCGAAGCTCCGTAAGTTTTTCCTGATTCCGGAAGAACCTTGACCAAGACCTCCCCGGACTCGGATAAGAATCCTGCTTTTCAAACTCCCACCAATGCTTCACGTAGGGATCGTGAACGACTACTTCCCCTCCCATCTCCGTCAATTTGCGGACGATGATTTCCGAACCGCTGTAACGAGTATCACCAACATCCTCCCTATAGGACGCACCCAAAAGGGCAATTTTGGAAGCGGCCACAATCTTTCCCATATTTCTCAGGGCATCTCTCACGATTTCCGCCACGTGTAACGACCGGGTGTCATTGATATTGATCGCCAGGGGGGTAATCTTAAAGATCTCGTCTTCAAATCCCATGAGGGTGTGGTATGCCCAAACCCCCAAGCCCCCATCTTTGGGCAGACAGTAGCCGCCGATTCCCGGACCCGGAAAGATGATATTGGAATGCGTGGGACGAACCTTAATGGCCTCCAGGACCTTGATCAAGTCCACGCCGTTTCGTTCCGCAAAGAGGCTCCATTCGTGAAGGTAGGCCAGAATGGTCGCTCGATACGAGTTTTCCACAATCTTACAGGTCTCGCTTTCGATGGGCCGGTCGAGCACGGTAAGGGGATATTTCTTAACATGGATGATCTCAGACAGAAATGTTTTCACACGTTCCCGAGCCCTCTCATTGATCCCACTGCATACTCTCCAGAAATCACGGATGGAGGCCACGTATTCACGCCCGGGCATAACCCTCTCAAAGGAGTGAGCCAAAAGCGGCTCTGCATCCAACAGCCCACGCTTCTCAAAAGCCTTTTTGATAATCGGGGAGGCCACGTATTCCGTCGTACCCGGAGGGACGGTCGTTTCTATGAGCACAAGGCAATCTGGCTTGATCTTCTCTCCGATGACCCTCAAGCTTTCTTCCAGGGCTTTAATATCTGCATGCCCACTGCTCACATCGCCCAAACCTTCTTTGTGATAGTCACATTGAACATCAACCACCACGACGTCGGCCAAGGAGAGCGCATCGTAGGTAAAAGTGGCTGTCAGCGTGTTTTTCTCTTTGACACAGCGATGGATCAAAGGGGCAACCTCTGGATCTTCTGTCTCCACGGGCGCAAGCCCCTGGTTGAGGTAAGGAATCTTCCAGTAGGATCTCGTGGAAGGGCGCTGCATTCCCACGACAAACTTCGTCGGTTTCCCACTGCCAGGATTGACGGTATCGGCGATGACGCCCGCCATAACCGCACCCACAAAACCAACCCCCATCACCACCACGATTTCTCGCCCCAAGAGACGCTGTTCTTGCACCCTCTGCTGGATCCGCTCGAACTCCCGAGCATAATCTCCTTCTTGGGGTAAGGGATAAACCTGTCCGGCAGGACAGATGGAAACGAGTGGCTCAGAGGATGGCGCAATGGAAACCTTATTCTTCACACTTTTTTTCATGGAGTAACCTGTCCGTGCGGTTTATTTGGCTCATCTGGTTGATCTCGTTGATCGCGTTTATCGGGTTTTTTGCGTTCATAGCGTTAATAGCGTCCATCGCGCCAATGCGTTTATCGCGTTTATAGCGTCCATAGCGTTTATAGATTCTGTCGCGTCTATTTGGTTGACCGGGTCTATTGGGTCATTCCCAAGAGCCGGGTGGAGGTTAAATAACCGGTTCGATGCTGGAACTCTCGATCTCAACCGAAACAGATCTTTGCAAAAGGTCGATAGAGATAACCAATTTCTCTTTCTGCTCCTTAATTTTTACCAGAAAACCTTCGCAACCCTTGAAGGGCCCATCGGCCACCCGAATGAGCTGCCCTTCCTTTAAATAAGGGAAAGGAGATACTGCGGCCTTGCCATTTAAGATCTTCTTAATAGATTCGATCTGGGTTTCCGGGACAGGCATGGGACCAACTTCATTTCCCAAAATTTTAACCACCCCCGGGGTCTTCAAGATTTCCAGCCCATGGAGGGGATTCATAGTTTCATACACAAACAAATACCCCGAAAAGAGGGCTTTTTGAATCTTTTTGCGCCGATCCTTGCGCTTGCTCCAAACCTCCATTTTGGGAAGAAACGCCTGGATCTTCTTATCCGATAAGCGCTGATAAACTGCATCTTCATGCCGGCTGCGGGTATGAACGCAATACCAGAGTAAACGATCCGAATTCGGGTAATCCATGAGATGGTCTAGCTCCCTGGAGGAGTAAAGAAATAACAGATTATTCCAAGGTGTTTAAGGCTAAAGATGAATCCCTTGTTTAAAAAAATTGTATAGCATGAAAGACGAGGAAACGCAAGAAGTAATGCTCCAGACGAGGAGAGCTTGTACCGGGTCTAAGAGAGGTATTCCTTCAAAGCTTCTTCCCAAGGTCTCATCTTGCTTCCAGTGAGTTGCTCATACCTCTGGCAGTTCATCAGGGAATAGGCCGGACGCCTGGCCGGGTTGGCCAGTTCGGTCGAGGAGAAGGGAATAATCTTCACCGCACGATTCGCGGGGCTTTTCTCGCGTAGAATCTGCCGGGCAAACTCACACCAGGTACAAGAACCGGAGTTGGTGACGTGCAGGATCCCTCTGGCTTCGATTCCGATCAATCGGTCGATGGCCAAACTCAAGTCTTTCGTGAAAGTTGGCGCTCCCCGCTGATCATCCACAACCCGCAGCTCCTCCTGTTGGGCTGCTTTCCTGAGAATGGTATCGACGAAGTTTTTCCCATACCGCCCGTAGAGCCATTCTGAGCGGATGATCAGATAATTTTCCAGAATTTCCTGGACGTAGCGTTCCCCTCGCAGTTTGGAACTTCCGTAAACATTCAGGGGGTGGGGAAGATCTTCTTCACGATAAGGGATTCTGGAGGATCCATCAAACACATAATCGGTGCTCAGATGAATCATCTTTGCCCGAATTGCCGCACATCCCAGGGCTATGTTTCTGGCCCCCTCCGCATTTACAGAAAAAGCCAGCTCACTCCTTGACTCGCATCCATCTACATCGGTATACGCAGCGGTGTTGACCACAACCTGGGGGCGAAGGGCTGCGAACTCTTTTTGCACCCTTTCTTGATTGGTAATGTCAAAATCATCGATGTCTCGACCCAGGACCTGGTTTTTCGCCGAAAGGATGGGAACGAGGTCTTTCCCAAGCATGCCTCGCGCCCCGAGAAGCAAAACCTTCATCACTCAAAACCGTAAGTCGTAAGTCGCAAGTCGTGAGTTGTTTCCACCTTACACCTTACGCCTTTCACCATGCTTACAACTCCTGGTAATGTTTCTGGTAAAAATCCCGGTAGGCTCCGCTCTTAACCCTCCGCCACCATTCTTCATGTTTCATGTACCAGCGGACGGTCTGGTCAAGGCCTTCTATGAGGTGATAGGCGGGTGACCAACCCAGGTCGTGTTTCAGTTTGGAAAAATCGATTGCGTAACGTCTGTCGTGGCCTGGGCGGTCCGTGACATAGCGAATCAATGATTTAGGTTTGGCGAGGAGGTTAAGGATCGCCTCGGTTATCTCCAGATTGGTCCTCTCCCCATCTCCCCCGATGTTATAGATTTCCCCTGCCCTGCCTTTTTCCAAGATGACCTGCAGAGCGCGGCAATGATCCTGCACATGAATCCAATCCCGGACGTTCAAACCATCTCCATAGATGGGCAATGGCCTGTCTTCAATGGCGTTGGTAATTAAAAGGGGGATTAACTTTTCTGGAAATTGATACGGACCGTAATTATTGGAGCAGCGGGTGATAATCGCTGGAAGACTATAGGTCTTAAAATAAGACCGCACCAAAAGATCTGCCGCGGCTTTACTGGCCGAGTAAGGGCTGTTGGGGGCGAGTGGGGTATCTTCTCGAAATCCCGGTCCATCCGGCGGGAGTGAGCCGTAGACCTCATCTGTTGAAACCTGGAGAAATTTCGCGATTTTATGGCGCATGGCAGCATGGAGAAGGACCTGGACTCCCACCACATTCGTTTGGACAAAAAGATCCGGCTCGTAGAGGCTCCGGTCAACATGCGATTCGGCGGCAAAGTTAACGATGGCTTCTACGCCACTTTCAAGAAGGGTCTCCACCAGCTTCTCATCGCCTATGTCACCCTGGACAAAACGGTAATTAGAAGATGAGGAGAGATCCGCCAAGTTCTCCAAGTTTCCGGCGTAGGTTAATTTGTCAAGATTTAAGATTTGGTAATCAGCTCTGTTAGGGCTTTCCGGACCCAGTAAAAAATGAATGAAATTGGAGCCGATAAACCCCGCCCCGCCGGTAACTAACAGTTTCATAAAATCACATCCATCTGGTCCATTCGCTCTGTGGGGTCTGTTCGGTCCTTATCGAATCGCATGGAGCATAGCGCATAGCGTAAAAAGCGAGAAAGGCGATACCCGCCTCCCTTTTCTCGCCTTTCCTGCTTTTCTCGCTTGGGTTGGTACGCTCATCCATCCTTCCGCGACCAATCGTAAGGGATCTCCCCCCCGTGCGGCTCGACCCGGTATTCATCGGGTTCCTGATAATGGTATACTTCTGTGGGGCAATTGATCACAATGGCTTCGCTATCGCTGATGCATTTGAAACCATGGTAAACATATGCCGGGATCTGTAAAAGGATGGGGTTGTGTTCCCCCAGGAAGAATTCGTCGATTTCCTTGTAGCTGGAAGAACCCTCCCGACCGTCATAAAGGACAACCTTCATCATCCCCTTCACGACCACAAAGTTGTCCACCTGCTTCTTATGATAATGCCAAGCTTTCACGGCCCCAGGGTAGGCCGTGGTCATATAGACCTGACCGAACTTGATATAGAGGTCATCATCTGCGCGGAGCATTTCCATTAATCGTCCGCGCTCGTCGGGAACCACTTTTAGTTTTTTTATTTTTATGCCTTCAATCATTGGGGGACCCGTGAGTTGGGAGTAGTGAGTTGTGAGTGGTAAAAATCGGCCACAGAACTCTCCCTGAGACTAAAGAGCAATTAATAGAAGGGCCTTTTCCTTAAAATTCATACTTCTGAAAAATATAAGAAATTCTTTGCGCTGTAAATATCTATTTTTCACCAAATTGAATCCATATTCTCTGTACTACTTATGTTCAAATTCTCAAATTTCTGTTAAGAATTTTTCCCCCCACCCTCTCCCTCCCCTCGAGAGGCCTGTGTCATAATTCGTCATGCCCGCGGAGGCGGGCATCCAGACGGGTCCAGTCATAGAAAAATATCGTTTGATTTCCAGTGACTTATTCTTTTTCAAATTCCCTGGATTCCCGCTTTCGCGGGAATGACGGCCCTTTTCCTTCATTGCGACACAGTCTCCGAGGGGGGGAGGGTAGGAGGGGCGGATTCTTTTTGGTTGCAGCTATGCCGCGCTGTGAACTCTGTGTCCTCTGGGGCTATAATTTATTCGCCCCCGTTTCCGCCACCCGGTTGCTGGCCCGCAGAAGGGATTCAAACGTTCCGGCATCCGTCCACCATCCTTCCAAGACTTCGTAGGTCAGGCTGCCCCGGCGGATATATTCGTTATTCACGTCCGTGATCTCTAATTCGCCCCGGGCAGAGGGCTTCAAAGTTTTGATGATGTCGAAGACTGCGGAGTCGTACAAGTATATGCCGATCACGGCAAACTTAGATCGGGGGATCTTGGGTTTCTCTTCGATTTTGACGATTTTATCCCTTTTGATCTCGGGTACCCCAAAGCGCTGAGGATCGGGAACTTCCTTGAGCAGAATTTTGGCTCCGCTCTCCTGTTTTTCAAAAGCCCTAACTGCGCTGAGAATGTTCATCTCGATAATATTATCCCCCAGGATCACGCAGATCTTTTCCCGGTCGGCAAAATACTCGGCCAGGCGCAAGGCCGCCGCGATTCCCCCCTCCCCTTCCTGGTAGGTGTAATTGATATGCTGCAGGCCAAATTCTTTCCCGTTTCCCAAGAGCCGGAGGAAGTCCCCAGCATTGCTCCCTCCCGTGACGATCAAGATATCCCGAATCCCGGCATTGATCAAAGTGGATAGGGGATAATAGATCATCGGTTTATCGTGCACGGGCAAAAGGTGCTTGTTGGTAATCTTGGTCAGGGGAAAGAGTCGCGTCCCCAATCCACCCGCCAGAATTATTCCTTTCATCATGCCTCCTGGAGTCGCCAGATTTTTCCACGTCCGATTTAATACAAACGCATTTAATTCTTTGACAGTTGTCCCCTCACCCTTTCCTCTCCCCCACTGGGGGAGAGGAAAGGGGTGA
>CAVXFA010000023.1:0-29639 GCA_963760605.1 uncultured delta proteobacterium | reverse complement strand
GCGGTCCAGAGGAGATCGGATGGCATCGTCGTCCGCGGAGCCAAGCTTCACCAGAGCGGCGCCTTCGCGGCCCATCGAACCGTCGTCCTCCCCGGAGGGGCCTTGCGGAAGGGGGAAGAGGACTACGCTGTGGCCTTTGCCGTGCCCAATAGCGCGCCGGGAATCACTTACGTCTTGCAATACAACCCGCTTTCGGCAGAGCGGGAGCAGGCCGAAGACCCCTTCCATCTGGGAAACCCCCAGTTTGGCCAGCGGGAGACCTGCCTAATGGTCTTTGACGATGTCTTCATTCCCAACGAAAACGTTTTCATGTGTGGGGAAGTGGAGTTTGCCGGGCCGCTGATCCAGCGTTTTGCCAAGACGCACCGCATGAACTGCGGCGGGGCCTGCAAGGTAGGGTTCGCCGACATTATTATCGGGGCCGCCCAACTGGCGGCCGAATACGCCGGCACAGAAAAAGCACCGCACATTCGGGAAGCCATCACCCACATGGTGCGCATCTCCGAAGCCTCGCATGCCTGCGCCATCGCTGCGGCCGTGAAGGGAAAAGAGGAGCCTCCTGGGTCTGGAGTCTACATGCCCGATGACCTATTTGGCAACGTGGCCAAGATCTCGACGGCCCATGGGTTTTGGCAGATTATGGCGTTAGCCGGAGATATTGCTGGGGGCCTGGTGGTCACGATGCCCTCTTTCAAAGAGCTGAAAAACCCGGCCACCAAAGGCTATGTAGAGAAATATCTGAAAGGAGCCATGCCTGCGGAGCAGCGGATCAGCATCACCAAGGTCCTGCAAAACTGGACCGCCGGGCTTCATGGACCCGGGACCTGGCATGGCGCGGGATCCACTCAGGCCCAGATGATTTCCCTGCACCGGGCCGCCAACATTGAGGAAAAGAAGCGCATTGCCAAAAAAATTGCCGGGATCGAGGATTGAAGGAAAACCTAAAAATCTCTTGACTTCAGTCGAAAAATTTATTAAAAGAAGAAAACTCCCTCTATTGATCTTTGGCTGCATTCTCAGAGGAAGGAGAAAGGGTCCATGGACGGGTATATGGGAAAAATTCTGCGGGTCAACTTGACGGCGCGAGAATCTAAAGAAGAGCCGTTAAACCCCAAACTCACCAGAGATTACATCGGGGGGACTGGCCTGGGAGACCGGATCATCTACGATGAAGTCCCTCCCTCCACGGACCCGCTGAGCCCGGCGAACAAGATCGTATTCGCCACGGGCCCGGTTACCGCCACCAATTACCCATCCGGCGCCCGCTACCAGATCTGCTTCAAATCTCCGCTGACCGGTCTCCTCTGTGATGCCAGCTCCGGTGGATATTGGGGAGCGGATTTGAAGCGCGCGGGTTACGATGCGCTGATCGTTGAGGGGGCTTCCGCCGGACCTGTCTACCTGTGGATCCACAACGGCAAAGTGGAATTCCGTAGCGCCTCCCACCTCTGGGGCCAGGATGCCCTGCAAGTCCAAGGGAACATTCAGAGGGAGATCGGCGACGAGAGAATCCGGGTGGCCTGCATCGGGCCGGCCGGGGAGAAGCAGGTCCTCCTTTCCTGCCTCATCAACGATGAAGGGCGGGCCCCAGGGCGGGGGGGAACGGAGCGATCTTAGGAGCGAAAAAACTAAAGGCCATCGCCGTTCGCGGCAATGGCAATTTTCCCATCCATGACTTAGAAACTTACAATGCCCTCTGCAAGAAGATCGCCAAAGACAACGCTACCTCCTCCGGCGTTGCCAATATGCGCGAATACGGGACAGCCCAGGTTTTAGACAACCTTTGGTCGATGGGCGATATTCCAATCAAGAACTGGCAGCTCGGTTTATGGGAAGAGGGCTGCAAGAGCCTCGGGGGCAAGAAGATGAAGGAGACCATCTTGGTGCCCCATGTGGCCTGCTACCGTTGTACCCTCGGCTGCTCCCGCTGGGTGAAGATCGACGAAGGGCCGTACAAAATGGAAGGTCCGGGGCCGGAGTACGAAACCCTGGCGGCCTTGGGAACGATGTGCCTCATTGACAACCTGAACGCAGTTTCCTTTGCCAATGACCTCTGCAACCGCTACGGCCTCGACACGATTTCCACCGGAGTTTCCATCGCCTTCGCCATGGAAGCTTATGAGAGAGGATTGATCCGTCCGGAGGACACAGGAGGAGTTGAGCTCAAGTGGGGCGATGAGCAAGCCATGATTGCTATGGTGCATCGGATCGGAAAGAATGAGAAACTGGGAGCACTTCTAGGCCAAGGGGTTAAGCGAGCCGCGGAGAAACTGGGGGGAGATTCCTGGAAATATGCGGTCCACGTTAAGGGGATGGAGAGCGCCATGCACGACCCACGCACCTTCTTCAGCATGGGCTTAACGTACGCTGTTGGCCCCCGTGGGGCATGCCACCTCCATGGCCACTCACCCCTTTGGGAAGGGGTTCAGGACCCACTCCCAGAATGGGGCCTAAAAGGATTCTATCCGCTTCATGTCAGCAAGGGGAAGGGAAATCTGGTCAAGCTTTCCCAGGATTATACAGCGGTGGTCAATTCGATGGTCTCCTGCTATTTCTTAACCTTCATCCTCAAACCTTCAGATCTGGCGGATGTTTTGACGGCGGCCACGGGTACGAAGTACACTGCTCGAAGTTTGCTGAAGGTAGGAGAGCGCATCATGGCTCTCCACCGGGCCTACAACAACCTTTGCGGGGTCACCCGCAAGGACGACGTTCTGGCGCCCAGGCAACTGGAGCTGACTAAGGAGGGCGGGAACGCCGGCAAGGTCCCGGACATGGAAGTCATGCTCAAAGAGTTTTACAGGGCCAGCGGCTGGACCCCCAGCGGCAAGCCCTCGCGCAAGACGCTCGAATCCCTCGGCCTCAGGGATGTCGCCCGGGATCTCTACGGGCCGAAAAGAAAATAGCGACCCTCAAATTTTACCCCGCCGGTTATTCTCCGCAAAGACCTTTTCGCCCCAGAGAAAAAAGAGGCCACAGAGAGGTTTTTTTCTTTTTGGGGGTCGCCCTTTATGATGCCCTTCCAGATTCTTCTATTTTCCCGGTAACCTCTGTGGCAAAATAATCATTATGAATAATAAGCATATGCCAGAGGGACAGACTTTTTCATACCCAGCGGGTAAGCTGCCGGCCGATGAGTTGGCCAGGTTGTTGGCCCGGTATACCCAAGAAGACGAGCGGGTGGTGGTCAGGCCTGGCATCGGCAGGGATGCCACAGTTATTTCTTTTGCGGATCGATATCTGGTGGCGAAAACAGACCCCATCACCTTTGCCACCGACCAGATCGGCTGGTATGTCGTCCACATCAATGCCAACGACGTGGCCGCCATGGGGGGGATTCCCCGCTGGTTCTTGGCCACCCTGCTTTTGCCCGAGGGGAAGACGGGCGCGGATGAAGTGGAGGCGATCTTCGCCCAGATATCCAGCGCATGCAAGGAACTGGGAGTCGTGCTCTGCGGTGGACACACCGAAATAACTTACGGACTGGAACGTCCGATTGTAGTAGGTCAGATGCTGGGAGAGGTGGAAAGAACGAAACTGGTCATCCCGGACAAGGCCCGCCCCGGCGATGACATCCTCCTGACCAAGGGAATCGCCATCGAAGGAACCGCCCTCATCGCCCGGGAGCGAGGAGAACTGGCGGAACACTTCAGTGAGGATTGGGTGAAGCGATGCCAAAATCTTCTGACGTACCCCGGGGATCAGCGTCGTTCGGGAGGCCAGGATCGCGAATGGAGTTGCTGAAGTGCATGCCATGCACGATCCCACAGAGGGCGGGTTGGCTACGGCCCTTCATGAGCTAGCCGCGGCTGCGCGAGTCGGGATGATGGTGGAGATGGAAAAAATAATGATTCTGCCGGAAACCGCCCTTCTATGCCGGCAGCTCAAATTAGAACCCCTGGGATTGATGGCTTCCGGCGCTCTTTTGATTGTAGCCCCGGAAGGGGATTCAACCAAGATCCTCGCGGCGCTTCAGGCAGAAGGGATTCCCGCCGCGGTGATCGGAAAGATTTGGGAGAGCGAAAAAGGCGTCAAGCTGAGACAGCAAGGGGAGGTCGACGATTTGCCTTTTTTCCATCGGGATGAAGTGGCCCGGTTATTCGCTGGAGGCGACTCATGAGTACTTTCCAAACAAGATACAAGAACAAAAAGTTCGTTAAAGAGAGAGTAGAACTGGATGGCCATTCTTACCAGCATTGTGATTTCGAGGGTTGCTTGATCATTCTGGAAAAGGGGCAGACAGAGATCAACCATTGCACTTTCCAGGGGTGCCGGCTTATGCTCGTAGGGCAGGCCTTGCGCATCGCCAAAATCCTCCAGATCTTCATCGGCGAGAAGCCCCTCAGGGTGCTGGATTTTGCCGAACCGGGGATTTTTGGAGAAAAAAAGACTTTAGCCACAGAGGACACAGAGATCACAGAGAAATAAAATCAACTAATTTTTCATGGCCGTTTGGCCACCCGCGAGCTATGAAAATCCCCCCTTGCCCCCCTTTAGTAAAGGGGGGGTGGGGGGATTTAGGGTATTTTCTACGTAATTAAGGCCGAAAAGGGTTTCCACTTTTCTTCTTGCTTTTTGGGAAAAAAATTTAGCTCAGTGTTCTCTGTGCTCTCTGTGGCAGAAAGAATTCGAAATGATGGTTAAGACTTTTTGGGCGCGCGTGGACCCTGAAGGGTGCGGGCTGCTCGTCCAGGGGGTGGATTTTAATAATTTAGCAGAAAGAAGGTTTGGGATAAATTGAGTTTATCGTCTGATAAGAAAGAAACCGATAAAAATTGGATTAAGTTCGTAGGTACGGCTGGGGCCCGGTTCGTGGTGGCCAAGCAACTTCGGGCTTCAGGAGGCCTTTGGTTATCCGTTGCAGGGGTCAATCTCTACATGGACCCCGGGCCTGGTGCGCTGGTGCGTTGCCTGGCCAGCAAGCCCAAACTTGACCCCATGAAACTGGACGGGATCCTCCTTTCGCACAAACACCTCGACCATTCCGGCGACATCAACGCCATGATCGAGGCCATGACCGAAGGAGGGTACCGCAGGCGCGGTGTTCTTTTTGCCCCGAAAGACGCCCTCGAAGAAGACCCGGTGGTTTTCCGATATCTTCGGAGTTATCTCGAGAAAATAGAGGTTTTGCAGGAGAACAGCGCTTATCATATCGGGGGCCTAAAATTTTCCACAGCCGGAAGACACGTACATTCGGTCGAGACGTACGGATTCAATTTTTATCTCTCCGGGGCAACGGTCTCCTATATTACGGACACAAAATTTCATCCCGACCTGTTTACTCAGTATCCTGGTGATTTGCTTCTCCTGAATGTCGTCCTGCTGACCGGAAATCCTGAACGGCAGATTGACCACCTTTCCCTCGATGACGTCAGAGTACCTTTTGAAAGAAGTCCCGGCCCAAGCAGTTGTCCTGACCCATTTCGGCATGCGCATGCTCCAGGCCAAACCCTGGGAGTTGGCCGAACGTTTGACCGAAGAGACGGGGGTGAAGGTCATCGCCGCTCGGGATGGGATGACCCTAGGGCTTGATAAAATCATAAAGGGTTGATGCAACCAGTCGGCCGCTACCGACCACAAACCCATTACCTGCTCCCTTACGTTTTATGTATAATACGTCGGTAAGTGGATTTTCTTAATTAAGAAAGGAGGAATCCATGGTCTCCGGTAAAAATGTGATCAGAAACGTCATCTTGACATTTACCATTGGACTGATAGCAGGAATATCGCCCTTCCTTTTCATGCAACTACTGCCGGCCTTGTTAAACCCGAGCCTTCAAATGGATTCTCCAAACTACTTGGCCATCCTCCTGACGGGTGTCTTAGTTGGCACGATAACTTCTATCATCTTTGCCACAAAGTTTGAAAACAAAGAGCCCCAAGATGTGTTTTTCTATGCTCTGGGCATTCCGGCAATTCTGATCGCCACCGTGAGCAACATCAGCACTGAATTTAAGGCGGTGAGTAAAATATCCGAAGTGAAAGAAAATTTAACGAGTGTCGTCTTGAATCCGCCTCGACCTGAAATGATTCAAGGAGAGCCGAAACTTCTGCCACCCCCAAAAGCCTCTCCAAAGGGCGCCCGTTCAGGTAGCCATGCATGGGCAGAAGAGAATTCAAGGCCTCTTCAGCTCATTCTAGCCCAAGCCCATGGGTATCTTGTGGTCATCGGTGAGTATGATAGTGAAAAGGCAGCCTGGGAAGACTATTCCAAATTCAAAGATACAAGGTTGAGGACAGAGCGGTATTCACCCAAGAGCCTGAATGTTTTTCAAATTTCAACGGGTTCCTATGTCTTGGTTTACTCGCAATCCTCATCCCTAGAAGAGGCAAACAAAGTTTACCGGCTGTTAAGAATCAATGATCCCGGACTCATAGTAAAAATACTGAAATACTAAACCGAACCGCTCTGGCTTTCCCCGGAGAAAGTCGTGTTATTTGATATTCCATCGATCCGACTTCTTAGTGAAAGAAGGGGATTCGTACGATCGGTAGGAAGCCGTTCAGCGCAAACAGGGCCATGCGATGGCTGGGGCGATGGCAAAATAAAAGACCCGGTTTAAAGTGGCCGAACGCCTTAGCGAAGGGACAGGCCTAAAGGTCATCGCCGCTCGGGATGGGATGACCCTGGAGATTGATGAGCTGACCAAGAATGGAAAGTCCAAAGGGTATAAGGGTTTTCCATTCAATAATATCTCTCTGCGTTTGGGGCGTATTTGCTCCAGATTCAAGGCGTCTGAGATCTTGTTGATCAGGAGCTTGCTGTTGCCTGTTTGCCAGGGCCGACCTGGGCTCAGGACCGCCTTTCCCCCGGGATTAAGGCCTCCCCTTAGTCTACTGCCTATGATACGTCCCATAATGAGAGTGGTGACCCAAGTGAAGTTGGCGGAATGGCGAGGTGAATGACCCTCAAAAATTGTCAGAAATTCAAAGGGAGGATTCATATGGCTCGGGGGAAACGGTGGACGAAGAAATCTTTAAGAAAAATGGAGGCCATCCCATTGATGTATCCCTCAAGGTAAAATAAATTGTGTATAATTTTGGGAGCTCTAACCGGAAATATAGAATGGGCGGCTTGGCTCGAACATTAGAGGCGCAAAAAGGTTTAGCGAATGAGTGAAAAAGTCTGTCCTTATTGGGTAGGTTACTTTCTCATCAGCCCCCTCAGGCGATTCATTCAGAATCCGGACAAGATCTTGGGTCCCTATGTTAACTCTGGCATGACAGTCTTAGACATAGGCTGTGGGATGGGTTTCTTCACGTTGCCTCTAGCCAGGATGGTCGGGCCAAATGGCCGGGTTGTGGGTGTGGACATACAAAAGAAGATGCTCCGGGCTCTTCATAGAAGGGCGTTGAATGCAGGGGTCGCCGACCGAATCATCCCACGCCTAGGCAACCCGAATTTTCTAAACTTGAATGAGTTTGATCATAAGGTCGATTTCGGTCTCGCCTTCGCGGTTGTACATGAAGTGCCTGAAGTTCCGCTTTTTTTCGGCGAGGTCTCCAAAGCAATGAAGTCTGGTGCAAGCTGCCTTTTAGCCGAGCCCCTGGGGCGAGTATCTTTGGAGAAATTCGAAGCCACGCTTTCGGCGGCTGGTGAGAAAGGCTTTATGCCAGTCGCCAGGCCAAAGATCGTACGATGTCATGCTGCGCTGCTAACCAAAACGTCAACGTAAGCCCAAAGCCTGTTTGTTGTCTTTGAGCCTCCCTTTAACCTGAAAGAGTTGATCTCCTCCCGTAAGGAATCCCTAACTGATTCATTCTGTTCCTAAGAGTACTGGGATTTATTCCGAGCACTTCAGCGGCTCCCCCTTTCCCGTGCACTTTCCCCTTCGTCATTTCCAGCACTCGGCGAATGTGCTGGGACATGACCTCAGGGGGGATATCCTCCTTCCTTTCCCTCAAAGGCGGAATGCGAATGGGAAAGACATTGAGGCGAAACCATAAATCCTCGCGGAACTGTCTCGCTTTGGCCATCTCTTCGTGATTTCGGTTCGGGGCCGCAATAAGCCTGATATCAATTGAGATGGTGTTTGTTCCCCCCTCCGCTCAATTTCTTTGTATTGCGGTACGCGCAGCATCCTGACCTGAGCCTGAGGTGGGAGTTCCCCGATCTCATCGAGAAAAATGGTTCCATGGTCGGCCCTCTCAAAACGTCCCCGCCTTTGGGATAGGGCACCGGTGAAGGCTCCCTTCTCATGGCCCAAAAGCTCGCTGTCTAAGAGAGTTTCCGGGATAGCTCCAGAATTGACTTTAACGAACGGGCCGTCCTTTCGAGGGGAGGAATAATGGAACGCATTGGCAATCACATCTTTACCAACCCCCGTTTCTCCCAACAGCAATACCGGGCTGTTCAGAGGGGCCACTTGCCGGACCATTTGCCTAGGTGCCGGAGCATTGTTTGGCTGACCGGTTCCAACTCAGGCTGGTTGACAATCTGGAGGTTGGCATATTTTTCCTCAAGGCTGATCCTGGCTTCCTTGGGCAGGGGAGTCATGTGATCTAAGTTCCTTCTTCCAAAGCTGTGGCCATGGCGATCGTCCGCATGGCACCAAGATCCCTCTAATAAAGATGCAGGAACATCATGTCTGCGGGGATGAATTCCTTCAAATACTGCAGGGCCCTCCACCTGGCGGTCTCGATCTCCAGGCTGCTGCATACGCGCATGGTCGCCTTGCGGAAGAATTCATTTTCGTCAACCTGCATAGCTTTCTCCTCTCTAACTACAATAGACCGCCCTGGAAATCCGGATTTTGTCTTATTCCGCAATTCTGAACCAAATTGCCAGATAAGGCAATCAATTTTGTCACTTTTGGCAATTTGAGAGCCCCCGCTTTATTTAAGTATCGAATTTTCTTTGGATTTACCAGTTGGCACGGTTGAAGCACATAGCCTGTTGCAAAAAGGGCTTCGAAGGAGGTTTATGGATGAAGTGGTTGGAGGTCATAAAGCTTCCCGGCGCAGGGATTGGTGGGGGATCGCTTGAAGAATTGCTCCGGTCGCTGGTCAAATCCGGGCAAAGCAGGAAGTTGGTGGGCATCAAAACCTACCGCCATGCCGCCCTGGAGAATGACTTGAGCGTGCACCTAAGGCCTTCCTGGGAGGACGATAGGAAGCCGAAGGGGGCATGACCCTCCTGCTCAAGATGAGTCATCTGTTTTCCCGGTAGGCGCTTGTCGTCAAAACAAAAACCAATCCCGCGCTTGGCGGGGCCAGTACGAAGAAATGGAGGCGGCCATGGATAGGAAAAAAATAATAGGAATACTCATGTTCATCTTGCCGGTTCTTTCATGGATTCCGGCGGAAGGATTCATGATTGGGGGAGAGATTTCCTTCACCAAGACGGGGGATCTCTTCATCCAACTGGCTAACGAGGAGGAGTTCAAGAATACCCAGCCCCCTCTTTTCGCCATGAGGCTCCCGGTCGGTCCGGCAGAAATCAAAAAGGGGAAGGTCCCCTTCCAATTTCAAGGAGTCCCCGCAGGGACATACGGGATTCGTTGTTTTCAGGACGTCAACGGAAATCAGAAATTGGATGAGGGGACTTTTGGCCCCACTGAGCCTTGGGGGGTGTACCGGCCCAAGAGACCGGCTTTTCGAGGGCCCAAGTTTGAGGAGATTTCCTTCGCTGTAAATCAAGATATGTCCGATATTCAGATTGAAGTGAAATAGAATCCATAAGCCTCCAATCCGGTTGATGCTGGTGGAAGTTTTTGTCATTGACAATTGAAGATGTGACCCCAAACCCTGCCAAACCCTCTACCAAACCACTCTGAACCATTTCCAGGCATCCTGAAGAAGTCGTTACGGGGTTGGCCGTTTCCGCGAGATCAAATCTTGATTCTAAGATTTTTCAATTTTCCTTGATCCAGAATTTAATGGAAGAAGGGGATTTGGACGATCAGAAAAAAGCCGTTTAAGGCAAACAGGGTCCCCAGGATGGCGGAGACGAGGGCGAAGTAGAAAACTCGACGAGAAGTAGCCAGGATGGAGATAGAAGCCATGACAATGGCAATCTGCAGTAAGACCTCGGCGAATTCAAAAAAGGGATCCCTGCTCCGGTACAGGTCACGCTCCTTTTCCAGCTTCCGGGCTTCCTGTTCGACCTCTTTCTTCTCCTGGTTATAGCGGGCCTCCTCGTCAGCCATCTTCTTGAGCATCGCTTCGATTCGTTGCCGGGCCTCTGATTTCATGGACCCTGCCCGTTCAATCAGGTCGGCTTCCAGGCGCATCTTCTGGCTCCGGTATAAATGCTCGCGGATCACCTTGGCCTGGTAAAAGGCCCACTGGTCAGAGGCCTGCTGTTGAGCCAGGAGCATTTCCTTCATAGCCTTGTTCCCCCCCAGCGAGGCGATGGCCAGGATGACCGCGAAAATGGCAGTGATCAGGGCCACGCGCTTTGTAAAACCTTTTTCCTTTAACTCGTGGAGCTCTTTGGGGTTCGGAAGTTCGACTTCTGCCATGGCTTTGGTCCTCCTGCAAATTTTCTTACCACATTCCTCTCTTTTCTTCTATGGGGTTTCAGAGTCCCATGGAATCAGCTCTCAGTCGGTGGTAGGCGATGAAATGGCGCAGCGCGCGTGCAGCCCTGTCCAATGATTTGTAAACTGGAAATCCAGCAGCCTGGTAAGTATCTCTCTCACGGCGCCATTCAATTTCCAAATCTACCCTGCGGGCATCCGTGGTGATCTCCGGCATGATCAGGATGATGGGTTTACCATATTTCTCCCGGACTTCCTGACAGGCCTTAAGCAGTTCTGGCTGGAAGCTGAATTGGGAGAGCGGTCGATCATCCATCCCCAGCCAATGGCGCAAATAGAAAAGAATGTAATAAAGAATCTGAATGATCATCAGGGTATCGATTCCATCGTCTTCTCCGGCTGCTTCCATCACCTTTCGGAGCATGGAAGGCGGGATCATGGGATTCCCCAGGTCTACAGGATTTTTCAGGCTGTTGCCCACTGGAGGAAAGGAAGGCGTAAGTTTTTCCAGAATCTTCGGGGAAAAGACGGGAACAGAGAGACCCAGACATTCCAGCGAATCGGAGGCTGCGACGCTAATGGCTCCCCCGCCTCCCATCACGGCCACTCTTGGTCCAGCCCAAGACGGCAAGTAGAGAAATGCATAGAGAGTATCGATTAACTCATCAACACTGTACACCTGGATCAGCCCGGCCTGTTTGAACGCGGCATCCCAGATGGCCCCGGACCCGCTCAGGGACCCCGTGTGACTCCTCACGGCCCTGCTTCCTGTGGCCGTTAACCCCGCCTTCCAGAGAATCACAGGCTTCTTTCCCCTATTTTCTTTCAGAATCCGTAAGAACCTAGGCCCATCCTCCAAGCCCTCCACGTAGCCGGCGATGATGCGAGTCTTCTCATCGGCGAAGAAGTATTCTAAAAGATCGCAGGCAGCCACGTCGCAGCCATTGCCATAGCTGACCATTTTGCTAAAACGGAGACCCAGTCCTTTGGCCATCTGGCCAAGGTCCGCGCAGAGGCCGCCGCTCTGAGAGAGAAACCCTACTGGCCCGCTCTCCCTGGAAAAATTTTGTCCAGGAAGGATGGTCAACCCGCTCTCCGGGCAGTAAATCCCAAAGCAATTGGGACCCAGAATACGTAGACCGCGCCTGGCGATCTGGGAGATCTCTTCCTCCATCCAGACCCCCTCGGAAGACCCGGTCTCCTTGAAGCCGGAGGTCAAGATCTCGACTCCCTTGACCCCCTTGCGGAGGCAGTCTTCCAGCGCACCACTGACGGAGGCTGCCGGGATGGTCAAGATGGCCAAATCCACCTCTCCAGGGATCTCATTCAAGGAACCATAGACCTTCAACCCGTTTATCTCCCCACCCTCTGGGTTGACGGGATAAATCTTTCCCCCATACCCGATCTCCATGATGGCGCTGAGAATGATATTGCCGAACTTGGCCAGTTCTGCTGAAGCACCGATAATGGCTAGGGATTTCGGGTAAAAAATGGGCTCAAAGGTCTGCACGATGGACTGGTTCACGACCCTTCCTTTCTCATGAATAAAAATTTTTTCGGCCGCTTTTTAAATAACCAACAGAAGGAGATTTGTCAAGTAAGGAAAGCTTGTGGATGTGTTTTTGGGGGAATATCGAGGGCTAGATAGTAGAGGCGGGTTTAAAACCTGCCCTTCGTTTAGGGATATCGCCAGGGGGCATTGCCATCCTGCCTTTGTTATACGGTGTCTTCCCTTGAAGGGTGCCCTTTCCACCTATTTGCCATTCCGGGTTTCTTCGGCAAAAGCCTACCCTCCCTTTAAAACCCGCCGCAAAATCTTCCCTGAGAAATTCTTGGGGACCTCCGGGATGAAGGCCACCTCGCGAATTTTCTTGTAGGGGGCCACCCGCTCGGCCACGAAAGCCATTAACTCCGCGGGGTCCGCCATCATCCCTTCATGCAAAACGATGAAGGCTTTGGGGATCTCTCCCGAGGCTTTATCTGGCCTTCCCACGACCGCACAATCCCGCACGGCTGGGTGCTCCATGAGAATGGCCTCCAATTCGGCCGGGGCAATCTGATATCCTCGGTATTTGATCATCTCTTTTTTCCGGTCTAATATGTAAACATACCCCTCCTCATCCATTTTGGCGATGTCTCCGGTGTAAAGCCAGCCATCCCGCAGGGCCAGTTTTGTATCCTGGGGATGCTTCCAGTATCCCTGAAAGATATTGGGCCCACGGATCGCCAGCTCACCTGGCTCCCCCGCGGGCATTTTCGTTTTCCCCGTTTCCCAATCCACGATCCGATCTTGGCAATCGCTGACCGCGATCCCTACAGACCCTTCTTTGATCCTCACCAGAGGGTTCGCATGGGTGGTGGGGGAAGCCTCGGTTAGCCCGTAATGTCGGGCCACAGGTACCCCGAACTTCTCGCGGATCGCCCGGGAAATTGCCGGTGCCAAGGGAGCTGCCCCTACCCAGATAAGCCGCAAGGAAGAGACATCGTATTGGCCAGCATGGGCAAAGTTGAGGAAAGCCAGGAGCGCCGGTTGGACGCTAAAGACAACGGTCACGCGGTATCTCTCGATGAGGCGCAGGCATTCCTCGACATCAAAGCGGGACATGATCACCTGACTGGCTCCTAGGTAGATGGCCCCACAGAGGAAGTAGGTCAGTCCGTAAATGTGATGGAAGGGAAGAAAGCTGATGAAAACATCTTCTTCACGGGCCTCGACGGCATGCATGGACTGAAGAGTATTGGATACAAGGTTGAAGTGGGTAATCATCACCCCTTTGTTCAGCCCCGCCGTGCCCGAAGAGTAGGGCAAGGCTGACAAGTCTTCTTTTGGGTTAATCGGCGGTGCAGAGTAAGAGGGTTGTCCGGAGGATTTTTCCAAAAGTTCTGTAAGGACAAAAACTCTTTCCCCTCCCTTATTCGCTCCCCGAGTGAGGATGATCTTCTCAATGCTCGGAAGTTCTTGCAGCATGCCCTCAACCATGGGGAAAAGATTGGCTGGGGTGAGGAGAATTCTGCTTTCAGCATCGTTTACTTGATGCTTGAGCTCCCGCTCGCGGTAGGTTGGGTTCATAGGGGAGACGATGGCGCCGACCTTCATGGCGGCGTAGAATCCCACGAAATATTCCCAGCCATTGGGCATGAAAAAAGAGATGCGGTCCCCTTTTCTCACCCCCCATTTGCAGAAGATTTCGGCGAGGGCATCGCTCTCGTGGTTGACATCGGCAAAGGTTAGCTCCCGTCCTCCCTGTGGGTCAATGATCGCCACTTTTCCAGGAAGTCGCCCGCTGGTCTTTCTCAGGAACTCAAAGACCGGAGTTGAGGGATATTGCAACGAAGGACGCCTGAGTTTTTGAGCCGTCATTTTTTTCTATGAGGATTTCTCTGAAAATCTAATCTGTTCACTTTTCATTTTGCAGGATTATGGGGAAAATGAGTCCGGCCCGAAGGCAGTTAATTCCCCGAGAACGGCGAAGGGATAACCGGAAACGAACCTGGTGGAGCCGCACCAAATAGGCCACAGCACGCGATGGTCAGCCTTGCGAATGGATAACTGTCCGACGGGGGTAGGGAAAGTCAGGCCTTCCAGCGTTTCGATAATCTTTTCCATGTCCAAGGATCCTGCTTTTTTCACTGCCTCAACGAGAGCATAAATGCTGACATACCCGCTCAGGGCATCCAAACCTGGGTAGGCCTTGGTCTTTTCCCTGTATTTGGCTACAAATTCCTTGGTTTCTTTCCAGCCTAACGCCCAGAAGGGGAAAGCGCTTACCCCCCAAACCCCTTCAGGTCCATTTTTTTTGAGGGCAACCAGAGATTGCAAGCTTCCGCTTTCCAGCTCGAAGTGGATGATTTGTCGGAAATAGCCCTGTTTCTTAGCCATTTTTGCAAATTGCAGCCATTCCTTTACCCCCAGGTGGCTTATGCAAACTTCTGCTTTTGCTGAAAGAATCGCCCGGATGAAGGGATTATAATCAGGTACTTCATCGGGTAGAAAAAACTCCCCCACGGATTGAGCGTCTGCTTTCAGCCTCTTTAGATCCTCCCAAAAATATTTTGCCCAGCGGCGGCCGGCACCAGAATCCCGGGCAAGCAGGTAATATCTTTTCTGGGGAAATTGGGCGGCCATTCGCACAGCAGCTCGCTGAAATGCCTCCGGAGTTGGGCTGATCCAAAAAAGGTTAGCTGGCTCTTCTCCAGTTGAGGCAGCCTCCATAAACTCGTTGGGGAAAACTAAGAATGGGACCCTTTCTTGCTGAGCCAACCTCGAGATCTGAGGAATGACCTCTTTCTCTAGCTCTCCCATAAGAAAGTGTAATCTTTCTTCAAAGATTAGCTCACGCAACTGTCTGAGGTCTTTCCCCTGGATGAGATGTCCCCCTCGAAGGACGAGTAATAGTTGGAGTCCCTGTTTGCCTTCGCGGGCATTCACCTCCGCCACAGCCATCTCTGCACCCCGAAGGTATGGTTTTCCCGATTCAACATTTGATTCTTGGGAAAGGGTTAAGAGGCCAATTTTAACCGGGTCTCCACCATGAGCCGGCGATGAGAAAAGAAGCGAAAAAAAGGGAAGAATGAAAAATCCAATGACCCAGATGTAATCCCTCTTTCTCCATCCGGCCAGATGAAAGGGTCTCATATGTGTTCCTTAATGTATCCCCAAGTTGGAACGAACAAAGGGAAGGATTAAATGACTTTCAATAACAATCCTAGGCTCTTCCTTCCTCCCGAAGGTTGTTTTGGCATTCGCGGGCAAGAAAATTGAGAGCCGACGGTCGCAGTGCGGATAAACTTCCCAGGGAGGCGGCACCTCATGGAACTCTTTATTTAGCAACTTATATTACCAGGGAAGGAGTGCTAAGGGAACTAAAAAATGAAATTGTGTTGCCAAGCATGGGCCAGGCCTATTCATAACAGGGGTTTCGGAGATTTTTGTCTTGACGAAAGAAAGTTTATAAATTATTCTAATTTATTTGGGTAAATGTTTGATTTAAGACAAAAAAGGCAATGTTTGATTCCCTGACTGATAAACTTGGTTCGGTTTTCAAAAAGCTTCGGGGACATGGAAAACTTACCGAACAAAACATCACCGAAGCCCTGAAAGAGGTGCGCCTCGCCCTCTTGGAAGCCGACGTGAATTTCAAGGTCGTTAAGGACTTCGTGGAGCGAATCCGCTCCCGGGCCGTTGGCCGGGAAGTCTTGGAAAGCCTTACTCCGGCTCAACAGGTGATCAAAATCGTCCACGAGGAGCTGATTTCCCTCATGGGCGGGGTGAACACGGGCCTTAATCTCTCCTTTAGGCCGCCCATTCCCATTATGTTCGTGGGACTGCAAGGTTCAGGCAAGACGACTACCGTTGGGAAGCTGGGCAAATTTCTGCAGGAAAAGGGACGAAGGCCCTACCTGGTTCCGGCGGATGTGCGGCGACCAGCGGCCATCGAACAATTGACCAAGCTGGGTGAACAGCTTAGCCTGCCGGTCTTTGGCCCCAACCCCCAAGAAAGCCCCCTAAAGATCTGTCAAAGAGCGCTGAGCTGGGCGGATGAAGAAGACGGGGACGTATTGCTCATCGACACAGCCGGGCGCCTGCACATCGATGAAGCCTTGATGAAAGAATTAGAGGAGATTAAGCGGGAACTCAATCCCCGGGAGATTCTGCTGGTGGCCGATGCTATGACCGGCCAGGATGCGGTCAACGTGGCCAAGAGATTTAACGAGGCCTTGGACATACACGGAGTGATCCTGACCAAGCTCGATGGAGATGCCCGCGGCGGCGCGGCCTTATCGATCAAGGCCGTAACTGGGAAACCCATCAAGTTCATTGGCGTGGGGGAGAAGCTGGATGCCTTAGAGATCTTCCACCCCGATCGTATGGCCTCGCGCATCCTGGGCATGGGCGATGTTCTCTCCCTGATCGAGAAGGCCCAAGAGGCCATCGACGCGAAAAAGGCCCAGGAACTGGAAAAGAAGCTTCTCAAGGACACTTTCACCCTGGAGGATTTTCGTGAACAATTACAGCAGATCAAAAAGATGGGCTCCGTTGAACAGATTTTGTCCATGATTCCAGGGATGGGTCGGCTTAAGCTTCCCAAAGACCTTCAGGGAAGCGAGAAGGAGCTGGCCAAGGTGGAAGCGATCATCAACTCCATGACCAGGGAGGAACGTCGGTCGCCGGAGATTCTTAATGGTAGCCGGCGCCTCCGCATCGCCAAGGGCAGTGGAACTACCGTTCAAGACGTGAATCAATTGCTCAAGCAATACCTGCAGACAAAAAAAATGCTCCGCCAATTCAAGCGAGGTGGAATGAGAGGACTAGCCAGAGGACTCCTCTCTTGATCAACCCTTTTTGGTTTTAAGACCCGGAGAGCAATCTCCGATTTCTATCGGGGTGATCATCATCCCTCGACCTTATTCTAGGCAGGCAAAAGACGGAGAGCCCATCGGAGGAATTTTTGCATCCTATTTTTGAAACGCTCCCCTTACCCCCGGATCCGATTGGGAGCGAAAGGAGCAGATTTCGGGAGGCGAGTTTAGGAAGTTAATTTTCTGAGGGAGGTAAAAAAAGAATATCATGGCGGTTACGATTCGGTTGACACGCATGGGTGCGAAGAAAAAGCCCTTCTACCGGCTGGTGGTGGCTGATTCCCGTTTTCCCCGGGATGGGCGATTCATTGATGTAGTGGGAACGTACGATCCTAACCCCAATCCCCCCGCCATCCACGTAAATCAGGAGAAGATCAATTCCTGGTTGAAGCGCGGCGCTCACCCCACGAGCACGGTAAAGAGCCTTTTAAAGAAGGCCGGCCTTTTTGGCGCCCAAGCTGCAACGCCTGCGCCGGCCTGAAGTTTTACTATCCGAAATCACCTCGGGTGCCGCAGTCGCTCGACCGGGCGGGACTGACAGAGCGCTGGCTTAAGGACCTGACTCGCAGGGAGAGGGGGTAGAATTCCATGGAGATGAAGGAGTTGATCGCGTACATCGCGAAAGCCCTGGTGGATAACCCCGAAGCCGTGGAGGTCACGGAGGTGGAAGGGGAGCAGACCTCGGTGATCGCACTGAAGGTAGCCAAGGACGACCTGGGAAAGGTGATCGGAAAGCAAGGGCGGACGGCGCGGGCCATGCGCACAATTTTGAGTGCAGCCTCAACCAAGATCCGCAAGCGAGCTGTCCTGGAAATTATCGAGTGACCGCAGACATGAAAGATTCGCTGCTTTGGGTTGGGCGGGTGGTCAAGACACAGGGAATCAGAGGTGAGGTAAAGGTTTCATTTTCTGGGGAAGGAACGACGACCTTCTGTAAAGGAAACGTGGTCTATCTGGAAAATAAAAAGGGAGAGAGGAAGCGTTTGACTGTCCATGCTTCCAGGCCCTGCCGACAAATGACCATCCTCTCTTTTCAGGAAGTGAAGCGGGTGGAAGAAGCCGAAGCATTAGTGGATTGTTCGGTCTACGTGGCCAAAGAGAGCTTAGGGGCTCTCCCTCCGGGTGAGTTCTATGGGTATCAACTCCTGGGACTGCGGGTAAAGACCGAGAGCGGAACTTTTTTAGGAACGTTGGAAGAGATCATGCCCACGGGAAGCAATGATGTCTTCGTGGTACGAAGGGATGCGCAGGAGGTCCTGATTCCGGCTACAGATGAAGTGGTGGTCCAGGTGGACCTGCAGGAAAAAACCATGGTGATCCGGCCGCTTAAGGGATTGCTGCCCAAAGATGATCTTTGATGTCCTGACCATTTTCCCGGGAATTTTCGACTCCCCCCTGGCGGAGAGCCTGCTGAAGAAAGCCATAGATAAAGGGCGGATCCAGGTGCGGGTTCGGAATCTGCGCGATTTCGCCGAAGACAGACACCGCATGACCGATGACTACCCTTTTGGAGGCGGGACCGGAATGGTCATGAAGCCAGAGCCGATTATCGGGGCGGTAGAAGCGTTGAAAGCTGAGGACCCAAATGCCCAATCCGTCCTTTTGACTCCCCAAGGCGAGCGGTTTCATCAAGGATTAGCCAGGAGGATGAGCGAACAAAAACATTTAATCCTGATCTGCGGGCGTTACGAGGGCTTGGATGAGCGAGTCCGTTTGGCCGTGGTGGATCGGGAGATTTCTATTGGGGATTATGTCCTCACGGGAGGAGAGATCCCTGCCTTGGTTTTAATCGACGCGATCAGCCGACATCTTCCCGGGTTTCTGGGATGTGAAAAATCTGTTGAAGAAGATTCTTTTTCCCAGGGGCTCCTGGAGTATCCCCAGTACACGCGCCCGCAAGTTTTTCGAGGGATGGCTGTACCCGAGGTCCTTCTCTCCGGGAATCATGCCCAGATTGAGCGCTGGCGCCGGAGAGAATCCTTAAAGCGGACCTTCCTCAGGAGGCCTGATCTTCTCGAGCGGGCAGTACTTTGTGAAGAAGACCTAAATTTTCTCAAGGAGTTAAAAAGCCGGGAGGGAACCGCGGGCCAAGGCTGATTCGCGCTATTAATTTTTCTCTTCATTCTCTGCATGCTCTGCGGTGAAAATTAGGAAAAAGGTGAATATTTTTGGAGGTTGTCATGAGAGCTCTGGAGCAAATAGAAAAAGAACAGATGCGCACAGACCTTCCCGATTTTCGCCCCGGGGATACGGTCAAAGTCCATGTGAAGATCAAAGAGGGTGAAAAAGAGCGGATCCAGGTTTTTGAGGGCACGGTCATCCGCAAGCGTCAGGGAGCCAGCCGGGCTAGCTTCACTGTTCGCAAGGTCTCTTACGGGATTGGAGTAGAACGCATTTTCCCCACGCACTCACCCGCCATCGATCGCATCGAGGTGGTGCAAAGAGGGAAGGTTCGCCGGGCAAAGCTCTATTATCTGAGAGGGCTAAAAGGAAAGGCTGCAAGGATCCGAGGGCGGATAGCCAGTTAAGTGGAGAATTGAGTGGAGCCTTTCGAGGCAGGGGTTCGAGCCCGGGGATTTCGGGTGGTCGCCGGGCTGGATGAAGCGGGAAGGGGTCCCCTGGCCGGGCCAGTGGTGGCGGCAGCTGTGGTCCTCCCGGAAACCGGAAATTTGAAGGGGGTCGATGATTCCAAGAAGCTTTCCGCTGGGCAGAGAGAAGAGCTTTTTTCGCTCCTCCTTGAGAAGGCCTGCGCAGTGGGCGTCGGGATCGTTGAGGCCCAAGAGATTGACCGCCTGAACATCCTCCGGGCTTCCCTGAAAGCCATGGAGCTGGCTGCGGAAAATCTGCCCCTGAAGCCCGATTTTCTTTTGATCGACGGGATCCATTGTGTAAGCCTGCCTCTTGCCCAACAAGCCATCCCCAAAGGTGACCAGCGATGCATCTCTATCGCCGCAGCATCCATTGTGGCTAAGGTCACTCGGGACCGATTGATGATGGCCTACCATGATCAATACCCGCAGTATAATTTTGCGCAGCACAAGGGATATGGGACGAAGGAACACCTTCAAGCCATCCGGCAATACGGCTGCTGTCCCCTGCATCGCCAATCTTTTAAGGCGATCCATCAACCTTCTCTCCTATGACTCGGGAGCGGCTCTCCCTCGGCAAAAAGGGTGAGGATTTGGCTATTGCTGAGCTGAGGGGGCTAAAATATAAGATCCTGGAGCGGAATTTTAAATGTGCTCTGGGTGAGATTGACATCATTGCCCGGGAGAAGGATACGCTTGTCTTTGTAGAAGTGAAAACCCGGAGAACAAGGGATTTCGGCGGGCCAGCTGCTGCCGTAAATGCGCGTAAACAGCGCCAGCTCTCCAGGGTGGCTCTGACCTATCTGAATATGAAGAAGCTTGGGCAAACGCCAGCGCGTTTCGACGTGGTAGCCGTGGAATTGATTCCTCCTGCCCCACGCATCGAAGTCCTCCGGGATGCCTTCGAACTGCTTTACGAGTGATAAGAATCAAATTAGGCACAGAAGAACACCGAGGATCAAGATTTTCAATGATGAAGAACTTTTTGCGCAGGTATGGGCGAAAACCTGCGTCATAAAAAATTCGAGCATTCCCATTTTCCATTTTGATTTTCGCATTTTGGATTTTGGATTGCCTCCGTCTGGCCTTTCCACCCCCTGTTCATTGTGCTAAACCCTATGGATCTTCCCATCCTGATGGATCAAGAAGGATTTCGGCAGCACGTAATTGAGGCCCTGGGGCGGTCTCCGCTGGATTACCTGGAACAGGTTAAATTCATGGAAGAGCAAAAATATGGCACGGTGCCCTGGGGCGGGGCAGGAGTTCTCCTGCCGCTCTATTTCTCGAAGGACAGAAAGCTAGGAAATAATGGGTTAGGCCGATATGTCTTTCTTTTAAACAAGAGGTCAAATAGAGTCCAGCAGGCCGGAGACCTCTGTGCCCCGGGCGGAGGGGTTCATCCGTTTTTGGATGGGCTATCCCAAAAGATTCTGCGGTTTGGCCTTCTGCCGTTGGCCAGAGGCCCAGCTTTCGAGCGGGCTAGGCAGAGGGGAAAAGCGATCTATGGAAAAATCCTTTTCTTCCTGGGAAATGCCTTGCGGGAGAGCTGGGAGGAGATACATTTAAGTCCATTCAACGTTGAATTTTTGGGACCTTCGCCAACGTACCGCCTGCAGGCCCGGCGATGGATCATTTTTCCGTTGGTAGGAAGGGTGAAGCAGGCCTGGCGACACAAGTTAAGCGTTGAGGTGGAAAAGATTGTATCCATTCCACTGCAAGCTTTTTTCCTGCCGGAGAACTATGCCCTCTATTCCCTGGAGGTACCGGAAAATCTAATCGCCCAAGGGATCCCCAACCCCTGGAATTTTCCCTGCCTGGTCTATGGGGGGGAGGGAGAGGAGGAAATCCTTTGGGGAGCAACCTTTAAGGTTATTCGATCGTTCTTGAAAATCGTCTTCGATCATCCCCTACCCCTTCCAGATGGCCAGAGGGTCATCCGCCGGCCGCTGGTTTCGCACTACTTTTCGGGAAGAGAAGAACTCTAAGAAAAATTCAAGGGGCATCGAACACAGGCGCAAGCTTAGTATATTTTGGCACTTGGAAATAGAAGAGATTCCGGGAGGGCGAAGAGGTTCTCGGACGATAAGGAGGCATGCAAGAATCTCGTAGGAATATGGGCACGAATAGTGAGGGAATGGAAAAAAGGGAGGTAAAATGAGAAGAATTCCGAAAAGAAGGGTGGCGATCGTTGGAGCCTTCACTACCCCCTGCCGTGGCCGCTGGCTTTCGAAGACCATTTGGGAGCTTGGCCAGTGGGCCGTTTCGGGTGCGCTTCAAGACGCTAACCTTGACATTTCGCGGCTAGAGGCCGGGGCGATAGGATTATATAATGACATCTTCGCCCGCCAGGCCATTCCCGAAAGCTCCTTCCTCGGGCATATGGGATTGGCCTTTAAACCTTTGGTTCGGGTGACCAACGGAGGGGCTACCGGCATCTATACCATGATGGTGGCCCACGACATGGTCGCCAGCGGTCGGCACGACATTGTGCTTTGCGTCGGAACCGAAAAAGCCACTGACTGTTACGATTTTATGAGCGAAACCCAGACCCCCGAAGTGGTCCAGACCATTGCCTGGTCCTGGGATCCGCTTTTTGAGCGGGATCAAGGGGCGACGGCATCAGACTCGTACGCGGAGGTAATCCTTTCCTATTTGGACCATTATCCCAGCGACCTCAAAATGTCTGTCCGCGGAGAAATTCTGCGAATCCTCTGCGAGCAAGCAAAGAACAACCCCAATGCCCAGCGCCGGGACGAAATTGTAACTGCCGAGCGAGTGGAAAATTCTCCCTGGATCATCGAACCAGCCTTTAAGAAACTCGAGACCTGCGTCTACACGGAAGGAGCGGCTTGCCTTATCTTTGCCGCCGAGGGCGTTGCCGAAGAAATTTGCCAGGACGCCGGGAAACCGCCCATCTGGATTGAAGGTCTTGGGTTTGCCAATGAGCCTTACTGGTGGGGAATTAAGCATCCTCATAAATTGCCAGGAAGGATCGAATCAGACTACTTGGCCGCAAAGGCGGCTTACGAAATGGCCGGGGTCGGCCCTGAAAAAATAGATGTCGTCGAGCTACACGATGCCTTCCTGCCCCAGTTGGAAATCACCATGGCCGAGATGGGTTTCGTCCCCCTGGGCCATGCCGATGACTTGATTGAGAAAAAAATCATGGCTCCTCACGGCCGCCTGCTGGTCAACCCATCGGGAGGATTGATCTACGGGGGGCACTTCGTCGGAGGGAGCAATATGTTTTCAGCCTGGTCGGCCAGACGGGAATTGATCAGGAGGGATCTTGAATATGCCCTTGTCCATGGAACCGGAGCCTCTTCGGCCCAGTACGGAGGGGTCGCAATCCTTCGGAGGGAGGTGATCTGATGGAGCAAATAATGAGAAGAAAAGGAGAGTACGTGATCCCTCACGAGGCCATCCCTGAGGTGATGACCCGGATTACAATTTCTCCTGAGGACAAAGTGGCTTGCGTGGAACGGACCGAGCCCATGTTCACAACATACTGGGCAAGCGCGGGGGAGCTCTCTCCCTTCTTCCTTGCCGTCATGAAGGAGAAGAAAATCATCGGGGCTTGCTGCCCGAAATGCAAGATGATCATTTGCCCCCCGTACATGACCCGCTGTCCGGTTTGCCAGAAGGAAGATTCCAGCCTAGTCGATCTGGAAATGGGGGTGGAAATGCCTCAGGTTGGCTGGATGCTCGGGACGCCCCCCATCACGGTCTTTGCCAATGCCCGCTTTGCCCGGTATGCACCTTTCGGCCGCGGCCGGGTCATTCTGGGGGAATCTCAATCTGCTTTGCCAATCCAGGTGTTCACCACCACTGGATTTCTGAAACCGGGCATCTTCCGGCGCGGAACGAAAGTGAAAATCGTCTTCCGCAAGAACCGGATGGGTTTTTCAACGGACTACTTCGCCGTTCCCCTGGAAGAAGTGCCTGATAAACTCCGGGATAAACTAGGACTTGAGGAAACGGAGCTCAAGTGGAAAAGTCTCAAGCTTTCCACCCCGAAGATGACCACGGACTATAAGAAGCCGTTCCCGGACATTTTGGAGGTAATTGGAAAATTCGTGAATGAGATTCCGAAGAGCCCGCGGGCTCAGAGAGACCTGATGAACTGGGCTCGAAGGATCCTGGTGAAGACCGGCGGAGGGAAGTTCGGCCTTATTCTTGCCAACCAGAAGATCAGGGTCGTGAAAGAGAGCGAGGTTGGGAAACCCGATTTGATGCTCGTGGTGGAAGACCCGAATTATTTGGTAGGGTGGACCAAGGGCGATTCATTAGTAAACCTGATTCGAACAGGCGTTGCCGGCATTAGCAATCTGCAGGATATGGAGACGGTCTTCAAGCTGGATAGGCTCCACCGGTCGATCCGGAGGGACGCAGAAGAGAGTAAACTGGGGAAAAAGTGAAAGGAGAGTAAGAAAGGGGCGTTGTCTTTTGTCGCGAGCCTTAACTCTTGGGAACAAGGGTGGGATAAGTCAAGGTCGATTATGGAAGTCAATTGGTTTGTGGTTTCTTCAGGGTCAATGCAAATGACTTCCCGTAACGGGAGGTCACTCAAATTGTCAGCTCATTATGGGCCTGGCCGGCAAACGATGCCAACCTTGTAGGATCTAGGGGGAGAATTGGGAAAATGACACTGTGCTATCAAGTAGATGAAAAGCATGAGCTGATCCGAAAGGCCGTGAGGGAATTCGCCGAGACCGTCATCAAACCTGTGGCCGGGGAACTGGAAGAAAAGGAGGAGTTTTCAGTTCAACTCACCCATCAGATGGGGCACGTTGGGCTTTTCGGTATGGTTATCCCGGAGAAATACGGGGGTCAGGGCCTGGATCATATCTCCTACATCATTGCGGTGGAAGAGATCGCGCGGGTGGACGGTTCACAGGCCGCCACCGTGGCGGCCTGTAATTCTCTCGGCATCAACCCGATCTACTATTTCGGCTCGGAGGAGCAACGAAGAGAATATCTTCCCGAGCTTTGCCGTGGCAGGACCCTTATGGCCTTCGGTCTGACCGAACCCAATGCCGGCTCTGATGCCGGCGCCACGAGGACGACCGCCTTCTCCGATGGGGCTGGTTGGGTCATCAACGGCCGGAAAACCCTGATCACCAATGCCGATACCCCCATATCTAAAGGGAGCATCGTTCAGGCCGTGACAGGGGTAAGGGCGGATGGAAGACCTGAATACACCTGCTTCATCGTAGAGAACGGCACGCCCGGTTTTACCACGAGCACCCTGAAGAGAAAGCTTATGTGGAGGGCGTCCAATACCGCGGAGCTCTGTTTTGAGGGTTGTCGGGTGCCCCATGGCGCCATTCTTGGAAGCCCGGGAGATGGGTTCAAGCAGATGCTGGCTACCCTCGAGGGGGGACGTCTGTCCATTGCAGCCATGGGCCTTGGCTGTGCCCAAGGGGCATACGAGGCTGCCTTAGAGTATTCCAAGGAGCGCACCCAGTTCGGCCGCCCCATTTCCAAGCAACAGGTCATCGCCTTCAAGCTCGCAGATATGGCGATGAAGATCGAACTGGCAAGGAACCTGCTTTACAAGGCATGCTGGCTGTGCGAAAACGGGCGTCCCTTCGGAACCGAGGCCGCCATGAGCAAGTTATACTGCAGTGAGATCGCCCGGGAGGTCGCCGATGAGGCCGTTCAGATTCACGGGGGCTACGGCTTGCTCAAGGACTACGTTGTTGAACGGTTCTATCGGGATCAGCGTCTTTTGCAGATCGGGGAAGGAACATCCGAGGTGCTTCGACTGGTCATTTCGAGAGCTATTGGATGTTAGTGGCTCCCGAGAGGTCTCCTCAAATGGACATCATCGTTACGATTAAACAAGTCCCCAACACCCATAACGTCAAGATGGATAGGAAAACGGGGACGCTTATCCGCGAGGGTGTCCCGAGCATCATCAACCCCGAAGACAAAAACGCCATTGAAGAGGCCCTTAAGATCAAAGAAAACCTCAATGATGTCCTTGTCACTGCCCTGTCAATGGGACCTCCTCAGGCAAGTTCCGCTCTGCGCGAAGCGCTGGCCATGGGGGCGGACAGGGCCATTCTCTTGACCGACAAGGCCTTTGCCGGAGCAGACACACTGGCAACCGCCTACATACTCTCTGTGGCCATAAAGAAAATCGACAAATACGACCTGATCCTTTGTGGAAAGCAGGCCATCGACGGAGATACGGCCCAGGTGGGCCCCCAACTGGCCGAGTTCTTGAAACTCCCCCAGGTCACCTACGCGGAGGAGATAAAGACGCGAGAAGACGTCCTCACCGTGAAGAGCAATTTCGGGAGGGTTATCCGAAAGATAGAAGTAAGACTGCCGGCATTGATCACGGTTCGCGGGGGAATCAATAGACCTCGCTTCAAGACCATGAACGGGATCTTGCGGGCCTTTCGCGATAAAGAAATCGTCACCTGGACCAAGGCCGATTTGCCCCTGAACCCGATGCGGATTGGGACTAAGGGCTCTCCTACCTGGGTCCGGAAGATGTTTACCGCAGTCCACAGGCGCGACGGGCTTGTTACCGAGAAGGGATCAGGGGAGCTTGCCGATGATATCCTGAAGTTCCTCCTGGAAAAGAACTTCCTTCCTTTGTAATAGGAAATACGAGAAATGCAGGGAAAGGGTATGCCATGTCGGTAGTTATCCGCCAAGACCACTGTAAAGGATGTAAGCTCTGCATCGCTTCGTGCCCTTACGCCGCGATAGGTTTTGAAAACAAAAAGGCGTTCCTAACGAGCCAGTGTACTCATTGCGGGGCTTGCCTTGATTCCTGTGAATTCGGTGCGATTGCCTACGAGGGTCCAGAGGAACGGATGCGGATGGACATTGCCCCCTTCAAAGGAATCTATGTATTCACTGAACAGGATAACGGAACTATCTCCAATGTGTCCCTGGAGCTCCTGGGAAAGGCCCGCGAGCTGGCGGATGAGTTTTCAAGACTGGGCAGGGAGCAGGTCGTGACGGCGATTCTGATCGGCTATGAGCTCGGCAGAATTCCTGACCAGTTGATCCATTACGGAGCCGATCACGTCATCATCGTCAAGGATGAACCCTTCAAGGTGTATCGCACGGATATCTACACCAAAGCGGTTGTTCATATTGCCAGGGAGAAAAAACCTGAAATTCTTCTTTTTGGCGCCACACCCCAGGGTCGGGATCTTGCCCCCCGTGTGGCCAACCGCCTGCAAACCGGGCTGACCGCGGATTGTACCGCCCTGGAGATCTGTAGGAATGAGGGGATATTGCTCCAGACCCGGCCCACCTTTGGCGGCAATATGATGGCCACCATCGTTTGCCCGGATAACCGCCCGCAAATGGCCACAGTTCGCCCCGGCGTCATGAAGAGGTTTCCCTGCGACCCTGGTCGATCCGGAATAAAGGAGGAAATGACTGTCGAACTGGATGAAAAGGACTTCGTCATGCGTGTCCTGGAGGTCATCGAATCCACGAGGAGGCATGTAAACCTGGAAGATGCCAGGATCATCGTATCAGGAGGTCGCGGTGTGAAGGATCGGCGAGGGTTCAAGATCCTGGAAGGGCTTGCCGGCGAACTGAGGGCCGAAGTGGGGGCCTCGCGAGCCGCCGTGGAAGCGGGATGGATCGACCATGATCACCAGATCGGCCAGACCGGAAAGACGGTTCATCCGGATCTGTATATTGCCGTCGGTATCTCCGGATGCATTCAGCATTTGACCGGTATGGCCAAATCCAAATATGTCATCTCCATCAATACGGACAGGAATGCTCCCATTGTTGAAGTCTCCGATATCACCTTCATCGGTGACCTCTTCCAGGTCGTCCCCATGCTCACAAGGAAAATCCGGGAATTGATAAGAACTCGCTTTGGGGTGAAATGAATATTAAAAAAAAGGGAATTGAGTATCAAGGGAATTTTAGCACAAGATCTTGGGTTTGTTTAGGGGCCTTTTCAGCGGGGATTCGGGGGAATCGCCTCCTCATTGATTTCCGCAGGCATTTTCACTTGGCGAAGGATAAAAAGCGGGAGGGGGATGGAGAAAGATCTTACTCTTTTTCCATCTGAATCTCCTGGAGCTGTGGGTAATGGGGTAGCAAGACTTCGGGGATCTTGAGGTTTTTTTCACCCAGCTTGGCCTTGATTTCCAGGGCGTTGCAGATGGCCTGGCCCCGGTAGTGGTTGTTGGTAATGACGAAGGTCTCCTCGGCCTGCTGGGCAATCTGCCGGACCCTTTCGGTTAGCTCGAAAAGTTCAAATTCGTTGTACAGGTAATCGTAGCGGGCATCCCGGCCGGCTCCTTCGCGGAACCACTCCTTCACGTTCCTTCCGTGCAGGCGCAGGTAGCCAATGGAGCTGGTGACTTTTTTCGTCGCGCCGATAGAATAGGAAACCTGCGGCTGGTCGATATTGCAAAAACCAATCTGATTTTCCCTCAAGAATTCATAAGCCGAGCTCCGGTCCCAGGAAGCGTGGCGCACCTCCAAGACAAGCGGGTATTCCTTAAATTTATCGGCCAGTTCTTTCAGATAGGTTCGGTTTTCCTCGTTATTGTGAAAAGAGTAGGGGAATTGCAGAAGCAATGCGCCCAGTCGCCCGCTCTCGATTAAGGGCTGAAGCCCGCTTTTAAAGGAGTTTTGATCGGCTTCGGTAAGGGCTTCTCGTTCGTGGGTGAAATTGCGGTAGAGCTTGGCGGTGAATTGAAACTTCGGGTTCGATTCCACGCGCCTGGCCCAGCTTTTCCCCATCTGTGGGGAAGGAGGCCGGTAAAAGGTGTTGTTCAATTCGATGGTATCGAAGAAATCGGCCAAATAGGCCAGCGGGTCAAACTTGGATCCCTTCTTGGGGGGATAGACGATCCCTTCCCAATCCTCATAAGACCATCCTGCCGGGCCAACCCGAATCATCTATAAACCTTTCACCGCGAAGAGCGCAGAGAGCTCCGAGCAAACGGGATTAGGGAAAAACAAAATAAAGGGAACCCAGCTTGGACCCTATAGGGGAAGATGGCCTTCGCAAAGTATAAAAGAGAATAAATGTCCAAACAAGGAAAAAAAAGGCTCTAGAGGAAGATGTCTAGAGGAAGATTGACAAGGATAGCCCTCTAAGCCATGATAGCTTGAAGAAACTAAATTATTAGTCAGTCCATAATTATATAGACACCGAAGACCAAATCCCTCCTTCCCTCCCTTTACAAAAGGGAGGAATTTCCCCTCTTTGGAAAAGAGGGGTCAGGGGAGATTTTGGAAGAATATGTCTGGTCAATTATGGACTCCTTAGTAAGCGGGGATCAGATTGGAAGAGAAGCAAAAAATTTATCCCATGGCTGAGGCGGTTCGACAGGCCTACCAATCCGGGGAAGACGACGAATCTCTGGAGCCCCGGGTTCTGGTAGATTTGCACGGAAAACCGATTGGCCGGTTTCAGGATGGCGATTATGTCATTTTCTACGATATCCGCGGCGAGAGAGAAGTGGAACTCTGCCAGAGCCTGCTGGAAGAGAATTTTACCCAATTCCCTGTATCCAAAAATCTGCGTCTCAATTTTGTCACCATGATCCCTTACGACAAGCGGTTCAAAGTGAGAGTTGCTTTTTCCCCGGAAGAGGAGGTCCGGGACACGCTGAGTGAAGTCTTAAGCAGGCATGGTTTGCGACAGGTGAAAATCTCCGAATCGGAAAAAGCCATCCATGTGAGCTACTTTCTCAATGGCAAGGTGCGCGAGCCGTTTCTAGGAGAGGAGAGAGCCGTCATCCCATCGCCCAGAGACATCCCTAACTTTGACCAGAAACCGGAAATGAACGCAGCCGGGGTGGCCGAGGCGGTCATTCAGAAACTGGGAGACCCGGGGATCGATTTCATATTCGCCAACTTTGCCAACATCGATGTAGTCGGGCATATCGAGAACGAGAAGGCCATCGAGAAGGCCGTGGAGACCGTGGATTTTCATCTCGGGCGGGTTCTCGAGGTATCCCAGAAAGAAGGTGTTATTGCCCTCGTGACAGCGGATCATGGAACTGTGGAGAAATGGTTCTACCCGGACGGGTCGATTGATACCGGCCACACGAATAGTCCGGTCCCCTTTATTCTGGTAGGACCAACAGAAGAAGAACACCCCGCCTGGAAACTGCGTCCCGAGGGGGAATTGTCCGATGTGGCCGCGACGGTTTTGCAACTCCTTGGCATTCCCAAGCCTTCGGTGATGACCGGAGAGAGC
>CAVXFA010000022.1:0-28467 GCA_963760605.1 uncultured delta proteobacterium | reverse complement strand
GCGGAAATTGCGCGCCATTTAGGGGTGGGGGCATCGGCGATTGCGATGGCGATTCGAAAAGAGGAGCGAGCGAAATAAGTTTTGATGGTTTTGAGCAACGTCCCCCAAACGAAACCTGTGGCGAAGGGCGGCTCTGACGAGCTGGCTAATCTTCAACCACTACAGTGAGACAACAATCGGAGAAAGGGCGACACCTATCCTTGGTCCTGCTAGCTTTTTGTCGGTAGCGGTGCCCAACAGCACAAAAGAGGCGGACGTGAAGGGTCTATGTCTTTTGCTCTGGCGCTTCTCCATTGTTTCCCTGGCACTTTCACGATTCACAGTCCCCTTTCACACCGCTCATTATGGGCACAGGAGGAATATGACATGAGCAATCTGTTCAGAGCTGTAACTCACCCTGCTGGGTGGGGAGCGCTCCCCGATTACGAGATTCGTGATGGCAAACTGTACCGAGCAGTAAGCCACCCAGATGGTTGGTCGGGTTTGCCGGATTATGAGATTTGTAGTGACGGAAAAGTTTATCGTACTGTGAGTCATCCTAAAGGCCGGAGTGGACTCCCAGACTATGAATTCCGGCAAGATGGAAAGCTTTACCGAGGTGTTTCTCATCCCGACGGATGGAGCGGCTTGCCCGACTACGAGATCAGATGAATGCCCAACATCGGACTGGACAAGGATGCGCGGGAAAGACGCCCGCGCACCTGTCAGCCCGGGCGGACGTCTCTGAGATACGAAAGGAAGGTATCAATAGAATTGTCACTGTTACTGAAAATCATAACTTCTTGGGCCAATCGATTTCATGAGTCAAAATACCCACGAGATTTCTATCTTGAGACTCTTGCTTCTGTTTCTAGGGCACAGGAATCCGAAAAAGTAGGCCAGCTTGTGATCCGCATGTTGCAATGGAAAGATGGGAAAGTCCAACTGGACCCAAACGGGAACACTACCGTCAACGGTGCCCACTATACGGTTGGTAAATCAAAACCTAATACCTACGATCCAAAGGTTCATGACTCTATATTTTTCTCGGAACTTTTCTTCAATTGGACACAGGAGGTCAAGAAACTCCGTGTCTTTTCGTCCGACTTGTTGGGTAAAGTAAGGGAGCGGTTTGACTTGTGGCCCAGCACTTCGTTGGTCATTCCCGCATTTCTGTTACACATCCTAAACCCTCGAGTCTTCCCCATTTTTGACCAACATGTCGAGCGAGCAAGACGTTTCCTAACGAGCAGAGATTTGAATCTCAGTTCCGTCGATTTGAGAATTCATGATTACGCTGAATACAGCTTGTTTTGGGTTGGATTGCTCTCGGATCTTGGCATTAATATTGAAACTGCTGAGTATGGGCAGGTAAAGCGGGTGGACGAGGCCCTTTGGGCAATGGGGAAGCATTTGAAGCAAATGCAAAAAGCGAAGCTACCGCAGTCCCGTGGAATCAATGAAATCTTAAACACGGCCGTTCACTGCGGGCGTTTTAACACGAGTTCTCCAGAGTTCAAGAATGGCGTTCTCCGGCATGCTGGGAATATGAGACAATCCGAGGCCATGAGACAAGCAGCGAAGGAACTGGGAGTCCACCTACCCCATAGTTACTTGAAATACCCTGGATCTCACATAGACAGATGGCGGCGACAAGGTTTTCCCAAATGATATCCTTGTCGCAACTTAAGGGGCATCCACTCACAAAGAGCACAGAAGGAAAAGGAAAATTGCCCAACAAATCAATCCAGCCGACTCGTTACACTCGCGGCTGATTTTGGCGTGTGTGCCGGGCATGGCACAGAGCCTATGGGGTGAAAGTCCCCATGCCAGGTTTTCGCGGAGCCGAAGGCAAGGAGAAGGGCAAGGGCGTCATCGCGAGATGGGGTCTGGAGGAAGCCCAATCCAAAAGCGCGGGGCCACGAATCCCGCTATAAGCGGGACTTTATAAATCCGGCGCTTACGCGTGGAAGGTTCTGTGTCTTCCCCCGGGAGATCTCCTCTGTGCCCTGGGAGGTCGCGTGCGATCCCGCCTGTGGCGGGACTGAACGTTGAAGAGATCGACGTTGATCGCAGGGGAGAAGTCAGCAGAGGACCTATTCCGGGTCGGACCAGCGTAACTGTTTGATAATAGGAACGAATGGCTTTTGAAAAGGTGGTTTTGGGATCTTAAAACGGCATTTTTGACCCTAAAATCAGCCTTCTAAGGCGATAGAAATGCCAAGGGCTAACCGCCGCTACCTCCCGGGTTATGTACGGCATCTTGCCCATCGGTGCCATAAGAGAGAATTCTTATTGAAGGTTCCCCAAGGTCAGCGTCGAGCAATCATCGTGGAAGGGGACGTTGGTTCTGAGTGAACTTACGGGGACGCAAAGCGGGGAGATGGAACGTAGGGGAGAGGGACGGGAGACGGGAGGTAGGGTCCGAAACAACTTATCGGGCGGCGCGAGTATTTTAGCAAAACTCAGAATGGAATCGGGGAAAGCGGGATGTAGATTCGAAAGCAACTTGCAGTATTTCAGGATGGCATAGACGGGAAGGATTTTAGCTTTCAAATACAGGGGACGAAAAGAATTTGCAATCTTGCGACAGAAAATAGAGATCAGGTCTCGAGAATCACCAAGATAGTTTTTGAGATTAAAAAAGGGTTAGGGTGGAAAAAAAGGGAAGATCTGGACAGGCTGACCGAAGATACCAACTCTAGGGATTCCTTCGCGGCGAGCGAGGCGGTTCAGCAGCTAGAGGTCAAAAGGTTATCCGCAAAGTCGGTCCGATCCTGGTCCGAAAAGTTGGCTCTGTTTACCAGATTGTTTTGACATCAGGTAAATTTTGGATGCGCTTGTCTTTTGTAATGATTGGAAGGTCGAGGTGCTTGGCGGTTGATACGATGATCTTATCATGGAGTTCGGGGATTCCTTTCAAACCAACCATTTGTTGAAGGATCGGATAATCAAGAGGAACCAGAACAAAATTTTGGCTCTCATGGATCTGCTTGAATAATCTTTTAAAGTCAAAAAAGATTCGTTTTTTGTCGAATATGCTGAGTGCTTCGGCGATGACAATGGTTGGGATAACGATAGTCAATTCTCCCGCTTCGCATTTTGCAAAAGATTGGGAGGCTTTAGATCCTAATTTCGGGCTCTCCGTAAACCACCAGAGAAGGGCATGGGTATCCGCCACAGCGCTCATAAAATTATCTATACTCTTATTTTGCTGTAAAGGGATTTTCTGGCGGCAGCAATATCTTCGTCGGAAACTTTTACACCTTTGAGGATTCCCTTTAGGGAGATAACTTTCGTGCCGGTGGGCGCGAGCTTCTTGAGAACGATTAATTTTAAATCCATTACATCTTTCTCTATCGTTTCTATTTTCTCGAGTATCTCCATGGTGGGTTTTATTTTTTTCATGAAATTTGCTCCCCTTATGGATGAATCTTTTTATAGAATTTATCACAGGCCAGAGCTTTTGTCAAAACATACCAGCGGGTCTATTTTCTTTGCCTGCTTATTCCAGGGGCGGGGAGAGGTTACGGAGATACGCTATTGTGCGGAAGTGGGCAATGGTAATGAAGTATTTCCAAAAAAGATAAGTGGGACCCTCTATGAATGAGCGGATGGGGTGTCAGATTGGCATACAACCCTTAAAGCCGCAAACCTAGCAGGTGAAAGTCCTGGTTCAGAATTGGAAGTAGAGTACGGTGCGTTGTTGACTAAGTTGAATTATTTTCTCACAAAAGATCGTCGAGGTGTTCGAACACATTCAAATCCCTTATCTTATAACGGGAGCAGTCGCAGCCATGGCATATGGAGAGCCGCGGAAGAATAAAACGAGTGTAAATGAGCTTCCTCTTTAGTAGAAAAAAATGATCCAGAAGGAAAGGATAAGACCCCTCAATCGAAAAAGTGTTCGAAAGGGGAAATACGTTCTCTACTGGATGCAAGCCTCTCAAAGGGCAGAATATAATCATGCCCTGGAGTATGCGATTTCACAGGCCAATGAGATGCATCAGCCGATCATTGTATTCTTTGGGATTACGGATCAGTTTCCGGAAGGGAATGAGAGGCATTACATTTTTATGGTGGAAGGACTTAGAGAAGTAAAGCAGTCTCTGGAGAAAAGAGGCATCCAGATGGTCATCCGGCATCAATCTCCCGAGCTGGGTGTGGTTCAAATAGGGAAGAATGCTTCTTTGGCCGTAGTGGACCGGGGGTACTTAAGGATCCAGAAATATTGGAGGAACTATGCAGCCAAGCGGATGGGTTGCCCATTGTTCCAGGTTGAAAGCGACGTTATCGTCCCTGTTGAAGAGGCCTCCGCAAAAGAGGAATATGCCGCTGCGACATTAAGACGGAAGATTAACAAGAAACTAAAACATTTCCTGATTCCTTTGAAGCAGAGGGATCCTCTCATCGATTCGCTTGCTCTGGATTTTGATTCTTTTAATATCGACGATGTAGAGAAAGCTATGGCAAAGCTTCGGATTGACCGGAGCGTTCACAAGGTCAACTATTTTCATGGAGGCCCAAAAGAGGCGCAAAAACATCTTCAGACCTTTTTGGAATCGAAATTGGATCGGTTCCCAGAACTTAGAAATGATCCCACTCGCGATTCTCTTTCTCAGATGAGTCCCTACTTACATTTTGGACAGATTTCACCTCTCCTGATCGCTTTGCAAGTGAGGAAAACCAAGAGTCCCGGGACAGAAGCTTTTCTCGAAGAACTCATTGTCCGAAGAGAATTAAGCATGAATTTTGTGTTCTACAATGAGCAATATGATTCCTTTGAAGGACTTCCGGAGTGGGCGAAGAGATCATTAAGAACCCACCAGAAGAATCGACGTTCCTCTCTCTATAGTCTCGCAGCCCTGGAAATGGCTGAAACCCATGATCCGTACTGGAATGCGGCCCAGAAAGAGATGGTCGTGAAAGGTAAGATGCATGGATATATGCGAATGTACTGGGGGAAGAAGATCCTCGAATGGAGCCAGACGCCTGAAGAGGCTTTTCGCAAAGCTCTTTACCTGAATAATAAATACGAATTGGACGGCAGAGACCCGAACGGATTTACCGGGGTGGCATGGTGTTTTGGAAAACATGATCGGCCCTGGGGAGAGAGGCCGATTTTTGGCCATGTGCGCTATATGAATGATAAAGGCTTAAAAAGGAAGTTTGCTGCCGATGAGTATGTTAAGATGATGAGCCAACTCAAATAGAACGACTGCCGTTGATTGGGCAGAGAAAGTAGAAAGTACCTGAAACTGAACGTCAGGGTATAGATTTGTGAAGCAGAAGGGAGGGGTGTCGGAATGAAAATTCTGATCACCGGGGGGACTGGATTCGTAGGGACTCATCTCTCCGCTCGCCTCCTCCAGGATGGCCATGAGGTGACCGTCCTGACCCGGTCCAGAAAGGGACCCGAGGAGGGACCCGCGGAGGGACCCGCGGGGATTTCCTATTTACCAGGAGATCCCACCCAGAAAGGTCCTTGGCAGGAAGCGATTCAGAACCACGAGGTCATTGTTAATCTCGCCGGGGCTTCGATCTTCAGCAGGTGGACCGCCAAACAAAAAAAAGCAATCCGCGAGAGCCGGGTCAGCACCACCGGAAATATAGTCGAGGGAATGCCCTCCCATCCCGAAAAGAAGATCACTCTCTTCAGCACCTCTGCCGTTGGCTACTATGGTTTTTGTGGCGATGAGGAACTCGTTGAGGACTCCCCCCCGGGAAGTGACTTTCTAGCTCGTCTTGCTGTGGAATGGGAAGGGGAAGCCCTTAAGGCCAAAACTAAAGGGGCTCGAGTCGTCCTCACGCGGTTTGGTATTGTTTTAGGTGAAAAAGGAGGAGCTCTCAGCCAGATGATTCCCCTCTTCAAGAGATATATGGGGGGGCCGATTGGCAGTGGAAAACAATGGTTCTCATGGATTCATATCAAAGACCTTGCCGCAGCCTTTGTTTTTCTGATGAAACCTCCAGAGATTTCAGGTCCTGTCAATATATGCTCTCCGAACCCGGTGAGGAATAGAGATCTAGCCAAGGCGCTCGGAAGAGTCCTGCACCGGCCTTCTTTCATTCCAGCCCCGGGGTTCATGTTGAAATGGGTGTTAGGAGAATTCGGATCGGTCATCCTTGAAGGACAGAGGGTGATTCCCCGGCGGCTGCTGGACCATGGCTTTGTCTTTCAATATCCCGATATCGATAAAGCCTTACAAAGCATAGTGGGCCGATAGGATCATCAGGGATGATTTCGTAATTGAAGCTCTAAAGGGTGCGGATGCAAGTAGATCTGCTGTTTAACATAAGGCGGGTCGTATTTTCGTACATAGTGATTGATTAGGGTGATGGGAACAATCAAGGGGATGTCGCCCTGCCGATAGTGATCGATCATCTCCAATAATTCCTGCTTTTCATCCGGGGACAATTGCTCCCTGAAATAACCCATCAGGTGCTGAAGGACATTGGCATTTTTCTTAGGGGTGGTCTTTAGCTGCAAGGATTCCGTAAGAAGGGTCTGATATTGCTGGAAAAGCTCCCTCAAGGGCAGGTCTTTTGCCCGAGCGACCAGTTTTCCCATCCTCTGGTAATGCTTTGGACTATGGGAGGAGATCAACCATTTATGCCTCGTATGGAAGTCCACCAGGTTCCCTCGGCTCTCTTTTCTTGCTAAGGCCTCCCGCCACCTTTTTAAGGTAAAGATTCTTTCCAGGAAATTCTCACGGAGTTCTGGATCGTGGAGACGTCCCTCATCTTCAACGGGGAGCAGAGGGAAATGATCCATAAAGATCCTGGCAAATATTCCCACTCCCTTTTTAACCGGCATTCCCTTTTCATTATAGACTCTGATCCGTTCGCTTCCACTACTGGGAGAGTTGCTCTTAAAAATGAAGCCACCCAGCCCCTCCTTCTCCAGTTCCACCACGCGTTTCCGGGCCCACCGGACCATGCGATCTGTCATGTCCTGTTTGGTATGAGTGGTCACGAGACGGGGAGAATCCGGATCTCCCTCCAGGTGCATGGACTCCCTTGGAATCGGGAGACCACATTCCACCTCAGGACATACCGGGACATATTCCACATACTGTCCAAGGGTATCCGTGAGAAATCGATCCAGCTTATGACCCCCATCATAACGGACTTTCTCACCCAATAAGCAGGTGCTAATTCCCAATTTAATTTTTTCCATATTCTTAGATAGCTCCTGCACGCACCCGATCTCAATGGTTCCTCTGCAGCCTGGGCATCCGGGTGGGTTTCGAACAGATGGGCGGAAAAGATCTCGACTTTGCCGGGAGGGGATAATGGGGAAGGGGACCTATTTTAAAATTCGATGGATCTTAAATTACCTAAATTTAGAAAGACGTTTTCTGGCCACCACCTTCTGCACCTCACAGGCGATGGCATCGCTGGTCAACCCATATTTCAGACAAAGATCGCTATTGGGTCCTGACTCACCGAAAACATCTCGGATCCCTACCCTGGCCATCGGTACGGGCTCATTCTCAACCAAAACCTCTGCGACCGCGCTTCCCAAGCCACCTAGGATGCTATGGTTCTCAGCGGTGACGATCGCTCCGGTTTCGATTGCGCATTTAATTATCCCCTCCACATCTAAGGGTTTGAGAGTTGCCATATTGACCACCCGGACACTTAGCCCTTCAGCCTTTAACTTTTCTGCCGCCTCCAACGCAGCCCCCGTCAGGATCCCACAGGAGATGATGGTTGCGTCTTTACCCTCCGCCAAGGTATAGGATCTGCCTATTCTAAAGATATATTCAGGGCCAAACAGAATCGGATATTCGTCTCTGGCCACCCTCAGATAGGTTGGCCCTTCATACTCAACGATCGCCCTCATCGCTTGCCTCATCTCCACCGCATCGGCGGGAACAACCACCGTTAGGTTGGGGATGGCCCTCATGATGGCGAGGTCCTCGATCGACTGATGGGTCGCGCCCGTCTTGCCGCTGAACAAACCCGAGTAGGCACCGACAATCTTAACGTTTAAATTAGAATAAGCTACTGAAATGGCGACCTGGTCACAGGTTCTTTTCGAGTTGAATGTGCCAAAGGAGACAACAAAGGGGATCTTGCCCGTGGTGGCCAGCCCGGCAGCGATCCCCATCATGTTTTGCTCGGCAATGCCTACTTCAAAGAAACGATCCGGATATGCCTGGCAAAAATAGTTGCATTTAGTGGACGACGCCAGATCATCGTCCAAGACCACAATGTTTGGATACTCCTTTCCCAGCTCCACCAGACATTCACCAAAGGTCTCTCGCATCGAAACATTTTTCACCTTAGGCACCCGCCTCCCGAAATCTACCTAAGCTCTGCCAGAGCCTGGGCAACTTCTTCATCCGTCATGGGTTTGGCATGCCATTCCACTCGGTTCTCCATGAACGAAACTCCTTTTCCTTTCGTGGTGTGGGCAATCACCAGGGCTGGCGCCCCAGCTCTCTTTTCCTCCAAGTCTTTAAATGTGTAAAGGAGTTTCTCGAAGTCGTGGCCATCCGTCTCGGTTACATACCACCGAAAGGCTTCCCACTTTTCTACGAGAGGCTCAATGTCCAAAATATCTTTGGTCCATCCGGATAGCTGTAGCTTGTTGTTATCCACAATGGCAATTAGGTTTTCGAGTTTCTTATATCCGGCAAACATGGCAGCTTCCCATACTTGGCCAGATTGTAGTTCCCCATCGCCCAATAATACAAAGGTTCTATAGCTTTTCCCGTCGAGCTTGGCACCTAAAGCCATCCCGATCCCTGCGGACAAGCCCTGTCCTAATGAGCCGGTTGATATTTCAACTCCCGGCGTTTTGGTCCTGTCAGGATGGCCTTGCAAAATACTATCAATATGATCGAAAGTGGGAAAATGATCTTCAGAAAAGAAGCCCAGATCGCCTAATACGGCATACAAGGCGGGGGCGGCGTGGCCCTTAGATAAGATAAACCTATCGCGGTCAGGCCATAGTGGATTTTGTGGATCGAGCCGTAAAATTTTGTAAAAAAGGACTGTAAGGATCTCCACAATTGAAAGGGACCCAGAAGGGTGACCTGCGCGGCCCGCCTCTAACATTTTGATAATGGATCTTCTAAGCTTCCTGGCTTTTTTCTCCAATTCAATGTTTTCCATAGGCTTTTTTGGCAAAAAGTTTTTAATTTTGCCGAGTGCATGAAAAGGGTAATTTACAGCCTTCTAAAAGTCAAGAAAATTTTAACAGAAAATTTTGGGATGGTTACCTATAATTTCCCCATGGCCATTCTGTGGCGGCCCGGGCAAGGATTATGAATTTTTTCACCAACGGATTTGGAGATGAGTCAAATTTTTAAGGATTTTTAATATGGATTTGTGTTATTAATACAAACGAATTAATTTTTTTTTACCCCCCACCCCCCCTCCCCCTCAAGGGGGGAGGGCTTGCCCTGTGGAGTAAATTCAACTACCCCACAGGGTAAAGGAGGGGGTGATGTCACTTTATTTATTACGTTTGTATTAAATAAAATTAGGCTTTGTTATAAAATGCCCGATAGATCGGGCTGGCTGGGTCTTCCCAGGCGGGAAAGACAAAAGCTTGCAGAGCGTTCATAGAGTTTGTACAAGTAAGGCTCTGGCGCGAGAGGACAAAGAATCACCCGTACCGTCGCGGATCTTAAGGGCGTCGAGAAAATCTTCGCCCGGCATATCTAAGAGACCATCCGAACCCGCAGCTTAGATGAAACGCTACTGTGAGGGAAAATTTGGATGGATAAAAAAGGAGGCTTTCATGCGTTTTCCAGAATTTATCGAGAAACTTCCTGAGGTGGAGTTTGTCGCCCCAGGTGCCCAAGCCCGGGTCATCCAGGCCCCGAATCACCAAGTTGTTTTCCTGTCCATGGAAGGGGATATGGCGATCGCAGAACATTCGCACGAGGCCCAATGGGAGATCCCTCTCCAGGGCAGCGCAGAAATGAACATTGCGGGCCGGGTGAAAGTCTACGGCCCCGGCCAGCCATTTTATGTCCCGGCCGGCGCGCCCCATCGCGGGAAAATCAAAGGTCCCTACACCGCCATCCTGATCTTTGACGAACCGAACCGGTATCGAATAAAAAAATAGAAGAAGGAGTTTCCCCTGGCTGAGCTCTGGAAGATATCCGGCTCACAATTGGCTCGAATGATGGCATCGAAGAAGGTCAAACCTTCGGAGGTGATGGAGGCCATTCTGGCACGGATTGACGAGGTCAATCCCCAGATCAATGCCTTCTGTACGCTCGCCCGCGAATCGGCCATGGCCGAGGCCCGGGCAGCGGATAAAAAAGTCACGCGCGCGAAATCCCTGGGGCTCCTTTTCGGCGTTCCCGTCTCCATCAAAGATTTAATTTTCACCAAAGGCCTGCGCACGACCTTCGGCTCCAAGATGCATGAAAACTTCATTCCGGATCAGGATGAGGTTGTCGTGGAGAGACTCAAGGCTGCCGGGGCCATCCTCGTGGGGAAGACGGCCACCTGCGAGTTCGGCTACAAGGCCGTTACAGACAGCCCGCTTTGGGGCATCACGCGCAATCCCTGGAACCTGGAGATGACTCCCGCAGGCTCCAGCGGCGGAGCGGCGGCGGCCGTGGCCTCCGGCATGGGACCGATGGCAGTGGGAAACGATGGGGGTGGGTCCATCCGGGCTCCGGCAAGTTTCTGCGGAATCTTCGGGTTGAAATCTTCCCGGGGGAGGATTCCCGTATACCCTTTGCTCTCCGGTTGGGAAACGCTGGATCGGCGCATTGCCCATTACGGTCCTCTGACCCGCACAGTCGCCGATGCGGCCTTAATGATGGAAGTGATGGCGGGCCGGGATGATCGCGATCCCCTCACGCTGCCTGAAGGGCGAATGACCTTTCGCCGAGACCTCAAAAGGGGTGTGCGCGGAATGAAGATAGCCTGGAGTGTAGATCTCGGGTACGCTGTGGTCGACGAAAGAGTCAAGGCAGCGGTTGCATCCGCCGCCAAGGTGTTTGCCCAATTGGGGGCCAAGCTAGAAGAAGCGAGGCCGGAATTCCCTCCGATGCACGATGCTTTTCAACTTCTTTTTGCCGCGGATTGTGCAGGCTCCATAGGTGAGCGGCTGGAAGAATGGAGGGATCGATTGGACCGGGGTTTGGTGAGGCTGACGGAAATGGGTCTGAAGGCCAGCGCCCCGGCTTACGTGAGGGCAGTGAACCAAAGCCACGCTCTTTGGGAGAAAATTCAACCCTTCTTCGAAAAATACGACTTGCTCCTCACACCTACCCTATCGGTTCCTCCTTTTCCGGTGGGAATCGATTGGCCCCGGGAAGTGGCCGGGCAGAAGGTCCATCCTTTGAACTACCTTTCCTTTACCTATCCTTTCAACCTGACCGGCCAACCCGCGGCATCTGTTCCCTGCGGATGGACGGCGGATCGGCTGCCCATCGGGATGCAGATTGTGGGCAGGCGCTTTGCAGATATTACGGTTTTGCAGGCGGCCGCGGCTTTTGAAGAGGCACGACCCTGGGCTGATCGGTGGCCTGACCTATAAAATGGATGAACCCTTTCACCCCGCCCCTCTCCCTCATGCTTGGAGAAAAGGGCATGGGTGGGGATGAAATGGTTTTTTTCTCCTTGACCTTTGACTCCATTCTTTCTTATAATTCGTTCACCTAAAAATGGGGTCCTGCCATTCTATTTTAACACTGCCCATGCGGGAAAAGATTTCATCATGCTCTGGGCGCTTCTTTTTCCCGTGATCGAAGCTTGAGGGGTCATCTCTCCTCCCGGTGGCCATCTCCGGGTGGCGGTGTGGGTGAATGATCGCCCTTGCCGGAAGGGCGGAAAGGCAGCAAGAACGGAATCGAGCTGGCGGTAGGGGAGAGAGAATCGATGCCGGAGAGGTGGATCGTGACGGGGCGTTTGTCGATCATGAATCTGTTAGCGATGATCATTTTTAATCTGGCCCTTCCCAGCCTGACGGACGAGGGGTCAGCGGATTTGAAGGCGGCCCTTTGGTTTTTAGGAGACCCCGGAGCGGAGACATCAATAGTCAGGGGGCCCCTTTGTATTTCCGACGTTTTACATCGAATCTCCCGGGAGCACGGGATTCCCCCCAAGCTTGTGCAGGCCATCATTCAGGTGGAGTCCCAGGGCAATCCGAAGGCGACTTCTCCCAAGGGCGCTTTAGGCCTCATGCAGTTGATGCCCGAAGTTCTAAAGGCATACCAGGTCAAGGATCCCTTCGATCCTTTGGCCAATCTCGAAGCAGGAGTGAGACACCTGAGTTACCTTGTTGTCGAGTTTTCCGGCAATCTTCCTTTGGCTTTGGTGGCCTATAATGCCGGCCCTGTTCCGGTGCGGAAATACCGGGGGGTTCCCCCTTATCCGGAAGCCCGAGAATTTCTGCGCAATGTTCAAAGAGAGTATCACAGCAAGGTAAATGAACCGGTACTTCTGGTGCAGACCCTGAGAGGAAAGAAGATGGAGTCGGTCGAGAAACTTCCCCAGAAACTTTCCTTCAGCGGTCTATTATCGGGGAGATCTAAAGACTTGTAGAGGAAAGCGCTCGAACTCTTTCGGCCAACTCCTTGATCAGGCCTTTCAGCTCTTCTATCGAGCGGCTCAAGATGAACCCTCCCCTCGATTCATTTCGGGTTGACATAGCAGAAACGGATAAAACCAGGGAAGCGGCCAAGGAAGTCGCCAGGGAAATGCAAGCTGAGGGTGAGAAGTCGAAAGTTGGAGATTTGACTTATTAGTCAGTCCATAATTATATAGACACGGAAGACGAAATCCCTCCTTCCCTCCCTTTACAAAAGGGAGGAATTTCCCCTCTTTAGAAAAGAGGGGCCAGGGGAGATTTTGGAAGAATATGTGTGGTTAATTATGGACTCCTTAGTAATTAATGTTATAATTTCAAAAGGAGGTGAAATATGGGAAACTGGAAAGTTAAGACATTATCCGGAGCCTTATTTTTGGCGTTGCTTTTCGGAGGTACGGCAATGGCAAAGGAGACAGCAAAAATCGGCGTCATCGTGGTCGATGTCCAGGGAGACTTCACAAAATTTAAGAATGGGTCCTTAGCTGTAGAGGGGACTGACGAAGCCTACATCAAAGCCGTAGACGAAAATACAAAGAAACTGAAGGCGGCGGGTTTCCCAATCTTTGCAACTCAGGATTGGCACCCTGCCAATCATGCCTCCTTCTTCACCAATCATAAAGGTCAGAAGGCCTTTGACGTGATCCAGCTTCACGGAAAAGATCAAGTCCTCTGGCCCCCCCATTGTGTCCAAAAAACCCCCGGAGCAGAGATTTTATTAGCTCATAAATTATTCAAGGCGGTCGTAAAAAAGGGGATGGACCCACAATATGACAGCTATTCTGGTTTCCAGGACGACGGTGGGAAAAAGACGGGTCTGGACAAACTTCTAAAGAAAAATGGCCTCAAAAAATTAGTCATCTACGGTATAGCAACCGATTATTGTGTGAGAGCAACCGTGTTGGATGGCGTGGCTGCAGGATATAAAGTGATCATGATCAAAAATCTGAGCAGGGGGGTTGCTCCGGATACCTCACAAAAAGCCATCGAAGAGATGAAGGCCAAAAACGTCGTCATCCTCGATGATTTGGATTTAGAAAAAATCAAAGGCAATTAAATTTTGCAGAACTCTCTCGCCGGTTGAGAATTGAGGGGCTACTCCAGACCCCTCAATTCAGGGAGAGGATATTCTTGTAAGATCGATGGGGAGCAAATAAGGCTGCGATTTCTGGACCGTCCATCCTGAGGGTTGTTTTACCACCTTAACGGGGAACTTTCCTAAATGGCTTCTGCTTAATCGCTACTTTTTCTAATCTGTCACTCGCCGGGCCACCCGAAGCCCCTTTATCTTCATAAACCTCCGTCTGGCCTTCTTCATTGATGAAAGCCAATGTAGTTAAATGATTCACCTTTCCTTCTTTCTTACTCACCTCCAGGTAAGGAAAAATCTCCTCCCCACTTACTTCATCAAGATATTTAAAATTAGGATCCCGATAAAGGAACATGGTTATATCGGGATTCTGGGGGTGACGCCTTGGTTGGGCGGCCAGTTCGAACTGGCTTGTATCCGGCAGAATCACCTCGTCCGGAATTTCAACCTTATAGTTAGGATTCAATATGCTCAATGATCTATAAGGTTTGGCCTGCCCTAAATCCTTCAAACCTAACAATAAAACCACAACCAGCAATGCTAAAATCATTATTTTTTTCATTCCTTGTTCTCCTCTTTTTCTCGATTCATTTTCAGATTCTTGATTTCTCTATTCATTATCTTTGGCACCTCCTATGAAGGGGCCATTTCCCCTCCTTCTTTCCGGAGGTTAAAGGAGGGCAATCTCTGAAGGAGGAACTGTCTGGAAAGGCCTTCCTTTGTCCTTCTCCTTCGGATTAATGGCAAATATTTGGGATAATGTCAAAGAAATAATTTTGGGTTTTGAAAAAGCCCGGGAGGCTTAGGATCAAGGGGTTTATAGTGACAGTGGGACTTGGAGGTCCTACAAAAGGTAAGCCCCATTGTTGCCAAACCATTTTAGGAAAAATTCTATGTGCCCAACCCCGGCTCTTCAATTCTTGCTTGAGGGGAATAGGGAAGGAACAGTTGGCGAGGATTGATTCAATTCTAAAAGGGATTTTAAGGCTGAGGGGGGTTTTGAATTCTTTAGAGTATTTAAGAAGGTTTTCAATTTATCCATATCCTCCGCCGAAATATCGACAAATTTCACTCCGATTCGATAATCTCCATCCTTCCCCAAATAAATATCTTTCCAAGCCACCTCCACCTGCACGAGGGCTTCAATGGAATCTAAGTCAGGGCCGATGTCGATAAAGAGATTCAGCCCCAAATTCTGACCAATCTCCAAGGGCTCGGAAAGATGAAGCAACAACCCGCCTTCGCCGACATCGATCATTCGGCCAGGGCGACTCTTGGATTTGTTGATTTGCCAGTATTCAATCGGCAAATCGATTGAAAATCTGGGATGTCTTCTCCTTTCAAAACTAGCGAGCCCGAAACGAGGTTCTGTTTCTCTTTTTTCTTTTCCCATTTTCCTAGGCCTCTCCCTTCACGGAGCTATTCTTATTATCGGAATAAAATGAGAAAAATTTAAAAACATAGGGAAGAAAAGAGGATGATTTTCTCATTTATAAATGGGAGTTGGGAGGGGCGATTGCTGGTTTTTTCAGGGATCGCTGAATCCTCTGTGGCGGAAAAAATTTATTGCTTTTTAATTCTTTCGATGCGCTCGACAAGGGGGGGATGAGAATAATAGAACCAGGCGTAAAAGGGATGGGGGGTCAAGTTTGCCAGGTTGTCAGCCGCCAGCCTCTTGAGGGCGTTGACCATCGGTTCTGCCTTCTGAATCAGGTGAAACGAAAAATCATCCGCTTCCCGTTCAAATTTCCTGGAAATGGCTGACCCGAAGGGTTGAGCAAAATACCCGAGAAGGCTGAAGAAGGCTCCGATCAGAAACAGACCCGCATAAGGGACCGGCTCTGGAAAGCCGAACGTCTGATACATCAACGGCCAATTCAGTAATTTCGCTACCCCATAAAAAGCAGCCAAAGACAGAAGCTCGGCAAGAATGAGCTGCTTTTGCACATGCCTTTTCTTCCAGTGCCCGACCTCATGAGCCAAGACAGCCAGGATTTCATCGCCGGTATGAGATTCCAGGAGGGTATCAAATAGGACAATTCGTTTGCTCTTACCGATGCCTGTAAAATAAGCATTGGTATGCCTGCTGCGCCTGCTGGCATCCATGCGGAATATCCCTTTGACCCTGAGCTGCGCTTTTTCCATAAGCCTTTCAATCTCCTGGGTCAATTCTTGGTTCTCCAGGGGTTCAAATTTGTTGAATAGAGGAGCAATGATCCATGGATATAACCAGATCATCAGGAGTTCCACCACCCCCGTGACCATCCAGGCCCACACCCACCAGGTGTTCCCCCCATGAATCACCAAGGTCAAAAGGAGCCACACCAGCAAACCGCCCAGGAGGGCTGAGAGGGCCAGGCTTTTTAAGAGGTCGATCACCCACACCTTGAATGTTTTGGTGTTAAAACCGTAACGGTCTTCGATCACAAAGGTGCCATACAGGCTGAAAGGGATGCGCAGTAGACTGGCGAGGACCGAAAGGGAGGCAAAAAAAACCAAACCTCCAATGATCGATCCGAATCCCCATTGATGGAGGGTTTTCACAAGCCAGGGCAAAAAACCAGATAGCAGAATGACCAAAAAAAGCCCTTGACTCGCCAAAGTGGAAACGATGCCGAAATTTGCAGAATCCACCGTATAGGCGGAAATCTTTTTAAGCTTCTCCCGGTCTAACGAATACTGAAAAACTTCGGGGACTTCATTTCCGTGTTGGCGGAGGTAGGCATTATTCAGCCGGTGGAGGAACAGCTGGGTTCCTGACCGAAAGAAAAAAACGAACAGAAATGCCAGAAGCAATACATTCAGTTGGACCATTAGAATCCAGGGGTCAAGGGTTATGGCCTAAGGCGTGAGGGGTAAGGCGCAAGCCGTAACCTCCTACTCGAATAGATAGAGGGCGAGGTAGGGAGAAATTTATAGCGGAAGGGCCTGTCCTTCTCTGAAAACCAACGGTTTCTTCCCCTGATACACCGCGACTTCTCCAGGTCCCAGAACCTGCCAGGGAGGACCTGCGAGCGCCGTGGCTTCATCGATCCCCACAAGGATGACCCCCTCCGGCAGAGATGCCCGCATGCGGGCTGCGTTCCAGCGGGAAGCCAGGCTGGCATGGTGGGGGATGACCGCAATATGCCGCACAAGGCCAAGCCCTTCGCGCCATCCGTCGCCGGGCGCCCACATTTGCTCCCCCAGGATCATCGCCCCCGCGCTCGAGCCGGCAAGGATCCGATCCCTTTGCAACACTTTCTGTGCGGCCTTCCACGCCAGCGAATCACGCATCGTTTCCAGCAGATACAGCGGGTCGCCTCCGGTGAAATATATCAGGTCGGCATTCTTGACCTGGGCGGCCGGCGCAGGTTGCCGGGCCGTCTCCGCATCGATGACCATCGCCGCCTCGGCTTGCACTCCCAGGTCGTGAAAATACCGCACGCCGTTTTCGGCCGCCAGGCTGGGGTTTTCGCGCGCCGCCGCGGTGGGCAGGATCACCACCTTCGGCCTTTTGCCCAGCCGGGCAAGTAGCGCCCTATCCATGGGTTGGCAGTTTCGGCGAAATTCACCGCCGCCTACAAGCGCAATCAGGCCAGCCATTATCCATCCAATTCAGGAATTTAGGGATTGGGAATTTAGGAAGGAATCGCCCAATTCCTTACTCCCTTAATCCTTCAATCCATTAGGAGGCGGAATTGTATATTTCCGTCACTTTCAGTACGTCGTTTTTCGACCCGATAAAGAGCGGGACCCTTTGATGGAGTTCCAGAGGCTCAATATCCAGGATGCGCGTCTTTCCATCCGTGGCCATGCCCCCGGCCTCTTCTACAACCATGGCCAGGGGTGCGGCCTCACACATGAGCCTTAATTTCCCGCGGCGTTTCTTCGGATCCCGGGAATCGGCCGGATACATAAAAATACCCCCCGCCAGTAAATTGCGATGGAAATCGGCCACCAGAGACCCGATGTACCGTAAATTGTAAGGCTGGCCGGGTATCTGTTTGGGGCCTTTAAAATAGGAAACTACCTTTCGGGTAGGTTCATCCCAGTAATGCCAGTACGATTCATTGACCGAATAAAATTTTCCATTTTCCGGGATCTTGATGTCCGGGTGGGAAAGCAAAAACTCTCCCACGCTGGGGTCCAGAGTGAACCCATGCACCCCCCGGCCCGTGGTATACACCATCATGGTAGATGAGCCGTAGACGAAATACCCTGCGGCCACCTGATTCCCCCCTTTTTGCAAGACCTCGCCCAAAGTCACATTTTTCCCTTCCGGACTTTGGCGGCGATAAATGGAAAAAATCGTGCCGATGGACACATTGCTATCAATATTGGAAGACCCGTCGAGAGGGTCAAAGATCAAAATGTAATCCCCCAGGGGAAAGGCGGAAGGGATCTCGATCAGGTCGGCATTCTCCTCCGAGGCCATGGTGCACAACACTCCCGCCCTCACCAACCGATGGATCAGAACCCGGTTGGCGAATTCGTCGAGCTTGAGCACTTCTTCTCCCTGGACATTGATGGTCCCAGTAAACCCCAGGACATCCACCAATCCCGCCTTGTTTACTTCGCGCGAAATGATCTTGGCTGCCAGGATCAATTCATTCAAGAGTCTGGTAAAACGTCCTGTAGCCATGGGAGATTCTTTTTGATGCAAAAGAAGATGTTCGATCACTGTAATTTGCTGCATAAGGAACCTCCGCATCCGGCCAAGCCAGAACTAAAATGAAACGATCCACTCATGATTTTTTGGGCGACGATTTCATGGATAGGGAACATCAGTTCCATTCGTTAGAGAAAAACAGAGGGATGGAAATAGTCGGAAGTATCCTTTTATCTTTTTAGGCCCGGCCAGCCCTGGCGTAGAAGATCGGCAGGGGCTCGCCAAGTTTCTTCCAGTGGTTGACCACCGCTTCAGCCTTCCCGGCGCAGTTGAGCACGTGCAGTTTGTGCTTGACCATGGACACAATGGCTTCGCGTCCCGGACCGAGATAGTTGCGGGGGTCAAACTCGGCGGGCTTGGTGGCGAAGACCTCGCGGATCTTGGCCGTTAGGGCCAAGCGCAAATCGGTGTCGATGTTCACTTTACAGACCCCGTATTGGGTCACAGCCAGGTGGATCTGATCTTCTGGCACGCCCATGGCATTCGGCATTTTGCCGCCATACTTGTTGATCAGGTCGATAAACTCTTTCGGTACACTGGAGGAGCCATGCATGACCAGCGGCAGGCCGGGGCAGGTCTTCATGATCTGCTCGATGCGGTCCATGGCCAGCTTGGCCTCATGCCTGAACTTGTAAGCCCCGTGGCTGGTGCCGATGGCGATGGCCAGGCTGTCCACGCCGGTGCGCTTCCAGAAGTCTCCGGCCTGGTTCGGGTCGGTCAGGAACTTCTCGACGTTCTTTTCATACTCTTCGGCTTTTAGGCCAACCACTTGTTCCTCGATCCCGCCCAGGATGCCGAGTTCGGCCTCGACGACGACACCGGCCTGGTGGGCGACCTTTGCAACCTCGGCCGTCAGCTTGACATTTTTCTCGTAAGGGTGGTGGGAACCATCGATCATCACACTGGTAAAGCCATCATTGAGGCAGGTCTGGACCAATTCTACCGTGTCGCCGTGGTCCAGGTGGATGACGATCGGCAGGTCCGGGTGTTCCTCAACTGCCGCGTCAATGATGTGTTTGAGGTAGCGCATGTTGGCGTACTTGCGGGCGCCCTTGGAGATCTGCAGGATCAGAGGGCTTTGCTCAGAGGCGCAGGCTTCGATAATGCCCTGGGTGATCTCCATGTTGTTGACGTTGAACGCCCCGACGGCAAAGCCGCCGTCGTAGGCCAGGTCAAACATCGGCTTGGTCGTCATCAGTGGCATGGCGCATCTCCTTAAAAAATGAAGGTTGGGTGGCGGAATCCTTGGATCGTTTGTAATGTATTCCAATATATTGCAAGAAAAAGGAAATGTCAAAAGGTCCAAAAGATAAAGCAAGGAAGAACGATAGAGAATGGATCTAAATTGCTCTCTTCAAGCTGGGACCAGCAAAATCAACAGAGAGAAAAACCATATCATTTTGCCTTAGCCAGTCCATTTTTTGCAGGTCCTCCAAATCGCTCTTCTGGCTATTGACCCCGGCGGCCCTAAATTCTTTCTGGAATTTTTCTGGTAGACTTTTGAAAAAATCTTGGAAATCCCTTTTTCGAAGATAAATTCCCCTTTGCAAAAATACCGGCCCAATCTCGTCGAGAAGGAGGTTGAAAATTTTTACGGTAATCATCCCCTCCGCCCCGGGAGGGAAATCCATTCTGTCTCCCCGGTGGGTGATCTGGGCCCGAAAAGAGGCAAGCAAGCCATCCCTGCGCAAACTGGCCCCAGCCAATCCAGGCATCGGGCCGGAAAGAGCCAAAGTGGAACCATCCTTGAGAATGGCACCCTCCATATCATCCACGGCCTTTCCGTCGAGGAGGATTGTTTTGATCCGATCTTGAACGTATTCGGGGCTCAGTCCAAACTGCTCGCATAGCACCTCCTGGACACGGGTGCCGGCCCGGATTTTTACCCTGAACCCCTGCTGCAAAAGGAGAGAAAAAAGGGGAAAGCGGTCCGCAACGAGAATCAAATGAAGGGTTACTATGGAATGGGCCTCAGGCACAGTTGATTCTGTCAAATGGATCCTTCCCGGCCCCCTCTCCCCCAGCGGGGGAGAGGGGAGGGTCGGGTTGTCGAGCTACCAATTGAAGACTTTGTCAAGATCTTCGTCCTTAACCTGGAAGGTGAGGTTGTGAGGGGGTAGAGGCTCTTTCATGAAGAAGTCGGGCAAGCGATCATGCTCAGCGGTAAGGCCGGCTTTTTTGTTAAACTCTCTCTCGGTCTTGAGAATTTTCTTCCCCAACTCGGTGACGCCATCCCCCGTCAACTGCAAGCCGTAGAAGGCGTTGAGCAAATCGATCAGAGCCTGGAATGTTTCAGGTTGATCCAAAACCGCAAAGGCGATGAAAAGACACATCCCCGTGGAATCAATGGCGGCGGTAGCAATCTGGAGATTTCTGGAAAGCTCCACCTGACCTGCGGGCTTCAGAGGATCTACAAAGCCACCGACCTTAAGAACGTTGGCGGTCACAGCATATCCTGCGGTATGGTCGGCTCCCTGGGTGCTGGTGGCATAGGTCACTCCGATACCCTGAATCCCGCGCGGATCATAGGCCGGAAGAGCCTGACCTTTGACAACGGGCACCCTCTCCACACCTAAGACCTTGCCGGTTACGGCGGCTCCATTCCCCAGGATTCGCCCCAGATAGGAACCTTTGCCCACTTCTTTTAATAAGTTGATAGAGGCCTGCCCGTCTCCAAACTTGGCCAGGCCCGCTTCCATGGCCACCCCGATGGTAGCTCCCATCTCAATGGTATCCAGCCCGTAATCGTCGCACAGGCGGTCCAGCATGGCAATCGCATCCAGGTCGTCGATTTCGCAGTTTCCACCCAGAGCCCAGACCGTTTCATACTCCGGCTGTTTCGTCACATAATGGCCATCCTTATCCGTGTAAATGCCCGAGCACTGGATGGTGCAGCCCCGGTGGCAACCATGAGTCGCCAGCCCACCGCGAGCCGTTTCGGTTTCGGCCTGGGTCTCTCCGCTGATCTTCTGGCAGGCGGGAAAACGGCCCCACATGAAATTTTTCGTTGGATAGGCGCCCGCCTCGTTGATCACATTGGTTAATACGTTGGTTCCGTAGGCCGGAAGTCCCTGACCTGTTACCGGATGTTTCTTGAGTCCTTCGATAAATTTCTGGTTTGCGGCATTGAATTTTTGAGGGTCTTTCGGGGGTCGCATGGACATGCCGGTGTCATCGATGACGATGACCTTTACGCCCTTGGCGCCCATGACTGCACCGACTCCACCCCGTCCGGCGTGGCGCGTGGGCCGCATTTCCATATCGGTAAACGCCACCGAAGCGGCAGACATTTTCATCTCCCCCGCCGGGCCGATGGAAACCAAACCTACTTTTTCGCCGTATTCTTTTTTCATTTTTTCGCCGAGGTCATAGTTACCCAGCATTTTGAGGCTCTGATCGGCGGTTATTTTTACCCCGTCTTTGGTTAATGAAAATTTTATAGAGCTTGTCTCCTTTACGTTCCCCTTCCAATACAACGGCGGCATAACCAAGCCTGGCCAGCATCTGCGAGGGCTGCCCTCCCGCGTTGGCCTCCTTGATCCCACCCGTGAGCGGGCTCTTGCAGCCTACCGACACCCGTCCGGACATGGCGGCAGTGGTTCCACTCAACAGCCCCGGGGCGATAACCAGTTTGTTATCGGCTCCCCATGGATGGCATAGCGGAGGCACTTCTTTAGCAACGATGGCCGATGTCAGTGCCCTGCCGCCCAGGCCCTCAAACTCTCCCATTGGTTCTTCGCGGGCCTTCGGCCCACCCTCTGCTCCCATGTTGATTCTTAGAATTTTCATGTCTGGGACCTCCTTTCTATCGCGCGCAGTGCCTGGGAATAAGGCTTCTTCCTTAAAACAATGAGAAGATACTGAATTATCCGCCGGCTACCGGTGGAAACGCCCCCACCCTGTCCCCCGCTTTCAGGATTTCATCCCCTTTCGTATGAACCCCGTTCAAAAAGATGACCTTTGGGGCCTCAGGAGGGATGTTCAATCGGGAGAGGAGTTCCCGGATCGTAGTTCCATCGGGGATTTCCATGATACAGGGATTTTCACTGCTTTTTTCGGGCAAATGGTTTTTGAAGGATGCGTATAGATGAAGCTCAACTTTCACCGGGTATTCCGTTGAATCAAGATCGGGAACTGAAGATCGGGCTTCTTTACACCGAACCCGATATTCTTACCTTGGATTGCTTCCCCTTTATATAAATCAATCCCTTCGTCCGAATTTACGATGCCGGTTTGAGGGTTCAAGTCGAGCGGAATGCCTACCCTCGTAATATTAGCAGGGAGGATAATGATGTCAAGGGAATTTTCCGCGGGGCCATCTCCTGCGGACTCAAAATATCCCGGCCAGACTTCCAGCGTAACCGGTGAGTTCAACATATCCATCACAGGAGACCGCCTTCCCTCCGGAGGTTCCCTTTCCAGTCACGACTCCTTCCCAGTAAATGATCCCCGTTGATTTCTGGGTGTTGAGCTCCTGATCCGATACCATCGGCGCAACCGTCAGGTCGATTGCTGCTGAGGGGATCTGGATTCTCCACCGGCTGGGGTACTCACCCCCGCTGCGAGGGCTTTTCCACCGGTCCAGAACGGAAGCGGATATTTCACCCAGTTTGAGGTGGCGGGACGTGCCGTCCTGCTCTACGAGGGTTCCGGATGAGGAGGGCTCGACGGAGCCATCCTTGCGGCGCAAGAAGTAGATCATAAGGTCCCTCCCGTCCGAGGAGTGGAGACTGAACCAGTCCCAGCCCTTCTGGTTGGCCGAGAGTTGGTTGGAACCGAACTCATGATCAAACCAACTCTTCCCTTTTACAGCTACGCGAGAGCGATTGAGGTCCGATTTCAAAAACCCCCGGGTTTCCAGGTCGGTAAAGGAAGAGTAACAGGAAACTTGTCCCTCTCCTGGCCCCTTTTTGCTGAAGCCGTTTTGCCCATGCAAAACCAGAGGCTTTCTGGGTTTGAGCTCAAGCGTAAGCTCCAGGTCAGAACTTTGGGCTACGAGGGAGATCACGGAGCCCTTCATCCTGGCAGACCAGTTGAGAAGCCAGAGGTCCATTCCATCGGTACGAGCACCTGCCAGGCCGGGGCCAGCCCGTGACACCCGCTCCGTGGAGCGGAATTGATTTTTTGATACGTCCGTGATGGCGAAGTGCGCCAGATAGAGATCCCGTATCTCCCAGGGGCTGGCCTTTTCTGAAATTTCGCCCTGGATACCCTGGCGGAAGAAGGTAAGCTGGTAGCCGTACCGGAACCCGGCATCATCCCGGAGGTTCCCGGTAAAGTACCACCATTCCGTCCGGTATTCAGGATGCGCCCCGTGGTCTTTGGGAAAGGTCCAAATCCGTGGCCCGCTGACCGGGGCCCATTCAACGCCGGCCTGCGCCGGGCCAATGAACAAAAGGATAGAAAAAATCAAAAAACCTAATGGGCAGAGTCCTTTCATGGCTTTCTTAAGAACTTAAATTGCAAATTGCAAAATGCAAATTGTAAATTTTTTAAAAATACAGGCCGGCGAAGATTATTTCAATTTTCATCTTTCAATTTCCCCTTTTCACTTTGCAATCTATTCGTCATTCTTCCCGGATCTGCATCTGGGGGTAAGTTCGATAAACCTTCCAGATCGGGTAAACAGCAGCTCCCAGGCTCGCCAGGATCGCTGTTGCCGCGGCCAGCAGGTAGGGCTCCCAGGCGGGATAGAAGAAAATAGTCCAGTTGAAGCTGCGCAGGTTGATGACGCGGATCAGCATCAGGCCCAGGACTGTCCCCACTCCTATGCTCAGCAAGAAGCTGACGAGCCCCATTCCCAGTCCTTCCATCAGGGTCATAGCGGCCACCTGCCGGGTGGAAAAACCAAGAGCCCGGTAGATTCCAAACTCGCGTTGACGCTCCATGAAGAGGGTTAACAGGGCCCCGGCAATGCCAAAAAAGGCAACCACAATCGCCAGAATTCTCATGGATCGCGTGACCGCAAAGGTCGAATCGAAGACGGCCAGGATATTCCCGTGAAGTTGATCGCGCGTCTCGACTGGCAGACCCCGACTCTCCGCCCTGCGCCTTACTTCCTTCAGGAGTTCCTGGCGGCGGGGATTTCCGGGGTCTACAAAAATTCCCAAGCTATTTATGGTGTGATCGTCGAAGACCCTCAGGTACGTTGAGCGATCCATCATCACGAGCCCATGTTCGGTCGTGTAATCGTAAAAGACAGCCGCGACCTCAAAGGAAGCGGGTCCATGAATGCCCGGAAGGGTGATCCGGTGACCGGCAGACACGTGGAAGCGTCGGGAGAAGCTTTCCGAAACAATCACCGCCCCCTTTTTTACCGGTTCCCAGTTTTCATTCCCACCTTTCAGCCAGCCAAAGTGGGTATATTCTTGCAAGACGGAGGCGTTCACGGCCGATACGTAAATCGGCGTTTCCTCGTAGATGATCTGCACGTTTCGGTAGGGGTCGACTCCGCCGATCCCGGGCAGGGATCGAAGCTCCTCATAAAAATTTTCCGGGACCTCCCTTTCTGGGACTTTGCCCACGAAGAGATCCGCCTGGAGTTGGGTTTCCATCCACCATCCCAGGGATCGGCGAAAGCTATCGATCATAGAACCCAACCCGACGGACATGGAAAGGGCAACCATGAAAGCGGCCACGGCCACGGCCGTGCGGCCCAGGTTCTGGCGGATGTTACTCGCGGCCACCTTGCCGGGGAGGCCACTCAGACGATTCAGCCCCCACCTTAAAGCAGGTCCCAGAAGGATCAAAGCCAGGCCCGTGAGAAGGCTGGCACCGAGAAGCAAGCCAAAAGAGCTGGCAAATCCCACGTAAACATGGATGGATGAAGTTAACAAAAGTGCCAGACTCACCCCCAGGATCCCGAGGCCCGTTAGGGCGGCTTTACGGGCACTTTTTTTAATCGCGCGGCTGGCGGTTCGTCCCCTAAGGGCCTGCACAGGATCCATGCGCCTCAGTTCGGCCAGAGGGAAAAACCCGCCCAGAAGCGATGCCCCACATCCCAGCAGAACACTGATGAGAAGGATCGACCAGGACCAGTCCTGGGAGGTTGGCCGGAGGAAGAAATAGAGGTTACTGATCGTGTCTGCCATGAGGGTGGTTAGAAAACGGCTGAGAAAAAAACCGGCGAGTCCCCCCAGGGCGCCCCCGAGGCCTCCCAAGAGCAGGATTTCCGTCAGAAAGGCGAAGAGGATCTCACCCCGCTTGGCTCCGAGGCTCATGAGAATCCCGGCGTCTTTTCTCCGGCTCACCACTGCGAACATCGTCGTGTTGTACACCAGGAAAACCCCCACAAAAAGGGCCAACAGGGAGAGGGCCTGTAGGTTCAGGCGAAAGGCTCGCAGCATATCACTCAGGGTGGCCCTCCTTTGCTGGCTGGACTGAATGCGGAAGCCCAGGGCCCAACGTGACCGAAACGAGGAATCATCCGTGACGATGAGGTCGACGCGGTCCAATTGTCCGGGTAACTCGAAGAGTCTCTGCGCGTGGGAGATATCCATTAAAATCAATGGCTCCCCCGATGGGTTGGGAAATGTGCCGACTATGAGAAGGCTGCCCCGAGAGGTCGGCAATGGGTCGCCAGGGGTCAAACCTAACTGCTGGGCCAGTCGGGCATCCAGGAGAACAGCTCTCTCCTTGAGCAAGAATGAGAGGACCTCCTCTGAACCGCCAGTTCTCCTTTCCTTAAAGCGGGAATGAGCGAGCTCAGGTCGAACGGCCCGGTCCAGAAAAGGATCCATTCCAAGCAGGCGAACCGTCTGTCCGTCAGCGAGGCTGAGCCTGCGGTCGATCACGGGGGAGAAAGCCTCGACGGCCGGGTCTCTCATCAGTCTGGAAAGGAAGTTTTCGTCCATGGGCCCTGCGGGACGTTCCAGGGAATGAGTCGAGCGGCCCTTGAGGAATTCCACGGCCTGAGTGAAACTCGCCAGAGAAGCCCGGGCCGAAAGAGCCATCCCGACCGCTGCCGCAACTCCGCAGGCGATACCCATCAACTGCAAGAGGCTGAGGCTGCGCCGCCGGCGTAAATACCGCAGGAAGGCTTTGGTGACGATCCTCAAGATTGCTTCTCCCCGCTGAAGGTCTCTTCGACCACAATGCCGTCCACCATTCGCAGCATCCGGTCGGTGAAGCGGCACGTCAAGGGACTATGAGTGGCCATAATCAATGTGGTCCCGAACTGGCGGCAGCGGCTGGCCAGAAGCTCGAGCACTTGGTCGCCGGTGCGCGTGTCCAGGTTTCCCGTGGGCTCGTCGGCCAAAATGATAGCGGGTTCCTTCACGACGGCCCGGGCGATAGCCACACGCTGTTGTTCGCCCCCGGAGAGTTCGTGGGGAAACCTTCCTTCTTTACCTTCCAGCCCGACCGCCCGCAGAGCCTGGTGAGCGGCCTCTGGGTCCGGTTTCCCGGCCAGCTCTAAGGAAAGGTAAACATTTTCAAAAGCGGTGAGAGTGGGCAGGAGGTTAAAAAATTGAAAGATGAAGCCCAGCCTTTCGCGCCGCAACCGGGTTCGCCCCTCTTCCCCGAGGCCTTCCAAATCCTGCCCGGCCACCTCTACCCGGCCCTTCGTAGGCCGATCGAGACCCGCCAGGAGGTTCAGGAGCGTAGTCTTGCCCGAGCCGCTCTTGCCACAGAGGGCCACCACTTCGCCGGCCATTACTTGAAGATTTGTTCCGCGCAGGGCCGCCGAACTATTTTGATCGACCTGATTATAATGCTTCCAGAGATCCACGACTCGAATCACGGGTGCCAAAGATATTTCCCCTCTTCTTTAGGACTGCTATTTTCCCCTGAATTTTGCACTTTTCATTTGGCAACTTTCACTTTTCAATGAAATTTAGGGTTTCGTGTTTCTTTTCAAGAACACTAAATGGAACCCTCTGCGCTTATAGCTTACCATCCTATTTGAAAGAAGAAAAGAAAGAGAAGGATTGTCGAGCGCTACGGGATTTACCCCATTTACCTAACCTCCCTCTCCAGTAAAATAAATCAGATCGTTTTCCCAGTAATGAAAGAGAATAAAAATCCGCAGGCAAACAGGGGGTGCCGGAGGAAGAGTGAAGTAGCCGGGCTGGAAAAATCTTTGGCCGTTTATGAGCTATCGCAGTTCACTCCCAAGCTATAAAAAAGGGTAACGCCGGATATTGGCTTTTCTCTTGCTCATACCAGAAGTTTAGCGGAGAATGAAAATAGGTTAAGGGGGGAGTCTATTCAACGATCGTCTCTCTTGCTTAAAAAACAGGATTCAAGAATTAGGATTTGCCCTTATTGCCTGGTCATGATGGTCACCGCAATGCTTTATTTCACCCCGAGCCCGAGCATTGTGTGGGCGGTCCCCCCTTTCGTGACTGACGATCCGGAACCTGTGGAGTACCGGCATTGGGAGGTCTATGTCGCTTCCCAGTATGAAAACGATAAGGATGGCTTCTCGGGTACGGCTCCGCATTTTGAGGTTAATTATGGCGCCTGGCCAAATGTTCAACTTCACTTGATTACGAGGTTTTCCTATTCCCGACCGCAAGGAGATACAACCAAGTACGGCATCGGGGATACAGAAATTGGGGTCAAATATCGTTTCATCCAGGAGACCGATTCAATTCCAATGGTGGGAACCTTTCCGCTGGTCGAGGTGCCTACGGGTGACAGTGCCCGCGGTCTGGGCAACGGGAGCCCACAAGTGTTCCTGCCAATCTGGCTGCAAAAAAGCTGGGGACCGTGGCAGACCTATGGAGGCGGCGGGTATTGGCTGAATCCGGGTTCTGGCAACAAGGACTACTGGTTCTTCGGATGGCAAGGACAGCGCGAATTTTCCAAGAAGTTAACGATCGGCGCCGAAGTTTTTCAGGCCACAGCAAGCACCGAAGGAGGTACCTATAGAATCGGGTTCAACGTGGGAGCCCTGATCCATTTCAGTGAGCAGCACCATTTTATATTTTCCGCGGGTAGGGATTTGCATGGGGAGAACCTTTTTTCAGCCTATGGAGCCTATGTTTTGACCTTTGGGCCTTCCCCGAAAAAATAGGCTATAACCAAGTGATCTTGGTTTTTTTTGATGGGGTCGGACCAAACTTTCTTCTCGCCCCCAAGTGCACTTTATTAGTATAATTAAATAATCAAAGAGCCAATTCTTATCATTTTGATCGCTCTCAAAATGTTTATTTTGGGGATGTAGGCGAGTGAATT
>CAVXFA010000021.1:0-13661 GCA_963760605.1 uncultured delta proteobacterium | reverse complement strand
GAGTAGGCGAAAGGGTCACCTCGGTCGGCGCCAACGGGAGACCCCAGTTGTAGTCACCGCCGCGGGTTTGTCCATATGCCCTGGTTATGCTCCAGTAGGCAGGGGAGGTGACGGTCGATGCATCCATTTCCTTGCTGAAGATAAAATGCATCGTAAAATCTTCCGAGGAATTCGGTGTCGCAAGCGAAGGATTGAGATCAGAGACCTTCGTTCCCGGGCCGTATGTGTTGAAGAAATCCGTGCTGTATGCAGCGAGTACCTGCGGACTCTTGTGCTGATTGATATAGGAAGCGAGCTGGGATGCCAACGATTGATCAATCGATGAAAGTATAGAGGCCTGTTCCTGCGCTTTGTCGAAGTCCTTCTGATCAGCATAGGCAAGGCCGAGTGCGAGGTACGCATATCCGAAGTCCTTATTCATGGCGATGGCGGAATTCAACTCAAAGACTGCATCCTCGTAGCGTCCCATCAGGCGGTAGGTCTGGCCGAGACCGAAAGCTGCATCGAGCGGAGACTGACCACTGATCTTCTTGAACGCCTGCTCCGCCCCCGCGTAATTCCCGGTCTGCGTATATGCCTGCCCCAGAGAATACCAGTTGAGCGTTGAAGTGGAATCAATACGCACGGCCTCCTTGTATTCCGCCGCTGCGTCGTCGTACCGGTCGACGCTGAAATAAATATTGCCTAAATTAACATGATAACTGTCGTTCGTCGGATCGAGCCTGATGGCCTGTTTGTACACTTTGATGGCGTCATCCGTCCGGTTCAGATTTAACAGAGACTGAACCATGTAATCGTAAGAATTTTGCGTGTATGAAGAATTTGGGGAGAGCGCGATGGACCGCTGGAATTCCTTGACCGCAGCATCATAGTTACCCTGCTGGTAGAAGTTGATGCCTCTCGACAACGCGCTATTCGACAAAGCATCGACCTGGTCCTGTTGGCGCAGATTAGCTGAAAACAGCGCGTCAATGGCGTCGCTTCCAATTGTATTCACCAAACACTCCTCACGTGAATAAATGTCATTCTGTATATGAGATATCGTCTTTTTTGCTTGAGAACTGTAGCGGGATTATGCCAAACACACGTTTTTGGCTTTCACGTCAATACCTTGGCTCCTAATAGATCCTCTGGAGGCTTCATAGCAGCACCTTCTGGAATACCCTTTTTATAGCAAACTCCAGAAGGTTAGGGCGGAGAAATGAAATTTAGTGGTTCTTTTCAAACCACTAAATTGAACCAATTTTTTGGATCTTCACGGCGCAAACCTTGTACCCGGGGATCTTGGCCACCGGGTCCAGGGCATCGCTGGTCAACAGGTTGGCGGCCGCTTCCTTGAAATGGAAGGTCATGAACACCACGCCCGGGGGAACCGTATCCACCACCTTGGCTTTCACATTTACCTTTCCCCGGCGGGAAGCGACTTCTACCAGTCCATTTTCCGGCTGAATTCCGAGCCGCACTGCATCTTCAGGGTTGATCTCCACGACCCCTTCGGGATAGATCTCCGATAGCCCCTTGGACTTCCGGCTGATCAGGGTGTGGTAGTGATAGAGCACCCGCCCTGTAGTTAACAGGAACGGATACTCCGCGTCCGGAAGCTCCGGAGCTGGAGCGTAAGGAGTAACGTGGAATTTCCCTTTCCCGCGAGTGAATTTCTCCTTGTGCAGGAAGGGGGTTCCGGGGTGGTCGGCAGTCGGACAGGGCCACTGCAACCCCAATCCTTCCAATCGTTCGTAGCGAATGCCCCCGTAGGATGGCGTCAAAGAAGCGATCTCCTCCATGATTTCCCCCGGGGAGCCGTAATTCATCGGATAACCCAGGCGGGAAGAAAGGTCGCAAATGATCTGCCAGTCAGGGCGGGCATTTCCGAGAGGCTCAATGGCTTGACGCACCCGCTGCACACGCCGTTCCGTATTCGTGAAAGTGCCGTCTTTCTCGGCGAAGCTCACCCCCGGAAGAACGACCTGGGCCAGCTCCGCGGTCTCGGAGAGGAAGATATCCTGGACCACAAGCAAGTCCAGGTGCTTCAGCTCATCCTTTACCTTGTTGGCATCTGGGTCTGAAAGTATAGGGTTCTCCCCCAGGATGAAGAGAGCCTTCAATTTTCCTTCGCCGATTGCCTTCATCATCTCCATCAAAGTCAGCCCGGGATGGGGTGAAAGGGATACGCCCCAGGCCTTTTCAAATTTTTGCCGCACCGCCTTATCGTCCACCCGCTGGTATCCGGTATAGACATTGGGCAGCCCGCCCATGTCGCAGGCTCCCTGGACATTATTCTGTCCCCGGAGAGGATTCACTCCCGAAGAAGGTTTGCCAACCTGTCCCGCTACCATGGCCAGGTTCGCCAGGGCCAAGACGTTGTTCGTTCCGGTGACATGCTGGGTTATGCCCATGGCGTAGAGGATGGTGGAATTGGGAGATTGCGCATAGAGTCGAGCGGCCTCCTCCAGATCCTTTGCCGGAACGCCGGTAATCGCCTCCACAGCATCCGGCGTATATTCTTTTACGGATTCGGCCAGCGCTTTAAATCCTTCCGTGCGTTCCTCCACGAAGGCCTTGTTGTACCACCCGCGGGAGATGATGGCCTGGAGCATCCCGTTAATCAGGGCGACATCTGTTCCCGGCTTTTGGCTCAACCAGAGGTGCGCATCCTCGACGAGCTCGATCCTGCGCGGATCCGCCACGATCAGCCTGGCCCCCTTCTGTCGAACGGCGGCCTTGACTTCCAGGGCAATGACTGGATGGTTTTCCGTCGTGTTGGAGCCGATGACGAAAATGCAGTCCGCGTTGCGGATTTCGCCAATCGCATTGGTCATCGCCCCGCTACCAAAGGCCATCGCCAGACCGGCGACCGTGGAGCTGTGTCAGAGTCTGGCGCAGTGGTCCACGTTATTCGTGGACAGGGCTGCGCGGACCAGCTTCTGCAGGAGATAATTTTCCTCGTTGGTGCACTTGGCCGAGACCAGAACCCCGATGGCTTCCGGACCATGATCGGCCTTGACCTTCTTCAGACCTTCCGCCACCCGATTCAGGGCTTCATCCCAGGAGGCCGGGCGAAATTTTTCGCCCTCCCGGATCAGCGGTTCGGTGAGACGATCCGGGCTATGGATGTAATCAAACCCAAACCTCCCTTTCACGCAGGTCCAGCCTTTGTTCACTCCCAGGTCCTTTTCCGAAGTGACCTTGAGAACCTGATTATCTTTGACATTCAGGACCAACGTACATCCTACGCCGCAGTAAGAACAGGTGGTCCGGATCTTCTTTAATTCCCAGTCCCGGCCCTGAAAACGGCCGGTCTTCTCGGAGAGCGCCCCCACCGGGCAAACGCTGACGCAGTTCCCGCAGAATACACAGGGAGTTTCCTTCATGGGATGGTCGAAGGAAGCGGCAACTTTTGTCGTAAACCCGCGTTTGGAGTAGTCTACGGCTTCACAGTACTGAACTTCATGGCAGACGGTGACGCACCGGCCGCAGAGAATACACTTGTTGTAATCCCTTTCATAAAAGGGGTTGGCAGAACGGAGAGGGTATTCGTGTTTTTCTCCCTGAAAACGGCTCTTCCGGATGCCGAACTCGTAGGCGTATTTTTCCAATTTACAGGAGCCGCTTTTTTCGCAGGTCATGCAATCGTACGGATGGTCGGATAGCAAAAGCTCAACCACCAGCTTCCGGGCATCCTCGACCCGCTTCGTGTTCGTTCGTACCACCATTTTAGGGGCGACCGGAAGCGCGCAGGAAGCGACCAGCGTCCTGGCTCCTTCTACTTCCACCACGCACAGGCGACAGGACGTGGTCGGAGTCAGATCATGCCGGTAGCAGAGATGGGGAATGGGAATCCCTGCCTTCCGGGCGGCCTCAAAGAGGGTCATTCCTTCCTCGGCTTGAACTTCACGCCCGTCAATGGTTAATCTAATTTCCGCCATGTTTTCAACCTCATTTTTATTTCTCGCGCCAAGACGCCAAGAGCGCAAAGTTAAAACCAAAATCATAGAATTCGATGAACACGAATTTCATTTTTGGCCTTTTCTTTTAGAATTTTACTCTGCGCCCTTTGCGGTCTCTGCGTGAGCAAAATTTCTTAATGTTCCAGGTCGCAGCGCAGGCAGCGGCAGGACTCGCGGATGGCGGTCTCTTCACTGAACCCCAGGTTTACTTCCGAGAAAGTGCGCACTCTCCGGCCCACACCCATATAGGGCATCCTGGCGCGCGGCTTGATCGCTTCCACCTCGCCCGTCTCCCCCTCGGTTTTGGGCACGTCCGCCCGCCGCATCGGCCGGAAAACGCGGTCCTTGTAAAGGTCCTGGCCTTTCAAGTACCGGTCGATCGAGACCGCTGCCTGGGAACCATGGGCCATCGCCTGCACAATCGTGGAAGGGCCCGTGACGACATCGCCCCCGGCAAAGACCCCGGGAATATGAGTGGCCAGGGTGATCGGGTCAGAGGCCAGCGTACCGGCCTTGGTTATTTTAAAGCCTTCCTCTTCTTTGAAACAGGCAAGCTCCGGCTTGTACCCGACCTCCGGAATGATCGTATCCAGCTCCATGATGAACTCCGAGCCCTTGACCGGCACGGGGCGGCGCCTGCCGCTCTCGTCGTAATCCCCGAGCTCCATCCTCACGCATTCCATGCCCTTCACTCGCCCGTCCTCAGTGAGAATCCGCGTGGGCGCAAGGAGGTACAGAATCTTGATCTTCTCATCTTCGGCCTCCTCGACTTCTTCGACATTGGCCGGCATTTCTTCCTTCGTTCGACGGTAAACGATGGAGACCTCCCGCGCCCCCAGGCGCAGGGCCATGCGGGCCGCATCGATGGCCACATCTCCCCCCCCGATAACCGCCACCTTATCACCGACCCCCACGTTCTCCCCAAGGTTTACCCGGCGCAGAAAATCGACTCCCGGCAGAACTCCTTTGGCATCCTCCCCGGGGATGTTCAATCGGGGATTTCCATGAGCGCCCATTGCTAAGAATACGGCCTTGTATCCTTGCCGGAGCAGGTCATCGATGGTAAAGTCCTTACCCAACGCCTGGTTCGGCCGGATCTCCACGTTGTGCTGGGAGATGAATTGAAGATCATGGTCGATAATTTCCCGGGGCAGGCGGAAAGCGGGAATGCCCACGGCCAGCATGCCGCCGGCGACGGGCAGGGCTTCGAAGATCGTTACCGGGTACCCCCGCCGTCCTAAGTGATAGGCGGCATTCAACCCCGCGGGTCCTGCCCCCACAATGGCCACGCGCTCTTCCTTATTCCTCTCCAAAAAGGTGGGCGGAGCCATCTTGCCCTGCCTCCGCTCCCAGTCCGCGGCAAACCGCTTCAGAGAAGAGATGGCGATGGGTTCATCGATCTCCCCCCGCTTGCACATCTTCTCGCAGGGATGACTGCAGGCCCGGCCACAGATTCCAGCCAGAGGGTTGGTCAGACGAATCAAGTTTAGCGCCTCGTCGTATCTTCTGGACGAGATCAAGGCCGTGTATCCGACGGCGTCACAGCGCACCGGGCAGGTGTTCTCGCAAGGGGCAAAGGTTAGGGCCTCGCAGATTCCCGCCGGGCATTGCTTGTCCCGGATGTGGGCTTCATACTCCTGCCGGAAGTGCTTAATGGTGGATAACACCGGGTTGGGGCAGGTCTGCCCCAGGCCGCAGAGGGAGGAATCTTTGATAACCTGTCCCATCTCCAACAATAGTTCAATGTCCCCTTCTTGCCCTTCACCCTTGGTGATGCGGGTCAGGATCTCCAGCATGCGCTTGGTTCCGATGCGGCAGGGAACGCATTTCCCGCAGGACTCGTCCTGGGTGAAATTCAAGAAGAATCGGGCCATGTCCACCATACAGGTCTTCTCGTCCATGACGATCATACCGCCCGAGCCCATCATGGAGCCCACCTGGGTCAGCGACTCATAGTCGATGGGAAGGTCCAGGTACCGCGGTGGCAGGCATCCACCCGAGGGACCCCCCATCTGCGCAGCCTTGAAGAGGCGGCCCTTCGGAATTCCCCCGCCAATCTGGTAGATGACCTCGCGCAGGGTCGTGCCCATGGGAACCTCTAACAACCCCGTGTTGTTGATCTTGCCCGTCAGCGAGAAGATTTTCGTGCCTTTGGACCCTGCGGTGCCGATGGCTGCGTAGGCCTTCGCTCCCCCGAGGATGAGGGAGCGGATGTTGGCATAGGTTTCCACATTGTTAATATTGGTGGGCTTGCCCCACAGCCCAGCCACGGCTGGAAACGGCGGACGCGACCGCGGCATTCCTCTTTTCCCTTCTATCGAGGCCAGAAGGGCGGTCTCCTCGCCGCAGACAAAGGCGCCGGCTCCTTCCTTAATCTTTAGGTGAAAGCTGAAATTCGGACCCAGGATATTGTCCCCAATGAGCCCCAGTTCTTCCGCCCGGGCAATCGCGATTTTTAGGTGCTGGACAGCCAGAGGATATTCCGCCCGCACGTAAATATAGCCGTTTTGCGCTCCGATGGCATAGGCGGCGATGAGCATTCCCTCCAAAACCAGATAGGGGTTTCCTTCCATCACACTCCGGTCCATGAAGGCGCCGGGGTCGCCTTCATCGGCGTTGCAAACAAGGTACTTCACATCTCCGGGCGAGCTGCGGGTGAAGCGCCACTTGCGCCCGGTGGGGAACCCGGCCCCTCCACGCCCGCGCAAGCCGGCCTTCTCCACCTCCTCGATCACCTGCTCGGGGGTCATGGAGAAGAGGACCTTGCTCAATGCCGCGAAGCCCTCGCGGGCGATGTAATCATGAATATTCGTGGGTTCGACCCACCCGTTATCGCTCAAGACCCGGCGCATCTGGCGCTGGAGGAAGGGAACCTCATGATCATAGGTGACCGCCCGGCCGGTAGCGGGGTTTATATAGAGAAGCCGTTGCACCACCCGGCCCCCCAGCAGGGTTTCGGAGACGACCTCCGGTACATCTTCGACCGTAACCTGCTGGTAAAAGATCTGCTGGGGCAAGATGACCACGATGGGTCCACGCTCGCATAAACCATAGCAGCCTGTGCGCATGACATCCGCTTGTCTTTCCAGCCCCTGCTTCCGGATTTCCTCGATGAAGGCCGACCGTAGTTCCTCGCCTCCCCAGGCCAGGCACCCTGTCTCCCCGCATATGGTTACGCAGGTTTTATTCGGGTCCCTTTGCCGCAGAACCGCTTCCCGCAGGGCAATGAGATCCTTCTCGGAGCGTAGCTTTCCGTTCAAGCCGTTTCCTCCTTCAGGCATACTGTTTCAGAACCTTTCCCACCTTCGCCGGGGTTAATTTGCCGTAGTAATGCTTATCCACGACGAGTACCGGGGACAGAGCACAAGCCCCTACGCAGGCCACGGTCTCAAACGTGAACTTAGAATCGGGTGTGGTCTCGTTCTCTTCGATCCCCAGGAATTGCTGAACGGTCTTGCGGATGTTCTTCCCTCCCCGCACGTGGCAGGCCGTTCCCCGGCAGACTCGAACCGTATGCCTTCCCCGGGGGGTGAGGTAGAACTGCGCGTAAAAGGTCACCACCCCATAAATCCGGCTCAGGGGAATCTTTAGCCCATGACTGATGTAAGCCAAAACTTCCTCGGACAAATAGCCATAAATACTCTGAGCCTCTTGGAGAACGGGAATCATCGCCCCATCCTGTCCCCGGAATTTTCTCAGAATTGGCTCCAATTTTGAAAGATCTAAGGGCTCTGGCATCGCCCCCTCCTGTAAACCGGCAATCAGCTTTCAGCACTCAGCGTTCAGCAAAGGCAATAAATTATTGTTTCTTGCTGATCGCTGTTTTTTATTGCATTCTCTCCGCGTATGTTTTTTCCAGAGTCTTTACCAGCGCGGTCAGCGTGCGGTTGATCGGGGTCTCGACCCCCAACTTTTCTCTTCCCGGACTACCATCCGTTCATGAAATCAACTTCGGTTTCCCGCCGACTTCCGGTCTCCACGACAGCAATTTTCACCATATTCAGGAACCCGACTCCTTCTTTAGGCTGTTTTTTTGACTGCCTGCAAAAATTGATCCGAATAGGGATGCCGCTCCAAGATTACTTCTGCCGCAGCCACAGCTTCCAGCAATTGGGTATCCAGAATATCTGCGATGGCCGCGTCCAGACCACAGGCCATGGCCATGGTCAGGAAACTTCGATTGATCAGTCGTCTCTGCTTTGCGCCCTGGGAACAGTTGCTCAGGCCCACGACGACATGGGGAGGGACCTTCTCCCTGGAAATCCCCCGTATGGCCTCGAGGATGATCGGCCCCTGGGACGAGGAGAATTTTAGGGGCAGGAGTACCGGATCGATGTAAAGCCGATCCCGGGGTAGTCCATATCCATCGGCAAAGTCCATAATCCGTTTGGCGATGGATATGCGGCCTACCGCGTGGGGTGGGATCCCCTGCTCGTCCATCGTCAGGCCAACGATGGCCGCTTGGTACTTGACGGCCAATTCCATGAACTTGCCTAATTTCTCTTTCTCTGCTGTGGTAGAGTTGATCATCCCTGGGTTCCGGCACGCTTTCAACCCCGCTTCGATTACATCTAGGCTCCGGCTGTCTAAGGCGAGGGGTGTGCTCACGACTTCCTGGATGGTTTTCACCAGCCAGACCATGATCTCGGCAGGTCTGGGCCAGGCTGTCCCCACATTCAGGTCCAAGTAAGTAGCCCCGGCCTCTGCCTGCCTGCGGGCCAGTTTCTGAATAGCCTCCTTATCTTTTTCCGAGATCCGTTTCCGGACCCCAGGCTGGAGGCCGTTGATTCTTTCGCCGATGAAAATCATCCTTCAGTCTCTCAAAACGCAGAACGCCTCGCGCGAAGAGCATAGCGAAAAAAAAGAGGCTTGGGCCTTCAGTTTTTGCGTTTTGCGTTTGTGTTCTTCACTATGCGCTTTGCGCTTTGCGCTTTGCGGTTTCGCCGTCGTCAAGCCTGTCCACGATCCTTTCCATCTCCCTGAGGAATTCCGGATTATCTTGATATGGGGGTATTCCCCCCAGGTCGGCTTCAACGACCCTCGGGTCATAGGGGAGAAAACCTAAGAAATGGAAATCCGGCATATGGGAGAGAAGGAATTCCCGGTCAGCTTCTTTGCGGATTTTGTTTCCCACGACGCCGATATTCTTCAGGCCGATGTCAGCGGCCAGCCGGCGAATTTTCTGGGCTACCTCCAGACTTCTCTGTCCCGGTTCGACTACGACGATGAGCTTGTCCACGGCTTGGGCCGTCGCCCGCCCCAGATGTTCGACCCCAGCTTCCATATCCAGAATGACCACTTCGCCGCGCAGTAACAGAAGATGAGTGACCAGGGTCCGCACCATTACGTTCTCCGGACAGACGCACCCTCCGCCCCCTTTTTGAACTGTGCCCATGACCATCAGGCGAATTCCGTCATTTTCCAGGGTGTACTTGTCCGGCAGATCATCCACCCGGGGGTTGAGTTTGAAGAACCCACCCAGGGAGCCGGATTTGGCTTCCGTACGCTCCTCAATCAACTCCCTCATCTCGGCAATAGGTGTAAGCCTCTGGTCTTTCGGGAAACCGAGGGCTAAAGCGAGGTTACTCGCCGGGTCGGCATCGATGGCCAATACTTTCTGCCCCCGCTCGGCCAGCACATGGGCCATCCCGGCCACCACCGTGGTTTTGCCAACGCCGCCTTTCCCAGTGACTGCGAGCTTCATAACATTAAGAACCGCATAGCGCAGAGCGCATAGAGCATAGCGTCAAAAGTCTTATATTTTTTAGCCCCATGCTCTATGCCCATGCTCCATGCCCTTTGCCTTTGGCGCTTCACGCTTTGCGCCATGCGCTTAGCGCTTTGCTTTTATTAACTTCCCCACGATCGTCTCGGCGAGAATGACGATGTCCTCTACGGGAAGGTATTCATTCACAGAAGTGTCGAAGAGGATACTTCCTTCGGCCGGAAATTCAGCCTCCCCACTGCCATAAAACCAGAGCCAAAGGCACAAAGGGAAAAGCTTGAATCTTGACTCCTACATCTCCCAGGTTCAAAGGTTCCCCTTGAACTTCCCTGGCGACTGCTAGCAGAGCCCGAGGATCCCCGCCGAAGGACTTGACGAGAGGAGATTTGCACCGCATGAGGAAGACGGAATGGTAAAAAGCCCCCCCGGGAATTTCGGAGAACGAAGCCCAATGTTTCGCCAAAGGGGCCCCGGATGCCCTTTCCAGATAGTGAAGAATGAAGATTTCCTCCCGTAGAGGAATCGGCCCCTGCCCGTTCTGGGTTTCGACCGTTCCCTGAGGGAAGGACACCAGAAGTTCATGGCCCAAGTATCTGATACCAACCTTTACTTCACCGTGACGAGTCTGCTCGTAGGAAGCGCCGCTCCGGGCGGCTCTCTCCTTCAGGTTGGATTGCAAAAGGCTTTCAACCACCAAGCGGCGGGCCAAGGCGTAGTTTTCTTGTTTGGGTAGCATAAGAAATCAGCTATCTGCAATCAGCCGTCAGCTCTCAGCTAAAACAAAGATCAATAAGATCACTGTTGGTTGTCCTTGCTGATCGCTGAAAGCTGATTGCTGAATGCTATTTAAAGCTCCAACCACGAATGGGAATACAGGGTCTTACCCAGCAGAACCTTCGTGGTCTTGACGTATTCCACTTCCTTGGGGCTCAAGGTCTTCAGGTTTATCTCTTCTCCATCCATAACGCGGTGGACCACGCCGACGATCTCGGGCATCCCTCCCTTGGCGATGCTCAGCACTTCCTTGTCGTAAGCATCGATGATCGCCGAGTAAAGCCCATACTTCATGAGCATGACTAGGTACGTCCGATTGAGAACGGGGCGCAATTTGTCAGGCGTGCCGTTAGAAATGTTGGATAGCCCGACGATGGATTTCGCCTCGGGGGCAATGTCCTTTAGCATGGACATGAACTCCAGGCAGGAGAGCACCTGATTGATTTCCACGCTCACCGGGCTAACGATGGGATCGATCCAGATGTCTTCGGTGGGAACCCCCAGATTGTTGGCCTGATAGATAAAATCCACAGCTAAAGCCGCCCTCTCGTTGGCATCCCGGGGCATCCCTTCTTTCCCCCAGAGGAGGCCGATAACGTAGGCGTTGTAGGTCTTGGCCATGGGTAAAACCTTTTCTAATCGCTCGGGCTGGAGGGAGACGGAATTGATCAAAGCCCTGCCTTTGTGAATCTTCAAGCCCGCTTCCATGGCTGCGGGGTTGGTGGTATCCAGGGAAAGGGGTTTATTCACCTCTCTCTGGAGGGCCTTCACTAACCAATCCATGACCTCTTCGCCGGCCTTGCGAGAAGGGCCGATGTTCAGGTCCAGGTAATCGATGCCCACCTTCTCTTCATGCCTGGCCATCTCCAGGATGGGCTCGGCCCGACGCTCTTTGATGGCTGGCCCAATTGTCTTGGACATGATGTTGATGTTCTCACCCACACAGACAACCATCTCTCTCCTCCTTTAAAGCCAGCCATCAGCGCTCAGCGGTCAGCTATCAGCAAAAAAAAGAAGGAGAAGAATTATTTTTTCTGCTTTAGCTGAAAGCTGATGGCTGATAGCTGACAGCTTTTTTATTCTGGTTTCCACATCTTCAGGAAAGCCGGGATATGGCCCGCTTCCCTCGGCCCGATGGAGATCTTCCAGTCGGGCAACTCCTCCTCCAACTCTCCGCTGATGACCGCCGCATAGCCCGGAATGATCAATTTTCGGTGCTTGACTTTACCGGCAATCCCGCACTTTTTCACGAAAGGCCCGATGACGTCGGCGCCGAATTTGCCAGCAGCCCAAGCAGTCATGACCGACAGCCCCTCGGTGTCCTTGACCAGGAGCCAGCTGGGCACCCGGCTTCCTTCGATCTCCCCCGAAACGATGAAGTACGTAAGAGAGAAGTTGGAAGTGATCAGAACCGGAGAATTTTCGTTCGGCCCCCCGACCTCATAAATTCCCTCGGTGGTAGCCATCGGCCGCTGCGGATCGGTGTAGATATTCATCCGCTCCAGCAGCAGAGGGAAGAGGCTGTGCCCCTCCAGGTCAGAGAGGACCACGATCCCCCCGTACTTGGCAATAAACGTGGAAGCCAGGAGCGCCTCCTTCATCGGGTCGTTGGTCATCTCGCAGGGAAAGGTGATCGTCGGAAACCCGAGGGGACGGAACTTTTTTAACAGGGCTGCCCGCCGGATGATGATTTGGTCCTCCAGAGCCTTCTGGGGTGTGCGCGCCCCCGAATCAAGGACCAGATCCTTTAAGCCAGCGGTTGTTAATTTTGTGGTCAGCTCGACTAACTCGTCCAGGCTGCCGGCTTTCACCGCCAGCGGGGCGGAAACCTCTTTGGCCAGACCCGCCATGGCGTCCGCATTCGCTTTGGTGGCCGCATAAAGCAGGGGTTTGCGGTCGGCGACGACTTTGGCTCCCGCACCCAGCACTTCGGGGTCGTCGCTCATCAATACGACGCCTTTGCCATCGAGCTTTTCTCTCACCTTTTTTACCAGGGCTTCAAATTTGGCCGGGTCCCCGGATTCTCCCTTTACGGCCACAAGGTCGGCCTGAAGAACGAGGCCAACCCGTTCGAATTTCAGCTCGTTCAACTTCTTCAGCCGCCCATCGATTTCGGCTTCACTCATCTTATCAGAAACGAGAACGGCAACCGCCGTCTGGTTGACGAACCTTTTTTCATGGCGGAACATGACCGTCTCGCCGCCGATCTTCGTGGCCTTATCGGCCGCACCGATGACCAGGGGTCGAATGGGGGGAGCAGAGGCCTCTTCCAATTCGGCTTTGGCCTGTTCGGAAACATAGGGGCAGGATGCCAGCTCAGCCTGCCCGGCGGCCAATTTCATGGCAAAGGCCAGGCAGGTGGGAACCCCACATTCACCGCAGTTGGTCTTGGGAAGCTTTTTGAAAATTTCAATTCCGGTCAGGGCCATCTCTCACTCCTTTTCAATAAAGCGATCAGCGTTGAGCCATCAGCTTTCAGCTAAAACAAGAAAATCATTTCCCCCTTTTGGCTGATCGCCAATTGCTGATTGCTGATCGCTGTTTTTTCAAAACAACGACGGCAGGGAAAGGGCCGGGTGCCCTTTTTCCGTCAGGAAGGGCAGAATTTCATCTTCCGTCGTCCCAATGGTCTCGTCGGCGATCATGTCCGGGAAGTTGGGGATGCCCATCTCCGCCGAGAGCTTCTGCAAGCGATCCATGATCTCCTCTTTGAGCATCTTGGGCATCCAGACCAGGCGCTTGATGCCCCCTTCGGCCATGATGAACTTCTTGCTGCAGATGTAGTGCTTGCTATGGCCGACGAAACCCGGAGTGACCGAACCGCCACCCACCGAGCCGGCCAGAGTCGTAAACTTCATCCCGCAAGGAGTCATTCCCGTGAAGTCACGGTTGACGGTCATAATACCATTGCACATGGGCAGAACGGCGGCGATGCACTCGAAGCAGCCGCAGGAGGTCATCGGGTCCACCATGATGCTATACGCATTGTATTTCTCCAGCTTCTGACGGGAAGCCTTGAAGACGAACTCATTGACCCCTTTCCATTGACCCAAAACGGGGTCAATGACTTCACGCTTGGGTACGGGTTGGTTGGGGCCCGTGGGGTTGATCTCGTTGGAGGCTTTGCCGTCCAGCCAGTTATAGGCCCCGCAAAGTCCCGTACGCTCCGGAGTAATGATGCACACATGGGTCGGGGCAAAGGATTGGCAAAGGGT
>CAVXFA010000020.1:0-17798 GCA_963760605.1 uncultured delta proteobacterium | reverse complement strand
TTCTCGCGAAATCGCCACGATGGTCATCGCGCACTCCTTGCGAATCAGAATGGAAAACCGACAACGGACAACCGGTCAATCGCAGCCGTCGGTTTTGCATTGTCGGTTGTCCGTGTGCAATTTTCAATTGCCGGTTAGGTTTTGGGCTTCACGGCAACGTAGACGAAGGCCTCGCCCCGCTTCAGGAGGAACAGGTCCATCTCGCCCTCCCCCTGCCGGAGGGCGCTGCGGAACCCCTCCAGGGACCGCACCTCACGCCGGTTCACCTCCCGAACCAGATCCCCGGCGCGCACCCCCGCGCCGGCCGCGGGCCCGCCCTTGGCCACATCGCTCACCACCAGGCCGTCCTCGTCCTCGCGGAGCTTGAACTTCTTCGCCTTCTCCGCGTCCAGTTCCTCGACGGTCATCCCCAGGTCGCGCCGCGCCGGCGCTGCGGACGCCTGGCGCTCCACCCTCTCCGCCTCCCCCACCTTGACCTTCACTGACTCCAGCGTGCCCCCGCGGAACACCCGGACCTCCACCTGCTTCCCGACGGACGTGAAGCTCACTGCCCGCTGAAGCGCCCGGACATCCGGGACGGGCTTTCCGTCGAAGGCCACGATGATGTCCCCGCGTTGATCCCCGCCGCGTCGGCCGGCTGCCCGGACAGGATGTTGTTCACCAGGGCGCCCTTGGTCTCCGAGAAGCCCATGGCCCTGGCGAGGTCCTGCGTCAGATCCTGGATGCTCACCCCCAGGAACCCCCAGGCGCCAGACTGCGAATCAATCCTCCCCCCACCAAATCCGGCCGCGTCCCCAGGGAAATCCCTTCCCTCACAAACCCCTCATAGCCCAACCGTGCTCGCTTCTTTCTCCTCCCAAAATAGGCCAAGATTGTATACGAGTCCTGCCAACCCCGCTCCACCTCACCCATCAAAACTGAATGCCCCGCCCAAGGATATTTTGCAAGGGCAACCATATTCTGGACAACCCCGGCACGGATCGGATTCAGATGGATATATCGCGTCAGCTCCAAAAGGTAAGGATCGTCTTCGCATACGATAGATTTATACCGATTCTGAAACAAATGGCCATGACGCTTGTATCTTCGATTGAAGTTGATCACATACCCCGTGAGAAGCTTTCTCATGCTCTTGGAAAGGGATTGACGTCCCGTCCTCACCAGCAAATGAAAATGATTCTCCATGAGCGTCCAGGCATAGGTTGCCAGAGATCCTTCCCGGCATAGCTCTCCGAGTCGAGACAGAAAATCCTCCCGATCCGCTCCCTTCCTGAATATTTTCGTTCCCTCAATTCCTCGTCCCATGACATGGTGTAATGTTCCAGGGGTATCGAGTCTTGGTTGCCTGGGCATACTCCATCTTTAGACAATCCAATCATATTTGTCAAGTCAATTCAGAAAGAACGTCCCCCTTTCGCCCCCCTTTATTTTTTATATCACCAGATGAAAAATTGTGAGGAGGCTAAGATGAAGCGGAACCAAAGCCGGAGCCTCGATGAAATCTTTTTCCAGCCAGTTCTACCTGGTCTTCTGGTCTCCACGCCTGGCCCGCGAGAAGAGGGGATGATCCTGTTTTCAAGTCAGAGTTATGAGGCGGAGAGGAATTTCGGTAAGATGAGCTTTAATTGTTCCAGGGCCCGGGCCCGGTGGCTGATGCGATTTTTCACTTCTGGCTCAAGCTCGGCCATAGTTTTGGCAAACTCGGGAATGAAAAAAATTGGATCATAGCCAAAGCCGTGTTTCCCCCGCGGGGCAAACGCAATCGAGCCCCGACATTCTCCCTGCACCACCTGCATTTTTCCATCTGGAAGAGCGACAGCTATGACGCACAGAAATGCGGCCTCCCTTTGTCCTGGCGGGATCTCGGCCATTTCCTCCAATAATTTTTGACACCTTTCCTGGTCGGTAGCATTTTCACCCGCGTACCGGGATGAAAAAACCCCCGGCCTGCCTTTCAGGGCTTCTACCGCCAAGCCCGAGTCGTCAGCGATACTCAGGCGACCGGTCAAACGGGCAATGGTCTTGGCTTTTTTCCCGGCATTCTCCGCGAAGGTGGCTCCATCTTCGCGGACTTCCGGGATTCCGGGAAAATCCTCAAGGGAAAGAATCTTCAACGGGAAAGGGGAGAGGATGGCTTCGATCTCGCGGAGTTTGCCCGGGTTGCGAGTGGCGATGATGACTTCTTGGCGGAAGCTGGTTTCCCCGCTCTTCAGTGCGGCCACAATCTCCACGACTTTCCCAGGGATTTTTTTTGAAGTCGGGTAAGTTGCGCGATGGCTTTTCTGGAGATGGCCATCATCCGGTTGAGGTCGGGTTCGGAAAAAGGCGTGCGCTCGGCCGTTCCCTGGACTTCCACCAAACTTCCCCTTCCGGTCATGACGAGATTCATGTCTACATCTGCCTGGGAGTCCTCTTTGTAGTTGAGGTCCAGAAGAATTTCCTTGTTGATCACCCCGATGGAGATGGCGGCTACGGTATCTTTCAGCGGCGGCCCGGTCAAAAGGTTCTTTCTCTGCAAGAACGCAAAAGCATCGGCCAAGGCCACAAAAGCGCCCGTAATCGAGGCGGTGCGCGTCCCTCCATCTGCCTGAATAACGTCGCAGTCGATCCAGATGGTCCGCCTGCCGAAAGAAAAGAGATCCACCACAGACCGAAGAGAACGCCCGATGAGGCGCTGGATCTCATGAGTTCGTCCGCCAATCCTACCCGTCGCGGATTCCCGGGTCGTGCGGATCTGGGTGGATCGAGGAATCATAGCGTACTCGCAGGTCACCCATCCCTGATCTGAGTTCTGGAGAAACCTGGGAACATCCTCTGCCACGCTGGCGGTGCAGATCACTTTGGTCTCGCCCAATTCAATCAGAACCGATCCCTCCGGATTTCTGAGGAAGCTACGGGTGATTTTTACCGGCCGCATTTGCAGAAGTTTTCGTCCGTCGGATCGCATCCCCTTTCCTTTCTTCTTTCCTCTCCGCTTTTTTTGCGCTCTCCGCGTCGAATGGATAGAAAAAATATAATGGATTGCTCAGGGGAAGTCAAATCGACAGAGGGAATAGGGGAGCGGCCTCCCACCTGGGGCATGGTGGAATTTTTGCAAAAAGGGAAGGCGGAGCAAAGCCGGAAGCTTTGTTGAATTAAAGCGGTTTACGTGTTAAATTATCAATAAACTTTGAAAAAATCATTTTTTTAAAAAGGGGGAGTTCCATGAACAAGGCGGTCCTTTTTCTCATCCCGTTGGTCATCATCGGGGTCCTGGTCATTGGAGGGTTCGGCATATATAATGGTCTGGTGAGCGCCCAGGAAGAGAGCAAGGCAGCCTGGGCTCAAGTGGAAAACCAATACCAGCGCAGGGCAGATTTGATTCCCAACTTGGTAGAGACGGTGAAGGGATACGCCCGGCAGGAGAAGAGCGTCCTGGAAGAGGTGACCCGCCTGCGCAGCCAGTGGGGAGAGGCGCGACAATCTGGGGACATCAATAAATCCTTACAGGCCGCCCAGGGGCTGGATGGTGCCTTAGCGCGGTTGATGGTCGTGGTAGAGCGGTACCCCGAATTGAAGTCCAACCAGAATTTTTTGAAACTCCAGGATCAGCTGGAAGGGACGGAAAATCGCATCAGCGTAGAGCGCCGACGGTACAACGAGGTCGTCTTGAATTACAACAAAAAGATCCGCACGTTTCCCGGCGCTTTCTTTGCCGGGCCTTTTGGTTTCGAGCGGATGCCTCTGTTTGAGGCGGAGGCAGGGGCAAAGAAAGCACCCACGGTGAAGTTTTGAAAAGGAGATTCCCAGAACAGTGGGCGAAGTTCAGGAGAGAGGGTACCTTCATCCTGGCCTGGCTAATCTTCGCTCTGTTGTCCGTCCCGGCCTTCGCTTTGGAAGTTCCGGAGAGGCCTGAAGGGAGGGTCACCGATCACACCGGGACTCTTTCCCAAAATGAGATCGCGGCCCTGGAGCAAAAACTGGCCGCCTTCGAACGGGAGACGACGAATCAAATTGCGGTCCTGCTGATTCCTTCGCTGGAAGGGGATAGCCTGGAAGATTATTCAATCCGCCTGGCCGAAAAGTGGAAAATCGGGCAGAAAGGAAAGAATAACGGGGTTATTTTGCTGGTCGTCAAAAATGAGCGCCGGCTGCGGATCGAGGTCGGTTATGGGTTAGAAGGAGCTGTACCCGATGCTCTGGCCGGGTCCATCACCCGCAATGAGATTGCCCCCCAGTTTAAGGCAGGTCAGTTTTACCGGGGAATCGATGCCGGCATCACAGCCATCATGGCCGCAACCAAAGGAGAATACAAAGCCCCGCGGAAAGGGGAGCGGCGTGCCCGAGCTGTACCGTGGTTCCCGTTCTTACCTATTATTCTGATTTTTGGGGTTTCTGCCATCGCGAATTTAATCGCGCGAAAGAGGCATTATCATTCCGGAGGGAGACATGGCTGGACCACGGGCGGGGGTTTCTTTGGAGGCGGTTTCTCCGGGGGAGGCTCCGGAGGGGGCTTTTCCGGAGGAGGCGGCGACTTCGGGGGGGAGGAGCGAGCGGAGACTGGTAATAGGACGCAGATTCACCCTGTTAGATGTTCACTATCTAACAGGGTAAACGCAGATTATCAGGATTTTAAACATAAAGAATTAACAGAGCGGATTATCAAAATATTTTACAGGGTTTATAATAAACTCGGCTATGGGTTTTTAGAAAAGGTTTACGAAAATGCCATGATGCTGGAGCTGAAAAAAGAGGGTGTTCCGGCCGTTGCTCAATCGCCCATAAAGGTATTTTATGACGAAGAAGTTGTGGGTGAATATTTCGCCGACCTAATTGTGGCCGATAAGGTAATTGTAGAAATTAAGGCGGGAAGTCGTTTGGTTGAAGAAAATGAAGCACAGTTATTATATGGAAGGACATAAATAAGTTGACATTAGATCGACTCTGATGGAACTTAAAAATTCCCAGCTTAAATCCCCCCTTGCCCCCCTTTGATAAAGGGGGGTGGGGGGGATTTGTCCGTAGAATGCCGAACAATTAATGCCAACTTTCTTTTGTCGTTCACTATAAATTACCTTAAAGCGACGAATATTGAAGTTGGACTTTTACTCAGTTTCGGTGCTAAACCGGAGGTTCGACGCAAGGCTTTTAATAATATGAGAAAATAACTTCTGCGTTTATCTGCGCTAATCTGCGTCCTATGTTTTTTAAAAGGCATCCTAAAAAATTTTTTACGGAAGACGAACAGAAAAGGATCGTAGAAGAGATCCACAAGGCTGAGGAACGGACTTCGGGTGAGATTCGGGTACACTTGGACCGCCACTCCGGGGAGGATGTTCTCAAGAAGGCTCAGAAAATTTTTTACCAGCTGGGGATGGCTCGTACCAAACATCGCAACGGCGTTCTCATCTATTTGGCCACGGATCACAGGAAATTTGCCATCGTGGGCGATGAGGGAATTCATCGGGTCGTTCCCGAGAATTACTGGGAAGAAGTGAAAGAAGAGATGCACAAGCATTTCCGGGAAGAAAAATTTTTTGCAGGACTCTGCCGGGCGATCCAGCAGATCGGGGAGAAACTCCAAGCCCATTTCCCAGCCGAAAAGGCCGGCGCAAATGAGCTCCCCGATGAGATTAGTAAAGGGGAGTGACCCGTGGGCTACGATCCTGTAGAAAGGCATCGGGAGATCGAAAATTTGGTGGTCCGCAAGAGGGTGGGTGGGGACTTGAGGAAATATTACCGTTTTCGGCAGGACCGCTGGTACGGAGGAATCATCACCGCGGATTGCGCAGGTTGTGATTTAACCTGCAAGTTTTGCTGGGTTCGCAGCGAGTCTCTTCTCGAGGGCCGTGGAAGAGGAGATTTTTTCACGCCCGATCAAGTAGCCGAAAAAATTTTAAAATTCACGAAAGAAAAAAAGATCCACCAGGTTCGCGTCAGCGGAGGAGAGCCAACCATCGGATGGGAACATCTATTAAAGCTACTCAACGCCTTGAAGAATAAGCGGGTTCGTTTCATTTTGGAGACGAACGGCATCCTGATCGGCGAGCATGAAACCTATGCCGAGGAGCTGGCCTTTTATCCCTTCCTGCATGTGCGGGTTTCTCTGAAAGGATGCACCGAGGAGGAATTCAGCCGCTTGACCGGGGCTGACTCAAAAGGTTTCCGATTACAACTTGCCGCCCTGGCAAATTTAGTGAAAGCCGGGGTAAGCACCCACCCGGCGGTGATGCTTTCCTACTCTGGAAGAGAAGCGATCGACGCGCTTTACCACATCATCTGGAAGATCGACCCGAGAATGCAAAGTGAGGTAGAGCGGGAGGAAGTCATCCTCTACCCGCATGTCCTGGAAAAACTGAGGCGGGCAAACCTGGAGTATTATTCAGGCCATTTTCCAGAAGAAAAAGCATAGAGCATAGCGCATAGCGTAAAAGCTAATGACCGATATCTTTCTTACCCTTTGCTCCTTGTTCTATGCTCTTTGCTCTTTTCTTGGGGCAGGATCATCAACCCTTCTTCAGGGTCTCCAATGGAAAAAGCTCTCCCCTGCAAGTCCTCTCTCGCCACTAAGGCGCAAGTTAGGGCATCGAGCTCGTCTTTGGTAACTTTTGGCCCCAACCAGTTTCCCCTCAACTTAAACCGCTGCAGGCCATGCCTCAGCCCTTTCAAATCTTTCTGGCGGGGAATTCCCCAGATGTCCTGGGCCGCTCCGGGGTATGTCTCAAAGACTCGCAGGCCCTTGGCTTCGAGTTTATTCTTCAAGGCCATGCCCCGAAGGGTAAGCTGGCGCATGGGGCCCAGAGTGATGGGAAAAAACTTGATCTTCATCTTTCTCAGCTCTAAGTCACAGAGGCGAAAGTGCGCTTTTCCATAGCAATCGCAATCATTCCTCAGACAGCATCTTCCTCGCGGAAGAGATAGGGGTGCATCGATGGCCACAGACCTTACATCCTTCCCGATTGCCCGGAGGATCTCCTCATCCGTGTAAAGCACAGAGACTTTGGCCTGGTTTCCTTTAAGGAAGCAAATCCCGGTGGGCCTCTGTTCGCTTCCCGCCAGATCAAGGCCGACAAGTTTTGCGTGGTTGCCGGTCATTCCAACCTCCTCGAAGATTATGGCACGATCCGTTTTTAAATCAAGGATGGGAGGAACCCTCCCGCTGCATTTTAGCGTCAGGCCTCGGCGAAAATTTGTGACCTCGTTCATTTAAGGAGCCCTTCCTTGATCTTCTACCTGCTGGTATAATAACAAAGTTACTAAGGAGTCCATAATTGACCAGACATATTCTTCCAAAATCTCCCCTGACCCCTCTTTTCCAAAGAGGGGAAATTCCTCCCTTTTGTAAAGGGAGGGAAGGAGGGATTTGGTCTTCGGTGTCTATATAATTATGGACTGACTAATAAATCTCCACGAAAATCATAAAAAATCGGGGGGGGACAGAAAATGGCAAATATCAAAAGAAAGAGAGGGGTCATTGCCATCTTGACGGGGGGTGGAGACGTTCCCGGCCTAAACCCCGCAATTCGAGCCGTCACCATTCGGGCCATCCGAGAAGGTTTCCAGGTGATCGGACTTCGCAGAGGCTGGAAAGGCCTGGTATCTTGCGTTCGGGAAAAGAAAATCCATCAGGATGAATGTTTCCAGGTCCTAACCGAAGAGATCGTCAACAGGGTGGGCCGGACGGGGGGGACTTTTCTGCATACTTCCCGCACCCGCCCCAGTCACATACCGAAGGACGAGGTCCCGGACCATCTCAAGGAAAAATACCGGGACGATATTAATGACCTCACGCCGGAAGTCTTGCAAAATCTGGATTTCTTGGGGATTGATACCCTGATCCCCATCGGGGGGGATGATACCCTGAGCTATGCGGTCCACCTTTCCCAACAAGGAGTCAAGGTAATCGCCATTCCCAAGACTATGGACAATGATGTGCCGGGCACGGATTACTGCATCGGCTTTAGTACGTGTGTCACCCGGACGATCGAGATGACCCATAATTTGCGGACGACGGCTGGTTCTCATGAACGAATTCTGGTGATTGAAGTCTTTGGGCGCTATGCCGGATTTACCGCTCTGCTGCCCACGATGGCCGGTGCAGCCAACCGTTGCGTAATCCCCGAATACAAGTTCAAAATAGAGCGCCTCACGGAATTGTTGACGGAGGACCGGTTTACCAATCCCAGCCACTATTCCGTCGTCCTCGTCTCCGAGGGAGCCATGTTTGAGGAAGGCGAGATGGTCTTCCAAAAAGACGAAAAAGACATGTATGGCCACAAGAAATTGGGGGGATTCGGCGACCTCGTATCGGATCAGATCAAGGAAATTTCCCCCACGTATAACAAGGGGAGGAGCATTAATGTAATTAACCAGAGGCTGGGATACCTGGTGCGTTGCGGAAATCCGGATGCGGTGGACTCGATCGTGCCCATGGCTTTTGGGAATCTGGCCTTAAACCTGGTTTTGGATCATGCTCACGGCCGGATGGTCTCCCTGCGGAACGGGAGGTATGACAACGTGCCGCTAGAAGTGGTTTCCAGCGGGAAGAAGGGGGTCGACGTGGATAAGTACTATAACCGCGACCGACTACGGCCATACTATGAGAGTTTCGAATCGAAACCTCTATTTATCATGACCAGTGATTTTTGAAAGGCGAGAATCCATTTTCCCCTTCCCTTCATCAAAAAAATTAGAGGGTAAGGGAATCGTTCATAACCCGGAAATAAATTCTGCGCAGGGGATATTTTTATGGAGGAGAAAAAATGTACAGAAAAATTTTAGTCCCACTGGATGGCTCAAAGTTGGCAGAGTGTGTCCTTCCCCATCTGGCAGCTCTCGCCCAAGCCTCTCAGGTTAAGGAAGTTGTATTTGTGCAGGTCTTTGAACCCTTTTGGCCACCCCCGAGCGATTATGTCGTCAGTGAGGAGGAGATCGCTCGCATCAATTCCGGGAACAAGGCGGCCGCGGAAAATTATCTCCACGAATTAGTGAATCGGGTGCATCTCGATGGCATCCAGCAACGCTGGGAAGTGGTCTCGGGAAGGGTTGCTGAAGCCCTGGCAGACTACGCCAATAAAAATAATGTGGACCTCATCATCATCGCCACTCATGGCCGCTCAGGGGTAAGCCGCTGGGTTTGGGGAAGCGTGGCGGACCGAATTCTCCGGTCTTCCTGCGTCCCCGTTTTGATGGTGCGGGCTCCGGGATGTGTACCGGGCATATAGAGTTTTGAGATATGCCTTTTTCGGGTCCAAAATTCTAAACTTTGGCCGATTGATGTTTCATTCGCCCCTCTGAAATTCTTAGCCGCCAAGGCCAATGAAGCCCTTTCCCGCTCCATCAGTCCCATCCTGGTTCAGTATAAAAGTATTGAAAAATGGAATGGAATCCTGCCGCAGGTTTCCGGATCGGCCGTGCCCTTCATTGACCTGGGAAGGTCTGAAAAATCGCCCGGAACGGCTAAAAAATAAGAACCTTTTTTACATATTTTGCTAAGCTGGCCTTCCCGGCTTTCCTTTTGAAAGATTGCGGCCCGTCAAGCTCTTATCCCTTGCAGGAAGGGGCGGGGACAGGGTGAAAAGAGTGATTTCACCCTGCCCCGCGATGAGGAATAGGCAGGTGTCAGCTCAAACCGTGAATTCAGTGAGCCAGAAATCGTGTATATTGCAGAAGCTCGTGGCCCAGAGGGTGCCTCCGACTCCTTCGGGCAGCTCGTAGGAGGACTCGGCGGCGGAATCGGTGTTCGCAAAGGTTTTCTCACCCAGGATCTTGCCTTCCGGGGTCATGAGGGTATGCTTGACAATGTAGTGCTTCTGGCTCATAGGATGGGAAGTCAACACCTTGACTTTCCTTCCCTCCACCGTCACTATCGGCGCATGGCCGCCCTGCTTGCCGGCCCACCGCCCCGGCGCCTCCTTGGTGTAGATGAGGTTTGCGGGGAACGTGGTCGCCGCTTGTCCTCGCACGGCGCTCCCCAACACTGCCGCGCCTGCTAATACGAGAGACCCCTTCAGAAACTCCCTTCTTCCTTTCATGGCTGTTCTCCTTTCATTGTTGGCTGTGGCACCAGCCTTCTATGGAATGTCGGATTTTTTGTTATTTTTTTTGGTAAGAACTCGCTTTAGGCCGAGTAGCGTGAATAAAATATACGAAAAACGGAGCTAAATGTCAAGAAGAAAAAACTACAAGATATGAGGGGAGGTGCTATATTATCTTACCGGTTTTCATTTTTAGAATGGGAGGGATCGACGATGAAAATTGACCTGGCAAACCTGGATTGGAAGGACGCTCATGATCTATTGGTAACCGCTGTCTTGCCCCGACCTATCGCCTTTGTCTCCACCATTGGGAAAGACGGGGTCTACAATCTAGCCCCTTTTAGTTACTTTGCCGTCCTATCAACAAAGCCGGCCGTCGTCGGTATCGGTATCGACCATAAGAGAGATGGGCGGAAGAAGGATACGCAGGCAAACATCGAGTTTGCCAAGGATTTCGTCATCAATATGGTCACTGAATCAATGGCCAGGGCTATGAATCAAGCATCCGGAGAGTACCCCAGCCATGTGGATGAATTCAAAGAGACCGGTCTGACCCCGGCTCAAAGCGACTTGATCAGGTCACCCAGAGTCATCGAATCGCCAGTGAACATGGAGTGCAAGCTGATGCAAATCCTGGAGTTTGGTGAGCCGCCGAGAATCAGCAGTTTTATCATCGGGGAGATTATCCGGGTTCATATCAAGGATGAAGTATGGGTTGATGGGGTGATTAAAGCTCATCAGTTAAAGGTCGTTGGGCGTCTGGGAGAGGATTTTTACTGTCGAACGATGGATATATTTGAGATGAAGAGACCGAATATCCTGCCTAAGTCATAGACTTGCACCCTTTCTCCCCCTGGCCAAAAAATTGGGTCCCGCGGTGATTCGTAGGGGATCACTCTGAAAGGTGGCCACCGATCGAACGCCCCGTTGAAAGGTGATGCGGATGTAAAGCGGAGAGAAAATTCTGCACTTCGCATTCCTAAGGTAAAACTGTGAAACCTTCTTTGAAGGCTGCCTCGCGTAAGTTTTGATCCAGACAGACGAAGTCAAGGCCCAGAGGCGATTCTTGTGTCCATATCAATGCCGCTGCAAGCTGGAATGAATCCGCAGCTCGTAGAGGATGAACCTGTAGAATTCTTTCGGTTCGCTGTCGCACGAGTTCGCTCGGTTGTACCTCTGACCATTCTCCCGATAGGACCGAAAGGATTGCCTTGGCTCCAACTTCGGCATGGATGGAAAGCATTCCATCTCGCCGTCTCCTGGCTAAGGCAGAAAGACATTCTACCCGTGTGGCCCACCAAACGACAATATCTTCATCGCTCTTTAGAAGGTGCTTAACGGTCTCCGAAGCCGGTTCCTTTAGACATAAGGGGATGATTGCTGAAGAATCCCAGAACTTCACCGGCTGGCCTCTCGTTCTTCCAGGAGCGCCCGGAGTACAAGTCCCTGGGGATCCTTAGCCCTGGGCATCTTCCAAAAATTCTTGGGGAGCTTACCCGATCCAAGTTTGATTAAGGCTTGTTTTTCCATCCTGGCTAAGGAGTCGCGAGGGGTCTGAGTGCGGAGGATCGGCACCAGTCGCCCCACTGGTTTCCCACGATCCGTGATCAGGACCTCTGAACCGGCTTTGACCTGATTCAAAAAATCACTTAGATGGGTCTTTAATTTTGATATGGCTGCAGTTATCATAACTCTCCCCGGGATGCATTTATATGCCTATTATAGTCATATTTATCTGATATGTCAATCCTTTTGAATTCAATCGAAAAGGTCTCCTGTCGAACACGCAGGGAAAAGCTGGATCAGCTCTGACCTTTTTTTCTGGTCAGATTCTTCTTTTCCCTTCATTCCAGCCGTTTTTTAAATCTCAGAGAGCTGAAGGTGAAAACGATGGTTCCCAGGATGGCCAGGGCGAGCATCTGGGGCCAAAGAATTTTGAACCCATTCCCCTTAAGAAATATTCCCCGGATAATGATCAAAAAATAGCGCAGGGGGTCGGCATAAGACAAGTATTGGACGACTTCCGGCATGTTGGCGATGGGGAAGACAAAACCGGAGAGGAGGATGGCCGGAATGAAAAAAAAGAACATGGTCATCATGGCCTGCTGCTGGGTGCGGGAAATGGTAGAGATGAAAAGGCCGATGCCCAGGGTGCTGAGGAGGTAAAGGGTGGTGGCAAAGAGAAGGAGAGGGAGGGAGCCGCGAATGGGGACTTCGAACCAGAACACGCCTACCCCGGTGACTAAGAGCACATCGATGTACCCGATCAGGGCAAAAGGAATGGTCTTTCCCATGATCAGCTCTACCGGGCGCATGGGAGAAACGATGAGCTGCTCCATGGTGCCGATCTCCCGTTCCCGCACGATCGCCATGGTGGTCAGGATCAGGGTGACCAGCATGATCAAGAAGGCCATGATCCCGGGGACGTAGAAATTGCGACTCTCCAAATTGGGGTTGAAGAAAGCCCGGGATTGGATTTCAATCCCCCCTTTTTTGAAGAAAGGCTTTTTCATTTCGTCGGGAATATTCGGCAGAGTGCGGATTCGCTCTACCAAAATCTGGCGGGAATATTCCGCGACAATGCGTTGGGCATAAGCCATCACCACGGAAGCGGTGTTGGAGTCTGTGCCGTCCACGATGAGCTGGATGGCGGTGCCCTGCCGCTGCCGGGTTTGTCGAGCGAAGTCGTCATTGATCTGCAGGGCAGCGCTGACCTTCCCTTCATCGAGGAAGCGGCGAATTTCTTGGGGATTCCCCGCGCGGTGGGCGATGCGGAAATAACCTGAAGAGGCGAAGCGCTCGATCATCTCCCGGCTTTCCGGAGTATTGTCCAGATCATAAGTGGCCAGGGATATGTTGCGGATATCCGTGTTGGCCGCGTAGCCGAAGATGATGAGTTGAATCAATGGGGGCAGGAAAAGGATCAGGCGCATCCGGGGATTGCGGAAGACCTGGATGAATTCTTTAATGAGCATGGACTTCAGCCGTTGCAGCATGGGTCAATCGATCCTCTTTTTAAATCTCTGATAAGCCCAAAAAGTCATGGCGGAAGCATAGATGGCCAGAAGAAGCGCTTCGATCCAGAGAATCTCCAGGCCGATTCCCTTGGAATAAATCCCCTTGAGGATGGCGACAAAATAGCGGCCGGGAACAACATAGGTGATGAACTGGATGAGCTTGGGCATGTTGGCGATCGGATAGATAAAACCGGAAAGCATGAAGGTCGGCAGGTACGAAAGAATGATGGAGATCTGGCTCGAGAGGAGCTGGTTCTTGGTGACGATGGAAACGACCACCCCCTGACAGATGGCCCCCAGCAAGAATAGGCTGGCTAAGGAAAAGAGGAGTAATCCGTTCCCGCGCAGGGGAACGCCGAATAGGAACTTTCCCATGGCTACAGAGAGAGAGAGGTCAACCATCCCGATGGCGAAATAGGGAATCAGTTTTCCCAGGATTAACTCTTCGTTGCGGATGGGGGTGGAGATCAACTGTTCCATGGTCCCTCTTTCCCACTCTCCAGAGATGGTTCCAGAGGTGAGGATGGCTGCCAAGATGGCCATGATGACCGCGATCAGGCCCGGGACGATAAAATTTTTTGATTCTAAATCGGGGTTAAACCAGATGCGGATTCGGGGCTCGATCGGCGGGGATATCTTGCCCGCGCCGAGCCGGTTCATTTTTTGCAGTAAGAGTTCTTGAGAGTAGAGAAGAGTGATCGCCGAAGCATATCCCAAGGCGATGGTGGCGGTGTTGGCGTCCGTTCCATCCATGAGGACCTGGATCGTGGCAGCGCGGTTCAACTCCAGGTCGCGGGAAAAGTTCGAGGGGATGACCAGGCCCATGAGGGCCTGGCCGCGGTCCAGCATCTCTTGCAGATGGGAATAATCGGGGGCGATGGCCTGGAGCTGGAAATACTTCGAACGCAGGAAATGGTCGGCGAGCTCACGGCTCCGGGGGGTGCGGTCTAAGTCATAAATCACCGTGGGAATACGGTCCACGTCCAGGGTCAGGGCGTAACCGAAGAGGAGAAGGAGAAACACGGGAATGGAGATGGCCAGCAACAAGCTTCTCGGGTCGCGGCCGATCTGGATAAATTCTTTCCAGGCGATGGCTTTGAGTCGGACGAGCTTCACCCCTACTTCTTTCCCCCATTTTCTTGGTCTTCGGCTTCGATGAGGGAGACGAAGACGTCCTCTAAAGAAGGTTCGATCTGCTCCAGGCGCTTTGGGGGGATGCCCTCCCCAGCAAGGATAGAGGGAAGGAAAGAAGAAAGATCCTCTCCTTTCTTGGCCACCACGTGCAAGGCATTCCCGAAAACCGCCACTTCGCTAAACCTCTGGCTTTCTTTCAAAGCCTGGAGCGAGTCGATCAAATGATCCGTTTCCAATTCCCAGACGGCCTCGGGCATATACCGGGTCTTCAACTCTGCCGGTGTTCCCAGGGCAACGATCCTTCCTTGGTTGATGAGGGCCAGGCGATCGCAGTATTCCGCCTCGTCCATGTAATGGGTGGTCACGAACACGGTCACCCCCTTTCCGGCCATTTCGTAGATCAAATCCCAGAAGCGGCGCCGGGAAAGAGGGTCCACGCCTGAGGTTGGCTCGTCCAAGAAAAGGATCGACGGTTCGTGGAGAATGGCACAGCCTAAAGCCAGCCGCTGTTTCCAGCCCCCGGCCAGGGTGCTGGTCAGGCTGCTTCTCCGATCTTTGAGACCGGCCATTTGCAGCGCCCATTCCTTGCGGCTCCCCTTTATTTCTTTGGAAAGGCGGTAAATCCCGGAGTAAAAATCGAGGTTTTCTTCAACCCTCAGGTCTTCGTACAGGGAAAATTTTTGGGACATGTAGCCAATGTTCTGCTTGATTTTTTCCGACTCCCGGTAGATATCGAACCCACCCACCTTCCCGTTCCCGGAGGTTGGGGTGAGAATCCCGCAGAGCATGCGGATGGTGGTAGATTTGCCAGCGCCGTTCGGGCCCAGGAACCCGAAGATCTCCCCTCTCTTGACCTTGAGGGAGATGTGGTCAACGGCTGTGAAAGAGCCGAACTTCTTCACCAGTTGCTCGATTTCCACAGCCCATCCTTGATTCGTCCGTTCTTCCATCTATCTTCGCCACCTATTCTCCTGAGTTACTAAGGAGTCCATAATTGACCAGACATATTCTTCCAAAATCTCCCCTGACCCCTCTTTTCCAAAGAGGGGAAATTCCTCCCTTTTGTAAAGGGAGGGAAGGAGGGATTTGGTCTTCGGTGTCTATATAATTATGGACTGACTAATAACTCACCGCAGAGCGTGCTGAGAGCGCAGAGTTGAATGAATTTCAAAAGGCTATACCCTTAACCCTAAATGTTTAATGGATCTCGGCGCCCCCGGCGCTCTCCGCGGTGAAGGGATTCTTCATGGCTGTTTCCCCGTCAAAGTAGAGATGAAGACATCTTCCAGAGAAGGAGCGATCCTTCTTAGGGAAAAGACTTCGAAGCCCCTTTCTCGAAGCAATGTTTCCATCTCCCGCCTGCTTTTCTCACCCTCTTCCAAAACAGCGTGAATCCTGTCCCCGAAAATCCCCGCGCTTTTGATCCCGGGAACGTTCTGCAGCATCTCCCGGGCCTTCATCCTCTGCTCGCAGCGCACCTCCCAGATTTCCCCCTGTAAAAGGCCTTTGATCTCATCGGGGGTGCCCACGGACAAGAGATTTCCCTGAAACATCAGGCCAATTCGGTGGCAGCGCTCCGCCTCGTCGAGGTAAGCGGTGGAAACAAAGATGGTCACACCCTCCTTCAAGAGGTCGTAGAGAATCCGCCAGAAATCCCTGCGGGATACAGGGTCTACGCCGTTGGTGGGCTCGTCGAGGAAAAGAACCTCGGGGGTATGCACCAAGGCACAGGCCAAACCCAACTTTTGCCTCATGCCTCCGGAAAGATTTTGGGCCAGGCGGTTTTGGAAGGGGACTAAATTACTGAATCCCAGGAGAAGCTCGATCCGCTGTGAACGCTCTTTCTTTGGAACATCGTAAAGATCGGCGTAGAAGTTGATATTTTCCAAGACGGTGAGGTCGCCATAGAGGGCAAAACGCTGGGACATGTAGCCAATTTTTTCCTTTAAGGGCTCGGCCTCCTTGGTAAGAGGGTGGTCCAATACCCAGGCTTCCCCGTCGGTGGGGGGCAAAATGCCGCTGAACATGCGCATGATCGTGGTCTTCCCGGCTCCGTCAGGGCCAACCAACCCGAAGATCTCGCCCCTTTTCACACTCAGGTTCAGGCGGTTGACTGCAATCAGCGAGCCGAAGGCTTTGCTCAGATTTTCAGCTTTGATGGCCAGCATGGATAGTTTTGAGTGTTATTAGTCAGTCCATAATTATATAGACACCGGAGACTGAATCCCTCCTTCCCTCCCTTTACCAAAGGGAGGAATTTCCCCTCTTTAAAAAAGAGGGGTCAGGGGAGATTTTGGAAAAATATGTCTGGTCAATTATGGACTCCTTAGTAAGTGTTGAGTGATTATTAACCCGCAACTCGAAATCCGAAACGCTTCTATCCATCTTTGAGGTGGATCTTAGCCTCTGCGGGCATTCCCGGCTTGAGCTCATTATGGGGATTGGCCAGGCCCACCTTAATCCGGTAAACGAGCTTCACTCTTTCCTTGGCAGTCTGGACGTTTTTAGGGGTAAACTCGGCTTCGGAAGAGATGAAGGTGATCTTACCTGGGTAGACCTTTCCCGGGTAGCTGTCGGTGGACACGGAAGCTTTCTGTCCGAGCTTGACCCTCCCTAAGTCGCTCTCGTTGATAAAGGCTTTTAGCCAGGGTTTAGCGACGTCGCCAAGGGTGATCACGGCCCCTCCCGGAACGATAAACTCGCCGGCTTCCGTATTCTTTACCAGGACGACGCCGGCGGTAGGAGCGTACAGGTTGCTGTATTCGATCTGGGACTGAATGACCTCTATGGCGGAGGCCGCCTCTTTGACCTGCGCCTGAGCCGTGATCAACTCTCGCCTCAAGACGTCGACCTGCAACTTGCGGGTCTTGGCCAGATTCAGGGTAGCCTGGGATTGGTCTAGTTGGGCGCGGGCTGTGTCGATTTCTTCCTTGCGAGGCCCCTCGACCACCAAAGCATAATTCTCCTGAGCCTTTTGGTGGGCGGCTACGGCCATCTCGTATGCCGTTCGCGCAGAATCCCATTCCTGGGCTGAGATGTAATTGTCCTGGAAAAGCTTTTTGGCCCGATCCATATCGGCTTTGCGCTTTTCCATATCCGATAGCGCTTGATTGACTCCGGCCTTGGCCGCCTGGATTTCTTGGGGACGGGAGCCGTGCAGAAGTTCCTGCAGTTTGGAATGAACGGCATCCATGGCCGCCTGGGCTTGGGAAATTTCCTGGCTATTCGCTTTATCCTGAAATTCGATATTCTTGACGAGGGCCGGGATTCTGGATTGGGCGGATTCCAGGGTCGCTTCGGCTTTGGCCTTCTGGGCCAGGAGGTCTTGGTGTTCCAGAGTGGCGACGAGTTGCCCCTCCTTGACGAAGTCGCCCTCCTCAACCAAGAGCTTATCGATCTTTCCGGGAATTTTGAAAGCCACATCCACGGTGGTGGCCTCGATGTTTCCAGAGACGGAAATGCTCGTACTTCCGTTATCCCTGTTTCGAAATAACAGGTAATATAGAATGACCCCGCCGGCCAGGACCATGACGGCCAAAAGGGTCACCCATCTTCCTTTCTTCATCCTTTCTCTCCTACCTTCCTTTCGGCTAAAGAGAGAGACCTCTGAAATAGTTGTGTTATAACCTTA
>CAVXFA010000019.1:0-8427 GCA_963760605.1 uncultured delta proteobacterium | reverse complement strand
GAAGGACTTCGGTGAATCGGTAGTATTCCGCCTGCGATTCTGGCCGTTCCGGAAGGAACTCGCGCTGCAAACGCTGGATGGCCATGCCGATGGCGTTCAGAGGATTGCGGATTTCATGGGCCACGCCCGCAGCCAGGTTGGCCAAGGAGGATAGTTTTTCAGACTGGTGGATCTTCTCTTCCATTTCACCCATTCGGGCCAAATGTCTATTCTCCATGCGGTATATGAAGGTGATGCCCACCCCTCCAAAGACCAGGAGCAGCAGACTGAAGAAAACGATGTTTCTTCGGTCCGCGCCTATGATTTGCTCCACTTTCTCCGTGGAGAGTCCCACTCGGAGAACGCCCCGGGTGTTTCTATCCAAAGGGACGACCTTGGCAACCTCAAAAATCCCCTGCATCCTTTGAACTTGAGCCTCTGATTTCATCGCCCCTTTGCGCAAAAGTTGCTGCCCAAAGTTGTCTTCCTCCTTCTGGCCAATTTTTTTCGGGTTCGTGTCCGCCCAGACCGTCGCGTCTTCCCCCTGGAAGGTAATGTATCTCGTTTCGCCCTTTTCCTTCCATTCCTCGATCAATCCCTGCAGGATGACTCTCCGGCGAAAGAAATGGATGTCCGATTCATCCGCCCGCACAACAAGAATTCCCTGTCCGGCCTTGCGGATGACTGCGACGGAAAGACGGTCCATCTGCCCGGTCTCCCTCTTCTCGGAACGGCGGATGGCGTAAGAGGCTTTACCGCTTAGGAGAAGCTGGTAGAAGGGTCTGCGAATCTCGGCGGATGGACTTGCCGGGGGTCGATTAAAAATGAAATGTCCATGGGGGGTGATCACCTCTAAGCCCGAAAGGTGCTCCGCCTCACTCACTCTTTGTAAATCGCTCTCCTGCGGAGAACGGCTGCCCAATTCCTGATCGATTCGGAAAGCGACGTCCAAGATCAGATCGACGACCGATTCCTCCATCGCCAGAAGGTTGACCGGTGAGGAATTCAGGAAAGCATTGGCCTCGGGGAAGGCTTCAACCGCCGTCAGGGATGTAAAGATGCCCTGGGCACTCTTCTCCATCCCTTCAATCAGGGCCGAACCCTCGTCGAAGAGCAGGCGATAAAGATTATTTTGGGTGCGTTTGGCCTCGTAAGTTCCGTTGATGACCAGGAGGACGGCCAAGAGACTCCAGATGATTAGAAGGTAAAGGGGACGAAAGATCCACCGGCCCCGAGGCTCCGGTCCTTTCTTCGGGAAGGCCATGGCAGGGGTTCGGCTCCTTTTATTCTCTTCCCATTCCTCTGCCCCAGCCGGGCGTCATCCGCCAGCCACGGAATCCGCCGAAACCAAACCCCGGCGGGAGGAGCTTGATCTGCTCAGGGGTTAGAACTTTGCGCATCTCCAATTGATACAGAACGGCCCGTTCCTGGATTTTAGTTTCCAGCTCTGATATCTCCCGTTGTTTGGCCAGGACCTGATTGGAGTCCACCTGCGGATTGCGCCAGAGATCCCGCAGGTCGAAGCGTTTGATCACCAGCTCATTCCTCCAGACCAGCGTGTCCCGGAGGTAGGATTCCCGCATCACCTGAAGCCTAGCCATCTGTTCTGCCGTAAGGTTCAACTGCCTGACCCAATCTTCCATCGGAGGATGCATCGGGCCCATCATTCCCTTCCGTTCTTCAAACCTTGGGCCTTCTCTTTCTGGAAACTCTGGACCCTTCCTCTCCGAAGCCACCTGACCAAAGGCAGCGGTAGAGAGAACAAGGAACGATAAAAGACATAAGAAAAATTGCCGCATCATCTTAATTCCGGCTAAACTTCCAGTTCCTCTCCCACCTGGCCGAAGAAAAAACTTTCTCCGAACTCGGCATATAACCGTAAAGTTGCTTTCAGACCCGTGCAGTGAGAGACGCCGATATGACCTACTTTAAATTTCTTCAGAGCGGCGACCGTTTCCTCAACCTGCTGGGGAGAGGCAAAATTTAAATGCGTGCCCCCGATGATGGCATGTACCTTCTCCGCCCCGGTCTTTTCAATAATGTGCTCTAGGATGTTGATCATCCCGGCATGGGCGCATCCCAGAAGCAATACTAATCCTTTTTGGCTCTCAATCACCAAACTTTGATCATCCCAAAATGGGTCCGGGATTAATCTTTCTCCGCTCATTGCGAAATGTTTTGGATCCCCTTTTTCAAAGGAGGTTTTCCGCGGCACTTCTCCGGTCAGAAACATCTCCCGGGTGACCTCGCGAAAATATTTCTCTAGAATAAATCTCCCTCCCAGACTTTCTAAATAAGCCCTCTGGAATTTCAGACCCACAAACCGGCTAACCTCTTTCCCATCTTTTTGGCAAATATGGTACCGGATGGAAAAGAGGTCCGGATGGGCCAGAACTTCCACCCCACCCGAAAGTTCCAGAATCGAGGCCAGTCCACCGGTGTGGTCGGGGTGCCCATGGCTCAGGATGATCTTCTGAATGGACAGAGGGTCTTTATCAAATTTCATAAGATTGGAAATCAATCCCTCTCCGCTTCCGGTGTCGAAAAGAAAATTCCCCCTCTCCGTCTCCAGGAAGGCGGCAAATCCATGCTCTCCCACCCCTCCCTTAATGGAAACCGTGTTATCACATAGGATTGTGATTCGAGCACGCATAACATTTACCGATAGGGTTCGAGGGTTCAAATAAAAAATGACTCCTCCCGCTCGAGCTCTTGAACCCTTGGCCCCTTGAACCCTCCTAAAAGCATCCCAACTGGCACTGGATAATTTTGATCTTCATCTGATTGAGTATCTCCCCCACCTGCTTCATCGAGATTTTGTTTTCAAGGGCGATCTTCTGGGCCATGGCGCAGGTAATCTTGCCCTCCCCGGCCGCCTCCTTTAGCTTAGCGGCAATCTCATCCTTTATCAATGTTCATTCCTCCTTTCTGCTCAGCGGAGATGAAATGAGAACTTTGGATAACAGCCATCTTGTCATTGCCGAAAAGAGAATCCATCTTGGAAAACTATAGCATATAGAAAATGAGATGCAAAAGGCAAAAAAGGGGAGGGCCAGCGGGGAAATCCAAAAGTCCCTCATTTTCTCGTTGACAATCCAGAAATGCCCCGTTAGATTTTGATTACTCCTTTTCAGGGATAGGGTACGTATCTATGCACCATTTATTTCTCTTAAATAAAAAACCTCTGCCTTCTCTATCGTTGATTTCAATTTTCGGCGGTACGTAGATCGGAACACCGATGGGTTGGGCGGGTAAAAGGGTAAAGGATTCGATAGGACCCTCTTGGGCAGGGAAATTTCCGGTGATGGTCATCGCTCATCGGGGTTTCTCAGGAGAGGCTCCGGAGAACACTCTGGGCGCCTTTGAGAAAGCAATCGAGGTAGGCAGCGATATGCTGGAACTGGATGTTCATTTCTCTAAAGATGGACGGGTCGTGGTGATCCACGACGACACCTTAGAGAGAACCACCAATGGCCGGGGCAAAGTCGCCGACCATACTCTGCAGGAATTGAAAAAATTGGATGCCGGTTCCTGGTTTGGGTCGCCGTTCTCTGGTGAACAAATCCCCACCTTGCAAGATGTTCTGGAATTGGCCAAAGGGAATATCCTGGTCAATATCGAAATAAAAAATGATTACCTTGGCCCCTATACGATTTCCGATTTATCCGATCGGGCTCTCCAGGAGGCGAAAAAGAGCAGGACGGCGAAACAAGTGATTTTTTCCTCTTTTTCCCCGTCCGCGCTGGAACGAATCAAGGAAGGGAATTCCCATGCCCGGGTGGCTTTGCTCTACCATAAATTCTGGAATATCCCTGAAGAAGTCACTGGGGGAAAATCCTTCCCCACATTGAACTTGCGGAGATCGTTTCTAACAAAGGACAAAATCGCTAAAATCCACGAGCAAGGAATGAAGGTGAACACCTATACCGTTAATTCCCAAAAGGAGATGGAGCAGTTCATCCGCTGGGGAATAGACGGGATTATCACCAACCATCCTGATCGATTGATCAACATTCTTAAAAAAAGTTCAGATAAGCCTTCCTATCTAAGTCAGTCGAGTGCCTCCTGAATCAGCCTCCATAGTTCCTCTTTGCCCTCGCCAGTTAGCGCAGAAAAAAATGACAGGGGTTTCCCGGAGAGAAGGGAAACGTCTGCCAGGGCCTTCTTCTGCCTGGCTCGCTCGATTTGCGAAAGCTTATCCGCCTTGGTCAAAACGATCAAAGAAAGAATTTCATGATAATCCAGCCAATCCAATAAGGCCAGGTCGTCAGGCGAAGCCCCGCGGCGAGCGTCTAAAATCAGGATGACCAAACGAATCTCCTTGCGGGTCTGCAGATAGCTCTCCACCATGGGCTTCCAAGTTTTTCGTACCTGCAGGGGTACTCTAGCGTATCCATATCCGGGAAGGTCCACCAGCGAGATCTTGCCATTCACCATGAAAAAATTGATCACCTGCGTCCTTCCCGGGCTGGAGCTGGTCTTGGCCAGGTTTTTCCGATTCACTAGAGCATTGATCAGCGAAGACTTGCCCACGTTCGATTTCCCGGCAATGGCCACTTCGGGAAAACTCCCCCGAGGATACTCCGATGGTTTGGTCGCGCTCTTGATGAATTCGGCAGAGATAATTTTCATCTCAACTTTTCTTTCCCGGCCCTCGGTTTCCCCTCCTCCTGCAAGTAGCTGCGCAGTCTGCTCATGGCTTCCTCGATATTCTCGATGGAGTTGGCATAGGAAAATCGTAGATAGCCTTCAGCGTTTGTCCCGAAATCAATCCCCGGAGTGCACCCCACTTTGGCTTTTTGCAGAATGTCAAAGGCGAAATCGAAGGAGTTCTCTGTATAGCTTTTGGCATTGGCCAGAACATAAAATGCTCCCGTGGGCTCCACGGTAATCCCGAATCCCAGTGCCCGTAGTTGCGGGATGATATACTTTCTACGGGTGTTGTAAATATCTTTCATCCGGGTGACATCCGCCCTCCCCTCTTTCAGGGCGGCGATCCCGGCCCATTGCACGAAGGCATTGGCCGAGATGAAAAAATTCTGGTGCATCTTCTGCAGGGGACGGACAAATTCTGGCGGGACAATCAGATACCCCAGGCGCCAGCCGGTCATGGCGTAAAGTTTGGAGAAGCCATTAATCACCGTTGCATTCTGAGTAAACTCCAGGATGGAATGTTCCTTCCCCTCGTAAACTAAGCCGTGGTAAATCTCATCCGAGATGACCATTCTTCCTAATTCGGCAAGGGCCTTCATCCGCTCCGGCGGCGTCAGGTTCCCCGTTGGATTTGCGGGCGAATTGACAAAGATGGCCTTTGTCCTTGGCCCGATGAGAGGTTTGATTTCGTCGGGCCTGTACTGGAAACCTTCCTCTTCGAATACTTTCACAAAGACGGGCTTGCCGTCCACCATACGGACGAAGTTAGGGTAGCAGGCGTAGTAAGGATTCGGGAGAATGACTTCCTCATGGGGTTCCAGCAGGCTCATGAATAGGAGGAGCATCGCCGGAGAGGTTCCGGAAGTAACCAGAATTTGGTCTGGGTTGACTTCTACCCCATATTTCCCATGGTAATACTCAGCGATGGCCTCCCGCAGCTCCAGGAGCCCCAGGCTGTGAGTATAATGTGTTTTACCCTCGCGGATGGCCCGTATGGCCGCTTCCTTGACGCACTCCGGGGTGTCGAAGTCCGGTTCCCCCACCTCGAGATGGATGATATTCTTCCCCTCTCGCTCCATGGCCGTGGCTTTCTCCATCACCTCCATGACAATGAAGGGAGGAATCTCTGATGATTTTTTCGTAACCATATTCTTTCTTCTTTTCAAATAGCTCCCTCCTTCTTTAACCCCTCGATCTCTTCCTTCTTGACCCCTAACTAGACCCGGATCTCAACCTTGTGTATCCAACCACCGGCGCGGGCTGGGTCTCAAGCCATACCCTAGGCACGTCAAAGGAACTGAACCGCCCTGTCCAAATAGGGTTTTCAGCAGCGACAAGGCGAATTAATATTTTTCTATCGAATTGCCCGCAGAAAGTCAAGCTCCAAGGATGGCAAAGAATTTTGCAAAAAAGGAAAAATTATGCTAAGTAAAAAGGAAATCAAAATTGTCGGAGGACCAAATGAGAAGGGAAAAGAGGATCCACTCTGCCGCCAATCCGGAAAAATTTATCGAGAGGGCCATTGCCGAATTCGTAAAGGAAAGCCCGGCCAACCGTCGCAAATTAGACCGGGGGAAGTACTGGGATAAGCCTTTGGTGGGATTTGCTTCCGGAGACGATCCTCTTTTTAAACAATATAAGAAGACCATCGGAAAATTCCACTTCAGCCCCCAAGAAATCTTCGAACTGACCTTCGGAAAAAGAAAAAGTCGCCCGCAGCTCTCGGTAATCTCCTGGATCCTTCCGGCTTCTGAAGATATTCGCCAGAGCAACCGGAAAGAGACCCGCTATCCTTCCCGCCTCTGGTCTCACGCCCGAGACTTTGGTGAGCAATTCAACGTCAAATTGAGAGATCACCTGGTCGCCTTATTGAAGAAGAAAGGGTTCAAAGCCGTCGCCCCCATGAACTCCCCGCACTGGAGACGCCTTCGATCTCCCAGGGTAGGGATCGCCTCCACCTGGTCCGAGCGCCATGCGGCCTACGCCTGCGGCCTGGGGACTTTCGGATTGAGTGACGGGTTGATCACGCCCAAGGGAAAGGCGATACGTGTCGGCAGCATCGTAACGGATTTGGTTCTCAAGCCATCCGCCAAAAAATACCCTCACCATCAGGCCAATTGTCTCTACTTTTATAATAAAACCTGCAACGCCTGCGCGGCCCGTTGTCCGGCTGGGGCCATCACCGCCAAAGGCCACAACAAAGATAAATGCTTCGAGTATAGCTATGCCGTTGTCAGTCCGGCTAAGAAGGCTGAATACGGAGTACAGATCACGGGGTGCGGCCTTTGCCAGACCAAAGTTCCTTGTGAATTCGAGATCCCGAAATTGATCGCGAAGGAACACAAACGGTTAATTCGCCAAACGGAATCATAATTTTTCCTGATTTCCTTTTCCTAAAACTCTGTGTTCTCGGTGACCTCTGTGGCAAAAATAAAGATGGGGCCGAGAAAAGGTACATGGGAAGACATTCCAAAATACGTTATTTTCTCTCCCAAAATACATAATTCACCCCATTCCCTTCTCTTAATTTTTCTATTATTCTGTAGACCTATAAGAGATCCACTATTCTATTTTCTCATTGAGGCATTCTTTGCAGAAATATTGATCCTGATTCGAAAATAATTTTAGATTCTTACATGTTTAAGTCTGAGAATTTTCTTCTAACCTTTTAGAAACTCCCAACTCTACCCTTCCCCTGGCGGGAGGGGGTTCACCCTGTGAAATTCTTCCTCTATTTCACGGGGTAAAGGGGAGGGGGGACCGAATTCATTCTGTCCACAGGAGGAGAAGAAGGGTTAGGAAAATGCTATCTCTGGATCGACGCCAGTTTTTAACCCTATCCGTTATGGAAGGCCTAATTCTTTTAGGTAAACAAACAAACATATTCTTTCGCCCAGGCGAGAAAGGAGGAGAAGATGGCTTATAGTGCAAAAGATTTCAGCAAACTTCTGGGGATGGAGGGATTCAGTGAAACCCTCCTGAAAAACCACTTTACCCTCTACCAGGGCTATGTGACCAATACCAATAAATTGGTGGATACCCTGGGACAAATGCTCAAAGAGGGAAAGATGGGCAATCCTGAATATGCCGAATTGAAGAGGCGGCTCGGGTGGGAATTCAACGGAATGAGACTTCATGAATATTACTTTGAAAACCTCGGCGGCAAAGGGGGGATTGATAAAGCCGGGAAATTGTCCAAGAAGATTTCCGAAAGTTTCGGAAGCTATGAAGAATGGGAGAAGGATTTCCGGGGAGTCGGAGCAATGCGGGGGATTGGTTGGGCTGTCTTATACCAAGACAACCTTTCCGGAAATTTGTTCAATTGCTGGATCAATGAACATGACGTGGGACACCTGGCTGGCTGCACGCCCATCCTCATCCTGGATGTCTTTGAGCACGCCTTTATGATCGATTACGGTTTGAAAAGAGCCGATTACATCGGAGCCTATTTCAAGAATATCAATTGGAAAGCTGCGGAAGGAAGGCTGAAGTAGATCCATCCATCCGGGCAAATCATGGAGACACGACATGAAGGACCCTCTTCAGCATGTCGTGTCTCCAACCTTCTTCCGCTCTCCCCTCGAGACGCTTGCCTTATACGGGGCATTATCGTGTGCCAAAGTCAGGACTTGACGATCGGACACTACCAGATGTCATGTCATTTCCTTGGCGAAACCTTGTTTTTGAGGTCCCGGCCCCAAATCGGACACTTCATTTAGTGCAGATAATAAATAGGCAACTGACATCTAACGACTCAACGAATAGACGATTCAACTAATCAGGGATATTCTATGC
>CAVXFA010000018.1:0-9612 GCA_963760605.1 uncultured delta proteobacterium | reverse complement strand
GTTGATTTTTTCGGGAGGGTTTGAAAATCCTCGGTCGGTCAGCCTGCCGATGATATCCCCGTAGAAAAAAACGTCTTTGGCAACGCCGGCCATCGGGATGATGTCCTGGCTAAACCAGACTTCCACCTGGCCATGCAGCGAACCCACCAGGTCTTTATCCAGGTGGACCTTGATGAAAAGATCCTTTCCTTCTTTTTCGGTCTCCGCGGCCCGCCTTCTTTCCTCCTCTTCTTTGGAAGCAACGGTCAGACGGATCGTCTTGCGACTCTCGTTCTGGGGAACGGTATGAATGAAGAATTCCTTCCCCGGCTCGACTTTCCCGTACACCCCGAAGCGAAAATTATAGAAAGCCGTCATCGGGTCATCGTAGATCATGCCAAAGGGGATCTCCGCTTCTTCCCGGTTTATCTGTCCTTCTTCTTGGGTCTCGATAGATATTTTCCTGGCTGCATAGTCATACACGGTGATTCGTTTCCGGACCTTCTGCCCGATCATCACGTCTTCCTCAAAGCGATACGGTATGAGCCTTGTGCCGCCATGGATGGTGCCCATGGTGGATCGGTAAACGTCCCGTCGATGGCGGGTGATCCATCCCACGAACCCCAGGGTTCTCCCCTCATGAAAAGCCTCATACATTCCATTCCCCAGGCTGCGAAAGGTTGCCACCCCTTCTCCTACCCGCGAGAATATCCAAAATCCGATGTCATATCTTAGAACTTCTCCCTGGAAGCGTTCTCCGATGGGGTCTACTGTACCTTCACCCGCTGAGGTCCCCGTCCAAAATAGAAACAGAATCAGCCCCAAGGATTTCAAAAAGAGCCGTCTTTTCATCCCAGGCATGGCTTTCCTGTAAAACCTCATCGCGCATCCTGTGAGGGAGGAATCGTTCCGACCAGTTCGCAACTGATCTCATCCATGGCCCGCGTCATATTGATGGGCCGGAGCGAAAACCCTATTTGAAACAGCCCCACGGCTAAGCTAATCGGGTCTAAAACCACTCGCACCGAGTGGTCTCTGCGGGCATCCTGAACTTTCCAGAGAATTTCTCCGCTTTTTGCATCCAACATCTCCATGGATAGCCCCGCGGCCAATTGCGAGTATAGAAAGGCATAGTAATAATCAAAGTGGGTCACCTGGCCGAATACCAAAGCATCGGCTCCCAAGAGCTCCCCTAGAAGCTGGGGGGGGAGAGATCTGATTTTTCCCCAGGAATCGAGTCCTTCCCTTTTGAGGATCCGGTCGACCCGGGATAATTTTACATGGTCGAATTCTAATTGGGCGAACTGGCCGAAAAAAGAGTGGCGCATTTTCTCTGCCAAAGACTCTGGACGGTCTTCTTTCCTTCCCGTCAAGGAGTTAAAAAAGGGACGGCTTCCTTCGATTCTCCCCTCCCCAACCAGGCTGCGGAAAGGAAGGACGGCCACGGTTCTGGGTGGTTTTTCCGCAAGGGTTCGCGAAACAAGGACCTTTCCCCTGGGATTTACTAAGGAGTCCATAATTGACCAGACATATTCTTCCAAAATCTCCCCTGACCCCTCTTTTCCAAAGAGGGGAAATTCCTCCCTTTTGTAAAGGGAGGGAAGGAGGGATTTGGTCTTCGGTGTCTATATAATTATGGACTGACTAATAACTCATAGACCCGGTCCAAAGCGGTCTTGGTTTTGATGGGTTCACAGCTAATAAGAAATCCAAGGAATAAAAGGAAAAACGGGTATGGGAAAGACCGCATTTTAATGGGAGGATTTGCTCCTGGATCTTTGTAGATAGTTTTTTAGGAATTCTATCATAAACCTGGACTAAAAAGCCATATACCCCGTGGCTTGCCATGGGGAACCGATGGCTGGGTTTCCTAAGGGGAGCAGCCTTTTTTAATTTCAGGCGGGGCGATTGCCCTCTCTAAGAATGCTGGGTTCGACTTTTTCAGACCCCGGCAAATTTCTGAGAAAGCAGCCTGAAAGCCTAAAAATATCCCTTGACGGGGGGTTGCCGTACATTAATTTTTTTCTTAAAATACAGCCCTTACCCTATTTATTTTTTCCCGCCGCTTTAGTATATTAAATGTTAGTTAGGGGCGTGTAAGAATAAAATAGAAGGGAGGAAAGGAATATGAGGTACCTGGCAATTCTTTTGATTTTTGCAGTAGGTTTTACATTCAGCTGCGCTTCTACCACTTATGAAGGGAGGAAGATCGATCCCGCAAAACTAGACAAACTCACGGCCGGGGAGACCAAAGTGGGACAGGTTGAGGAGATGTTTGGGAAACCTGATCGGATCGAAGAATTATCCTCAGGGGAAAATAATTACATTTATGAGTATTGTAGAAAAAATCCCGAGTGGTATACGATCGACGACCTGAACGCACAAAAATTAGAGGTTCTCGTCAAAGACGAGGTTGTTCAAACGTTCAAATTTACCGAGGAAAGAAAAGGAGCAGTACTCGAAAGATAAATATTTCCCTTATCTTACGCAAGCCAGGCCTTCATCTCTTCCCCCCGCCGAGGTGAATCTTCTGACTGAAGGGCGGAGGGGGGGCTAATCATTCATCGCTTGCCTCTATAAACTCGAGAAAGGAGAAAAAAGATGAGAATCGCGAGTCTGGTTTTAATTCTTCTATTGGCATTCACCGTTAGCTGTGGCCCGACTATTACTCGAGGGAAGATGATAGATGAAGAAAAAAGGGCCGAGATTGTCAATGGACAAACAACCTCGGATAGGGTTGTGGAGCTCTTTGGGCAACCCGATAAGATCGAAAAATTACCCTCGGGAGGAGAGAAGTACACTTACCAGTATTATCATGAAGAATATGACCACTGGTGGACCCTGCCTAAGTATGAAAAACAAGATTTAGAAATTTCCCTCAAAGACGGAATGGTTCAAGAATATGTTTTTACCAAAGAATATAGGGGAGAAATAACCCCGAAAGATCGTCAAGAATAATTTTATAAATGCGTCGGCGAAGAGCCCATCGTCTATTTCCTGGGGAAAAGACCGGAAGGGATCCGCAGCTTTAGGCCAGGTTATTATTTTCTTTTCGATTCTCCTCGCCATTGCCCCAATAAAAGGCCGGTTTTATTGGGGCCTTTTTTTAAGATTTGTACAGGGAAAAGCGACCGCCCGCCTGCGCCACCCCTCTGATCGAAATGCGATCGGGGTCCGGGTGGAAGGGCGGCCTCTCATTACGGAACAGAGTTTGTGGGGTCATGGGCTACTTATCTCCCGCCGATTCGGCCGAGCTCGCGCCCCCAATGCCACCGGATTTATTAGTCAAAAACCAAAGTGAAGGGAGGCATCTGAAAGAACAAAAAGAACGCTTGGGTGGGCTCCGAAAATGTTTTCCCAGAATGAAGAATCTACGGAAATTTGCCGAAAACAATATTATGGGGAGTATGATAGGATGACATTCAAAACCCCCTCAGCTTCATCTACCCTTCCGACGGCGGGGGGGAGTTCCAGGTCGAGGCGATGGAGCATTCGGGTCAACCGGATTTCACGCAAGAAACGCTACCCTTCATAGATTAGGAGATGGCCGTGCCCTCGAAGACCGCGAAGAAACTCGGAGAAATCTTATTGGATCAACAATTTATAACCCAGGACCAACTGGACATGGGCATCGAGAAACAGAAGATTGCCCAAAAGAGGTTAGGCGAGATCCTTACAGAATTGGGGTTCGTGACTGAGGAGAAACTGGCTCAGGCCCTCTCTACCCAACTCGGGAAACCCTCCCCGGATGCAACTTCCCCGGCCGCCCCCAGTTTTCTCAAGACAAAGAACCTTGGTGAAATCCTGTTGGATTATCATCTGATCACCAAGGAACAACTGGCTAAGGGAATCGAGGAACAGAAGAAAGCAGAGAAGAGATTGGGGGAGATCCTTACAGAATTGGGGTTTGTGACCGAGGAGAAACTGGCTCAGGCCCTCTCCGCTCAACTCGGCATCCCTTACATAGATCTGAGTTCTGTTGTGGTGGAACCCGAGGCCATCGATCTCCTCAAGGAAAGGGTTGCTCGAAAAAACCTGGCGATGCCCTTGAGTGTGGACAAACGATCCATCACCGTGGCCCTGGCCGATCCTTTGGATTTTGAGGCGATCCATGAGATCAGCTTCGCCGCAAACAGAGACGTGCGGCCTACCGTGGCTCCCCCTAAAGAGATCAAGGCAGCGATTCGACGATTCTACCACCTCGCTCACCCCTTGGAAAAGATTCTCGGAGAAATCAAAGGAGATTCCATAGAAGTCATTACCCAACTGGAGGGCCCCCCGGATCCCGAGACGGTAGAAGAGGTGGCCCGAACGAGCGAATCTCCCCCGATTATCCGGTTAGTCAACAGCATCCTCGTCCATGCGGCCAGAAACAGGGCCAGTGATATTCACTTCGAACCGAGGGAAAAAGCGGTCAGGATTCGGGAACGGGTTGACGGGCTCTTGATGGAGGCATTCGAATTTCCGAAATTTATCCAGGGAGCGGTAACCTCGCGGGTAAAGATCATGGCCCGGATGGATATTGCCGAAAAAAATATCCCCCAGGATGGAAGGATCAAGATCAAAGTGGAAGGAAAGGATCTCGACCTGAGAGTGGCCACCCTTCCCACCAATTTTGGTGAAAAGATAACGATCCGGGTTTTGGATAAAGCGGCTACACCGTTAAGACTGCAGGAGATGGGTCCCACGGAGAAGGACTACGTAAGGATCCGAAGCATCATCGAGAGGCCCCAAGGGATCATTCTGATTACCGGTCCTACGGGGAGCGGTAAGACCTCTACCCTTTATGCCATGGTAAACCATATCAAGACGGACGCAATCAATCTCATCACCTTGGAAGACCCGATCGAATACGAATTGAAAGGGATTACCCAGGTAGGCATAAATGAAAAGACAGGATTGAGCTTTCCCTTTGCTTTGCGGGCCGTGCTCAGACAGGATCCGGATGTGATCCTGGTGGGTGAGATGAGAGATACTGAAACGGCCAACATCGCGATTGAAGCCTCTCTGACCGGACACCTGGTCTTATCCACCCTTCATACCGGTAGGGCTGCGGCCGCCATCACGCGCCTAAAGAATTTGGGCATTGCCCCCTATCTCATTTCCTCGTCCCTGAACGGAATCATTTCCCAGAGACTGGTGAGAAAAATCTGTGATAAATGCAAGGAACCCTATTCCCCTTCTCGGGAGGAGCTTTTCAAGGTGAGGCTAAGGGGGAAAAGTTCTTCGAGCTTGAAGTTCTTCAAGGGATCGGGGTGTGTCGCCTGTAACCACACAGGTTATGCGGGGAGGATTGGAGTCTTTGAGGTTTTGACCATCGACTCCCAGGTTCGGGAGCTCATTGCCACGGATGCGACGGAAGAGGCCATTCTCAAGGCCGCCGTTGAAAATGGGATGAGATACATGAGCGAAGATGGGATCGAAAAGATCAATCGCGGAATCACTTCGATCGATGAACTTTTTCGGGTCATCTATTTAAAGGATGGAGAAGCGATCTTTGTATGTCAGAATTGTGGGGAATCGGTCAGTCGAGACTTACCGAGCTGTCCTTCTTGCGGGTATATCCTGGTGAATCAATGCCCTGATTGTGGGGGAACCCGAGACCCGAAATGGAAATTTTGCGCCTACTGTGGGAAAGGATTTCAAGCCCCCCCGCGACCCCTATAAGCCAGCCGGTCATCAAACTGCACTCATGAGGGCGGCCCCCTAACCAATTCGGAATAAAAAAATGGAAAGGAAGTCTCATGGTCCAAATGGAGCTGACTGAGGAAATGGCTGAGATATGGAGGGAGGTCCTGGTAAGCTATCTCTCGGAGCTGCGGGTAGAAATTGCCTATACTCACAGAAAGGAATTTCGGGAATTTCTTAAAATCCGGGGGGAGTTACTGGAGCGATCTCTGCTAGGCCTGGAGAAAGAGTTGGCTGCCGGGGGAAGAGAAATGATCAGCATCGACAAGCTGCGCACCGTGGACATCTTCCAGGGATTGACGGATTGGGAATTGAAAATCGTTTCCCAGTTCTTCCTTGAGGAAAACATGGAAAAGGGCGCCACCCTATTTCAGGAGGGAGAAAAGGCTGACCGACTCTTTATTCTTGAGGAGGGGGCCGTTTCCATCAGGCTCAAGGAGGGTGAAAAATATGACATTGACATGCCCGGGAAAATTGTCGGGTGGTCTTTCCTGGTCCCCCCGAATCGCTATACCGCTTCGGCTGTGATCATTGCTCCTTCTAAACTGTTGGTGATTAAGAGCCCGGATTTTTACTACCTCATTCATAAGGAACCGAAGATGGGAGTAAAGGTGATGGGAAATTTAGCCCAGGTCGTGGCCAGTCGCCTATCCCAGCTAAGAGGTCGCACATAAGAACAATCCCCTTCGTCCCAGGATTCTGAAATCTTTTAGAGTGTCCTACCCATTCATCCCCATCCAGCCCCTAGTCGCGGCTGAGATCGATGATTTCCATGCGGTGGTTTGCCTCCGGATGCTTGGGCGACGGTCCCTCTGTCAGAACGACGAGGTTTCCGCCCACCTCATAAGCCCGCAGCCATTCCCGAGCGAACGCCTTCCAGTCCTGCGGAGGATCGGGTTCATGCACCGGGTAGACTCCGTAGGAAAATTGAAGCTGCTGGCAGGTCGACTCCCTTGAGCTCACGGCTATGATCCACACGGGAACTCGGAAGCGGGTGATGCTTCTGGCGGACGCACCGCTATGGGTGGGGACGATGACCGCTGCCGGAGCAATATGTTCCACGGTGGTCTCGACGCTCAAGGCGATCAGATCCATCAGACTGAACCTTATCGCCGCCGGAGGCCTTCAGGGCTTCTCTGCACAGGATAGCTGGACCGATGCGGCTCGGTCACGGCGGCGATCTTGGCCAGCATGGCCACGGCTTCCACCGGATACTTGACCCATGGCCGATTCCCCAGAAAGCATGACGCAGTCCGTGCCATCCAGGATGGCGTTGGCCACATCCGTGGCTTCCGCGCGGGTGGGGCGGCGGTTATCGGTCATGGACTCCAGCATCTGCGTAGCCGTGATCACGGGTTTGCCCAGCAGGTTTGCCTGGTACATCAAACGTTTCTGGACCACGGCGATTTGCTCGATGGGTATTTCCACCCCCAGGTCCCCGCGGGCAATCATGATGCCATCCGCGGCCGCGAGGATTGCCTCCATACGATCGAGCGCCCTGGAGCGTTCAATCTTGGCGATGAGGAATGGATTGCAACCCAAGGCGCCAGCGGCGTCACGGACGGCACCCAGGTCCGCCGCGCTCTCGACAAAGGATTGGCTGATCGCGTCCACGCCTTGTTCCAGGGCGAATTTCAGGCAATGGGAGTCGTGATCGGTAAAGGCGCTGATGCCGAGATCAATGCCAGGCAAGTTAAGGCCTTTGCGGGAGCGCAATTCGCCCCCCGACTAGAACCCGGCACCGGACCTCGCTGCCCTCGGATTTTACCACTTCCAGCTGGATCAGCCCGTCATTGAGAAACAAGGTATCGCCTGGCTTTACGCACTTGGGGCAGGCGGGTGAAGCTCACCGAGACTCGCTGGCTGTCGCCGACGATCGTCCTGGGTGGTCAAGGAGAAGAAGTCGCCGGGCTTCAACTGGATGGGTTCCTGGGCCAACGGGCCGATGCGTATTTTCGGCCCGGGCAAATCGGCCAGGATGGCCACGCGCTGCCCGAGTCTGCGGGCGGTGGCACGGATATTCTCAATCACCTTTTGGTGACCCGCGAAATCGCCGTGGGAGAAGTTGAGACGCGCCACGTTCATGCCGGCTTGGATCATCTGTTCCATGACCTCTGAGGATTCGGACGCCGGTCCGATGGTGCAGACGATCTTGGTCTTGTTCGCCGGGAGTTTCACGGATTTTCCCTCCCCGAACCTGGAATAGAAGAGCCGTTCGATAAAAAAAACTTACCGCCCATTACTTACGCTCAAGACGGCCCAGGGCAACGATGCGTTTGATCTGGGTCATAACTGTTTCGCCTCGGAAAAATTATCTCACAGAGGGAAGGTCCTTGTCTAGTGCCATGCAGTTGCCGGTCCCCCGATCTTCCATTTGCGGCGGCAAACTCCTCGGTGACTGCTCAGGCCTGCCCGACCTGCTTCTTAGGCCGTGACAGCAGAGAGGTCTATTGGGTATAATTTCAATATTCAAGTCCGTTGTCCTTTGGTTGAACGAAGAAGCAATCCCTTCTAAAAGAGAGAGCAGAAAAGGATAAAAGGAATTCGGTATGATCCGGATCTCCAGAAGACAGTTTATTGAAAAGGCCATGATCACGGGCGCTACCCTAACGGCGTTTCCCACAATACTTGTACCGAAAGCCCGGGCGCTGTGGGCTCGAAAAACGGTTGTGCACCCCCATGTAAATAATCTCCGGGTCGTCGGGATTACCGATACCCGCATGGCCAGGGCGAACGAACCCGTTTCCTCCTGGGCCCGCCAGGATCAGCTGGTCGTTCCTGAAGTCGTCTGGGAGAACATCGACAAACTCGCCTGCACCCTTACCGAAAGGCGAGATCCGGAAGAGGCCTGGCGGATGATTTTTATAAAACCTCCCAAAAAATCATGGTCGGACACGGTCGTAGCAATCAAAACGAACCATATCGCCTTGCAGCATACCCGCAGCGCGGTAATGGCCAAGGTCTGTCATACGCTGAGCCATATACTCGGGGTGAAGCCGTCCAACATCCACATCTACGACGCGGTCCATGGCGGCTCTATGCACAGCAGCACTCCTTTTACCGGCCTGCCGGAAGGATGTCGGGTTGAAGACGAATGGGGTGGAATCACAACGGTCACGGCGGTGCCGGAACCTTGGAAGAAAAAAGAAGGTAAAACCAAGTGCCTGAAATACCTGGTCGATGGATCGGTGGACATCCTCATAAACCTATCCATGTGCAAGGGACATAGCAGCAAATTCGGCGGATTCACGATCACCATGAAAAATCATTTCGGAACCTTCGATCCATCACCCGGACATCGGAGCGGTGCTCTGGATTACCTCATCGCCATTAATCAAACCCCCGAAGTGTTGGGTCCGATGGACCCGCGAACGGGTAAAGTCCTCTATCCTCGCCAGCAACTCTGTCTCGTAGACGCGCTCTGGGCCAGTGAAGGAGGGCCCGGAGGATACCCCAGATATCAGCCAAATTTCCTCGCGATGGGCGTGCTATCTCCGGTGGTTGATTATGTAGTGGCGACCCAGTTCCGCGGGGAGAGGATGGGCTGGCGGCTGAATATGGAGGCCACCCGCCGCATGCTGACGGATTTTGGCTTCAGCGAAAGTGACCTTCCGGCTGGGGGGAAAATGATAGAGATTTGATCTGGCGTCCCTCTCCCGCTGCGGAGAAGAGGAGAGGGCACTAAATGATTGAATGGTCCCCAAACAAACCCAACATCTTGGGCTCACTCCGGAAAAAAGGCTGTTTAGACCACGTGAAAATGTCCCCCTAATGCCCACGTGAAAATGTCCCCTTCATCGAGATAAGTGGGTAGCGTTCATAAGGAAAAAGCGGCTGCTCCGACGAGTCTTTTATGGACCCATTCTGGCAGCCGCCGCTTTGATTGATTATACGAATGGTTTGTCATAAATGGGTTGAGCAGAAGCTTGATAAACCCAGTTATAA
>CAVXFA010000017.1:0-14327 GCA_963760605.1 uncultured delta proteobacterium | reverse complement strand
GGAGATTTTGGAAGAATATGTCTGGTCAATTATGGACTCCTTAGTAAGTATGGTGTCCCCTGAATTCACGCCGTCGCACCAGAAAGGAGTACGCCCCGATGCCGAGCAGCAGCCAGACCCCCACGGCCTGGATCGGAGCGTCGAAAGAACCGGTCTGCTTGATCATCCAACCGGTTAGCCAGGGAGCCACGACGCCGGCCAGATTCGCCGCGGTGTTCTGGATCGCGACGGGAAGCGCACCGGGCATTAGCGTTTGGGTGAGGGCCCAGTAGTTCGCCGTCGCCAGTCCAAGGCCGCAAAGCGAGGCTACGGTGAAGAACACCATGAGTGAGGTCGAATCGGTGAACACGCTGAGCGTCTGGGTGGCCGCCATCCCGAAGCCGGCGATGGTGAAGGCGCGGCGAACCTTGATCGGGTCTGCACCCCGGGTGATCATGCGGTCCGCCGCCCAGCCGGCCAAGGCTGCCACGGCGGCCATCCCGCCGAACGAGACGCCGCCGAACCAGTTCGACTTCTCGATCGACATCCCGTGTTTCTCCTGGAAATACTGGGGCATCCAGGTCATGCAGTAGTAGACGAAGTACATGTAGCAGTACGTACCGACGAGGATGCCCCACATCACGGGGTTACGGAGAGCCTCGCCGAGGGTCACGCGCTGCCCCGCGCTCGACCCGCCCGCGGCCAGAGGTTGGGCTGCGGCGTCATCCCGTTTCACCCACGCCATCCAGGGGCCGAGCCAGAGCAGGCTCCCCAGCCCCAGCGCCAGGAACATCGTCTGCCAGCCGTACTGCGCGACCAGAAACCCGGCCAGGGGTAGACCGATCGCGGGACCGATCTTCGTGCCGGTCATGTAAACGCCGACGGCCAGCCCGCGCCTCTCTTCCTCGAAGTGGGTGCGGATGTAGCGCAGGCTGCTCGAGGTTACGACGCTTTCCCCCAGTCCCACCATCAGCCGCGCGGCGACCAGACCGGCCAGCCCCCCCATCACAACCGTCGATACCGAGGCGACACTCCAGAGGACGATGCCGATGAAGTACAGCATGCGCACGCCGTACCGGTCCACCAGAATCCCGGCCGGGATCTGCCCGATGGTGTATGTCCAGAAAAAGGCCGACAAGGCCATTCCCTGCTGCGCCCTGTCGAGGTTCATGACCTCCGCCATCGGCTTCATCGCCGCGGTCAGGTTCACCCGGTCGGTATAGGCGATCACCATACCGAGGCTCAACCACAAGACAACCTGCCAGCGTACCGGACTGACTGCCGCCGCTACCTTCGCGGCCGCCGCCTTCATCTGTCCCGCCGTCACGGTCATGAGGATCTCCCTTCCGCCGGCCGCGTCAGATCCAGACTCAGGATCGACGGGCACCCGTACTGCTCGTGTGCTCCACCACCCGTTCGGTACCGCGCCAATGGCTGACCCAGAGCGCCTCTCGCGGGTCGTACATCGCGCCGGTGAGATCCCGCGCCAGCAACACGTTCATCCCAACGCCGGTCAACTGTCGGATGCCGAAGGGGCGGCCCAGGACACACATGTTCGCATGGACGGCCATCAGGACCCCGTTGCGGATCCCTTCCTGGGCAAAAAAATTGATAAATTATTGATGGAACTGATCGAATTGAATAATTGCTTGATAAGAAATCACTTTGGGATGGGTTGAATATAGGAAAAAGGGAATAGCCTGTCAAGGAAAATCGATAGGGTAGCGCCCTCCTTATCCGTTCGAAGGCCAACCCGGCAATGATCTCCGCATGATTGTTGTTGGCATGAAGATCCGAACCCGCGTACAATGGCATAAGGCACCTCCTAAGGTTAGATTGACTCCCTTTCCGAAGCATACCCGGTAACCCCTTCCTTCTATGATCAGGGGGTGCCTTTTAATGATTATCAGGCAATTGTAATAAGGTATTGATTTTGGCCTTATTCATTTGGGAGGAAATCTTCATGGCTCGGAGATGGTTCGCCGAAGCTACAGCGTCGCGCTCCAGCAGTTAGGAGAATTTACCCATGAAGCCGGTAACCTATTCTTTTGCGACCCCCGCCGATAAAAATCAAATCAGGCGGTTACTATCAGAGTGCGGCCTACCGACCCTCTACATCGCCAAACATCTCGAATCTTTTATGGTAGCCAAGGCGGCTGGAAAACTGGTTGGAGTTATTGGGCTGGAAGTATATGGCCGCGCGGGGCTGCTCCGTTCACTGTGCGTGGAACCGGCTTATCGGGGCCAAGGAATTGCCAGGGGCCTTAATGCAAGGATATTGGCTCATGCTCATCTGCGGAGAATCGATACGCTTTACCTGTTTACCGTGAAGGCGGTGAGGTTCTCGGCTAAATTGGGGTTTACGAAGACAGATAAAGAGAGGATCCCTAAAGGCATCCGATCAAGTTGGCAATTCCGCAGTTTTGGCCGTTATCGAGTCGTCTGCATGATGAAGAAAATAAGCGATGAAGCCCATTATTACCCTCGAGAAACGCTCTCGCTAAAGCCCGATGTTCCGGGTGCCGAAATGTGGGGGGTTTCCTTAGATCAGACGATGCTGACCTACTTTGAGGTAAAACCCTGTAGCCGCTTTTCCAAACATAGACACAAGAGTGAACAGATTACCATGGTTTTGAAAGGTGAATTGTTTTTTGAGGTACATAACAGGATCCTCTGTGTCAAGGAGGGAGAAGTGATCGCGATTCCCTCCAATGTCCCCCATTCCGTTTTCACGCAGAACAAGCCCGGGAAAGCCGTCGATGCCTGGTCTCCAGTTAGGCGGCAATACATAAACGAGCCTAACCAGCCGTTTAAGCCGCAGACTGCGGGGCCGCTCAGCTTGGCTCTTCTCGTTAGATCAAGGGGTATGCAAAAAACGAGAATTAGAGTCGAAGTGCTCTGGTCGGGATGGGAAAGGAGGATGAGCAACAGGCTAAAAATTCAGGCTATGCGGGACAATGACTCGCTCAACACTTTCTCCATCTCCAGCCCATGTGATAGGTAAACCGCCTTCCCGACGAGAAGGTCGGCATGGCGCAGGATCAGCGCTTCGATGCTATGGGGCGTGATGGGCGAGAATTTCGTTGAGTGGGCGCCGATCATGTGGGCGACCGTCTCTGGAAGCCCCTCCATCAGGGCCATGGCGGCTCCCATTGCGGCATGGGCGAACCGACGACCGGTGTCAGTAAAACCACCCGTCCTCGCGTCGAAGATCACCATCTTGTCCACATCGTGCAATAGGGCACCAGCCAATAGATAGTCCATCGTCACTTGGACATTCAATACCTCAGCTACCATCTCCCCCATCCTTTCGCACGCGCGGCAAACCTGGTTGGTGTGATCAACATTGGTGTAGGCGATGCGCTCCCGGGCCGGTTCAAACTGATGCCCATCCTCAATCCGTGAGAAATTGCCGCGCTTCCAGGCGTTGTACCAGGTCAGGATAACCTTCTGGCGAATTCCGTCATCCTTGATTTTCTCGATGGCCGGGAAAAGGCTCAAAATATAATCTTGATCCTGCTTTTGCATCTTATCCTCCGATGCGGGATTCCCCGCGCGACCTTGGAAATCGCTTACGAAACCTCAATGAATGGCCTGCTTCCAGATAAAGAAGTTAGGAGAATTTTGTATTCGATCCTAAGACAGCTGGAGAATAAACTCAACGGAAAAAATTGCCCCAACAAGAACGGTACCCCAAAATGAGAGTGGGCAATGATCCGTCATTATTGACAAATGGAGTCCCCTTAAGTAAGATTCCGTAAGACTATGAGTCGCAAACGGGGCCCGTTCTGGCCCGATTGCCTCCCCATCATGTTGGCGCGAAGTGGGCAAACTCGCATTCTGAGTTCATATATCCTGAACGGTCAAAAGGTGCGGATCAACTCGTGGAGAAACCCTCAGGTCCTGGAAGCCCAAGGGGCAATTTATTTTTGACTTCGTAGGATGTAGGGTTATGATTTGAAGACGCCCCTAGAAATGAAAAGCTATAATGGCTTCCTCTGAACCAGCGGAGAATGGCCAGCGAGGGTTGTTCCATCCCCAAGGAGGGATGATTTTCAAACTGGACGGATTAAGCGCATGGCTAATCTGAATGGAAAAATCGCTTTGGTCACAGGCGCCAGTCGAGGCATCGGACGGGCCATCGCCATCGGGTTGGCCCGTCGGGGGGCGGATGTCGCCGTGAATTACAAAACCCGGCAACCGGAGGCCCTCGTCACTTGGCAACAAGTGAAATCCATGGGCCGCCGAGCTATTCTGGTGCAAGCGGATGTGGCCTGCTCATCTGACATCACCCAAATGATCGCTTTTGTGGAAAAGGATCTCGGGCCGGTTGATATTCTGGTTAACAATGCCGGCATTGCCCCGCACCAGAACATAGAGGCCATCAAGGAATCGGATTGGGACGAGGTATTGGCGGTAAACCTGAAGTCGGCATTCCTGGTTACTCAAGCTGTTCTCCCGGGCATGCGCCGCCGTCAATGGGGTCGGATCATCAACATATCTTCCGGGGCAGCACAGACGGGAGGGATCGTCGGGATTCACTATACTGCCTCCAAGGCGGGGATCGAAGGTCTAACCCGCGCTTACGCCTCCCGGCTGGTGAAAGAAGGAATTACCGTGAACGCGGTGGCGCCGGCTTTAATCGAAACAGATATGATGCCAGACACCGAAAGTCGCCGTAAGCTCATCCCCCTCGGAAGACTGGGGCGAGGGGATGAGGTGGCCGAAGCTGTAATTTTCCTTGCCGGCAACGAGTACATGACCGGGCAGACCCTCCATCTCAACGGCGGTCTCTATTTCCGTTAAATCAAGTCTGGATAAAGCCTTTTGCCAGCAGGCTGCGCGGCACCGGGAGCAAAAATACAAACTTAAAGGCAGGAAAAAACCATGGGTTTGACCCTCTTCCAAGTAGATGCATTCACGACAAAACCTTTTGCCGGAAACCCGGCGGCCGTCTGCATCCTTCCCCAACCGATGGATGAAAACTGGATGCAGAATGTGGCCCGAGAGATGAATCTGTCGGAGACTGCTTTCCTTTTGCGCCAGGAGGAGGGGTTCCAACTGCGCTGGTTCACACCCGCCGTCGAAGTCGATCTTTGCGGCCATGCCACCCTGGCCAGCGCCCACGTTCTGTGGGAAATGGGTTATGCTAAGCTAAGCGGGCAGGTGCGTTTTTATACCCGGAGCGGAATTCTTACCGCTGAACGCAAGGGGGATTGGATCGAGATGGATTTCCCGGCCAAGCCCGAAGAGCCTGCCCCCATGCCCACCGGGCTCGACCAAGCTTTGGGGGTCTCGATTCAATATCTTGGCCAGAATCAGTTTGATTATCTTGTAGAGGTCGATTCTGAAGAGACCGTTCGCAGCCTAAGGCCTGACTTCACTCTGCTGGGCACTTTCCCCATCCGGGGAGTCATCGTTACCAGTCTCTCTTCTTCCCCGGGGTATGATTTTGTATCCCGTTTCTTTGCCCCGCGGGTTGGGGTCAATGAAGACCCCGTTACAGGTTCGGCTCATTGCTGCCTCGGCCCCTTTTGGGGGAATCGCCTCCATAAAACTGAATTGGTCGCTTACCAGGCTTCTTCCCGGGGTGGCGTGCTCCGGGTTCGGGTAGTGGGCCCGCGCGTGGTTCTCGGGGGACAGGCGGTGACGGTTCTCCGGGGGGAACTTCTATTTTGAGTCAGGCCTGCGAGGGGACATTTCGGCAAGCGATGAGCGAGAGGTTGACGGGATCGGAGACTGTACAGTAGAATTCCCTCAGCCCTTAAGGCCAAAGGTGCGTTACGAAAATGTCCAAGATGACCCAAAAATCAGACCTGGATGGTTTGACGCTGCTGGGCCAGGAGGCCAAGCCCTCCAAGAAGCTGGAGACTTTTCCCAACCATCATCCAGAGCGGGATACCATCGTAACTCTCCGCACGGATGAGTTTACTTGTGTTTGCCCGGCCACAGGGCAGCCGGATTTTGCCAAGCTGACGATTCAGTATATTCCCCATGAGCGGATTGTCGAATCCAAATCCCTCAAACTTTACCTGCAATCTTTTCGCAACGAAGGGGCGTTCCACGAACATGTAACCAACGTGATTCTCGATGATCTCGCAGCGGCACTGGCGCCCCGCTGGTGTAAAGTGACTGCCGAGTTTGCGGTTCGCGGGGGCATTTCCATTTCTGTTGAGGCAGAATATAAGAGGTGAAATGCCAAAGCAGCGCTGGCTTCCCACCATCACAGCCGTTTTCGTCACCAGCCTGATCCTATCCAACATCATCGCGGTTAAATTAGTTTCCGTGGGTCCTTTTTTTGTGCCGGCCGCGATTCTCATCTTCCCCGTTTCTTATATCTTCGGCGATGTCCTAACCGAAGTATATGGCTACGCCCGCGCCCGCCGGGTGATCTGGATTGGATTTGGCTGCAATTTGCTGGCCGTCATCATCATCTGGCTTTCCATTCAACTCCCTCCGGCTCCGTTCTGGTCAGCGGGTGCCTTGGAATCCCCCTGGTCTTCTCAGCAGGCTTATCAGGCCATTCTCGGGTTTGCTCCCCGGCTATTGGCCGCTTCTTTCGTGGCCTACCTTTTTGGCGAGTTCCTCAACTCCTTCGTAATGGCCAAGATGAAGATCGCCACCCGAGGACGGCATCTTTGGTCACGCACCATTGGCTCTACCTTGGTCGGTCAACTGGCCGATTCGGGAATCTTTATCCTGTTGGCATTTTATGGGACGATCCCCTCCGCTGCGCTGGGGCAAATGATCTTTAGCCAGTGGCTGATGAAATCTGCTTACGAGGCATTGATCACACCCTTGACCTATATGGTGGTGAACTACCTTAAGCGAGTGGAGAATGAAGACTATTATGATCGGCGGACCAATTTCAACCCGTTGGTGTTGAGGGAGTGAGTTTTCTGAAGTAAGCCCGCCACGATTCCCATAGATGGGTCCCGAAATCGGCGAAGAAGACGGGCTGCTCGGGGTAGCAAAAAGGAGATCAGAGAGAAATGAAAGCCATGGTATTAGATAAGACCTGCAAGCTGGAGGAAAACCGGAATCCTTTGAAGCTGGTGGATTGGCCCATGACCTCACCCCGAGAAAATGAGATTTTGGTAAAAATTTCAGCTTGCGGCGTTTGCCATACCGAATTAGATGAAATTGAGGGAAGGACGCCTCCCCCGAGATTGCCCATTATTCTGGGCCATCAAGTCGTGGGAAGAGTGGAAAAAGTGGGCGGTAAAGTGAGAAAGTTTCGGGTGGGAGACAGGGTTGGAATTGCCTGGATTTATTCGGCCTGTGGCCAATGCCAGTTCTGCCTCGAAGGGAATGAGAATTTGTGTGATCAGTTTGAGGCAACGGGCAGGGACGCGCATGGAGGCTATGCCCAGTATATTGCTGTCCCAGAGGATTTCGCCTATGAGATTCCCAGAACATTTTCTGACCTGGAAGCAGCCCCCCTGTTATGCGCCGGCGCGATTGGCTATCGCTCTCTCAGATTGACAGGCATTCAAGATGGGGAGAATTTAGGACTTGTCGGCTTTGGGGCGTCGGCCCATCTCGTTATCCAGTTGGCCAGGCACCAATACCCCCATTCCAGGGTTTTTGTTCAGGCGCGAACGGAAAGGGAGAGGGATTTTGCCAGAGAACTGGGGGCTTTTTGGGCCGGCGATCTGGCAGAGGATTCACCGGAAAAATTGCATGGGGCCATTGACTCCACCCCGGCGTGGCGGCCGATTGTGGAGGCCTTAAAGAATGTAGAACGAGGAGGAAGGTTGGTGATCAATGCCATTCGGAAAGAAGAGGCCGACAAGGAATCTCTCCTAAAGCTGGATTATCCGAGCCATCTCTGGCTGGAAAAAGAGATCAAAAGCGTAGCCAATGTGACGAGAGCAGACGTCCGCGAATTTTTGCAAATAGCGGCAGAAATTCCCCTTAAACCCAAAGTGCAGGAATTCAGATTGGAAGAGGCCAATAAAGCCCTGGTCGAATTGAAAGAGAGAAAAGCCCGGGGGGCAAAAGTCTTAAGAATCGATTGAGATTCAATCGCTTTTTCCAACCCGTTTGAAAGTTACTAAGGAGTCCATAATTGACCAGACATATTCTTCCAAAATCTCCCCTGACCCCTCTTTTTTAAAGAGGGGAAATTCCTCCCTTTGGTAAAGGGAGGGAAGGAGGGATTTGGTCTTCGGTGTCTATATAATTATGGACTGACTAATAAATGCTTTTCTCCTCAAGAAAGGGCAAGGGATTTTCCTTCCGGTAGACGAGGGCCCGGCAAGAGGCGATTAGCTTCCCCTGATCATCGGACACCTTGATGTCATAGTTCGCGGTCTTACGGGTCCGGCTAAATTCTTTGGCCTCGGCTATGAGCTTGCTCCCTGGCAGAGGAGAGGATGCGTAGGTGATATTCATGTTTAAGGCCACGGCCATGGTACCATGGGAGTTGGAGGCCGTTTCAAAGGCCTCGTCGATGAGGGCAAACAAGGCCCCACCATGAGCCAGCCCAAAAATGTTTTCCATGTCCGGGGTGAAGGTCATTTCTACCCTGGAGGATCCCGCATCGAGATCGATCAGTTTCAGGTTAAACTTTTGGGCAAAAGGCTCCTTTTCTACCTGTCTGAAGATTGCTTCTTTAACTTTTTTATCCATCATATTTTTTCTGCCCACCTTCCCCAAGACTCAAGGGTCGCCGGCTTTAGAATCATTAACCCGCAGGCCGTTTCATTATACTGTTATCCGGAATGAATGGAAGAATAATGATGCTCAAAAAATAGAATCCTCACCGATGAATTTAACCCGGAGAGATCTGTTCGAGAAATTTCTTCGATTTAAGCTCTTTTCCCAAGTATTGCTGGAGAAATAGGGTAAGGACGGCCTGGCTTTCTTTCAGGGATTGAGGCGAAAAAGAAATGCGTCCTACCTTCTCGAGGGGGATGGACTGGGCGAGCATAAGCGTCTTGATCGTTCCCAAAGAAACCGGCATGAGGCCGGGGAGATTGGCGGCACAGGAGGGGCAGAGTACCCCTCCTTCCTTGGCGCCAAAAAAAAATCTCTCTCCGAAAAGACCCCTTTGGCAGCGGGTGCAATGGTTAAATTGAGGCTGGTATCCCAGGAGAGAGAGGAGGCGTACCTCGAAGACCCGTTGAATTTCCTCCTTGAGGGTGCCCCGATCGATGAGGTTCAGAAAGACGATTAAGAGCCTGAAGAGCGCTTTGTTCTTGATCCTTTCGGCGGTCAAGGCATTGACCAACTCGATCAAATAACTCGCCCAGGCCAGTTTGGCGATGTCCTCTCGCAAGCCTGCGAAAGGGCGGAGCAGTTCGCAGTGGCTCAGCCGGACGAGATCCAGAGTTTCTTTCTCGAAAAAAGTAGCGGTAATGTAAGAACAGATTTCCAGGGTGTTCCCGAACCGCTTCCGCGACCGCTTGGCTCCCTTGGCGAACCCTTTGATCTTGCCGAAGGCAAGAGTGTAAAGAGTGACGATCTGATCCGCTTCACCGTAAGGCATAGAACGGAGGACGACAGCGGGCGTTTTATAAAGAGGCATGGGAATGGGATGAGATTTTTTTAATTCATCTTAGCAGAAAGGAAGCGGTGAGAAAAGAGTGGAGATTTGTTATAATTCCGACGTAGCCTGATTAAAAAACGCCTCCTCTTTACCCGAGTGCTTTCATGAACCCTCCTTTCTTATTCGCCTTCATTCTCATGGGATTTACCTTCACCATCACCCAGGTGATGCTCATCCGCGAACTTCTCGTGGTCTTCAGCGGAAATGAGCTCTCCATCGCCATCATCTTGGCCAACTGGCTCCTGCTGGAGGCGGCTGGAAGTTTTTTGCTGGGAAAGAACGCCAAAGAGTTAGGGCTGGGAAAAGGGGGCTATGCCCTGCTGCAGGTACTCCTATCGATCTTGCTTCCGATGACGATCTACGGGATCCGATGTCTTCGGGATTTCATGGGTCTTTCCCTGGGCGAAGGGGCAAGCCTCTGGGCGATTTTTTCCTGGACGGTTCCCATCCTGGCACCCTTGGGAATTGTGAATGGGATCCTGTTTGCCTTAGGGTGCAGCCTGCAGGCGGAGGGGGCGAAAAAGGCCGCCTCTTCCATCGGAAGGGTCTACCTGTACGAAGCCCTGGGAGCGGGTGCAGGGGGAATCGTCTATACCTTCTTTTTCATCCCCTTTTTTACCTCTTTTCAGGTGGCCTTTCTCCTGGGAGCAGCGAATTTATTTTCTGCGCTGCTTTTGGTTTCTACGGGTGAAGAAAGGGAAACAGGGAAGAAAAAAGTTCTGCCAAGGTTGATCGGGCCTATTTTCATTGCCAACGTCTTGCTTTTGATCTTACCCAGTGCCCAGAGACTCGAAAAAAGCTCGATGAACCGGCAGTGGCGGGGGTTACAAATTTTGGAGTCTCGCTGGTCGCCCTATGGAAATGTGACCGTGGGACGCAGAGAAGAACAGCTCACATTTTTCTCCAACGGGATACCGATTTGTAACGCACCCGTTCCCGACATCGCCCTGGTGGAGGAGATGGTTCATTACCCACTGCTTTTCAGCCCCTCCCCCCGGAGGATTCTGATCGTCGGCGGAGGTTTCGGCGGGGTCATCCAGGAAGCTCTCAAACATCCCGTGGAAGAGGTCCATTACACGGAGATTGACCCCCTGATCCTCCAGTTGATCCAGGAGAACCTTACTCCTCTAACTCGCCCGGAAATAGAAAACCCACGGGTCCGTATTCATAACCTGGATGGCCGATTCTTCATAAAAAATACCCCCAATAAATTTGATGGAATCCTCCTGAATCTCCCGAGCCCATCCACCCTAGAGCTGAACCGATACTATACGGTGGAATTTTTCAGCGAGATTTTTCGGTCGTTAAATGAGAATGGGATCCTGGCTCTCTCGATCCCCGGCTCCGAGACGTACCTCAGCCCCGAGTTGCGAGACTTGAATATGTGTCTGATCCGGTCTTTACGCGAAGTCTTCACTTCGGTCTATGTCATTCCGGGAGAGGTGAATTTTATCCTGGCCTCCGCGACCCCAGAAGCTGGCCCGCTCTTGCCCGAGCGGTTTATCAGGCGCTTCCAGGAGAGGAAGATCATCACCCGTTTCCTGACGGAGTTTCAAATTCGGCTCAAGCTGGAGACGCAGCGTCAGAAATGGCTGGAGGATTCTTTGTACCGGGGGGGTGCGGTGAAGGTAAACCGGGACGGGAATCCTTCGGGTCTTTATTACGGGATCGCTTATTGGAACGCTCAATTCCATCCTTTCCTACAAATCTTCTGGGGCAGAGTGGGGGAATTGCGTCTCTGGCATCTCGCGCTTCCCCTCTTGCTTCTAAGTTGCGGAATTTTCGCCTTTCAAAGAAAGCGTAGAAGAGACTGGACGAGAGGGGCTCTGACCTGGATCGTGGTCACAACGGGCTTCTTCGGAATCGCCTTCAGTGTCCTTTTTATCTTCTCTTTCCAGACGCTTTATGGATATGCCTATCACTGGATCGGCCTCCTCATTGCTTCTTTTATGGTCGGCCTGGCTTTGGGGAGTTGGACGATGACCCGGGCGCTGGAAAAAATCCGGAAATTTTCCCTAACCCTTGCCGGGGTGGAGATCCTGATGATCCTTTTCGCCACGCTGGGAATGATCCTGCTGGCTCTTTTTTACTCCCCCTGGTTGGGGCAAAGGATTCTGACCGCGATGAGATTCGCCTTCCTTCTGCTCGGTGGAATTACAGGTTACCTGGTGGGGCTTGAGTTTCCGCTGGTCAGCAGTATTTTTTCCGGCAATGGAGAAAGGGCGGGCTGGACAGCGGGAATCCTTTACGGTTCCGACCTTTTCGGAGCCTGGGCCGGGTCGCTCCTGGTGGGCGTTCTTTGGGTCCCGGTTTTAGGGATCCTTCAGACCTGTGCGGTGATCATTTTCCTGAAGCTGGTCAGCTTGTCGCTGATCGGTCTTTTAGGTCTAAGGAAAAGCTAAGAGTTAGGGAGGGTTTATTTCGTTCGGAAGCAGAAGGTTGACGACCTGGCCGGATTTCCCCATAGGACCCTGGGGGTTCCCGTTGAGGAAGACTTCTATCCCTCCGGCATTTCCTACGAGAATCTTGAACTGACGCTGGGCGGTCCAGGTAGCCGTCTCCTTGGGCTGGAGAAGGGCCTCGAACTCCGACTGGTCGTCTGATTGAATGCGCAGCCAAGTCTTCTCGATGGCCTTGACTTTGAGGACGTACCGCTTCCCTTCCTTTTTCGCTCCCGCGGCCACAACAGGACTGGCAGGGAGGCTTCCCAGTTTTTTTTCTGGCTTAGCGATCTCCAGCTCCTTTAGAGGCCCTTTCTCGTGGGAGGAGCGGGCTGTGGAGGGAGGTGCTTTGGCCGGCGGCGTTCGGGCAGGGGGGATTTCCGGGGAGGAGGAAGGAGAAGAGGACGGGGGAACGGAAGTCTCTTTGAAGAAGAGAAAGGCAATGCCCACCCCGAGAACCATGATCAATAAAGTGAGGATGTATTTGGCCAGAGGTTCTAATCTCTTGGGCGGGGCGACCGCCTCCTTTTTTCCCGGCTCGTTAAAAGAATCCACTTGAGCTTCGTACAGGTTTAGGACTTCTTTGGGATCAAGCCCGATCTGGGCGGCATAGGTGCGGAGGAAACCGCGAACGAAAATAGAGGCAGGGAGGGTTTGAAATTCGTCCTTTTCCAGGGCCTCGAGATATTGCAGGGAGATGCGAGTGACCTTGGCGATTTCGACCAAAGAGATGTTCTTTCGCTTCCGTTCCTGAGACAGGTACGCGCCAACCGAAAGCTTCCGCTCTTCCTTCAAGACATCTCCTTCTGTTTACAAATGAACCGGAGCGTTCGTTCTTTCTTTCCGTCCTTGAGCCTGCTTAAGACTGGTTGCGCCTGCTGATTGAGGCCATCCCCCATCCAGCAAAGTGACCCTCAGCTTCCATAAACCTCCAGAAATTTTTAAGGTTATTTGATTATAGCGATTCGCCATCACTTTGTCGAGTGGCAAAAGATCGGTGTTTTCAACCATGGCGTGGCTTAATGAAAGCTTACGGTCGCCGTCTTTGGCTGTAGCTAAGCGAAAATCCGCTCGTTAATATCGGCGAGGGAGTTACAACTGGTCATCATCATTGCCCTACGCAGGTCTTTAGCCAGAAAATCCATCTCTATGCGGACCCCCTCCGCACCGCCTCCGATCGCCGCGCGAATCATCTCTCTCCCCACCATCACGAAGTCCGCTCCGAGGGCCAGCATCTTGATCACGTCAAAGCCCGTCCGTACGCCCCCGTCTGCTGTGATGATCACTTTTCCCTTCAGGATGGGGACCAGCCGGGGAAGGACCTCAGCAATCCCTAGCATGGAGTCGAGCACGCGGCCCCCGTGATTGGATATGCTAACCACCTTGCACCCGGCCTGCAGAGCCAAGGCAGCGTCCTCCTCGTGGGTGATCCCCTTGATGATAAAGGGCAGGCGGGTGGATTGAACAAGCTCCCTGAGTTCTTGGACAGATTTCCGGAAAACGGGTTGCCCCTTCATCACCATGGGCACGGATCCAGCTCCGTCCACGTCTACCCCCACGGCGATGGCGCCGACCTTTTCAGCCTCTTGGATCAGCCGGAGTAGAACCTTTTGCTCGCGGGGCTTGAAGATCTGCACGCCCCAACCCCCTACCTCTTTGATCGCCTGCAGACCCGGTCGATCTTCGAAGGTCTCGGCCCCATCGCCGAAGAAGCCGATGGTGCCCGCCCCCCTGCATCCCTGGAGGACGGCCTGGGCAAATTCCAGCTCGGTGATTCCTCCACCCATGCTGATCTTGACCCCGCTCATGGAAGTACAAAAGATGGGGAAAGCTACCTCTTTCCCCAAGAAAGAGGCCTTCGTATCTGGTTCCACGTGGGGGTTAATCAGGCGGGTCTTCAGTTTGAGCCGAGCCAGCGCCTCCACGTTGGCGGTAAAGCTGGCCCCTTTACCGATTCCCCCCATGCCGATGGGTTTGCCATACTTGATCCCCTGGCAAAGCCTCTCTGGCTCCCCGTCGCAGACCTTGTAAACAGCGCAGAACCCTTTCATCCTCTCTTTGGCTTTTTCCCGAACTTCTGTCAGATCCATGAGACCCTCCTCTTATCTCATCAAGAATTTCCCAAGCAGCGCAGGCCACATTGATTTTATTATAACACACTGCTGGCTGCCCTTCCCGGTAGCCCAATCTTATAATCAAACCACACCCATTCCCCATGACACGATTCGCATCCGCTGAAGCCATTGCAAGAAGGTCCTTTGGGATAGGGGTCTTGTGAATTTACAATGATCATGGGTACTATGCACAGCGTCATTAATTCCAACCGACCACGTCATTCCCGCGAAAGCGGGAAT
>CAVXFA010000016.1:0-13968 GCA_963760605.1 uncultured delta proteobacterium | reverse complement strand
TTGGGAGGTCCAAAAATAGACAAAGGAGGAGAAGCGATGAAAAATCAAATCAAATGGGAAAAAGACCTGAAGCCAGCCACATCCCGTGCTCGCGCAGAAAATAAGCAAATTTTGCTCTTTTTTCACAACCCCAATTGAATTGGTTGTCAACAGATGGATGCAGTTACGTATCCAAATCCCACAGTGATCGAATTCATTCAGAAGTACATAGTTCCCCTTCAGGTGGCATATAATTCCCAGCCCCTGGCCACGGATTTTAATGTCCAGTGGACGCCCACGCTGATCACGCTGGATTCCGACGGCAAGGAACACCACCGAACCGTCGGTTTTCTCTCCCCCCAGGAGTTGGTCCCTTCTCTGAGGCTGGGTATGGCCAAATGCCATTTTGATTTAGAACGGTTCGACGAGGCTATTTCAATCTTGGAGAAATTGCTGGCAGAGTATCCAAAAAGCGACTCAGCCCCGGAAGCAATTTATCTGCGGGGGGTCAGTCGGTATAAGAGAACGCACGATCCCAAACCGCTTAAGGAGGCGTATGAACAGTTGCAGAGAGATTATCCCGCCAGCGAGTGGACAAAAAGGGCTTCTCCATACAAGCTGTTGTAGCTGGAAATAAGCGGGGGAAGCACTTCAACCCGCTGGCTGGTCTCGTTACTGACCCGGGGAAACCGGGCGACCTACAGGGCAGCTCCGAATTTACAAGTTTCACGATCCGACCCCCCAGCCGGGGGAACGCCTCAAAGAGGAAAGGACAAGTGTAAGCTGCCCAAACTTTAGATCTGATCTTTGTCTTCCGAGGGTTGTTCAAAGACAAGGGTTTTTTGAATCGCTGCGACCGCCTTTAGTCCTTCCTGAAAGGCCAGCTGGTTCAGTTTTTCCGTTTCTTTGGGTACTCGGGCCAGGGCTGCGGCTTCTAAGGATTCCGGCGAGACCACTCCGGCTCCAGACGGCATGGCCGGAATCAGCCTACTCAATGCGCCCAGGGCAACAATGTTGGCCATCTGCTCCCGCTTGCATTTTTCCCGGGCGATCTGGGTAAAAGGAATCTTCACTACCCGCAGACTGTTTGCCTCGGTAACCAACTGGGAATCTACCACCACGATTCCCGACGGTTTCAGGTCACCGGCCGACTCATCGAAAGCCATCTGAGTCATCGCCAGGAGCAAATCCAGTCCTATGGCCTTGGGATAATCGATCTCCCCATCGCTGATTACGACATCCGCCCGGCTTGTCCCGCCCCGGGCGGCCGGGCCATAACTGACGGTCTGGACGACGTGCCTCCCTTCATAAATGCCCGCGGCCTCGGCCAAGATGATACCGGCTAATACCAACCCCTGTCCCCCCGTCCCACTCAGCCGGATTTCGTAGCGATCAATCATGATCCTTTCCCCCAAAAAGGGCGAGTCGCGAGAGCGAGAGCTGTTTCACGCCTTACGCTCTTACGACTTACGCCTTGCGGTCTTTCGCCTGGATTCAACGAGCGATAAATTAGTGTCTGTCCAAAACCTCTCGACGGTCGCTTTCCTCTTTTTCCTCTTTGGATTCCACTTGCAAAGAAAGGGCCTCCTTGGCCCTTTGCCGCACTTTATCGTACTCTTCCAGGTAGTTGGGCGCTTCCCGGTCCACTAAAATGCCGACCTCGAACTTATTCTTCATTTCTTCCGGGCTCATCTGGCGGGCCTTTTCCACGGGAACGGCGCTGTCCCGCTGCCACTTCATCATCTCGATCTGGTTCCCTAACTTGTTCAGTCGCCCATAATGGGTATGGCACTGGCTGATCACCTCGACCACGCTGAAACCCCCTTTGAGCAGAGCCTTCTCGATGAGTCCGTCCAACTGTCGCACATGGTAAACCGTCCCCCGGGCGGCGAAGATCGCTCCGGCGCACACCGCCAGCTGAGAGATGTTGAAGGAATGCTCCACCGACCCGTAAATGGCTGTGGTGGCTCGCTGTCCGTAGGGAGTCGTCGGAGAATATTGCCCACCGGTCATGCCGTAGATACTGTTATTTACGATGATCGCGGTCAGGTCCAAGTTTCTCCGCGCGGCGTGGATGAAATGGTTCCCGCCGATGGCGGTGGCATCTCCATCCCCCATGATGACGATCACATGCAGCTCGGGCTTGGCCAGCTTGACACCGGTGGCAAAGGTCAGGGCTCGACCATGGGTGGTATGCAGAGTGTTGAAGTCCACATAGACCGGGAGTCGTCCCGAGCAACCGATCCCGGAAACCAGGACCACCTCGTCCTTGGTATAGCCGATGTGATCGATGGCCCGGATCAACGATCCCTGCATAATGCCAATTCCGCAGCCCCCGCACCAGACGTGAGGAAATTTTTTATCATGGCGAAGGTACTTATAAATGAGGGGGCGATCTTCGATCATTTCTTCTCCTCCCGGATCTTTTCCAGGATCTCCTTGGGGGTGATCAGGGTTCCGTCAATCTTGTTCAGAGTAATCACCGGGGTCATCTCCTGGGTGACCCGCTTAACTTCGCGGGAGATTTGACCCATGTTCATCTCTGGCACGAGCAGGACTTTGCCTGCCCGGGATAAAGGTTCAACAAACCTCCGGGGAAAAGGCCAGAGGGTGATCAACTTCATCAACCCCACCTTGATTCCCTGGGCCCGGGCCTCCACCATGGCGCGATGGGCCGAACGGGCTACGCTGCCATAAGCTACGATGACCCAGTCTGCATCTTCGGTAAGAAAGCTCTCGACGATCTGGATGTCGTCGAAGTGGGTGGAGATTTTGCGGAAGAGCCGGAGGAGAAACGGCTCGATTTCATCCTGCCGCAAGGTAGGAAACCCCCGAATATCGTGCACCAGCCCCGTGACGTGGTAACGATAACCCTCGCCAAAAATGCCCATCGCCGGAACGCCGAAGCTGGTGTCCTCGTAAGGGAGATACCACTCCGGGGGAACCGACGGCTTAACCCGATCGATGACTTCCACCTGGTTGGAGTCGGGTAAGACGACCTTCTCCCTCATGTGAGCCACCACTTCGTCCATCAGGAGGATCACCGGCGTGCGGTATTTTTCGGAGAAGTTAAAAGCCTTGACCGTCAGAGAAAAACATTCTAAGACCGAGCTCGGGCAGAGAGAAATGATGGGATGATCCCCATGGGTACCCCAACGGGCCTGCATTACATCCCCCTGGGATGGGTTGGTGGGAAGCCCCGTGCTCGGCCCGCCCCGCATGACATCTACAACCACGCAAGGCACTTCGGCTATACAAGCAAAACCCAGATTCTCCTGCATCAGAGAAAAACCCGGCCCGGAGGTAGCGGTCATGGATTTCACCCCGGCCAGCGAGGCTCCGATCACCGCCCCCATGCTGGCGATCTCATCCTCCATCTGGATAAAGGTCCCGTCCATTTGGGGAAGCCGGTAGGAGAGACGTTCCGCGATCTCCGAAGCGGGAGTGATCGGATAACCAGCAAAAAAACGGCATCCGGCCCCCAACGCTCCCTCGGCACAAGCCTCGTTTCCTTGCATCAGCTGGGCCTTGGATTCAGGTTTTTTCAGGGTCTTCATCCCGCTTGTCCTAAGTTCTATTCAGCAGAAATTTTTCCCCTGGTTTGTTCCAGAGTCTTTTCCTTCTTCTTCTTGGGCGGGCGCACATGAATGGCAAAATCTGGGCAGCGCAGCTCACACAGCTGGCAGCCGGTGCAGCGCTCCGGGTCTTTGACAGAGACGACCCCCGAATCGTCCTGAGCCAACACCTCAGCCGGGCAGAAGGCGACACAGATGCCGCAGCGTTTGCACCAGCTCTTGTAAATTTCTATGGAAGGTTTGTCTTTCTTGGCCATGGGCTCACGATTCTTTTCTTTCCTGCAAGATTCGCTGCATAGTTAGGCCCATCTCCGCCGGATTTTCGACCACCGCGACCCCGGCGGAACGGAGGGCCTCCATCTTCCCTCTCGCTGAGCCTCTGTCCCCAGAGACGACTGCCCCCGCATGTCCCATCCGCCGCCCCGGTGGGGCATTCTGACCGGCGATGAAAGCACCCACGGGCTTGCGGAAACGAGTGCGGATATAATCCGCAGCCTCCTCCTCGGCCTCCCCGCCGATCTCCCCAATCAGGATAACCGCCTCTGTCTCTGGATCCCGGGAAAAAAGTCCCAGGAGATCCACAAAAGATAAACCGATGATCGGGTCCCCCCCGATCCCCAGGCAGGTGGACTGGCCCAGGCCCAAACGGGTTAGCTGGTCAACGGCCTCATACGTCAACGTACCGCTCCTAGAGATCAACCCGATTGTCCCCGGCTTATGGATGTACCCCGGCATGATGCCGATTTTGCACTTCCCGGGGCTGATCACTCCCGGGCAATTCGGCCCCAGGAGCCGACTCTTCTTCCCTACCAGATATCCCTTTGCCGCGACCATGTCCAAAACAGGGATTCCCTCGGTGATGCAAACGATCAGCTCCACTTCCGCATCCACTGCCTCCATGATGGCATCGGCCGCGTAAGGAGCGGGTACGTAAATCACCGAGGCATTCGCCCCCGTCTCCTGCACCGCTTCCATAACTGTATTGAAGATGGGGAGGCCATCCATCTTCTCCCCACCTTTTCCAGGAGTCACCCCCCCGACCATCTTTGTTCCGTAAGCCAAGGCCTGGCGGGTGTGAAACATTCCCTGTTTCCCCGTGATCCCCTGACAAATGACCTTTGTCTTCTCGTCTACCAAGATGCTCATAAACGATTTCCTTTTCTTTATCGAAAAGAAACCTTATTTATAGTATAAATTCAACCCCCCTTCGTCAAGAGAAAAAGCCCCGCGTTTCATCCCCCATCGGCCTTAGAAAAAACTTGACTCCTCGTCTCTGAGTAAGCGATATTATTTCCATGGGTTTTTTTGGGAGAAACCTCCGAGGAAATGGGAAAGGAGATCGACGATTTGCAGGACGACAGAAGGGAAAAGAAAAAAGTTGCCAATATCCATATTAACCAAAAATGGTGCAAGGGATGCTACCTCTGTCTCGAAATTTGCCCCCAGAAGGTCTTCGAGAAATCTAAGGAAGTTTCCGAGAAAGGGTTCCATCCCGTGGCCATCATCCATGCCGAAGAATGCACCCGCTGCCTGCAGTGCGAGATGCTTTGCCCGGACCTGGCCATCCACGTGGAAAAGGGAAATTGAGGTACAGAGATGCAACTAAAGAAAATTAAAAGTGCTCTGGCTGCCGGCTGGTATTTTATGCAGGGCGATGAGGCCTGCGCCGAGGGAGCGATCGCCGCGGGTTGTCGTTTTTACGCCGGCTATCCCATCACCCCGGCGAGTGAAATCATGATTCGTATGGTCCACCGTCTCTCGGAGGTGGAAGGCGTATTCATCCAGATGGAAGATGAAATCGGCTCCATTTCCTCTGTCATCGGGGCTTCCTGGGCCGGGGCCAAAGCCATGACCGCTACCTCTGGACCCGGAATCAGCCTGATGACCGAGGGCATCGGCTATGCCGTGATCACCGAGACTCCCTGCGTGATTGTGGATGTTCAGCGGGCCGGACCGAGCACGGGGCAGGCCACTCGCCCTGCTCAGGGGGACGTGATGCAGGTCAAATGGGGCCCCCACGGAGACAACGAGATCGTCGCCTTTGCCCCTTGGTCTGTACAGGAGATGTACGACCTGACCATCAAGGCCTTCAACTTCGCCGAGCGTTTCCGGGTCCCGGTCTTCCTCCTCGCCGATGAAGCCGTGGGACATCTGCGGGAGACGCTGGTGGTAAAAGAGGAAGTGGAAGTCTTCGACCGGTTCAAGGCCCCGAATCTCCCCCCCTTCGGGACCGATGAACCCAACGGGGTTCCCCCCATGCCCGCCTTTGGAGAAGGAGCCAACCTCCTGGTCACTGGCTCCACGCATGACCCTTGGGGCTTCCGCAAGACCGCGGATTCCGCCACCCAGGCCCGGCTGACCGAACGATTGACTCGCAAGGTGAAGGATTTTAAATCCGAAGTGATCGAGACCGAGTCGCACTTCCTGGAAGATGCAGAAATCGGCGTGGTAGCTTATGGCTTTACGGCCCGGGCTGCGCTCCAGGCGGTTAAATCTCTCCGGAGAGGAGGAATGAAGGCTGGCCTGCTCAGGCTGGTCTCCATCTGGCCTTTCGCGGAGGAGGCCATCGCCGAATTGGGAAAACGCTGCCGGATGATCTTTGTCCCGGAAATGAACCGTGGCCAGATCGCCGGGGAACTGAAGAAATACACGAACACGCCGGTCATTTCCCTGCCCAAGACGAACGGTGAGGTCATCGAGCCAGTGGAGATCGTGGAGGGAATTCGGAGGAATCCGGTATGAACGAAAAAATTTTTCAGTTGATCAACCTTCAGGCTTTTCCCACGCCCTTCTGTCCCGGATGTGGCCATGGCATCCTGATGGGTGCCGTGCTGCGGGCGATCGCCGAACTTGAATACGACATGAAGCAAATGCTCTTCGTTTCGGGCATCGGTTGCGCCGCCTGGATTCCCAGCCCCCACTTCAAAGCCGACACCCTGCATACCCTGCATGGACGGGCCGTTGCTTATGCCACGGGGGCCAAGCTCTTCAACCCCAAGCTGAAGGTCATGGTCATCAGCGGAGACGGCGACCTAAGCTCCATCGGCGGTAACCATCTCATCCATGCTGCCCGGAGAAACATGGATATGACCGTCGTCTGTGCCAACAATTCCATCTACGGCATGACCGGCGGGCAGGTCGCTTCCACCACTCCCATCGGCTCGTTCACCACCACCACTCCCAAGGGAAACCCGGAACCCCCCTTCGACCTCTGCAAGCTGGTCCAGGCGTGCGGGGCCACCTTCGTGGCCCGGCAGCCGGTGGCCACGCCGATTCCACTGACCCGCACCCTCAAGAAGGCGATCGTCCACCGGGGCTTTTCGTTCGTTGAGGTCCTCTCCCCCTGCCCCACCCAGTTTGGTCGGCGGAATGCCTTCCGCACGGCCTACGAGATGTTGAAGGCCCTGAAAAATGAATGTATCTCCGTAGAGAAAGCGAGAGGCCTAGACCCGGCAGAACTTCAGGGCAAAGTCATCGTAGGAGAATTTGTCGATGCGCAAGGAAAGGGAGGCAGGGAATGATCCAGGTGCGATTTACCGGACTGGGTGGACAGGGAATTATCTTGATGGGAGAGATCCTGGGAGAAGCAGCGGTTATGGAAAAGAAATACGTCGGTCAGACTTCTTCTTATGGGGCGGAAGCCCGGGGATCGGCCTGCAAGGCCGATGTGCTCATCTCGGACTCCTGGATCGATTACCCGGAGGTCACCGAGGCCGACGTCTTAGCCTGCATGTCTCAGGGGACCTACGATCAGAACAAAACAAAAGTCAATCCTTCCCAAGGGAGGATCTTCATCGACTCCCAGTTGATCAAGCCCGACGCCTCCATTCCTTTGAAACATATTCCCGTTCCGGCTACCGAAAGAGCCCTGAAGGAATTCGGGAACCGCCTGGTCGCCAACATGGTCCTCCTGGGAGCGGTGGTGAAAGCCATGACCCTGGTCAGTGAAGAATCTCTTCTTCAGGCCCTATCCAATCGGGTACCGCCGTCCCTGCTGGATTTGAATAAGAAAGCTTTGCTTTGGGGTGGCGATTGGGCCAAAAGCAGCGAGTTTGAAAAAGAAGGAGGTTCTTAGAATAGAAAAAGCCCTTTTCTCCTGCTTTTCGCAGTTCCAGCAAGCCGTAATGAAGATGCCTTTTCCCAAGCCGGAGCGCTATTCCCCGAGACTCACTCGCCGAGTGTTCAAGTGGTTCTTCCGGACTCCCCGCACCTTGAGACTTTTTCGGAAAACATGTTGCAGTGTATGAAAGACTTGGAGAAGAAAAGGGGCATTGACTTTAAAGCCATTACCGGGACGTACGAGGATACCCCCTACGGGAAGGACAGCAGCCGCTTGGAATGGCCCGTTGTGTCGGTATTGAGGAAGATGTAACCATTACCGGGGGTATGGCCAAGAGCGAAGGGTTGGTCCGTGACCTAAGGCCTTGGAAAGTCTTACTTTGGCCGCTTCATGTAAATTCCAACAGAACCATATTGTGAGCCAACAAGTCCTTCTAAGCTATGCTCTATATCCTCTAACTGCCCCAATTTGCTTGTCCATCTTTCTGAATTCAATTGTCTTGCCGCATGTGTTGGCTTTCCATTTGGGTCAACAAATATAACGATCTTTTCAAAACCTTCCTCATATTCAGCATTCTCACAGCGAGTATATCCAAGAGTTTCATATGCCTTAATATAGGCATTTATGTTAAATTCCCTTGGTGCATTAGAAGGCCAATAGCCCAAGTTAAAAGCATCCGGTTCCCACCATGCTTCAGTATCACCCGCAGCCCAAGCAACGCAATTATACTCTGGTGTTTCAGGACTCATTATGGAGAAGCCGGTATCGATTAAACCAGGAAAAAGAAGCTCTATAACTTCCTTACTCACACTGGATATCCCTGCGCTCTGCCCCAACGAAGCCATGCTTCTGTCATTTGTTTTATTCTTCCTCTTTGCGCGGGCAAAACAGGATCTTCACCAGTAATAGACTTCAGAGCCCAAAACCAGTGACCCGTTTTTTTCTTCATTTCAGAAAGAATAAAGGGGATAGCAATTCGCCCCATTCCGATAATTTGTTGATAGGCCGGATGCATGGCAATCTCGGTAATAGAGGATAGATGGGCAGTCTCTATTTCCCATTCTGCCTTAAGCGTTAAAAATTTCAGTTTTTCATTGGCCCAAGTCCGTGAAAACGGCCAGTTGTAATGTTCAAAGGAGATTTGAAATGCTCTTCGGACATCAGAAGATTCAATCCCTATTGCTACATCATCCAGAAATTCTGGGAATATTATTCCTTGTCTATTTGAGTATGGATCAGCGTATGTCATTTAAACAGCTCCTTTGTTTTCTCAGTTATACTTTTGAAAAAAATATCATTCTTGAAAACACGGAGTCTTTTAAATCTTTCCCAAATTTCTGGTTCATCGGCACTGCTGAGGGTTTCTTGAAAGACATCTATATCCAATATAAAGGGTAATTTCTGGGTGTCAGCAGTGCTTTCCATTGCTTCAGTAACTATGGCGGTTGCTTGGATTTCATGGTTCGGAATAGAAATTTGCATAAATAATCGAGCAATTCCCTGGGGAAGGTGGGGTGCAATTTCAGGAATGGTTAAGATGTATTCTTTAAAATCCTTTATTGGCAAAGGTATCTCTATTCGATTTATATATCTCAAAGCAATACGTGTAATTTTTTCGGGCTTGGCAATTTTCAAGTAAAAGTCCCACAGCTCTTGTGCCTCGCAAAAGAATCGATCCCAATTTTCATAAGGCCTCAGCTTATTGAAAGTAAAGCCATCTAATCTCGCTTGAACTACCTTTTTTTCATTCGGAGAGCTGAACATGTACCCGTAGGGTCCACCGGAAGCAGGAAGGGGTACTGGCGCTTTTTCTGGCGATAAGTGAAACCCAGCTTCAAAAGATATTCGTTGTTTCTTATCAGGAAACCGGCTTTTAATATTTTCCTGGAATACCTCTAATTTTTTGAGATCAATTTCCTGAGGTAGTTGAACCCGTATGTCTAAAAGAGCTTCAGTAATCGGAGCATTAGGAAAAACAGTATACGTGCTCAATCTTTTGCCTTTAATTCATTTTTCTAAATATATTAACAGAAATCCCTGGTCTTTTGAATAACATTTTTTTCGTCACCGATTGCCTAATATCAAATTTTCTTGAGTGCAAAAATTTATTTTTAGCATTTTGGGCAATTTATCGCATCGCCAACAGACCCCTATTTCCAAAAAGTGCAAGGTCAAAGCGCTGAATCCTTGCGCGCGCGGCTTAATGCTCTGCGCGAACAGGCCAAAGATTTGCTTGACCGCTTGGTTTACGCCCAAGGTGGTAAAAAAGTACAGAGTGTTGCGCAGAATTCGGCAGAAACCTATTTTAAGGTTACCTTTTTTTGCTTAGAATCCAGTCAAGGAAAAATATAAATGAAATAATAAAAAAGCCCTTCAACATCCTGTTTTGTCAGGCTATCGAAGGGCTTAAAAATTTCTGACCTTTAATTCTATTTGACCAGTTCGACGACCTTCTGGGCGGCTTCTTTCATGCTGGCGGCGAAGAGGATGTCGAGACCTGATTCCGCCAAAATTTTCCTGCCCAGCTCCATGTTGGTTCCCTCCATGCGAACCACCAAAGGCACGGTCAAGGGCTTCTCCCGCATCGCCTCCACGATGCCCTCCGCGTAGCTGTCACAGCGGGTGATCCCTCCAAACACGTTGATCAGAATTCCCTTGACCTTGGGGTCCGCAGAGAGAAGAATAAAGGCGTTCCGGATCATCTCCTTGGAGGCTCCTGCCCCGGCGTCTAAGAAGTTGGCCGGCTCTCCTCCGTAATAGCGCAGAAGGTCCAGGGTGGCCATGGCCAAGCCAGCTCCGTTGACAATACAGCCAATATTCCCTGAGAGGTTGATAAAATTTAACCCCAGCCTGGAGGCTTCTACGTCCCGGGGGTCCTCCTGCTCAACATCCCGTAAGGCCAGGATGTCGGGGTGGCGATAGAGGGCGTTGTCGTCTATGTTCATCTTGGCATCCAAGGCAACTAATTCTCCTCGCGGGGTCAAAACCAGCGGGTTGATCTCGGCCAAAGAACAATCGTTATCCATAAAAGCCCGGTAGAGGGCGTGGGCGATGGCGGAGCCCTTCCCTACGCCGGCACCCTCTAAGCCCATTGCCATGGCTAACTTTCGACCCTCATATAGCGAAAATCCGCACCCGGGGTCCACGATTGCTTTCTGAATTTTTTCTGGAGACCTGGCCGCCACCTCTTCAATTTCTACCCCTCCTTCGGAGCATCCGATCATCGCCACCCTTCCCCTTCCCCGATCAATCGTAACCCCCAAATAGAGCTCGCGAGAAATGGAGAGGCTCTCCTCAATTAGGACCCGGCTGACAGGTTTGCCTTGCGCCCCAGTCTGCGGGGTAAGCAGCTTCATCCCGATCATCTCCCGAGCAAACTGCCTGACTGCGGCAGGGTCCTTGGCTACCCGGATTCCGCCGCCTTTTCCTCGTCCGCCAGCGTGCACCTGGGCCTTTACCACAAAGGGGCCAGGACCGATAGCCTGGGCTGCGGCTTCGGCCTCCGTAGGTGTAAAAGCAACCTTGCCCTTCGGAACCTTCACCCCGTAGCGGGTGAGAATCTCCTTTGCCTGGTACTCATGAATGTGCATGGCCTTACTCTCCGCTACCCGCCGTCATTTTCCCAGTCTCTCCGCCCTAAGGATAAATGCCAGAAAGGGAAAACTCATGCTTTTGATCTTTCGCAATTTTGCTCCTCTAGCCGTCCCTCTCCCTAGGGAGACTGTGTCTTAATTCGTCATGCCCGCCCTGTACCTAGTGTGGTGCAGGGCGGGCATCCAGGCGGGTCCGGTCATAGAAAAATATCGTGTGATTTCCCGTAACTTATTCTTTTTCACCTTCCCAGGATTCCCGCTTTCGCGGGAATGACGGCCCTTTTCCTTCATTGCCGCACAGTCTCAGGAAGGAGAGAGCTGGTGTGAGGGAGATCAATACTTCTCGCTGATGACCTTTTTCTTCAGTTCGCCGATGGCCCACGTGGGATTCAGGGACTTGGGACAGATGGTGCAATTAAAGATGGTATGGCATCGCCACAGGCCATGGCGGCTGTTCAGAATCGGCAAACGCTCCTCCAGCCCTTCATCCCGGGAATCGAAAATGAACCGGTAGGCCTTGAGTAAGGCCGCCGGCCCGAAAAAGTTCTGATTCGCCCAGTAGGAGGGGCAGGACGAGGTACAGGCTCCGCAGAGGATGCACTCGTAGGAGCCGTCGATCTTCTTCCGGTCCTCGATGCTTTGGTAGCGCTCTTTGTCCGTGGGCGGGGTGCCGGCGATGAAGTAGGGCTTTATGGCTTCGTATTTTCTGTAGAAGTCGTCCATATCCACGGCCAAATCCTTGATCACCGGAAAGTGCCTCAGGGGCTCCACTTCAATCGTTCCGCTACCGAGGGATTTGACCTGCGTTTCACAGGCCAGTTTATTCAACCCATTGATCGTCAGGGCGCAGGACCCGCAGATCCCATGGCGGCAGGAACGGCGGAAAGTCAGGCTGCCGTCCAGCTTCCATTTGATCTCGTTTAAAACGTCCAAGACGGTCATGCCTTCCTGTACCTCTACCTGGTAAGATTTATAATAGGGTGCTTTGTCTTCATCGGGATTAAACCGGAAAATTTTAAAGTTTCGCATCATCTTTTCGACTCCTTGAGAATTGAGATCCAATCAGTTTAGAATTTTCTCTCCTCTGGCTTGAACCGGGTGATCACCACCGGTTTATAATCCAGCCGGACCCCGGCGTCCGTCTTCCAGGCCAAGGTATGCTTCAGCCAGTTAACGTCATCGCGCTTGGGAAAATCTGTCCGCGAGTGGGCCCCCCGGCTTTCAGCCCGGGCTAATCCTCCGACGACGATCGTCTCCACAAAGTCGAGCATATTGCCGAGTTCGATGGTATCCAGAAGCTCGGTGTTAAACCGTTGGCCTTTGTAGCCCACCTCGATCCATTTATACTGCTCCTGAAGGGATTTGATGACCTTCAGCTGTTCCTTCAGAGATTTTTCATCCCGGAAGATCCCGCAGTTGACCATCATGGTCGCCTGCAATTCATCTCGGATGGCTGCCGGGCTTTCCTTTCCTTTAGCGGTCCATATACAGTCCAGCTTGGATTTTGCCCTGTCCAGGGCATCCTTCGGGAGGGAAGCTTTCACCGCCCCTGCGCCGATGAACTTGGCCATGGCCCGGCCAACTTTTCTCCCGAAGACCGCGCAGTCCATGGTAGAGTTGCAGCCCAGGCGGTTGGCTCCATGCAAGGAGATGCAGGCACACTCCCCAGCCGCGTAGAAGCCAACCACCGGGGTGTTTTTGGCATCCATGACGACCTGCCCATTATTGTCTGTGGGAATCCCGCCCATAGCGTAGTGGGAGGTAGGCAGGATGGGAATAAAGTCCGTAACGGCGTCGATCCCCGCAAATTTGAGGATCAGTTCGTGGATCTGGGGCAATTTTTCCATAATGGCCTGACGGCCCAGGTGACGGAGGTCCAGGTGGACATACCCTTTTCCGCCAATTCCCCGGCCCTCATTGATCTCTTTCTGGATGGACCTGGAGACCACATCCCGTGGAGCAAGTTCCATCTTGGCGGGGGCATAATTCTCCATGAAACGCTTTCCTTCATTATTGACCAGATAGCCCCCTTCCCCCCGGGCCCCTTCCGTGACCAAAACTCCTGAAGGAAAAAGCCCGGTGGGATGGAACTGGACGAACTCCATATCCTCCAGAGGAAGGCCCGTTTGCAAGACGAGCGCCATTCCATCTCCCGTGTTGGCGAGGGCATTCGTGTTCACTTTCCAGGCCCGGGCGTACCCGCCGGTGGCGAACATTAGGGTTTTCGCATGAAAAATATGCAACCCCCCGTTCCGTACGTCCCAGGCGACCACGCCGGAGCACACATTGTTCTCCACCAATAGGCTGATGACGAAAAACTCTGAATAGAAACGCACATCGTGCTTAATGCATTGCTCGTAGAGCGTATGCAGCATGGCATGACCCGTCCGGTCGGCGGCGTAGCACATCCGCCGAATGCCCCCCCCCCTTCCCAAAGTTGCTGTAGTGCCCTCCGAATTCCCGCTGAGCAATCTTTCCATCCTCCGTGCGGCTGAAAGGGCAGCCCATGTGTTCCAGATCGTAGGCCACCTCGATGGCCTCACGGACGAGAATTTCCTGGGCATCCTGGTCCCCCAGGTAGTCTGCCCCTCGCACCGTATCGTAAAGATGCCATTCCCAGTGGTCTTCCTCCAGGCTCCCCAGAGCAGCGGCCGTACCCCCTTGAGCCGAGATGGAGTGGGAGCGAGTCGGAAACACTTTCGAAAGAACCGCTGTATCTACGAAACGACTGGATTCCAGGGCGGCGTAAAGGCCGGCAATG
>CAVXFA010000015.1:0-6763 GCA_963760605.1 uncultured delta proteobacterium | reverse complement strand
GAACGGTAGGTACGCAGTTTGGCCAGGTCCCAGGTGTAGTCGTAGAGGTGCATGCCTTTGGAGACGGCGATGATCTCCCCGTCTTCTACCCCGATCTGCTGGCGCCATGTATTCTTTCAGGAGTTGAATTCCGGCCAGGTTGGCCGGGAAACCGGCCCAGAGATCCCAGGAGCGGAAATAGACCACGAAATGGAGCTTTCCATAGCGCACCCGCGTGTCGATCAGGCGCAGGCAGGGGGGGTCAGGATTCACGATGTCCTGGGGCATGCCCACTTCCATGGTGGCTTGGTTGGTGCCCGGGCCCGTCGATTTGTACATCTTGATCACTTCCTCGATGGGGTTGATTCCCAGAGAAACCCCATTGATTTTGGGGTTGGTTAACCGCTCACCGTAAGTGTAAGTCTCCCCTTTCTCGCGGTCATCGGTGATCCAGTAACGCATATACTGGTTTACATACTCCATGGTCGTGGGGGCGGGGATCCCCAATCCGGGAGGAATGTCGGGGATCAGGGGTTGGGTGCCAGGGTAATGGATCTGCACGACGACAAAGTCAAACTCGCGGCGTTTCTGTCCCTGGAAGCTTCCCTTGTCAATTTCATAAACATGACCGGAATCCAGAATTCGGTACACACATTGAAACCACGCGTCGGGCAGGTCCCGCGCGTCAATGAACTCAATTTTCATTGGTTCACCTCAAAGAATTTTATTCTTAAAATATAAATATGGCATGAAAAGGCCTCCAATTCAATCTTCATCTAAAAGCATTTTCCCTTGCATAATCATTTCTTCCATGATAAGAATCATCATATTTCTCCCTCATCCGGGTCATGATCCATCTGAAGACTGAGGTGGGGAAGACTTTCCTTTTTATGGGCAATACAAAATAGAACGAGGAGATAGGAAACCATGGAAGAGAAACGTTATGTCATGGGGGACACGGCGATCGCCCGCGGAGCGCTCGAAGCCGGGGTCCGAGTGGTGGCGGGATATCCGGGAACTCCGGCCACTGAAATCGTCGATGAATGCCTGGGGGTCCCGGGCGTCCACGTGGAGTGGGCCAATAATGAGAAGGTGGCCTTTGAGCTTTGCACCGGCGCTTCCCTTTGTCACGTGCGGGCCATGCCGGTGATGAAGCACAACGGCACGAATTTTGTGACGGACTTCCTGATGCATGTCAACTTCACCGGGATCCGGGGAGGTCTGGTCTTGATCTCGGCCGATGACCCGGGGGGTCTCTCGTCGCAGAATGAAGAGGACACGCGTATTTTGGTTCACCAGTACGCCCATCTTCCCATCTTTGACCCCTCCTCCCCTCAGGAGGCCAAAGCCATGGTCAAAGAAGCCTTTGACCTCTCGGAAAAGACGGAATTAGTTTTCTGCCTCCGCCCGGTCACCCGGGTCTGCCACGCCCGGGGGATCATCGCATATGAAGATTTGCCCAAGGACCTGCCCGCCGCGCATTACGAGCCAGACCGGGAGCGCTTTATCATGAGCGCGGTGGAGATGCCCAAGTTCGGGGGGGTAAAACGGCCGCAAATCCGCCACCGTTGGCTGAATGAAAAGCAGGCCCTCCTCCAGGGAATCATGGAAGACAGTTCGTACAACTGGATTGAGAAAGGAGAGGGGAAGATTGGATTGGTGGGCTGCGGCATGGGCTACTACGCTGATCAAAGAGGCCGAGCAATTCCTGGGCCAAAAACTCCCCCTGCTCAAATTGGGGACCCTGCCTCTGCCGCGGAAGAAAATGAAAGAATTTGTCCAGGGCTTGGAGAAAGTGGTCATCTTCGAAGAGACCGAGCCCTTCGTGGAGGGGCTATTCAAGAAGATCTTCCATGAGGAGAAGATCGAGGTGGAGGTGCTGGGGCGGAGCGGATTCGTACCTTCGGACGGAGAGCTGACCGTGCAGATGATCCTGGAAACCATCGCCAAAGCGGCTCCCGGCGTGAAGATCACCCAGCCTGTGGTTCCGACCCTAGACGTGCACGTTCCCATCCGTACCCGGACGCAGTGCGTGGGCTGCAATTACCGCGGCATCCTCAATGCCCTGAAACAGACCGTGCGCAAGCACAAAGGAATCGTAGCCGGGGATATCGGCTGCCATGACGCCGGTTCTTTCCGCCCCATGGAGCTCCAGTCCACCATTTACTGCATGGGCTCCTCTGTGCCCATGGGCAGCGGGATGGTCCTGGCCGGAGTGAATCGGCCGGTTTTCGCCTTCATCGGCGATTCCACTCTTCTACCATAATGGCATCCTGGGGCTGATGAACGCGGCCAACAATAAGATCAACGTAAATGTGATCCTGGGGGAGAACACGGTGACCGCCATGACCGGATTCCAGCCGCATCCCGGAACGGGGGTGACCTTGGCCGGGGAGAAAACCACCCCCGTGAACGTGTCGAAGCTGGCCGAATCCATGGGGATCAGCTACCGGGTCGTCAATCCCTATCACATCCAGGAATGCCGGGAAGCTTTAGAAGCAGCCGTCAAAGAAGAGGGGCCGTCATTGATCGTCTCTTCGATGCCCTGCTATCTGCTATCCACCCGGCAGGGGAAAAAAGTCTTTGAACCCAGAGAGGTACGCCTGGACCCGGAGCGGTGCAATGGGTGTATGATCTGCATTAATGACTTTGGCTGTCCAGCCATCTCTATCAACAAACAGCAGAAGAAGGTCGCGATCGACCCGATGATTTGTGTAGGTTGTGCGCTCTGCGTGGATGTTTGCAAAAGGGGGGCCATCGTATGAAAATGGATGTGGTCATTAGCGGTGTGGGAGGACAGGGGAACATCTTTGCTTCCCTGGTTATCTCCCAGTATGCCATGAATAAGAATCTGAATGTTTTGGGGGCGGAGACCATCGGGGCGGCCCAGCGGGGCGGCGCAGTGGTCTCGCATATCCGTATCTCCGACGGGACCATTTATTCTCCGCTGATTTCCCGGGGGCAGGCTGACTTGCTCATCGGGATGGAGTTCGTGGAAATGCTGCGGCACATGCGCCTTTTGAACCCCAAGGGGACCTACCTTTTAAATGCCATGAAGATCCCCACCGTCCTGAACAACATGGGCCTGGATGAATATCCGGCCACCGAAGAGATTTTGCAGGCGGCCCAGAAGTACTGCCGCAATGGCTATGTCATCGAAGCGTCTGGGTTGGCCAAGAAGCTGGGCAACATTCAGATGACCAACGTGGTTATGCTCGGAGCCCTGGTCAAGATCAAGGACTTTTTTGACTACGATGAGGTCAAGTTGCTGGTGCAGGCCAACTCTCCCACGCGGTTCAAAGAGGCGAATCTCCGGGGGTACGAAGAGGGCTTTCAACTTATTAAGAGCCATTAGCAGGCAGCGATCCGCAATAAGCAGGAAAGAACCATTCCATCCTTGCGAGTTACCTGAAAGCTGACGGAGAATCGCTGGCAGGCGAAAGCTGATTCTGGGGAGGATTCTATGGAGCGGACGCTCTCGATCATCAAACCCGATGGAGTCGCTAAAGGTCTGATCGGGGAGGTGATCAAAAGGTTTGAAGGCGCAGGCCTGAAGATTATCGCCATGAAAATGATCCACCTGTCCAGGAAGGAGGCGGAAGGGTTCTACTCTGTCCATCGGGGCAAAGGTTTTTACGACAGTCTAACGGATTTCATGTCCTCGGGGCCCTGCGTGGCCATGATCCTGGAGGGACCCCAGGCCATCGCCAGGAACCGGGAACTGATGGGGGCGACAATCCCAAAAGAGGCCGCGGCCGGCACGATCCGCCGGGAGTACGCTTCGAGCATCGAGCGGAACATTGTCCACGGGTCGGATGGACCCGAGACCGCGGCTTTTGAGATGGGGTATTTTTTTAACGCTCTAGAGATTTGTGAATGTGAATATAAAAGGGCATAAAAATTTTTTCACCGCAGAGAGCGCAGAGATTTTTTTATATTTTTGCCACAGAGGACACAGGGGTCACAGAGAATAATAGTAGAGTAACAGATAGAATTTTGGACACTTAAGTTTCTTCGCCACAGGCAGATTAGGATGGCATGAGAGGAAGATTAAATTTCTAGGCGATTTCGGATCGCAATCTTCAGACATTTCTATTAACGAGAGGGAAATTTCTCTGTGCCCTCCGTGTGCTCTGTGGCTAATGGTTCAAAGATTTGAAATGGGACGTGATCGTAATTGGAGGAGGGGCCTCGGGCCTGATGGCGGCGGGACGGGCCGCAGAGATGGGGGGGAGGGTCCTCCTTCTGGAAAAAATGGGCCGGGTAGGAATCAAGCTGGCCCTGACGGGCAAGGGCCGGTGCAACCTCACCAATAGCGGGGACCTGCAGACCTTCATCGAGAACTACCGGCACAACGGAAAATTCCTGCACAATGTTTTTTCCCGCTTCTTCAATGATGATTTGATCGCCTTCCTCAAGGCCCGCGGTCTCCCTACGGCCGAGGAAAGAGGAAGGCGAATTTTCCCAGCCTCCAACCGGGCGCAGGATGTCGTCCGGGCTCTTCGTGATCATGTCTCTTCCCATGGCGTAAGAGTGCGGATTCATTCCCCCGTACGGGAAATTCTGGTGCACGCGGGCCGGGCCATCGGGGTGCGGACGGATTCTGGAATCTTCAACGCTTCCCGGGTTATCTTGGCCACTGGAGGAGCCTCTTATCCGCAAACCGGTTCCTCTGGCGATGGGTACAAGATGGCCGAGAATCTCGGCCATACCATCCAGCCCCTCCACCCCTCTCTGGTTCCGCTGGAGATCGAGGAGCCCTTTACCCGGGACCTGCAGGGTTTGGGGCTGAAGAACGTGAAGGTGACTCTTCTCTCTGCTGGACGGCGAGGGAGGGAGGAGTTTGGGGAGTTGCTCTTCACGCACTTTGGCGTTTCCGGGCCGATCATTCTTACCTTGAGCGGCGATGCGGTGGAGGAGATCCGCAGGGAAAAGGTAGAATTGTCCATCGATTTCAAACCGGCCTTATCCCAGGAACAAGTGGAAGGGCGTTTGCTCCGGGAATTCCAAATTCACCATCGAAGGCAAATCGTAAACATCCTGCCCAACTTGTTACCTAGGCGGCTCGTCTCTGTTTGTCTGCAAAGAGGCGGGATTCCCCCGAGCTTAAAAGGGGGTGAGGTTCGATCCGAAGAGAGGAAACGGTTGACGAGTTTGCTGAAAGATTGGCGTTTATCGATCCGGGGCCCCAGGCCTGTAGCAGAAGCGATTATCACCTCTGGGGGCGTCTCCGTGAAAGAAATTCACCCGCTCACCATGGAGTCGAAGATCGTAAGAGGCCTGCACTTTTGCGGGGAGGTGATCGATGTGGATGGGAAGACCGGGGGATATAATCTGCAGGCGGCCTTCAGCACAGGATGGGTAGCCGGGGAGGCGGCGGCCAAAGCATCATGAAAGATCGAAAAGGGCGGGTTCACTTAAAGAATTTAACCCTCGAGGAGTTGGAAGCATTTGTGATCTCCCTGGAGGAGAAGCCTTTTCGGGCCACGCAGCTTGCCCGGTGGCTATACGGGCGGGGGGCGCGCAACTTCGCGGAGATGAGCGACCTAGCCAGGGGTTTTCGGAAGAAATTGGAGGAGAGTGCTTGGGTCCACTTTCTTGAACCTGTGGAAGTGCAAACCTCCCGGGATGGGACGAGGAAATATCGGTTTCTCTTGGGGGATGGGGAAGCGATTGAAAGCGTCCTGCTTCCGGAGAAAGACTACGATACGCTCTGCCTTTCCACCCAAGCCGGCTGCGCCCTGGGTTGTAAATTTTGTCTCACCGGAAAACGGGGGTTGGGGCGCAACCTCGACCCATCAGAGATCGTGGATCAAATCATCGGGGTGCGGGCCACTCTTCCTCCGGAAGGTAAAATAACAAACTTGGTCCTCATGGGCATGGGAGAACCCCTGGAAAATTTTCAGAATGTGGTCAGGGCGCTGGAGGTGATTCGTTCTCCCATGGGGCTCCAATTTTCCTACCGGAGAGTCACGCTTTCCACCGCTGGGATTATCCCGCGGATGGAAGAGCTCTGTTCCCGCCGACACTTCGTCAAGCTGGCCATCTCGCTGAATGCGGCGAGCGATGAGCAGCGCAGCGCGTTGATGCCCATCAACCGCAAGTATCCCCTCGGGGATTTGTTGGCCGCCTGCCAGAAAATCCCTCTGGCCAGCCGGGAAAAAATTACCTTCGAGTATGTACTGGTCAGAGGGGTCAATGACTCCGAGGAGGACGCCCATCAGGTGGCCCGGCTACTGAAAGGGATTCGGGCCAAAATAAACCTGATCCCACTCAACGAGCATCCCGAAAGCCCTTTCCAGAGGCCCGAAGATAAGGCCATCCAAAGGTTCCAGGAAGCGCTCAGGGCAGAACACTTCACGACCATGGTGCGCCAGAGTAGGGGGGAGGACATTCTGGCCGCTTGCGGCCAGCTTGGGGTAAATCCAAAGTAAATACAAGACTCGAAGGCTTTGATTCTCTCACCCCCTCCTCGCTTGGAGACTGGGTCGCAATTGCGGGAGTCGGAAGGCCCAGGCGAGAGGGCATTCTCTCGGAACCATAAGGGGGTGGTTCTTCCATGGATCGAGGCGGGCTGAAAACCAAATATTTCCGCCATCCTTCGAATCCGCCGGGCCTCTGCGGAGACTCACCAGAGAGCCTTGGATAACTGTTTCTCCCCCCGATGATTCCTCGTTCATGCCCTCCCACCTGGGTTACCACACTGTCTCTTGGGCAGGAAGAGATGGCTATCCTAAAAGGTAAATTTAAAGGTGAAGGGGGGCAAGCCTTAAAAAATTCTGTT
>CAVXFA010000014.1:0-11720 GCA_963760605.1 uncultured delta proteobacterium | reverse complement strand
CTTCATGGCGATCTCGGTGGCGGCCCCAACGTGCACCACCGCCACTCCGCCGGCCAGCTTGGCCAGGCGTTCGCTAAGTTTCTCGCGGTCGTAATCCGAGGTGGTGGCCTCTATCTGCTGCCTCACCTGTGCTATCCGTGGCCTGGACCTCCGACTTCTTGCCGGCGCCTTCAACCACCGTGGTGGTTTCCTTGTTGACGATGATTTTCTGGGCCCGCCCGAGCTGGTTGATCTCCACGCTCTCGAGCTTCACGCCCAGGTCCTCCGAGATGAACTGTCCGCCCGTCAGAATCGCCAGGTCCTCGAGCATGGCTTTGCGACGGTCGCCGAATCCCGGGGCCTTGACGGCGCAGACATGCATCACGCCGCGGAGCCGGTTGATGACCAGCGCGGCCAGGGGCTCGTTCTCCACGTCCTCGGCCACGACCAGCAGCGGCTTGCCCAGTCGCGCCACCTTCTCCAGGATGGGGATGAACTCCCTCAGGTTGGAGATCTTCTTCTCATGAATCAGGATGTAGGCCTCCTCCAGCACGCACTCCATTGTGTCCTCTTTATCGCTTACGCTTCTCTGGCCCCGGGGGTCTCCGACCGAATCGACCCTCTGATTCCCGCCTTGCAGAGCAACTGGCTCCACGCCCACGTGATTACCTGCTTCCTCAGTTATTCTTCATTTGCCCTTTCTTGCGCAGTGAGTGTCATGTACCTGCTGAAGCTCCGCAAAAAAGAGAAGGGGCAGAAGGAAGCTGGCTTGATAGCCCTCTTCCCCTCCTTAGATGCTCTAGATACGCTAGTCTACAAAACCATCGTCGTCGGCTTTCCCCTTCTGACCATTGGAATCGTCACCGGAGCGGCCTGGGCCAATTACGCCTGGGGGTCCTATTGGAGCTGGGACCCCAAGGAAACCTGGTCGCTGATTACCTGGTTTGTTTACGCCATCTTTCTCCACGCGCGCTTTGCCCGGGAATGGCGGGGGAAGCGTACCGCTGCCCTTTCCATCATCGGTTTCCTGGCTGTAATCTTCACTTACTTCGGAGTGAACTACGTGCTTTCAGGTCTGCATAGCTATGCGTGAGCTTCGCCACCCGAAACCCGTACCCTATTCCTCTGGACCTATTCCTCATAGCCCATTTCCTAAGACCTTTTATTTTGGGAGGTGAGAAAATGGAAAAGAAAATCAAAATTAGAGCTGGAAATGTGGAAGCAGAGGCGGTTTTGAATGATTCGTTGACGGCAAAAAATATCTGGGAGGCCCTTCCTCTAGAGGCCAAGGCAAACACCTGGGGAGACGAAATCTACTTTGCCATTCCTGTGAAAGCTCCATTGGAAAAAACCGCCCAGGAGTTGGTGGAGGTGGGCGACCTTGGCTATTGGCCATCGGGGAACGCCTTCTGTATCTTCTTTGGTCCCACGCCCATGAGCCGGGGGAATGAGGTACGCCCGGCGAGTGCAGTCAACGTCATTGGGCGGGTTTCAGGGGACGCCAAAGTATTCAAAAAAGTCCCTTCCGGAGCCAAGGTGCGGCTCGAGCAGGGCAAAGAATAGCAGGCCTCCGGTCCATTCTAAGCTTCCTCATGTGTTGGGGCTCAAAGGATCGGCCTTGCTTTTCACTCTCTCTTTTGTTATATTAAATAAAGAAGGAGTTCAACGATGCCCATTTTTGAGTACCATTGCCAAAGCTGCCAGGACGATTTTGAACAGATTGTTTTTAATGCAAACGCCGGGGTTAAGTGCCCCCGCTGCCAGAGCCGTAAGGTAAACAAAAAGATCTCGGCCTTTAGTTTCAAGAGTGGGTCCAAGTTTGTCGCCGCTTCGAATTCCGGAGGATGTAGCGGCTGTTCCAGCCATCATTGCAGTACTTGCCACTGATCTTCTAGAACTTCATCAGGTCCAGCGGGCCATGGAGCGATTCAAGGGAGCAATCAAAAAAACCTTTTTGGCTGGCTTAGTAGTGGTGGTTCCCATTGTAATCACGGCTCTGGCTCTATTCTGGTTATTCAGCTTCCTCGATGGGTTCTTAAGTCCAGCCTTTTACGCGATTTTGGGGAAGGAAATCCCGGGCTTAGGGTTCCTGACCGAAATCGTGCTCATCTTTATTGTGGGCCTGTTGGCCACCAATGTCTTTGGCTCTCGTTTATTAGGGTTCATTCAGGATTTTTTGATGCGCATTCCGTTGGTCCGGAATATTTACCCCGCCATCAAACAGCTCGTAGAGACTTTCTCCAAAGCCACTGGTTCTTCTTTCAAAAAAGTCGTCCTCGTGGAATATCCCCAGAAGGGCATTTTTTCTCTGGGCTTCTTGACCAACGAGGTCCAGATGAATCAAGCCCAGGACAACGGGCATTTTTTTTCGGTCTATATTCCTACCAACAATCTGTACCTGGGGCAGGTAGCCCTATTCAAAGTGGAAGATGTGGTCTTCACTGGCTTTACGGTCGAGGAAGGCTTAAAAATCATCCTCTCCGGGGGCACTGCTTTCCCTCCGTCGATTAAGAGCCAGAAGCTTAGATCCCTGCCATGAACGTGGCCTTGCATTCACGCATGAAGATGCTTTCCGCACTCCGGCTGGCGATAGGGGGAGGCGCAATCCTTTTAATCTCCGCAAACTGTCCGGAAGGGGCCAGCGCCAAAGAGGAGGGGAAAATGATGAGAGAAGAGGTGAGAAAACCAGCGGTGGCCGGGTCCTTTTACCCTGCGGACCCCCAAACCCTTGCCCGACAAGTGCGGGACTTCCTTTCCCGCGCACCCAAGGAAAAAGTGGCTGGAGAAATTATCGCCCTGGTCTCACCGCACGCCGGGTACATCTATTCGGGGCAGGTGGCAGCGTATGCTTTCAAGCTAGTGGAAGGGATGAAGTATGACGCCGTGGTCGTTGTGGCCCCCAGCCACCGGACCTATTTCCGGGGAGCTTCCGTGTATGACCGGGGTGGATTTGAAACACCCCTGGGGCTTCTACCCGTGGAGAAGGAGCTTTGCCAGAAGCTTAAGGATGGGAGCAACCTCATCCAGTTCGTCGCTCAGGCCCATGCCCAGGAACACTCCCTGGAGGTCCAGCTTCCCTTCTTGCAAGAAGCCCTCGGGCAATTCAATCTCGTGCCCATCGTAATTGGGGACCAGAGCTACCGCACCTGCGAAGCCATCGGACAGACCATCGCCAGAGCCATCAATGGGAAAAGGGTTTTGCTTGTGGCCAGCACAGACCTTTCCCACTTTCATCCCTACGATGAAGCCGTGAAGCGGGATCAGGTCATCCTGGAAGATCTGCGGGCTTTTGATCCCAGAAAACTGGCTCAGGATTTGAATTCTGGGAAGGGAGAAGCTTGCGGAGGTGGGCCGGTATTGGCCGTGATGACGGCCGCCAAAGAAAGGGGGGCGAATCGCGCCCAGGTCCTGAAGTACCTTAACTCCGGCGATGTGACTGGAGATCGTTCTAGTGTGGTGGGGTATGCGGCTGCGGTATTCGTCCAAAGCCCGCAGGCCCTGGAAAAGGAAATGGGCCGGAAAAAGGCTGGGATCAGCTTGGGGTTGACGGAAGAGGAAAAAAAGACTCTTCGACAGATCGCCTATTCCACCATCGAGGGACGACTGAGAGGGCAGAAACCTACCAGGCCCGATGCCCTCACCGGGACTCTGATGGAAAAGCGGGGAGCCTTCGTATCCTTGCACAAGCAGGGTCAGCTTCGGGGCTGCATCGGCCAGATTCAGCCGACCAAACCTCTTTGTCAAATCGTGGAAGAGATGGCCGTGGCAGCGGCATTCAATGATCCCCGGTTTGAATCCCTGATGCCCAAAGAACTCAAGGACATAGAACTGGAGATCTCTGTCCTGACCCCCCTGCAGCGGGTCAAGGACCCAAAAGAGATCGAGGTGGGCAAACATGGTCTCTACATCAAAAAGGGTTTTTATTCTGGTCTGCTTCTCCCCCAGGTGGCCACACAATATCACTGGGATCGGATGACTTTCTTAGAGGAAACCTGCCGCAAGGCGGGCCTGCCGCGCCATGCCTGGAAGGAGAAGGATGCGGAAATTTATCTATTCTCGGCCGATATTTTTGAGGGGAGGGATGGAATACTGGAATACTGGAATATTGGGGTAAAAGGATATAAACCCATTGTTCCATCATTCCAGCCTTCCAATATTCCAATTTTTTAGGGGTTTGTATGCCGATCTATGAATATGAATGTCAACGATGTCAAGCCATCAGCACGTTCTTGATCTTGAAAAAAGAAGACACCTCCAAGGTGGCCTGCAAGGGGTGCGGCAGCAAAAAGATGTCTCAAGTCATCTCTCGGGTGACTTTTCATCGTTCTGAGGGTGACCGCCTGGCTGAATTTGACACCCGAAAATCCCAGGGAGAGGAGTTCTACAAAGACTCGAGGAATGTGGGCCTGTGGGCCAAAAAACGAGCCAAGGAATTGGGTGCAGACCTGGGAACGCAATTCGATGAGATCGTAGAAAGTGCCCGCACGGGCAAGATCTTGGAAAAATATGACCTATGAACGATGAAGCCTGGAACCACAGCCTTTCCCGTCGGCATTTTCTGAAGACCTGCGCTTGTGGTGTACTCTTTTTGGGAATGTCGGGGGTGCCTTCCTATGTCTTCGCCCAACGGGAAAAGAAAGGCCTCATCGGACCCAAGCTCTCTCCCTATTATCTCGCCCTAAGCAACCAGAGAATACAATGCCAGCTCTGTCCGCGGGAATGCCTCGTGGCTGCGGGGCAGCGGGGATTCTGCGGGGTGCGAGAAAACCGGAACGGGAAATATTACAGTCTGGTCTATGGAAATCCCTGCGCGGTGCACGTGGACCCTATCGAGAAAAAACCTTTCTACCATCTCCTTCCGGCCTCGATTTCATTTTCCATCGCCACGGCCGGTTGCAACATTCGCTGTAAGTTCTGCCAGAACTGGGAGATCTCCCAGACGACCCCGGACGAGACCTACAACCTAGAGCTTCCCCCGGAGAAAGTTGTGGCCTTGGCCAAGAAGGCCGGGTCCCGTTCTATCGCCTACACCTACGTGGAGCCGACCATTTTCTTCGAGTACATGCTGGATACAGCAAAGCTGGCTAAGAAAGAAGGAATCCTCAACGTCTATCATTCGAACGGATTTATCAACCCTGTGCCTTTGAAGGAACTCTGCGGGGTTCTTGACGCGGCCAACATCGACCTCAAGGGTTTCACGGAGGAGTATTATAGCAGCATGACCCAGGGCCACCTAGCCCCAGTCCTTCAGACGTTGAAGACTTTGAAGCACGAAGGCGTCCACCTGGAAATCACGAACCTGGTGATCCCGACGAAGAATGACGATGCGGATACGGTGGGGAAAATGTGTTCCTGGATCAAAAGCGAGCTGGGCGCGGACACGCCGGTTCATTTCTCCCGCTTCTACCCCCTTTACAAACTGCGCAACCTTCCCCCTACTCCCGTCTCCACCTTAGAACAATGTCGCAAAATCGCCGGCGATGTGGGCTTAGAGTATGCCTACATTGGCAACGTCCCCGGCCACGAAGGGGAAAGGACGTTTTGTCCCAAATGTAAGAAAGTCCTCATCGGCCGCCAGGGTTATTACATCGTCGAGGTCAACCTGGAAAAGGGGAAATGCAAGTACTGCGGCAAGCCAATCCCGGGGATTTGGGCCTGAATTTTGCCGTCTTGCTTCCATTCCACCTCTCTTCCTTAAAATTTTTTTTTCATAGGTTTAAAAAAACCTGTCATACTTATAAATAAGAGGAGAAGGGAGAATGAAAGATGATTAAAGATGAAAGAAATTATCATCAACGACTTCAAGAGTTCTGTGATTGTTTTATGGAGACGGATTTTAAAAAGGAGTTGGAGGCAGCCAGCAAAGGGGCCTCGGGTGACCCCAGTGGAGATCTGGACGAACTGGCCCTCAAATTCCTCGGCCTGGCAATTCTTTATGGAGCCAATGAAGATGCTAAAAAGATTACCCTGCAGCGCTCAAGGGAGGGAAAGAGCTTATTTTCGGTCGAAGCCAGAGGGAATTATCAGCTTCCCCCGCCCAGTGCTCAGGTAGCGGATCGAATCTTCTCCATTGCCCGCTCCATCACTCACATCGATGAAGATCAAGGAAAGGAACCCCTCTCGCTGGGGTTGAGAAACGACCGGATGGGAATCACCTTACAATTTGACCGGAAAAGAGGAGGAGAATCCCTATCTATTCTATTCCCAGAGACTTGAGGAAGCTATCCAGCGCGGCGTTGTCATTTCCTCGACAGGAGGGGCATCCGCAAGCGGGGGATGAAATAATTTATGTGCAGTCCTGCTGGGAGGATATTTCCTCTGCCGCCTCTCTCGGCCGCCTTGATGATGTGCTCAATATCCTCTTCGGTGTGGGCCATGGAAACGGCCCCCCCACCATACATCGTGTAAACCCCTTTATTGAGCATGGCCAATCGAAACTGTTTGTCCCTTCGCGACCATATCCGTGTGCATCTCGGTATCTTCCATGTTTCGCAAGGAGTGCATCAGCCGCTGGGGGAAAACATGTGGTAAATAATGAACCGACACCAAAGCATTTAATAGGAATGCCGCGCGAACGGAAAGCCCTCTCTATCCCCTGCCGCACCCTTTGCCCTTTTTCATCCAGGGCTGGATAAATCTCCTTCTCGTGTTCCTCCAGGTACCTCAGCATGGTTCGCCCGGCGATCATAGACGGTAGCATGCAGGAAAACGTCCCCCCACCCATCAGCACTCCCCGGCCTTTGGGTAACCCTGCGGTGGGGCTCGCCAGATCCATGATTTCCTTCCGCCCCGCCACGACCCCCAGATGCATGCCGCCCCCCAACACCTTTCCCATGGTAGCAAGGTCCGGTTTTAACCCATACCTGCCCTGGGCACCCCGAAGAGACAAGCGAAACCCGGTAATGACTTCATCCAATATAAACACTCCCCCCACTTTCCTCGTTTCTTCTTGCACCGCCTCTAAAAAACCCTCCACAGGCGGTATGAAATACTGGCCTACAGCCTCAATGATGACTCCCGCCAGGTCCGGAGCATGCCGATGTATGGTGGCGATAGTCTCTTTAGTGTCGTTGAAAGAAATGGTCCGGGTATATTCCGCTACTCCTGGTAGCAGTCCTGCACTCTCCGGCACATCCATGGGGGCATGAATAGCGAGGCTCAGGTCAGTCCCTGCCCCGTGCCATCCACCCCTTACTTTGAGAATCATATTCCGTCCCGTATGCGCCCGCGCCAGCCTCACCGCATACATGGTCGCCTCCGTACCAGAGACTCCGAAGCGCATTTTCTCGGCGCAGGGTACAATACGGCAGATGTCCTCTGCAAAGGCTACTTGGTATTCGTTGACGATGCCCCAATGCGTTCCTTCAGCAATTTTCTCCTGAAGTACCTTAAATATCGGCTCAGGCTGGTAGCCCAGGATATGGGCGTAGTGCCCCATCCATAAATCAATGTATTCATTCCCATCGACATCCCAGATCTTTGAGCCAGCGGCTTTCTTAATATAAAGGGGATAAGGAGCAAAATAACGGGGGTTGTGGGAAATCCCTCCCGGCATCACTTGCGCCGCCCGGTCATACAGCTTCGCTGAGCCTGGCGTTCTTTCCATGTACTCCTTCACGTATTTTTCCATTTTTTTACCTCAAAGCTTGATTTTCGCGAGCCGAATATGGGTGTTCACGCGAAAGGTTATTTTTGGGTAACTTAAAAAATTCATGAAACATAAACCCGTGGTACTCTTTTGCCAATATTGCAAACAACTTCATAGCCGATGGTTCCAATTTTCCGGGCCATTTCTTCAGCACTGAGCCGCTCTCTACCCTGGGATCCGATCAGGACGGCCTCATCCCCTACCTGTATCCCCTCAATTTGGGAGACATCGACCATACACTGGTCCATACAAACTCTGCCCACGATAGCCGCCCGCTGACCCCGGATCAGAACTTCTCCTCTGTTAGAAAGGGCCCTGGATAAACCGTCGGCATACCCGAGAGGAAGAGTGGCAATCCAGGCACTTCCCCGGGTAATATGGGTTCGACCATAACTGATACCTGTCCCCGTTGGGACCTGCTTTACGTAAGCTATTTTGGCCTTCCAGGAAAGGGCTGGTTCCAGAGTTATGGATGGGGACTCGTCCTCTAAAGGATTAATCCCGTACAGAATAATCCCCGGGCGAACCATGTCTAAGTGCGATTCCGGGAGGTTCAGGATAGCGGCGCTATTGGCCGCATGCCGCAAAGTGATTGGGATTCTGGCATTTTTAATTTCCTTCAAAACTTCTTCAAATAATTTGAATTGTTGATAGGCATAAGTTTTGTCCGCTGCGTCCGCCGTTGCGAAATGGGTATAGACGCCCTCTATTATAAGATGCGGCAGGCGCATGACCTGATTGACAAAGGGTACTACATCATGCGGGAAAAGGCCAATGCGTCCCATCCCGGTGTCCACCTTCAGATGGACACAAACATTTTTGCCCTGTCTTCCGGCCTCCGCCGAAAGAGCCCGGGCCAGCGGAAGGTCAAAAACCGTCGCAGTCAGAAGATTCCCGACGATCACCTCCGCCTGCTCCGGCAATATGCTTCCCAGCACCAGAATCGGCGATGGGATGCCGCCTTCGCGCAAGGTAATTCCTTCTTCCGGTATGGCCACAGCCAACCGGCTGGCCCCGGCCAGCAAGGCCGTACCCGCCACTGGCAGTGCACCATGCCCGTAGCCATCCGCTTTGACCACCGCCATCAGTTCGCACGGTTCCCTCACCAGGCGCCGGATTTCGTGCATATTATGGACAATACGGTTCAGATATACTTCCGCCCACACCGGCCGCGAGGGAACTATTTCCCTTACTTTATCCTCTATATCCCATCCTCCAGTTGGGTATACCGATGCTCTATAGCCCGCATCCCCTAAATTTTTTTTCCTGAATCCACCAGGATGTTTTTTTCCTATGGGGGTTTTCCCCGGTGATTGAGGCCTACTCTTAAGATGGACACCTTGAACACTTTCTTTTCATTTTTCCGTACTCTACTGAAAAAATCTATCATCGACCGCTGAGGCAAATCAAGCAAATTATTCGCAAGAGTTTCCGTCTTGGTCAAGGAGAAAAAGGAGAAAAATATCTTGACAAACCTGCTTTCTAATTGTAGTTTTGTACTTAATAAATTTTCCAATGTGCCGAAGTGGCGGAATTTGGTAGACGCGCTAGATTCAGGGTCTAGTGTGGGTTCCCACGTAGGGGTTCGAGTCCCCTCTTCGGCACCATGTTTTGGCAAGGGGCGCAATCTCAAGGGGTTGCGCCTTTTTCATTTCTGCAGGGTGCGTCTGAGGATTCCTCATAGCTCATCCGACTCCCCCCTCACCTTGGCAAACTGCTCCCGCAGCGGCGACAGCCATGCCCGGTGGGAAAATACCATTCCCACCCCATTCCTCTTCAGGACATCAAACACCGGGTCGGCCAAGTAGGCCTCGGTCCGCAGTTCGATAAGGTAGCGGGGGCCCTTTGGAATTTTGCTTAAAAGATCATCCAGATCTTGGGCCAATTTTGCCGGTGGGAAACGGTCGTTCTTGGGATGGTATTCCTGCTCGAATATGATTCCGTTCAAGCAGGGGCCAAGGATCTCAATGGCCGGCTGGTAGAATTGCTTGGTGAAAATATCCGGGTTCAGGTAGTTTTCGTTCTCAACAAAAACCGAACCCCCCCTTAATTTCCTGGCGATGACGACTTGCGGGACTTTCAGGAGAAGCAGGCGATAAAAGGTGTAATCGATTTCGAGGAGGGGGAAGTGTTGGAAGTACTCGGTTACGCTTTCAACCGGCAGGGTTTCCTCATTGTAGGTTTTATCCCCTACCTTATGGCTCCTCCGAGTAATCCCTTTCTCATACCCCCCCTCTGAATAAATCTGGCCAACCCAGCCTGCATACCGGTCGCTGGCCGTTCCAATCAATATGTTTCGAGGGAGATCTCGAAATACGAAGCCTGTTGACCCGCCTTCAGGAGGTTTAGCCATTAAGGGATTTTACAAGGTTGAAGCAATCGGAATTTCCAATGCAACGTATGCAACAACGTCCCGCAACACGCCGCAACACCGCAACACAAGGCCTCGTTCATTGTTTGAAAGCGAGAAGAAAATCCTAACTAATTTGAAAATATTGCCGCAAATGCTTTTTCAGACTCATAGACTGGATTCTGCGACTTGTAGATCGATCTGCCAATTATTTCAAAATCAGCCCCGTGCCTAATTGCTACGCCGTAAGGCGTCCCTTGATATCCCACTCCACAACTAATTATTTTCAAATCCTTTCCAATTATTTTCCTCAGTTCAATTATACGATTAGGACGCGTGGCAGGAGCCTGTATGCCATAAGCTCCAAGTTCAACCGCCATTTCAGCCATTTCATTCCCCACATCTGCTTTGATAGCTTCAACACTGTGAGTATACTCAGTAAGCAAAAAGATCATGATATCGGGAAACGAGGAAATACATTTATAAATAGTTTCATACCCTGCTAACCCCCAAATCATCGCACCATCCATTCCGTTTTCTGCGCCCATCCTTATAATTTCTTCAGCAATATCCGGTATGTCCATGAGCTTGAAATCACATATTATGGGTATATCAAAATTCTCCTTTATTTCTTTAATAATCCCGATGCCGTATTTATATAATGTTACGTTCCCTACCTTGACGGCTCTAAAGAATTGCCTACACTCACTAAGTATCCTAAAGCAGTCCTTTATTTCGATAAGATCCGGCGAGAATATTATTCCATTGCCTTCTAATTTGAGAGACATCCTACAATCCTACCAAGGGAGCAAGCCATTAACCATTAAAGTCTCGTTAATATCATTATTCATATTATCGATAGCTTTCTTTACAAGAGCTTTGAATGATGACTCCGATATAGTCAGATCATCAATATGCGGATAGTTGATTGATCTTGAAGCACTTATGACTGCACCGTACCCATCCTTATTGAAGCAAGAAATAATATCTTTCCCGCTTGCTCCTTGCGCGCCATAGCCTGGAACTAAAAAAACGGAATTAGGCATAATTGCCCTAAGAATCCTTGCATGTTCTGGAAATGTCGCCCCAACTACAGCCCCAACTGAAGAATAACCTCGCAATCCTATGACATCACGTCCCCATCCATTAACCAATTTGGCCACATGTTGAAAAAGTCTCGTGTTGCCATTTTCTAATAACAAATCCTGAACTTCAGATGAGGAAGGGTTTGATGTTTTTACCAAGACAAAAATTCCTTTACCATGCTTATCGATATCTTCCAAAAATGGTTTGATGCCATCTGATCCCAAGTATGGATTTACCGTGATTGCGTCTACATCAAAAACCGGCTGTTCCAACCCATCTCTAAGTATTACCCTGCCTATATGCCCCCTTGAGTATGCTTGGGCGGTATTGCCAATATCATTTCGCTTAGCATCTTCAATAACTATCAGACCTTTTTCCTTAGCGTATTTAACAGTCTCAACAAAAGCCTCCAAACCCCCGATTCCATACAGTTCGTAAAAAGCAATCTGAGGTTTAATGGCAACTACGAAGGGAGCCACAACATCAATGATGCACTTATTAAATGATATAATAGTTTCCGCAATACCCTTCAAAGTTTCGCCAAACTTTGCAACTGGCGCTTCGCGGAAAAATAAGGGAATTCTTAGATACTCTGGGTCGAGCCCCACAACGACCAAACTCTTCTTCGCATCTATTTCCATTATCAGACGGTCACTG
>CAVXFA010000013.1:0-14117 GCA_963760605.1 uncultured delta proteobacterium | reverse complement strand
CTGGATCATGCGGTCCATGCCGGCGATGCCGATCGCGGAGAGCAGGCCGCCGATGGTCGTCGGGATCGAGGCATACGAGCAGGGCCACCAGGACGGTAACGCTCACGACCTGGCCGCGACCGCCGCTTCGACGCTGTAGAAAACGAAAACGGCAGCAGCGTCGCGATGGCTAGCAGGAAGATGATCGTCAGCGCCGCCAGCAGTATGTTGAGCGCGATTTCGTTGGGCGTCTTCTGCCGCTTGGCCCCCTCGACCATGGCAATCATCCGGTCCAGGAAGCTCTCGCCGGGGTTGGCGGTGACCCGCACCATCAGCCAGTCCGACAGGACCTGCGGTGCCGCCGGTGACGGCGCGCGGTCGCCGCCGCGTCTCGCGGATGACCGGCGCGCTTCGCCGGTGATGGCGGCTTCGTCCACCGAGGCGATGCCCTCGATCGACTTCACCGTCACCGCGGGATGGTCTCGCCGGCTTCCACGAGCACAACGTCGCCCTGGCGCAAGGTCGCGCGGAGGGAACCCGGTGTCACTGGGCCATCGCGGCTGCGGCCGCGGCCAGCTTCTTGCGCCAGCACTTCCCGGCGCGCGCCCGCGCAGCGTCTCCGCCTGCGCCTTGCCCCGCCCCTCGGCCATCGCCTCGGCGAAGTTGGCGAAGAACACCGTGACCCACAGCCAGAGGGAAACGGCCAGGATGAACCCGGGCGCCTCGCGGCGCTCGCCGCCGAGGGCGCGGGAAGAAAAGAGCCAGTGGTCAGCATCGCTCCCGATGAACACGGCGAACATCACCGGGTTGCGCATCTGGTGGCGGGGGTGGAGCTTGGCGAAGGAATCCAGCACTGCCCGTCGGACGATGGCCGGGTCGAAAACGGACGTTGTTGCGCTGCTCTCGGTGTCGTCGCTCCCAATAGATCGGCTCGTGCCCGGCGACGTGCCTCAGGGCGGCACTGCCACAGACGGTGCTCGACGATCGGCCCCAACGCCAGGGCCGGAATAAAAGACAGCGCCCCCACCAGGGCCACGACGGCCACCAGCATCAGCACGAACAGCGGCGTGTGCGTGGCCAGCGTCCCGGCGCCGGCGGGGACCACCTTCTTGCGCGCCAGCGAACCGGCGATGGCCAGGGCCGGTACGGCCAGCCCAGTATCGGCCGATGAGCATGGCCAGGGCCGTGGTCAGGTTGTAGAAGGGCGTGTTGACACCAGGCCGGCGAAGGCGCTGCCGTTGTTGTTGCTCGTCGAGGAGTAGGCGTAGAGCATCTCGCTGAAGCCGTGCGGCACCCGGGTTGTTCAGGCCCGCCGGTCCCGGCGGCGGTCACGGCCGCCATCGCCGTGCCGATGAGAACCAGCAACGGCGGGATCAGGACCATCAGCGAGGCCATCTTCATCTCCGCCGCCTCGATCTTCTTCCCCAGGTACTCGGGCGTCCGGCCGACCATCAGCCCGGCGACGAAGACCGTCACCAGGACAAAGGCCAGCATCCCGTACAGGCCGGAGCCCACGCCGCCGAACACCACCTCGCCCAACTGCATCAGCCACATCGGCACATATTTCATTACATGCACTCAAGCAGGAAGAACAAGGTACGGCCCGAAAGGAAAAAACCGGAATATTTGATTGTGTGAGTTCTTACGCCAAAGAACTTGTAAGGTATCCCGTAAATCCGGCTGAGATTCAGGAAAGGTTAGCAAGAAAGCGGTCAAGATACCATAGGGGAAAACCGACGACGATAAGAAGGTAAGAGGTAATATCGGATTAAACAGAGCGAAAAATGATATTGACCGCCGCTAAAAAAAGGCCCATAATCCCGACAAAAGGGGGTGATGAAAATTCGGTCTTTATTCTGGCCGAGCTAATCATGAAGGGGTCTATCTTATGTCAGCGGTGCGGTAGCAGTCGAAGGGAGCGGGTCTGTCCGGAGTGCGGATATGATTCCTGTGCAATCAGGATTTCTATCAACGGGAAGTATGTTAGAATCTACCATGATAAAAAGGGAACAGCTCTTTCCTACACAGAAGCCTTCCGGTCATTATCGGCTATCAAGAGAAGGGATTGGGGTCAAATCTTTATCCTTGACTTATTTTATTTTGCACTCTTTCCATCAACTCTCAAAACTTTCTTGTTCCCCTCAGACAATAACTGAAACCTCTTCCTCGCAACACTGACGGAACTGTAATCCACCCCCATCATCTCACCAATCTCCCGCTGATTCAATCCCCCATATCGATACAGCATCTCCATCAAAAGCCCACGCCCTATTCCTCTTTCCCCCTTCTTCTGCAGCTCTTCCCCATTGACCCCCATCTCTTTGCGATACCACACCCAATATCTTCGCCGGCGCAATCTGCCTAATAATCCCCTTTAACCCTGGAACTTCACGAGATTCACGAACTCTTTTTAAAAACCGATCCCGCACACCCTCCACGAAATCCTCATCTCCAACGATCCCATGCCCTCTCCCTTTTTGCAGAGGACTCTCGATTTCCCCCTCTAAACCCTCCTCAACAAACTTTCGATAATTCCTCCGGCCCCGCGAAGTATTCCCCCCGAAATATCCCAATATTTCTTCCACTGGCCAGGAACGAATTCCCTTTTCTCCGACCTACGTAATAAACATAGCTGCTCCACGAATACCCTTCCAAATCTCTCTTCTTTTCCTTTACGACAAGGTCCGCTTTCCCTTTCACCCGGATCGGATTCAGATGCAGATACCGCGTTACCTCCTGAAGATAAGAATCCGCATCTATCAGAAATGCCTTGTATCGACCCTTGATAAAGATGCCCCACCCTCTTATGCCGCCGGTTGAAATAGGAAGTATAAGAGATATTAAAATGACGCATAAACTCCTTGAGATTCCCCAAAGGAGTCTTCACAACCAAGTGGAAGTGATTCCTCATCAATACATACGCCAAGACCTGAACCTGATAAATCTGCCGGGAACGGTTCAAAAGATCCAGAAAAGCCGAACGATCCTGATCATTCGCAAAAATCTCCTGCCGTGCGTTCCCTCGACAGGTAACATGATAGTAAGCATTTTCATATTGAATCCGTAGCGGACGAGCCATACCAAAATCCTATGATTATCAACTCCACTTTGTCAAGAATAAAGATTTGACCCCCAGACCGTAAATTAAGAAGCCATCCTTTTGGGATGGCTTCTTACCGGGACATCTAAAATTACCTTTGCTAATAATTAATCTTGCAAACATCCCCTCAAATTAGGAGTCACTCCTGTTTTCCAGCCCTTGCAAAATCCTCTTCGATTCTTTAGCAACTTCCAAAAGGTCCGGTCGATCACGATTTTCTCTAAAAACCAACTCCGCATTCATCATTTCTGCAACGAAAAGGCAAGCTTCGATTCTTCGCTCCTTCTCCATATTCTCTGTCATTTCAATACAAAGATTTATCTTTTTGAGGGCCTTATCATATTGTCCACTTTTTGCCTCTAAAATTCCCATGTTATAATTCGCCAGAGCCTTTCCTTCATCGCTATTACTTTTTCCAATCGCTACCTCTAATAGCTCCCTACTCTTATTCAGATCCCCCGCCCATAGATAAAGGTACCCAAGATTATTACACTTGTTCGCCTCCAGCCCCTTGGAGAATTTAACGCTTAATTCACCATGGAATAATGCCTCGTCAGGATTCCTATCTCTGATATATTTCCAATACATTTCGTCATAATGAGTCTCCCCGATAAATTGCCTTAGCCCTTCATTATCGCTTTTCTCAATCTTATCTACTAATATTTCTATTGGGATTGATCGGTAAATTTTCATTTCCAGAGATGAGTTTTCCTCCTACCGCTTCTGCTCGGGCTGCTAAATCTCCAAAAGCCCCACTTATCTTATCTAAAATTGATACCTCATTCGGGTCCTTTATGAAGTACCATGAACAGCTTTTTAACCATGGTAATGAAATATCCATTTTAATTAAAGGCACCGTTTCGGCCTTCCGATACCGAATCATTAACCAGTACAGTTCAATAATTCCCGGAGGATTCTTTACAAAAATGTCCTCATCATATTCCCTTTCCGCCATCTTTTTTAAAATCACGTCTAAATTAAGCTCGCCTTCAATTCTGAGCCTCTCAACAGTGGAGTTCCTTTCTATTGTTCTTAAATAACTGCTTATTCTTCGATTCCAAAAGTTTTCAATATTTTCATCACGAAATTGCAAATTAACCCTATTTTCTCTGCCATAATATTTTGTATAAATCTTATCAAAGTCATCCCCCGCAAATTTAATCAGCCCGTTAGAAATTGCTACGATTCCCTCATTCACAAATATCTCTAATATCTTCTGGAGCTTTTCCTTCGTCCAACGTTTTTCATCGTTGAAGATATATTCTGTTGTCCATAATTGATCAAATGTTGCCCTCCCATTACAAGAACACAATAGCCTCAAACAAGATAATTCTTTTCTTCCCAAATTTCTCACTCTATTCAGTATCGGCCGAATACTTATATCTTGCGACGTTTCCAATTCCTTTCTCACATCCTCTAGAACACTTAAATCTAGCATCATTTTGGCGGCCTTTTTTAGCTGTACCCGTTGGAAGAGTTTATGACAAATTAATTGTATTTCATACGGCCGCCCTCCGGATAGGTTATGAATTTCCTCCACATCCCTTAAAGTTTCAAAATAAAATATTTCTTCAGGATTAATGCCGAGCTTTTCCAACGGCCTCCTAATACATTCGCTCGTTTCCTCGATTTCTTGAAAGTCCCTTACATTTATTTTTTTGAATTGCCGAATAATGGGTGAAAATACTTCATCCATTATTGGGAATAATTCTGGCGTTCCAGTAATTACCAGCATATAACCAGAAATATTCATAAAATAATTCCGAATTTTTTCCAAAATAATTCGCTGATTGGCAAGAACATTGCCTTCATCGAATAAAACAACAATTGGGCATTTGATTTCGGATCTTATTTTGATAAGATCACTTTTAAAGTTATAATCTGATATTTTCGCTTTAATATTCCCGGCGCTCATAGCCTTAGCATATTGTAAGGGGAATAAACATGGACATAATAATTTGTCTTCGGGAATTTGGTAAGTGTTCACGATATCAAGATATGCGTCGTAAGTCTTACCATCTTTACCGCCGAATGCACCGCATTCACAGGCCTCTGAAAAAATACCATCGAACACCTTATAAAAAAATCCCATTTGTGTTTCTACATCGCCCTCATCTAAATCTATCCGAATCGTACAAAAACCCCTCTTTTTAGCCTCAATATCCGCCATATTCAGTATGCTTGTCTTACCTGAAGCACGGGGTCCGAGTATTGCTAGGTTGATAGGGCGAGAAGCACCCTTAGCATGGTCTAAGTAATATTTGATTTCATTGAGCTCACTTTTTCTTCCCACGAAAAGGCTTTCATCTAAAATTGGATTTGCAAAGTCATAAGGGTTATGGAGACTGCTTAAATCCATTTTGCTCCCTCCATTCATTTAATATGACGGATAACGCGTTAGATGTTTTTGAATATTTTTCTTCAATACAATTATTTTTGATCCATGACTCGATCTTATGCCCAACGCCTCTTTGTCTCGGAATAAGGGAATATTCCTCCATTGATCGGAAAAAACTCGCTATATCGTCAAGCGCGTGTCCCAGATATATTTCATCAAACCACCATTGAGTCTGAATTGAATCCCATTTGTGTAAAGCATTTATTGCTCTTAATCCTCTGCAATTATCATATACCAGTCTAGCTTCTTCTTGTAGAAGCGTTAATTCCTGTTTTATATTCTTGAGAAGAGTACATCGGATTGATAAGCCAGAAAAAGCCTCCGCCCCCAAGAAAGTTGCCAATTTTGCATACGCCGCTTTTAAAATAACCAAACTGGTAGTGTCAAGTTTGCGATTATGTGCGAGATCATTCCTGACTGGTTCTATTTCGGAAAGCAGGGTTATTATGACTTCTTTATTCGGCCCAAAAATATTTTTGAAAGCATCGTTCCAATTGTCATCGCGGGAAAGGATCTTCTTCAAGTCAGGAAACTCAATATAATAAATGGGATGATGCGGAATCAATTTGGTCCATTTTATTTTTCTTTCCGCTTTTATCGCATTTTGGTATTTCCCCAAAACGTCTCCGGGTATTCGCTTCTTATACCAACGTGGACCGTCCAATTTGAGTAAGCTATTTATAATAAGCTCTCGGAGGGCATTTTCTATGTCAAAAAGAAAGGAATAACCTTCAATGTTTTCCTTCGGAACATTCCTCTTATGCATATACGAATATCCCAGTCAGGGCATAAATAATGAGAGAAATCAGAAAGATTAGGAATTGCCAAAATCTTTAAAACATTTCCATCCCTCGGCTCAACCGGTAGGATGAACAATTCAACGAATGAAACCCAATTAGATCCTCCAGAAAGTCAGAGGTTAGCCTGATCGGTTAACCGGAAACAAGCGGAATCTGATGACCAAAAAATAGTCTTTGGGGAATGGGAAGTCAAGGAGAAATTTGTCATTAGAAATCACATCTGTTTTCAAAATCATAGTCAAGATTTGCATTTAAAAGCTTGCGTTCCGAAGGAAAATCCCAAAAACAATATTACAGGAACCAAGCGTTGACCTTACTTCACCCTATCCGTAATATCAAGTCTTGACTTTCACAATCTTAAAATGATATCCTTTTCTATGTGTCCCCATTCTGTACCCGTACCTAATTTTGATCTTTATTTCACCTTACAATTCAATAGGTTAGATTTTATCCTATGATTTCGATTCCCATGCACTTCCGCCACTCCCTTTTGATATATTACCCTTTCCGATCGAATGATGAATCTTGGGTATTCTGGGGCGGAGGTGGCGCGATACTTGGGGGTTACGAATTCCTGTATTACCCGTCCGCTTTCCTTGGGGAGCAAGAAATTCGCTGAATTGTAGGGAAGATTGTTAGGCAATTTCTGCACGAATGTCCCCATTTCCCGTTAGGGGTAAGGCGCAAGGCCTTATACCTAGAAACTAAACACTCAACACTTACACTCCACACTTGTTTTCGGCTAGAGCCCGCGAACCCTTTTGTAGAGGTGATCTTTTGCACAAAATCCACGGCGACAACATTTATGAAATTGCCAGGCACTTTGGCCTGAACCCGGATGAGATCATCGACTTCAGCGCTTTCATCAACCCCCTCGGCCTCTCCAAAAAAGCCGAAAAAAAGCTCAAAGAGAGTCTTTCCGCCGTTCTTCACTACCCCGATCCTCAGTGTTCCAGCCTGACGCAGGCTCTGGCCCAATTCCACGGACTTCCGGCAGAACAGATCCTGGTCGGCGCTGGTTCCACAGAGTTCATCTATGCCCTCCCTCGCGTTTTAAAGATCCAACGTGCCCTGGTCGTGACCCCGGCATTCAGCGAGTATGAAAACGCTCTGGAAAGTTCATCGGATGCGGGGGGCGCCACATTCATTACTTTGAGACCCGCGAGGAAGACGGTTTCGAACTCAGCGTAGAGAGTCTCCTCTTCGCCCTCACCCAGGGTTATGAGGCCCTCTATCTCTGTAACCCCAACAACCCTACAGGGATTCTGACGGAGAAGGAGGATCTGCGAAAAATCTTAGCCCAGACAGAGCGGGAGAAGGTCTGGTTCATCCTGGACGAGGCTTTCATCGACCTCGTCGAGGAAGAATCCTTGAAGAGAGAAGCCGGGGCTTCCTCGCGGCTCATCGTTCTCAGGTCATTGACCAAGTTCTTTGCCCTGCCCGGCTTGCGGGTCGGCTATATGATCTCCCATCCAGAAGTCATCCATAAATTCCGCCAGAATAGGGAACCGTGGACCGTGAACGCCCTGGCCCAGATCGCCGCGGTAGAAAGCTTGCAAGACGAGGGTTACATCTTCCGGACGAAGGAGTTCATCGACCAAGAACGCGATCGTTTAATCTATGGCCTCCGGTCCATCCCGGGGTTTGTCCCCTATCCCAGCGCCGCCAATTTTCTCCTGGTCCAGCTACATCCCTCCCTCAATCTCACCGCTGCCGAACTCCGGGAAAAACTGATCCCCTAGGGAATCCTCATTCGCGATTGCAATTCCTTCCACCACCTCGGTCCCTACTTTTTTCGCATTGCCGTGCGCAGTCGGAAGGAGAACAACGTGCTGCTCAAGGCTTTGCTTCAGGTGCGTCAACAGATACTTTCCAAAGATCAGGAGTCGGAATTCAGAAAAAAAAGGGACCCACCTAAAGCTTTATTCTGACTGCCCGGGGGAAAATATTCTACCTTCGCAAAGGTATGTTTTTCGGCACTCTCCAAGATTTCTCTTGACTTTTCTGGATAGGATTTAGTAATACTCTTTATCATTCTCTTCTTTAAAAAAGCTTGACAAAATTCTCCCGTTCATAATAAAAGACACAACCTGTCTAAAGGGTAGACAGGCACATCCTGCCGCAGATTTGTTTACGACTAAGACAGCGGGGTGATGGATTCATGGGGGAGACCGTTCAAGTCGTTCTCATCTATGCTTTCATATTGGGGTCCCTTTACCTGTTGGTTTCCCTGGGATTCTCCATCATCTGCGGAGTACTCCGAATCTTCCACCTGGGATACGCCTATCTCTTTACTTTAACCGTTTACATCACCTGGATGTTCATGAAAGAGTTGGGCTTGGGGTTGATCCCATCCGTTCTGGGCATGGTCGGGGTTCAATTCCTCATTTCTTACCTCCTCTATAAAGGGGTGATCAAGAAATATATGGAACGGGAGGAGATCCTCCTCACGGGACTTTTACTGGTCTCGATCATCGTGGAGCAGGCGGTCAATTACCGCTACCCGATCCAAGCCGGGGTATTCCTCCAGACCACCCTCATCGAAGGAAGCTCCCAGATCGGGGCAACTTCGATTTCCAACCAGTTGCTCGCGGGGGCGGGGATCGCCATTCTTCTCACGGTTCTTTTTGTCCTTTTCTTCCTCAAGACCAAGACGGGACTGGCGGTGCGCGCGCTCTCTCAGGATCTTTACAGCAGCCGACTTATCGGAATCAACATTGAAGCGCTATATGCCCTCACCATGTTTCTGGTTTTGATTCCAGTCATTATCGGGACGCTCATTGTGTCTCCGGTCTGGGCAGTGGAGCCGGGTATGGGTTCACTCTATTTGACCACGGCCATCTTGGTTTCCATCCTGGGGGGGCTGGGGAACCTCAAGGGAACGATCATCGCCAGTTTTCTCATCGGGTTGACCCACTCCGTTATGTCTTTTGTGGTGGGGGAGCCCCGCTTCATGAACCTTTCAGCTCTAGTTCTGGTGATGATCATCTTGATGGTGAGACCGCAAGGAATCGCCAGGAGCGAGGCCTTATGGTAGCCGTCGAAATAAAAAGAGACCGCATCATCATCCGGTACAAAGGGAAGAAGTGGGACTGGATGCTGGAGCCCAGATACTGGCGCAACACCATTATCTGGACGGGCCTTCTGGCCGTCTTTCCCCTCCTCTCCTACTTTGTCAGTCCCATCCTTCTCAACACCGTGATCACGGCCAACCTTTACGCCGCCATGGCCATCCCTCTGGCTTTGATGACTGTGGGAACGGGGCGACTCAACTTTGGCCCCAATTTCTTCATCGGCGTGGGTGGCTACACAGCCGCGCTTCTTTCCATCGCTTATGGATGGGGCCCACTGAAAACCCTGCCATTTGCGATCCTCCTCAGCCTAATCTCGGCCCTGCTTTTCAGCCCCCTGGTGATTCTGGCCCGGGGACTTTATTATGTCCTATTAACCCTGCTTCTGCCCCTCGTCTTTTTAGAAGTGACCTTTATTTATACGGATATCTTTAAAGGGGACGTGGGCCTTGCCGGGATCAAGTTGCTGGTCGACCTCGGATATGTCAAGCTGAACTTCCTGGCCCTGGCCTATATTTCCATGTTCATCATGCTCATCTATCTTCTGGTGGCGAACAAGATTCTCAAGTCCCGTTACGGCTTGATCATGGCCACCATCAATGACGATGAAGAGGTGGCTCACGGGATCGGGGTCAATATTAATAGGGTCAAAATCATCGCCTTTATCTTCCCCGCAGGGATGATCGGCGTCGCGGGGTGGTTCTATGCCCACTACTTCGGGACTTTTGCGGGGATCACCTATCTCCCCCTCAACTTCATGGTAAAAGTGCTGCTGGTCATCTTCATCGGAGGAAGGGCGCAGGTCTTTGGATGCGTGGCCGGAGGATATTTCATCGCCTTTTCGGAGATGATCCTCATCGCCACTCTGGGAGAGATCCAGCCATTCCTCTTCCCGATTATTCTCTTCACTCTCCTCTTCGCTTTGCCCGAGGGCTTGTTTGGGATTTACCGGAAACGCCGGTATCGAGAGTACCTGCCAACCTTGCATGTACGGAGATAGAAAGGTGTCGGAAGTATTGAAAGTCCGTAATTTGACCAAAAGCTTTGGGGGACTCACCGCTGTCCATGATTTGAGCTTCGACCTCCATCAGGGGGAGACGATGGGCCTCATCGGGCCAAATGGCGCTGGCAAGACAACCCTGGTCAACGTCCTTTGCGGCTCGCTTTATGCTGATTCCGGAGAGATCGAGATGGATGGAAAGCGGATCACCCGGATGAAACCCTACCAGCGATGCCATTTGGGCCTCAGCAGAACCTACCAGATCCCCCGTCCATTTCCCGAATTGACTGCCCTGATGAGCGTGGTGACCAGCGCCCTTTGCGGAAAGAAGCGGCAGAACCGGGGGCTGGAGGATGCAGCCGCGGAAGCGACTCTCTACCTTGAATTTGTGGGGCTTTTCAGCAAGCGAAATATCCTAGCCCGGGACCTGACCTTTTTTGAGCTCCGGATGCTAGAGTTGGCCCGGGCGCTCGCGACTACACCGAAACTTCTCTTCGTTGACGAGGTAATGGCCGGCCTCAACCCGGGAGAGGCCAACAAGGCCGTCCGCCTCATCGCCCGAGCCAAAGAGGATTTTGGCCTGACCATCTTTTGGATCGAGCATGTCATGGCCGTTCTCATGGAAGCGGCTGAGCGAATCATGGCCATTCATTTTGGAGAGAAGATTGCCGAGGGAGCTCCGGAAGAGATTGCCAGCAACGAAAGGGTGATCGAGGCCTACCTCGGTTCGGGGTGGAAGCCCCAGCGCTAAGCGCAGGGCGCAGAGCGCCAGGCTTAAGGAAAAAACGCTACGCGCTATGCTCTTTGCGCTTGGCGAAATTTTAGGTACTCAAATTGAGGCTTTTATGCTGGAAGTAAGAAATCTTTTCGTATCCTACGGGGTCATCCCTGTCCTTGACGATGTGAGTTTGGAGGTTAAGGAGGGTGAACTCGTGGCCTTGCTGGGTTCTAACGGAGCCGGTAAGAGTACTCTTCTGAATACCATCCTGGGAATCGCGAAACCTACTTCTGGGAGCATCCGGTTCCTGGGTAAGTCCATTGAGCACCTCCCTCCCCACAAAGTCATAGCCGCAGGGATCGTCCAGGTTCCCGAAGGGAGGCGGCTCTTCCCCTACATGACTGTAAGAGAAAACCTCCTTCTGGGATCCTATCCTGGAAAAGCCTGGCAGGATAAACGGCAAAGAATGGAATGGGTCGTGAGCCTTTTCCCGATCCTCAAAGATCGGGCCCGTATGCAAGCTCGGCTTTTAAGCGGAGGGGAGCAGCAAATGCTAACCATTGGGAGAGGATTGATGGCCCAGCCGCGGCTCCTTATGGTTGATGAGCCATCCCTGGGTTTGGCGCCCCTCATCCAGGACAATCTTTACGAAGCCCTGAGAAAGCTGCGCGAATCCAAGATAACCATCCTGCTTCCCGAACAGAACGCCTTGCGGGCCTTGTCCATCGCCGACCGGGGTTACGTATTGCAGGATGGAAGGATCGTGCTCGCAGGGAAAGCCGGAAACTTGATGCAGAGCGATCTGGTGAAGAAGGCCTATCTGGGGAGGTAGGGAATGGAGGAATATTTTTCCTTTACGGCCAAACTTTTCGACCCTTCGCAGGTCGTCCAGAAACCAGAGGTGCTGAAAGGGATTCGCGTCCTGGATTTCTCCCACGTGATCTTTGGCCCCACGGCTACCCGTCTCTTGGCCAATTTTGGGGCCGAGGTGATTAAGCTGGAACTTCCTTTTCACGGAGACCTCTGGAGGCCGGCCACTTATTGGGGAAAGTACTGGAAGCATTCCAACCCCCTTTGGCACTTCGTCACCCAGAACAAATATTTTGTGGGCCTGGACCTTAAGAAGCCGGAAGCCAAAGATATTATTTATCGTCTGGCCAAAGATTCGGATGTGGTAGCAGAGAATTTCGCCGCCGGAACGGCAGAAGCCTGGGGAGTTGGGTATAGCCAAATCAGCAAAATCAACCCCCAGGTGATTTACCTGAGCTGTTCCACCTACGGCCAGTACGGCCCTCTGCGCTTCTATCCAGGGTGGGACCTTCTCGCTCAAGCGGCCAGCGGGGTGTTGAGCCTCACCGGCTATCCGAATACAGAGAAGTTCTATAAATTGCCCGACTACCTGGGGGATTTCATCCCGGGCAATTTTGGCGCCCTGGCGATTCTCATGGCCCTCTACTTTCGAAAAAGGACCGGAAAGGGACAGTACATCGACCTGGCTCAATCCGAGGCATTGATACGGCTTTTATTCCATTTCACTGCTTATAACCTTACCGGTATGGAAATCGGCCGCACGGCCAACAACGACCCGACCATGGTGCCAGCATCCATTTTCCAGTCCCGGGATGGAAAATTTTTGGCCCTGGCCTGCGCGACCGGGAAGCAGTTTGCCGGGCTCTGCAACGCCATGGGCCGGCAGGATTTGGTCAATGAAAAAGTGTATGCCGATCCTTTCGAGAGGCTCAAACCGGCAAATGCCGAGGCCCTGAAGAAGATCGTTGCGCATTGGCTAAAGTCTTTGAATGGGGAGGAAATCGTAAGATTGGCCAATGACCAGGGTTTCCCGGCTGCAGAGGTGATGGATGACTCCCAGATTTGCCATGACCCCTGGCGGCGCCAACGGGGGAGCGTCATCCTCTTTAATGATGAGATGTATGGAGGACTGGTCATGGCCGGGCCCTCGGCCCAATTAAGTAAGACGCCTGCAAGAACCAAGTGGCTGGCTCGGCCGGTAGGCTATCATAATCGGCTGGTCCTGAAAAAGTTTCTGGGGATGTCCGAAGAAGAAATTGAAATTCTGGAGAAGAAAAAGGTTATCGGCACCTTTGACGACCGCCCAGGCCTGAAGCCACCCGTCTACTATAATCTTGATGGGGACCCCATATTTAATTACGGGAGAGAGGGGAAGAAGTGAGCGGCAAAGGGGAGAAAGAGCAAATCTATGCCCGGTATGTGGCCTCGGGGAAGACGATTGAACACCTTGCTTCCTGGGGGAAGACCCTGGCGGAGGTCATGAACCCGGAAGGGAAACCTGAAGTCCTGGATGATGTCCTGGTCCTGGATGCCAGCTACGCCAATTTTTCGGGGATCATTGCTGCGAGCTTCTTCGCCGAGTTCGGAGCCGAAGTGATTAAGATCGAGCCACCCGAAGGGGATCCAACAGTTGGCATGGAGGATCTGCTCAAATACCCTGCAAAGATCCTGATCGCATTCGGTGAAGCCATCAATGATAATCAGGAGATCAGGACTGGTTGTTAAAGAATGGTTATCCTGAACTTGCAGCGCTGGCATTCTCCATCCGCGGAAGCGATGAAGCCTTCACCTGGCTGATGCAAAATAACCATCTCTTCTCTTGCCGCCCCTGACAGCGCCATTAACATTGAAGATCCAAAAGCATATCAGTGGCTCATCGACAATAATTTACCAACCCGTGTTGTCTTTGCAGATGCCTGCCAGGGAAAAAGGAGGCGATTGAATGGTTAATGAGAAACCGTCTTCTTGCTATTTTCCGGATCACACAGATTATCAAATTGAGGGATAGTCATACCTTCGACTATCATAAGCTGCATTTTTGAAGCCCCTCCCCCGTCCCCTCCCCAATTGGAGAGGGGTGAAGGGGTGGGGCAGGACTATGCCGCATTTGGAATTGTGCAGCTCTTGCATACGAGACAGCCTTCCTGGTAGATCAGCCCGTTTACATCATTGCATTTCGACACCCCTGCGGCGGCTTTGGTTCCATCGGGGATAGAATTTTTTCAATGTCCTTTCAACGCG
>CAVXFA010000012.1:0-56482 GCA_963760605.1 uncultured delta proteobacterium | reverse complement strand
TCAAAGGGAAAGCCGGGATGACAGAAACCGCTCTCCCTGATGCAATTAAGCACGAAGCGGCAGTCGCTCTCACCTTTCAGCCATTCCCTATCACAAAGTGGTCGCAGTGCTCACAGAGACGACATATTCGATGCACTTGAATTCCTCTACGATCACATTTCCAAGCCCGGAGAATGGGTTCAGATGACGACGGACTCAGGGTGGAACTACTCTGATTACGATGGTTATGATGACGAAGCGGGCCAAGAGGAATTCAGAAATAAAGCCAGTGCGTTTCTTGTCGACTACCAGACCGGATTTGAGTTGACCAAAGACGGTGTTGTTCTGGCCCTGGGCGCAGATGGCCTTCAACACATCTTGGACGCAGAAATCATCACCTACGACGAGGCAAATGTTGACAGCAAAGTTCGGAATGCAATTTTAAAATGGCGAAACCGCCATTTGTCCCTGTCAGAGAAAAAAGAAGCCATAAGGGAACTTGCCGATGTATTCGAGTGGCTCAAAAAGACCAAAGGGCTTGGCACCGTGCTGGACGGAAAGGATGAGTCGGCGATATTTGATCTTGCTAACAATTTTGGCATTCGCCACCACAACCCGAAGCAGAAAACGAACTATGATCGCGCCATTTGGTATTCATGGATTTTCCATTTCTATTTGGCAACGTACCATGCCGCCATTCGTCTGCTGATCAGAAAGAGAAGGACACGAAAAGTCCAACAAGGCAAATCCAGCGTACGCGCTAAACCGCGCCGCTGATTTGCAGCGTTGGGCTTCCGGCCTGAATGGTAGGACAGGAATGAAGTACCCGAAAATTACCCGCTTATACAAGTATTATGCTTGCAATGAGCATTCACTCTCCGTGCTCAAAAATAGAGCATTCTGGTTTGCAAAACCTGATTCCTTGAACGACCCCTTCGACTGCAAGGTTCCTTTTGATAATCGCATCAACCTTGAGGACTTGAGAAGGTTTCTCGCAAGGTATAGGCGTTATAGGGGCATTTCCAAGAAGCAGGCGGAAAAGGACATCCAGCACATCATAGATGCAAGCGGCCCAATAGATGAAGAATTTGCCAAAGTCTGGAGTAATGTTCTAAAGGAAGCCAACGAAAATCTAAGAATCTCGGGAGTACTTTGTTTGAGCGAATGCAACAGCAGTATTCTTATGTGGTCTCATTATGCAGATAATCACAAGGGTTTCTGTATTGAGTTTGTGCGAAGCCCTCAAAACGACTTGGGAGATCATGATAAAACACGCCCGGTGAGGTACAGGTCTCAGTATCCGGTCATAACACCCCTCAACCCCAAAGCCTATGACCTAAAATTCTATCGTAAAGCCGCAGATTGGAAGTACGAAAAAGAATGGAGACTATTAAACATACAGGGAGATATTACAGTACCCCTATCCGTTGAGATCTCTGCCATAATCTTCGGCCTTAATATGGCCGAACGGCACAAATCAACGATAAAAAGAATTATACCCAACATAAGATATCGCCAATGCACGATAGCACGTAATCAATTGCACTTAATATTGTAGACCTGAAAACAATGTTACGACGAAAGACACTGGGGTTCACGCTTGGCCATCATCTACGCGAAGACGGGGCTAACAAGACACAGCGGATCGGCCATAAATGGGCCTCCCGCTGATTTCTTCGTTATATGACATTTCTATAAGGTGTTATCAGATGACAATCGAAGAGCGTTACAGAGAAAGATACAAATCAGGGGACACTCCTTGGGACGTCGGCCAGCCAGATTTCAATCTTATCGAAGTTGTGACCAAAAAACCTATTCTGAGCTGCAAAGTCTTAGATATTGGCTGTGGAACCGGAGACAATTCCATATGGCTTGCCCAGAACCGCTTTCAGGTTATTGGTACTGATACTTCGGACATTGCTCTAGAGAAGGCAAAAGAAAAAGCTTCTAAAGCCAACGTTGCATGCGATTTCATGCTTGTTGATTTTCTTAAGAACAAAATTGAAGGTGCTCCTTTTGGTTTTGTATTTGACAGAGGCTGTTTTCACTCATTCAGTTCTGAAAATGATCGAAGAAGGTTTGCCCAAAATGTCGCTACTCATTTGGAAGAAGCTGGCCTGTGGCTAACAATCGTTGGCAACGCTGATGAGCATCGCCAAGGTCCTGGTCCACCTCAACGGACTGCAGGAGATATAGTCTTGGCAGTGGAGCCCTATTTTAAGGTTCTTTCACTTACATCCAGCCATTTCGGATCTAATCGTCCAAATCCACCCAGAGCCTGGAGGTGCCTGATGCAGAAAAGGCATGTCACATAAATGCTTTTAAGGGAGTGGGGTCAGGCAACGGTAATAAGGTATTGACTGGTTCAGGTTAAAGTGGTATTGGTGGCATATGGCTCGCAAACCTCGAGTTCATTTTCCTACCGCCCTTTATCATGTAATTGCGAGGGGAAACCAAAGACAAGCTATATTCTTGGATGAAAAGGATTTTAGAACCTACCTTTCTTTTCTCGCTGAATACAAGACCAAACATTCCTTTCATCTTTATGCCTACGCTTTGATGAAAAACCATCTCCACCTCCTTATGGCGGTCGAAGAAACCCCTTTGTCGAAGATTATGCAAATCCTCCAGTTTCGCTATACCCGATATTTCAACAAGCGCTACCGGAAGGTTGGCCACCTTTTCCAGGGTCGTTATAAGGCCATTCTCTGCGACAAGGACGCATATCTTCTGGAATTAGTTCGTTATATTCATCTGAATCCGGTGCGAGTCTGGGGTGGTTGGGGACCCTGATAAATATTTATGGACGGGGCATTTGAGCTATATGGGAAAGGGAAAGGGCGACCTTCTGGATAAAGAGCTTGTGCTGAGTCAATTTGGGAAAGGGAGGAATCAAGCCCGCAGGCGGTACCGGCAATTTGTTTTAGATGGGCTTCCTCTGGGCCATCAGAAGAAATATTATGAGGTGAAGGATCAGAGGTATTTGGGGGAGGATGAATTTATTGATCAAATCGAGCGGATAAAGACCAGCGCTGATCCGGCCCTTTTTGAGATTCCGCTGGAGGATATTGCCAAGGAGGTGGTCAATCATATGGCCATTGGGCGCGATCGTATGTATTCTTTGAGTCGGGATCGGAGGGGAGCGTATGGGCGGGCTATCGTTGGTTATTTGGCGAGGAAATTGACGGGTTCATTAGTCAAGGACATTGCCCGGCATTTTCAAAGGGAGCCGATGACGATTAGTGAGGCAGTCATGAAAATGGAGAGTCTGGTGGGAAAGGATATGGAATTAGCCAGAAGAATAGAGCATATGAGAAACAATCTGATGAAAAGGGGGAAGAAGAAATACCTTATTACCGTTGCCTGACACCTTACCCATGAAAAATTTCCATTTGACCCTCAGCTATTGGAATCTTAAGGGTACGGGTTCTAACGTCGTAAAATAGAGGAAAAGGAGTCGCTCCAGAAAATCAGGAGATTTCTCCTTTTCTCAATTTCTCTCTGATTTTCTTTGCTTTCGGCGGCATGGCTTTATGAAAAAATTCCATCTGGCTTTCAAGCCACTGAAGCTTTAGGGCCACCGGTTTCTGAAGATAGGCCTCAATTTCTTCTTTAGTCTTGTGGTATAAGAGGGGTGGATTTTGAACTTGGTTGTCTTTTCTACTTTTCCTCTTCCTGCTCGTCATAGCATTTTTCCCCCCCTTCCGCACTGGGTTAAAGATTCTCACCTCATGATTCGCGACGCGGCCAAAAGCGCGATGATCACACCCATGAGGCTTTCACCGGCGATTAGGCCTGAAGCCACCGGAATCGTATAGCTCTCGGCAAGTTCCCTTGCTTTTTTTGCCAGGATCGAAGCGATCAGAGCGCCCACGAACATGGACAGCGTATTCCAGAAAGGAATGACGAAAGCCAGACCCAGACCCATGGCCGAAGGTATAAACCGGCTGGCCTTAGATGGCAAGAGGCGTTCCAGGGTGGGAATGAAGATGCCCACCAGGCCTCCGATGGCCAGCGCCCATCGTTCCGTGATGTCGAGGCTGGACAGACCGTGGGCCAAGAGTTCCGCCACCCCCTTCCACACCTGTGCCGCCGGAGCAGGGAACTCTTCACCCCCCAGGACATTCGCCGTGGGCACGATCAGGTAGAAAGCAGGGACAATCACCAGGGCGCCGGCGAAGATCCCCACAAACTGGGCGATAAACTGTTTGCGCGGATTGGCCCCCAGCAGGTACCCGGATTTCAGGTCCGTCAGAAGATCCGCCGATGAGGCCGCTGCCCCGGCGGTAACACCGGCCGTCATAAGATTGGTGGTTATGTTGGTCGGGGCGACTACACCGTAGAAAAGCTGCGTGATCTTTCCCATGGCCCCAATGGGGGTAATGTCTGTCTCACCGGTCGCCCGGCAGGCCACAATGGCCAAGAAGAAGGTCATCAATACTGAGATCACTCCCATCCACCAATGGATGGAGAAGCTGATGACCTGAATCGACACCACCCCGATCGTTGCCGCGGTCATGCCCGTCAGGAACCATGTTCCAGGGACTTCGATCTCTTCCATGGCCGCAAGTCTCTGGTCTTGGACTTTGGACTTGCCGGGTTGCAAAATCTGGGTCACGCCCGAAAAGGCCCGACCGATCGTCCGCCATTGGAAAGCAAAAGTCAGCAGTCCGGAGGTCAACATGATGGCCGTACCTCCCCAGAGGCTCCAGGAGACAATCCCGCGATAGCCGAGTTCTTCAATAACCCCTTTCTCGTACATCCATGGCGCGAGGAAGCCGTAGTTGAACAACCCGCCCAAGAGCATGCTCCAGGCAACGCGGATGCCGATGATGGCACCGGCGGCGATCATGATCAGGCTCATGTCCCAGGAGATGGTCCACTCGATGAGCTTCTCCCTCGCGATCCGTCCGGGAAATTCTACCATCCCGGGGATCTTCAAGACCTTGGGGTACCCGGCGAAGGTATTGTCCCGGACGAAGCCCGCCGCCGCCCCCACGACGCTGGAGATTCCCAGGCTCTTGGCTTTCTTGGTTGCTTCTTTTCCCGCTGCGTAAAGCGAACGGAGAGTCTGGGCGGCGGCCACCCCGCTGGGAAACTTGAGCTGTTCGATGTTGATCATTTGCCGTTTCATCGGGATGGCCATCATGACCCCCAGAATGGCCAGAAAAATGGTCCAGAGGAGGAGGGTCCAAAACGGCAGATGCTCCCCCTGGATCATCAACAAAGCGGAAATCGCGCCTACCATGGTGCTGCCCGTAGAATAGCCCGCCGAGCTGGCGGAGGATTGCATACAGTTGTTTTCCAGGATGCTGAGGTTGGTGCGGAGGATGCCGATCTTACTTAGGGCGGCACCGATGGAAAAAGAAAGAATGCAGGCCGTAATGGCCACCCCCAGGCCCCATCCAGTCTTCAGGCCGACATAGAGATTGGACAGGCTCATAACGCCGCCCAGGATTACCCCGATGAGAACGGCCCGCATCGTGAGCTGAGGAATGTTGCCGTGATAATAGCTCTCAAACCACTCCGACTCGATCTGCAGCGGGCTCTTCCCCGTCGGATCAATCCCGAAAAATTCTTCACCCTGCTTTTCGATTTTCTTTTCTTGAGTCATGACCCAGGACCGAAATCACAGTCTTCAGGAAAATAATGCAAACGCATCAAATATCTTTACCGGCCATTGCGAGCCTGAAGGGCGTGGCAATCCGACCCCCTCCTTTACCCTGTGGAGTAGTTGAATTTACTCCACAGGGCAAGCCCTCCCCCCTCCGAGGGGGAGGGGAAGGGGTGGGGGGGATTGCTTCGTCGTCCCGCGAAACGCGGGACTCCTCGCAATGACAGCTTATTTTAGGCTTTTGTATTAGTAAAAGGGTGAGGGCCTCTAAATGTAATGGGCCCAATTTATCAGTGGAGCGTCATCCGGATGGGGACCACGGGTCTGGCGGCGCACATTCGGCATCGGTAACCACTTCAACCACAGCCGGTATATCGGCTGCCAGCGCCTTTTTCAGGGCACCCGCGATCCCGGCAGGCTGGATGACTCGAATGCCCAAACACCCCATCTCCTGGGCGATCCCGGCAAAGCTGACGTCCCGAAACTTACACATCTCATCTGGATTCCCAGCTCGATTTCCATACAGTTTCTGTATCGGTTTCAAGCACTGCCCAAGAGCGGAGTTGTTATTTACCACAGTCACCGTTTTAATGTTGCACCGGCGGGCGGTTTCCAGCTCGCTTAGGTGGTACCAGAATCCCCCATCTCCGGTAAAACTAACTACGGGCCGGTCAGGCGCTCCGCATTTTGCCCCCAGGGAGGCGGGAAATGCCCAGCCCAGGGATCCCGCGCATCGGATATAGCTTTGCCCGGGATGCGTTAGGTATACCATCGTTGCGGACCAGATGGCCGCGTACCCTGTGTCAGCGACCAAAACAGCATTCGCTGGAAGGCACTCGGTGAGGTCCTTACAAAGCCTTTCCGGGCGTATCGGGGAAGCGTTGGAGTTCCGTAACGGCTCGAGCTGAATCTCGCCACTCTTGCACGAGTTTCTGGGCAACCTTGGCCCAGGGACTCAGGGAACCCTTTGACGTAAGGGCCTGAATAAGTCTGCGGACCGTTACCTTGGCATCGCCCATCAGCCCGACAACGTTGGAATAGCTTCTGCCTAGCTCTGACGGATTGATATCAATCTGAATCACGGCCGTGCCCAGACGGGGTATCGTCCACCCATGGGTGACATGGTCTCCCGTGCTGCTCCCGATAAAGCACACGAGGTCCGCTTCGGCCACAACCTGGTTCGCGCACCGACGGGAGTAGCGGCCGACGACCCCTACATTTAGGGGATGATCTTCCAAAATGATTTCTTTTCCGTTCAGAGAAGTGGCCACAGGGATGGAGAGCATTTCAGCCACCTGGACGATTTCAGCACCCGCTGAAGAGGCTGTTGCCCCTCCGCCTGCGACGATCACGGGTTTCTCGGCTTTCTCCAAGAGCCGCGCAGCTTCCCTCACATACTGGCTCTCCGGCTCAGGTCGCCTGGCCGGGTAATGGGTAAATGATTCTTCAACCAATATCTCCAAATCCGCCTCCCCTTCTTCGACAATTTCACCCTGGTGCCCCAGTAAGTCGAGGTGTACCGGGCCGGGCGCTCCCGAGGTTGCTTCCCGGAAGGCCTGGCGGAGGAGATAGGGAAGCTGTTCCACCGAGTCGATGTTTACGTTGTATTTGGTGACCGGGTCGAACATGGGACCATGCAGAATTTCCTGGTAGGCATGCCGGTACTGGGCCGTCAAGTTTTTCCGTCCGGTAATGGCCATCACAGGAGACCGCCCCAGGTATGGGTCCTGAAGGCCCGAGGCCTGATTGGCAGCCCCTACGGACTGGGCCAGGCATACACCCGGACGACGCGTAACTCTGGCGTACCCATCGGCCATGTAAGCCGCGGCCTTTTCGGAGTGAGTTAACACCCGCCGGATTCCCAAGGACTCCATTGCCACAAGGGCTCGCCGCAGAATCGCTTCCACAAAGAATACATAGGAAACCCCATAGCCTTTGAATGTCTCAGCGATGAACCGAGCTCCGGTCATCTTCTGCCGCATAATTTAAACCTCCCTATATTAGGCCCTGCGGTAGGTGAATACATTATCAAATGGGATTCATCTTCTGTAAAGCAAAATTCCTAAACCCCGGAGTTGATCCCGCTTCCTTCCTGTTGTCCTGGATGAGATCTGACCTGACAGAACCGGCATGCTTCGGCTGCGGCATGAATCCCTTTGACCCTTCCCTTGAAGAAAAGCGGTCCTCCGGGAATCTTTAAGCCTTATGGCCCCAGTATCGTTCAGGAGATAGGTGAAATGGCAAGAGATTCGACTTGGACAAACCGCTAGAGGTTAAACGGGCAGATGGGCACGTCTTCTTGCCGCTCGGAACTCGGCAAAACTGTCGGCAGGGTCAAGGAATTTCTCTTTTCTTGGTGATTCGTAGCTTGATCCACTATACTTCTTCTTTAGCCAGGTGGAAATTCTTGCAGCGCGGACTGCAGCGAGGGCGTTCACCCTCCGTGCTCCAACTCCCATCCCTGGGTTCTTCCTGGATATGTCTGTGGCAGTGCTAAGGAGGATTTCCTCTGTCCCGTCCGCTCCAAGAGATGGGTTAATCCCCAAAACCAGGGCTGCCACTCCGGCCACGACAGCCGCTTCGGGACTGCTTGTAGAGAGATTCCCGGGGCTGCCGCTATAAACCGATTTGAGGTCGACCCATGGAGCAAAAAGTCTGACCCAGTCTCCAAAATTTGAAAAGGCCTCTTTCCTGTCCCAGATATCAGTGGCACCCACCGCCAGCACTTCCTCAAAGGCACCCGGGTAGCGTCGCTCGGAGGATCTGTCGGTTCCCGCCGCCGCAATGAGGAGAATTCCTTTTTGCCTCGCCTGGGCTATGGCTTCCTTCAAGCCATGATCGCTCTCTGTCGTCGTTTCGCCGGGGATGAGCAAAATTTTGGCGCCCTCTTCGATTCCGAAATTTATTCCTTTGACCACCTGAGAAATAGTCCCTTGTCCAAGTTTGTTAAGAACCTTGATGGGTAGTACCCTGGCATTCGATGCGATACCTGCGATGAGGGCAGCACTGTAGGTACCAGCGCCATTGCGATCCATAATGTCCGGTTCATCGTCAACGAAATTTGCCCCAGTTAAAAGCCGCCCCTTCAGCCCGAACCGCGATCCGTCAACACCCGTAGAGAGAAGACCCACGGACACGATATGTCCTACATCATAGGACATAAATTCCTTCATCGCTTCTGCGATCTGAGCGGTCGCAGTTGCATCTTGCAGGGCGATCTCTTGAGACGTGGCGGTAGGCGCATCCTTGGTATCCGCTGGGGATGCTATGGATATCCAAAAGGTCGCGGTTATGATGGTTGCTGTGAATAGAGCTGAGCTTCTCATCTCAGTCGCATCCTCGGCGGATCTTCAAGCTTTTTGGCCACTGTATCGGTCGGGAGATAGGTGAAGAGGAAAGCTGCACAGAAGAAAAGACGCTTATTGCTATTAAGGATGGTCGCTCCCTATGTCGTAGGAATCGGCTTCAGTTTTATTTTCACTTCTGTTGGCTCCTCTGCTGAGACCTGCACCTCGAGATATGAGGTGATATAACCCCGAGTTTTGATCGTCAAGCTCCTCTTTCCGCTGGGAACCTCCAGCGCACAAGGTGTAACCCCTTCCTCACCCGTGTCAACGGTGACCTTTGCCTCCTCTGGGTCGGTGATTACCTTGAGGACAGCCTTACCTGACCCACAGATCCCGGTTCCCCATGCCATGAGCATCAAGGCCGGCAGGAATATCCCGAGAAAGAGCGTTATTTTCCTCGATGGCCTAATGACCGTCATCTGATCCTCTCCTTCCATGCAAGATTCTTCTCTTTTTGTACCGGGTGTACCTTCAGTGAGGCATTTCGAAAAAGCGAAACCCGCACCCAAAAAAAGGAGGGGAACAAATATTGCTCCCCTCCTTTGGAGTCACAGCTTTACCTGCTTACCACCGGGGATAATTGGGTACCCCGTAAAGCTCATGTCGATAGAACGCATCCCAGTTACTGACCTTTCCGTACATGGTCGGCGTCCAGGGCCACTTACGCGCCTTGTAAGGATGGCGCGGGAAATCCTGGATGATCGCCTCCTCGAGGGAAGTTCCTACGACCTGGATCTCGTCGTATTCCATCTTCCCTAAGCCCTTCTCGGCACACATGCGGGTGGTGCCGATGTTTCTGGGATTATGGTTCATAACCGCAGTACCAATGGCATCAAGCGCCACGGGGTCTTTGCTGGCCATGATCATTCCAGATGCGAAGTAAGGCGCAGCCGGCACCCAGGTTCCAGCATACACGCCATCAATGATGTGTACCTCATTCGGAACGAGCTTCTGGGTGATGTAATTCACATCCGTATTCACCTCGGCCAAGTTTTGGTGAGGCAAACCGAACTTGCACATGCCGATCACCCTTGCAGAGGGGATGCCAATACCGACGTTCTTGAGGGCCAAGGTCACGCCCCCATACTCATGGGTCTTGAAGGCACAGATGGGCACGAGACAATCCACTTGCTTCAAGATCTTGGGGATGGGGTATTCTTTTGTGGCCAATCCCAGTCCGGGCATCATCTCCCAGTCATCGCACAGATCCATGAGCTCATACTTGATTCCCTTCTTCGCATATCTCTCCTGCACCCATTCCAGGCCGTAGTTTCGAGCCGTCGCCCAGAAATCACCGAGGGCCGGGCATTCCGCGATAATGATCCTGCCTGCCCCTTTTTCAGCGGCTATCTTGGCTACCGCTAAGGCGGCGCGAGGATCTGCAAAGGCACCCTGGATGCTGTTATCGTCCCCGAACCCCATCCATTGCATGGGATAGAAACTCAGAACGAAGTTGGGCTTGATCAGGATCGTCTCGCCCCGCTTTCAATGGGCAGGCCGCCAATCTTGTCGACCGCATCCTTGACGTACTTGTACCACACCTTTTCGCTCGCCTCAGACCAGACGGCGCGGGGATATTCCCCCGTCTTATCGTGGAACGCTGTGGTCTGCTCGTGAGAGACATCGTCATTGATGTGGAAGTCCTCGGCCAAAAGCTTGAGGTCCGATTTATTTGTGCACTTTACGATGGAGACCACACTCTTCTGTGCTGCGGCCACCGACACAAATACAAATCCGATGGCTACGGCCATCAACGCCATTAATACTTTTTTCATCGACCTTGCCTCCTTTTTTTAGGTTTCTCTTTTTCGGAAAACTTTCTGGCTTTCCTCCCCCCAACGATATTCATTATCCCGGTCCTACCACCTCCTCCCTCGCGAAATTCAAATCGAATATATCAGCTTCATTTTCGTTGTCAAGGTTTTTCTTGCCCGCGTGCCATTTTTATCTCATCCTGTCGTTCAGCTTTTACCTTGACAGCTAACGTATCTAAAATCATTAGCAAATCTTCACGGGGAATCCCTCCTTCGGTCATCACCACCATATTCTTAACCCTCTTATAGCCGGCCCAGAAGGTCCCATCGGTATACAGCCCAGAGTGAGTGTCCCGGGAACCGCCCGCTTCAAAGCCTTCCAGGTTCAGGGCCGCTATCGCCTCCTCCTCGGACCTGAAGATCAATTTGACGATCGGCACCCGCACCTGGCCTTTGAAGAGAGCCCCCATGAAACAGGATTTGAGCCCATACTCATCAACCATCGTAAATTCCTTAATGAACGGGGGTCGTCCAAAGGCAAAATGCAAGACCATCCACATGGTTATGCCCGGTTCGGTCTCATAGATCTTCCCCCTGTATTCCCCAATGTTGACCAAGCTGGCGGGGATCTCAAACCGGAGCGGGTTGACCGGTTGATTGCGCTTCCATACCCTGGGCTTTCCGTCTTGAAATTCGGCCATATGGATGGACTTTACCCCGTCCCGACCCTCATCGCTAAAATTAACCAGAGACTCCAGAAGGGTTTTGAAGGCCTTCGTCTTCTCCAGCCCCTCTGGGATTCGTTGATTTTGAAATTCCTTCCGCTCCCAGGCCTCAGCCACGCACATCATATTCGAGTAGGAAAGAGCGGCCATGACATCGGGTTCGCGCCGAAAACGCTTCCGAAAATCTCGAGCGAACCGGGCCCAAGAAAGACCGAGTACCTCCTCCCGGTCTTCCTGCACAAACGCCAGATAGCCCGCCACGATCACCCCATCGGTGAACCTCGGAGTCAAAGCAAGGAGTTCGCGCGTATCCCAGCCCGAGGAGGCCATTATCTTTACATCCATCCCCAGCTTTCGAACCGCCGTTAGTATGGATGAAGCATCAGAAGCAACCCCGTAAATTAATATACCTTTTGCCCCAGAGGCTTTGATCTTTTCCAGGGCGGGCGAAAAATCACTCTCACCCCGAGGATAGGAGACCTCGGCAACCGGCTCCACACCGTACCTCCGAACCCTTTTTGCCTGAGCGCTGGCAGCCGATCGCCCGTAGGCGCTATTCTCATAAAGCAGGGCGATCTTCTTTTCAGGCAATCTGTCCCACAAAAGATCTACCAGAATCTTGCTCTGGTCATCATCGGAAATATTGCCTCTGAAGATCCACTTCTGTGAAGGCTGGGTCAAACCAGCATGGGTCGCCAGGGTCAGCATTGGGACCTCGGCTTGATTCACAATCGGCATGACGGCCAGGGCACAATCACTGTCAGCGAGGCCAAAAAGGAGGTCTACCTGCTCGTGCTCGATCAGTCGAGATGCGGCTTCTTTAGCCTGCTCAGGCTCTCCACTATCATCAGCGACTGTAACCTCTATTCTCGCCCCCTTATCCTTCCACCCTTCGTTGATCCCGTCGATAGCCAGGAGGGCCCCGTCCCGCAGATCCCGGCCGATCTGGGCCTGAGAACCGCTTAGGGAAGCAATCATGCCCACTCGGAGTACCCCCCTCTCAGCATCTGCTCCACCCGGGATCTGCCACAAAACAATTATGGCCATCAATGAGAACAAAATGACCCTGATGACCACCCTCATAGCTCTCTCTCCTGACCTCTGTCGTTCCTTATTGCCTCTCTGATTCCTCGAATTAGCCCTCGCCCTCACAGGACAGCCTCCATGACTGCCTTCAAATCCTCCAGGGGGACCTCCCCTTTAGCAAAGACGATGGTTGTCCCCTTTCGTTTATAAGCCGACCATAGCCCATCGGCAAAGGATACCCCGGCTTCGGAATTCCTCATCTCTTCGGGTCTCTTTTCCATCTTGGTCTTATCGCCCAGAGCTTCCTTCGTAGCCTCAAGATCCAGGGTCGCCAGGGCACGATCCGGTGACCGAAAGGACATCTTCACCATCACAATCTGATCCTTACCCTTATGGAGCGCGCCTGAATAGGTGTACTTCATCCCATAGAATTCATAGTCGGACCTGAATCCCCCGTACAGGCCCATCTCCATTTTCTCTTTCATAAACGGCGGATATCCGAAGCCCATGTGGAGGACAATGAAGGCAGCCGTATTGGGCGGCAGGGGCGAAAGCTCACCTCGATACCCTGACACCTCCAGAGAAAGCCCTTTTTCGGGCATCTTCGTCGCATCCAACGACTTATCTTTCGTAGCCAGCTCAACCCTACCCTTTCGGTAGGTAGAGAAGTTGATATACCTCATCCCGTCATGATTTTCGTCATGATAGCTGATGAAGTGATTGAAAACGGTCTGAAAGTTCTCTGTTTCCTCTAATCCCTCTACGATCCTCGTGGTGTCGAATTGAACTCTTTTCATCGCCTCCAGGAGGCAGAGCAGGTTGGAATAGGCATAGCCGGCAATTAAGTCCGGTGTGCGCCCATACTTATCCTTAAAGGACTTATAAAAGGGCGGCCATGCCGGGAACATATCGGTATCGAGATCCGCTGTCACCACCTGATAGTGACCTCCGGCAACGGGGCTCAAGATAATCCTGGCCGGCCCCAAATAAGTTAACAAATCAGGCACCATGTGAGTGTAGCCGGCAACGACCACACCATCCAGTCCTCTCGGGACCGTCGGCAAGAGATGAATGGACTCCCACCCAGAGGAGGCAATGACCCTTGCATCAGGTCCGGAGGTCCGGATCCACTGCATCACGTTCTGCGCATCCACCATCGTGCCATAGACAATAATGGACCTTGCCCTTGCCTCCTTGAGCCTGGCCATCTGGGCACTGAAATCGATGCCTCCTGAGACATATCCCTCCGTGGCCACAGGTTCCACACCGACCCTCCTGAGCCTCTGTTTCACCACCTCCATACCCGCCTTCCCGTAAGGCGTATCTTCGTAGAGGAGCGCAATGCTGTCGCCCCCCAGAATGATTTTGGTATAATCAGCAATTAGCTTGCCTAAATCATCGTCAGAGATATTTCCCCTGAAGACATACCTGTGGAGGGGTTGGGTTAACTTGGGGTGGGTGGCCAGGGTGATCATGGGAATCCTGGCCTCTGAGACCACTGGAACCACGGCCAAGGCACACGTGCTATTCGCCGGGCCCAATATCAAGGAGACTTTGTCCTTTTCGATTAGTCTCTTGGCCTGGTTTATCGCTTCCTTAGCGTCCCCCCTGTCATCGGCCACAATCACCTCAAAAGAATGCCCGCCCATCTCCTTTATCCGGGAGGCCTCCTCCAATGCAAGCAGGGCGCCGTCTCTCATATCGATTCCCTGCATCTCCAGCGGGCCACTGAAGGTCCCGATCAGCCCGATTTTGATAGGCCCGGGTGGGTCTGCGGCGGTCACGCCTCTGACCGGTATCACCTTCTCCATGATCCGAAAGAAATCCTCTTGGGGTAAGGCACCCTTCATGAGGGCGAGGACACCCTTATCCCTCCTGTACCCCGACCAATTGGTCCCATCGAAGAAGAGCCCGAACTCACGATTTCTCATGTTGGTCTCATCTTCGGGCGACAGAGTGCCAGGAGTTTTGCGAGGAACCCTCTCCTTTTTCAGATTGATGCTGGAGATTGCCTGCTCCTCCGATTGAAACTTGACCTTGAATAGCCAGACTTTATCGTTCCCCCTTTGCAAAACCCCCCCTAAGCATGAATCGATGCCGTAGGCCTCAATCGCCTCCAAATCCTTCAAGAAGAGAGGTTGTCCGATCTTCAGCTTCTTGATCTCTGAGATAGCTGTAGAGACCTCAATTTGCTCAAGCGTCCCTTCGAAGCCCGAAATGCTCAATTTCTCGCCTTGCTCCCCCCAGGCGATCGTCAAGGAGCCGAAGGGCAGGAAAAGAAAGAGAGAAAAGGTGATAACCAAAGAAGCGTATTTCTTGGTAAACATACTAATTCTGAAACCTCCTTTCTTTATTTTTCAACATGTTCATCTTCCACCTGAAGCGGAAATGCATCCCCTGTCTTAACTGCCTCCCCTCTATCGGAGTAAGGAAATCTTTATTATATCAGTAATAATACTCAACGCTAATCGACTCATACCCCAGTTGTCAATGATTTTGTGGCAGCCTCAAAAAAAATTAAAGAAATTCAATAAGATATGCCGTTTGAACAGAACTCGCTAATCCCCTCCGTCTTTTCTCCTCCCCTTGCTCGGGTGCCGCATCGGCCATCCGCGCGGGAGTGAGAAGGCATCTACCGGACTTGGTAGGATGCACTCCTGCACTATGGGTATCTAGCCGCGGTGGGGGTATGAAAAAAAATTCGTTGTTGTTATCCTTAATTATTTCCACTGGTTTTATAACATGGACCCCAGCCTGATTGAATTCATTCTTGACAGATTTGGTAAAGATGCTTAGTTTCCTAACAAGGGAGGTGATTAAGATGAAGAACAAATTATTTTTAGCGATGATGGTGATGGCGTCCCTGTTATTTATCGCCACGGGAGCCAGCGCTCAATATTGTCTAGAATGCAGCTATCAAGGGGCAGCGGGGATTAGGTCGCAACAAGAGAATCAGGAGATGGCGCCGGCGACTTCAGGCGACCAGGAAGGGATCCAGGAATTTGTTCCCGCAGTTCCAACTGACCAAGAGGTCATTGAGGAAATGTCACCGGCAGGGGTAGGGGGGATCACGGGACAAAAGGAGTCTCATGAGAATTCCGCCCAATTTGCCAAGGACCGTGAGGTTTGCGGCTACTGTTCCATGTTTGAAAGAGGGGGTTTCCCGTAAGGAATATGTGACACCCAAATATACACCTTATGTGGCATCCCCGGAAAGGGAATAGGATTGAAAAAGGTTAGGGGAAGCAAAACGTCATAAAGAAGCACACCTTTAAAAGTGTGCTTCTTTTTTTCCCGAACTGCTGACACCGGGCTGTTTGAGGATCTTTTGGAAAATGGTAAGATTGCTTTCGTTAAATTAGCGAATTTTTCTTCTTTTCTTCCTTCTGATCTCTTCCTTCCTGGCGAACTCTGCAAAAGCAGAAAACCAACAGTCATTCCCCAGCTACTTTCCCCCTGTCGGATCGGCAACAGCAACCTCGCCGGTAGACGCTCTCTCGTGCTTCTTCGAGACGGATATAGTCAGAATGGTGGTCATCAGCACAAAAGCGGCCGTGAGATACGTGCCAGCCACCGTGGAGTGCGTAAGGTCCGCCAGGAAACCAAAGAAATACGGCCCCACGAAATTGCCCAGATTCCCGATCGAGTTGATCAAGGCAATCCCGACTGCCGCAGTCGCTTCCCCAAGTATCGCGGTCGGCAAGGCCCAAAAGACGGCAACGAAGCTGTAGATCCCACTTGCGGCGAGGCACAAGAGGATGACGCTCAATACCAGATTGTGGGTCTGAGTCAAGCCGATCAACGCAAACACCATCACCGCCATCGAGAGACCCGCGTGCCAGCGCCGTTCCATTGTCTTGTCGGAGTGTCGCGCGATGGTGACCATGGCGATGATGGCACAGACGTACGGGATCGACGAAATCCACCCCACCTGCGTGTTGGTAAGGACAGACGAGAGGCGTTTTAAAATCTGGGGCACCCAGAAAAAAAGCAGGCTCATGCCAAAGGCGTAGCCGAAGTAACATAGGGTAAAGTACCAGATTCGTCCGTTCTTCAGTGTCCCCCATTGCGACATTTTCACAACTTTGCTTCTCGTCTCGTGTTCTGCTTTCATTTTTGTGGCCAGCCATTTCTTCTCGTCCTCACTGAGGAACATGGCCTCCTGCGGCCGGTTGACCAGGACGAACAGAGTCACCACGCCGAGAACCACGGTGAGCACGCCTTCCAAGATGAAGATCCAGCGCCACCCAGCCAAACCAAACCACTTAATATTGTCCAGGATCCAGGTCGCGAATGGCCCTCCAATGATATTGGCGGCGGCCAAACCAATTAGGAAAAGCGAAACTGCCCGCGCCTGATGCTTCGCGGGAAACCAGTAGGTGAAATAGAGGACGATCCCAGGATAGAAACCCGCCTCAGCCGCCCCAAGGAGGAAGCGGCAAATGGCCAGGTCGGTAACACCGCGAACGAACCCGGTGAGGAGGGTCACGATGCCCCAGGTGATCATGATGCGGGCGATCCACATTCTGGCGCCCACCCGGTGCAGAATGACGTTGCTGGGAATCTCAAAAATGAAGTAGGAGATGAAAAAGATCCCCGCGAGTGTGCCAAACACCGTCATGCTTATGCCCAGGTCTTTGTTCATTCCCAGGGCGGCGAAACCAATATTCACGCGGTCGATGATGGTCACGATGTAGAGAAACATGACGTAAGGGATGATCCGCCAGCGCAGTCTGTTCATCAGTCGCTCTTCATCCACAACAGGACTAGCCATGACTCTCTCCTCCTCTCGCTTGTTAGAAATGGGGTCTTGGCCCCGGCAGGGGGCGTCCCTTCTTCATAACTCTACAATCTGATAGGTCTGATACGAACTCCCTTTTTAATCTTCGGGCAGGGCATTCGCGGCCGTTGTGGCGATCGATCCCCCCAACCTGGGAAATCTTTTAAGAGAGAGACCTTTTGATTCTCTCGACCTTCTCCTCCGTTAAGGGAAGCTCCGCGTTTTCCAGGATGGAGGTAAGCAACCTAAGGTGTTCATCGGTTACTAAGTTTTCCGTAGACATGGCCAGGGTCAACCGATCCCCGGGCACAACCGAGCTTAAAAGCTCCAGCGTGTAATCCTTGACTGCTGCAGAGCCGAGACAATAGATCGCCGCCGGAAAACCTATCCAGATGACCTTTTCCTTCCAAACCGCGAGGGCTTCGCTTAGCGGCAGGTCCCCCATGGGGGGTGGATGGAAGGCCTCGATGATATCGATGGGGGTGTGGGCAATGAGGTTTTTCAGGACATTTAATCTCCCATCCATGTGGACGGCCATCCTCTTCCCGTGCTCATGAAAAACTCTGGCACATTTTTCGTATACCGGCATGAAGTACTTCTCGAAAAGCGGCGGGCTAACCAGCAATCCTTCCGTGTTCTCCCCCATCCACACCAGATCCGCCGGGGATTTGGCCGCAATCTCATAAAGCGGCTCCATGCTTTTGCACATGGCCGCGTAGAGATCCTCCAGCGGGTCTTGGTATTTTTTATGATGGATATAAAAACGCCCTTCCTCGCTTCCAATCCATTCGATCATGAGCCTGGCCATGGGGGTTTTATGGAGGGAAGCCAGGACAACCCCCTCGTCGCCCACCCATTCCTTGGCTTGTTCGATGGGGAAGTAATCGGGAAGATATTCCGTATTCTCGACGATATATTTGACGATCTCATAGTCTTCGGGTTCCCGGATGAGGCGTTTAATGGCCCAGGGCGAAACGTCTTTCCAGCTTCTCTGCTCATGCCACTGTCCCGTCCCCGGGTCTCTCCTTTCGTCCATGTAAACGCTTCCCTGAGGCGTGGAGTAGGTTATGCGTACGACGCCAGGGCGCGAGGGATTCTTCTCCTCCGTGATTACTACATTGTGGATCCGGGTGACATAGCAGGGCCTGTCCCACGCCAGACCCATCCCTCGGTTCCTGCATTCCCGCTCTGCCCATCCGATCTGCAGGTGCCTCCACCAGTGGAGGAAGGGTAACCGGTCCCCCCGCTTCTTCTGACTTGTGGCTAAGATTCTTTCCCGTCGGGTCATTGCCGCCATTTCTCTCACCTCCCCTCTTGGGATTTCACCCACTCCAGGCATTTCTCGATGCCTTCCGCCGCGTTGGTGGTGCTATAATCGGCACCGATGCTTCGGGCAAACTGGGGAGTGACCGAGGCCCCCCCGATAATCACTTTCACCTTTTCCCTGAGCCCAGCCTCCTTCAAGGCGGTGATGACTTCTTTCATTTTGAGCATGGTCAGAGTCAGTAAGGCGGACAGGCCCAAAATAGCCGGTTGATGCTCTTTCACCGCTGCAACGATTTTTTTCGTAGGAACATCAATTCCCAAATCAATCACTTCAAAACCATGGACCGTGAGCAGAGTCGTTACGATATTTTTCCCGATGTCATGGTTATCCCCCTCAACGGTGGCGATGACCAGCTTTCTACCCACCCTGGAACCCGTTTTCGGCAAATACGGATGGATAATCTTCAGGCCTTCTTTCATCACATCGGCAGCCACAATCAACTCCGGCAGGAAGTACTCCCCGGTTTGGAATTTTTCTCCGATCAGGGCCATGGCCGGGGACATCCCTTCCGTAATCGCCCGGAGGGGATCCACCTTGGCCTCCATCGCTTCTTTAGCGGCCTTTACCACAAGGGGATAATCCATTTGTAATATAGCTTCCTTCAAAGCGGCTAAATATTTCGTTTCCTCCTTCATTCTTCCCTCCTCCTACCTCTCTCCAGGCATCTCTCCGATGCCATTTGGAAACCCCAACTATCTTCACTTGATCGTCTTCCTGAGCAACCCGGTGATGATCTCGGGGAAAATGATCATCAGATCGGAGTCATCATGGGAATGATGATCCAGAAAGCAATACGAAACTTGGCAATGTCTGTAAGATCAAATCCTGACTTTCTTAAATTTTAAATCGATCGCCGAATTTCGCGAAGATCCTGTTTAGTGACTTTAGGGATCTTCGACTTTTTCCCAGAAATCACTCCCGCGGGACCACCACTCCTCGATCGGCCGCCGTAATTCCTCGTCTGTATACCCACTGCAGCGATACATCGAACGAGGGTAGGCCCCGGGTATGCCCTGCATCCTTGAATGCATATCCTTCATCTGCGCTCCTCCCTACTCCCAACGGCTTGATTCATCTTCATCGATCGGATACTTGAGCGAGTTTTCCTGGGTCCACGGCCGCAAAGACTGACGATTTCCACCGCGCCAATATCTCCCGCGGTCCAAATTTCCGGCCAAGGGAATTTTCCCACCCCCCGTCCAGGTGCGTGAACGACTAGCCACCGGGATTTCTTCATGCTCTCTTACCTTTTTCCCATCAGGGATTCAAATCCAACCACAGAGGACCCAGAAAGGCTCTCTCATTAGAATGAACCTCTTTTGGACAACCCAGAGTATTTCTCTGAGACCTCTGTGGTTTCATATCCACGGGCATTGACAAATTCATCCGAGGAGGATACCGCCGCTGACATCGATGGTCACCCCGGTTACATAATTAGATAAAGCGGAAGCTAAGAATAGAATGACCCCGGCCTGGTCTTCCGGGGTACCCAACCTCCGGAGTGGGATACGGGAAATCAATGCCTGGCACTTCTCGGGCGTCATCTGCAGTTTGATCCGTTCGGTGCTCGTCGTACCCGGCGCAATGGCATTGACGTAAATGCCGAGCGGACCCAGCTCCCGGGCCATGTGGCGAGTCAGGCCGATTACCGCCGCTTTGGAGGCACTATAATGCGCCCCCTGCAATACGCTGGTAGTCTGCCCGGCTAAAGAAGCCACGTTGATGATCCGCCCGCCGCCAGATGCTGCCATGCGCCGGGCCGCTTCCCGGGAACACAAGAAGCAGCTTTTCGCATTGAACGCAAACATGCTATCCCATTCGGAGCTGGTAATCTCCCCGACCCTGGCCGGCTTGCCACCGCCCACTACATTTACCAGGATGTCGATACGAGCGTACTTCCGAGAGACCTCCTCAAAAAAACGGATCACCTGTTCTTCGATACAAACGTCCACCATGGCCGCTTCTGCTTCCCCACCTACCCTTTGGATCTCTAAGAGGGTTGCTTCCGCTGCATCCCGGTTTATGTCGGCCGCCACCACTTGAGCACCCCATTGACCCATTAGGATGGCCGTAGCCCGACCGATCCCCCGTCCACTTCCCGTAATGACCGCGACCTTCCCCCTTATCCCTAAATCCATGTGTTTAACCCCTTGATGTTGAAGATTTCTGTAAAATTGAAGCGAGCATCTCGAGGATCTCGCGGGTAGTCCCCGCAGGAACGATTAGCCACAATTGCGCCGGATGTTTAGGGGAGCTTCGCTCTAGGGCTTCCCGTAGCAGCACAAGGAAGCGTCGCTTCTCCAATGAACCGTGTACAGTTCCCAGCATGGGGAGGGCGAGCGACCGGAGCTTTCGACTTTCAGCCTCGCGGAAGATCCCGTCGAGAGCACCCGTCACCCATTCCTCCTTCCAGGATGGTTCCTGGTCGAGATCGTGAACGATCGCCAGCAACCGAAGGGGATGCTTACCTGTTAGGATCACGCTGCCAGGGGTTACGGGAGATCTTTGCAACAACTCGACCATTAACTGCTCCGGATCTTCATGGGTCTCTTGTACCTCAAGGTCAGCACTCAAGACGAGATAGGTGTCCTCCTCCTCTGCCATTGCATCCACAATGAAGGGCGGTATATCCTGCGGCGCGACAAAGATACGCACAGAGCCGATCCATATTTCGGAGTGGTGGCTGCTTTGAATCAACCTCATCTTAGATGGATTATCCTCTTCCATAATTTTGCTTCGTCCGGCTTTCGAGTCACATTTTTTCGGTGGTATTTCCTCTCATCATTCTCGAGGCGCCAAACCGAGCCGTCCCTATACCCATGAAGTTTTCAGCCTGAGTTGCGGGATAAGGCCTCGATAGTGGTTTTCGAACCATTCCAGTTCAATCTGCACCGGGTTCTTCCTCGTCGTATCGATGCCCAAGAAATCGTTGCCCTTCTCTTCGGTTTTCCTCTTTTCAAGCATCCCACGCGATTTATGGACGGAAAAGTTTGGGCCAAGGATTCAGCCCAGGTTGATTTCGCTCCCGTCGTTCCTGTTTGGGCTGTAACAAGGGAAACCCAAGAAACTGGTAGGGGGAACCTCCCTTAGACATATTACTCGAAATATCGGGGCGTGAATAGGCAATTTTGGTTGCGCAGAACCTAATTCCCCGGAATTTATCTGGGGGAATACGTTCAATCCGGAAAATTAGAAGATCGCTTCAGCGCCCATTAGAAATCCCCCCTTTAAATTTAATTGGAATTCTTTTCTTTTTCATGATATACATTCTTCTTGGGCTAAGGAGGGTATTATGCCAAAACATGCTGGAGCTTATAAAGGCGAAAAGCGACGAAAAGAAGTGGCCCGCCAGAAAAAGCAGGAAGAGAGAAGACAACGACGACTTCATAAAGGAGATCACACCCTGGCAGAGACCGAAAAGGTCGAGCCAGAAGAGACCAAGCCAGCCAATCCTTAACTCGATAGGCCTTTCCGGGGAAAAGACTTCTGATTCTCCTTGACCCCGAACCCTAGAGGGCCCACTCTCCGGTAATGGAGGAATGGGTTTCATCATGAATCGGCAAGGTTGACGCAATCGGTTGAAAGGTACTCCAGTGGGTGAGGGCTCACCTTGCCGAGGCTCCCTGCGGAGCCGGATGGAGGAAGGAGGGAAATTTCTGGCCCATCCTCCCAAACGATTTGGGCATGCAACAAAAGTAAGTAAACGTGGCGGACGCGGCATGGCGGGCGCCACCCATCAAAGGTCGTCGATCAAGGCGACGCAGAAAAGGAGCATCGGAAGGTATGGCTAAAAAACTATTTGTAGGGGGTCTGAGCTGGGACACGACGGACGACGGTCTGCGCCAGGCGTTCGCGTCTCATGGGGAAATCACCGAAGCCAAGGTCATCACGGACCGTGATACGGGGCGCTCCCGGGGCTTTGGATTCGTGACCTTTGCTCAGGATGAGGATGCGAAAAAGGCGATCTCTCAGATGGATGGCACGAGCCTTGACGGCAAGACCATTAAGGTTAATGAGGCGCAGGAAAAGAGTCCTCGCGGAGGCGGCCGATCCGGCGGTGGTTTCGGGGGCGGCCGTGGCAGCGGACGCAATCGCTGGTAGTCTCCCTATAAGCCGGAAAATATTTTTCCCCTTCTCACCTAACGGAGTTCTACGTTTGACCATTCATCACCCTGATCATAGGGTGCGGGTCGAGGGGGAGAGGCATGGGTTGTTGGCCAGTCCTTCTGGGATGGCAAAGCTAACAGCCGTTGACGCGGTCCTGTTGCCGGAGTTTCTTGCCAATTCTTCTCAAAAAGAAAGAAAGTTCTAAGCATTATCTTATTCGGAGCCACTTCGAAAAAGGGGCCGGTTGCTATTTTGATTCCGTCTTTGTAGCTTGACCCCTAATCTGTCTCACCGAAACACAAAGGCAGGGCCCAAGGGCCCTGCCTTTGTTGCAAGATTCGCGGAGGAAATCTAAAGGGGGTCTACGCCAGCAGTCTGCCCCTTGGCGTTTACTGGTGCCACAGGCTATCGATTCGCTAGCGCGCCTCATCACTCGGCTGAAACCGAGGTGGCTTGCGGAACTTAGTTGCCTGCTCAAAAGAATAAGCGATCTTGACGAGCGTCGGTTCGCCGAAGGCCCCTCCGATGAAGGAGATTCCGATGGGAATGCCTGAGATGTAGCCGGCAGGTAGCGTAATATGAGGATATCCGGCTACTGCCGGGGCGGAGGGACTCCATTGTGGCGATCCAAAAGCAGGTATCAGATGATCCCCAATCACCAGGTCAGTCACACACATGGGACCTCCGGTGGGCGCCACAATCGCGTCCAGATTGTATTTCTTTAATGTGGCATCGATCCCCTCGGTTCGGGCGAGTTGATGGTTTTTATGGAGGGCCTTGAGATAGGCTTCATCCGTCAAGGGTCCTTTCTTTTCAGCCATCAGGAAAATTTCCTGTTCAAAGTAAGGCATCTCCAAGTCTCGATTCTTTTCATCGAACTCGATGAGGTCCTTCATCGATTTGGGACCCTTGGGCCCCCGGGTGGCGAGATACTTGTTCATATCTGCCTTGAATTCATATAGGAGGACCTCGAACTCGGAATCGCCGAATTTTCCCGCCGTTTCAATATTTGCCGGATCCACGATGATCGCGCCCTGGCGTCTCATCACCTCGATGGACTGATTGATGAGTTGATCGATCTTCTCGTGGTAGCCGAAGAAGTTTCGGGCAACACCGATCCGGGCACCGCGCAGGCCGTTGGGATCCAGGAACTTCCTATAGTCGTTGATGGCCTTCCCACGAGATTTATTTGTTTCAGCATCTTGCGGGTCAACGCCGGCAAGGGCCCCCAGAAGTACGGCCGCATCCGCCACGGTTCGAGCCATGGGGCCAGCCGTATCCTGACTATGGGCGATGGGAATGATTCCCGATCGGCTGACCAGGCCCAAAGTGGGCTTGATTCCCACCAGTGAGTTCGCGGAGGATGGACAGACGATGGATCCATCGGTTTCGGTGCCAACGGCCACAGCAGCTAAGTTTGCCGCAATGGCGGCTCCCGATCCGGAGCTGGAACCGCAGGGATTACGGGTGAGAATATACGGGTTAAGGGTTTGGCCACCTCGGGCACTCCAGCCACTGGAGCCTCGGGTGGACCTGAAGTAAGCCCACTCGCTCATATTCGTCTTTCCCAGTATAATGGCTCCGGCTTCCCGGAGTTTTTGAACGATAAAGGCATCCTGATATACGGGAACTCCGACCAATGCGTATGAGCCGGCAGTGGTGTTCAATTTATCGGCGGTATCGATATTGTCTTTCACCAGCACCGGGATCCCATGCAGCGGGCCGCGTATCTGACCCTCGCGGCGTTCCTTGTCCAATTGATCGGCGACTGCCAAAGCGTCGGGATTTACCTCCAGAACCGACTTGAGAGCCGGCCCATTTTGATCGATCTCTTTAATGCGGGCCAGATACATTTCTGTGATGGAGCGCGCCGTAAGCTTGCCTGACTGCATCCCTTCTTGCAAATCGGCGATGGTCAGTTCGTCGAGTTCGAAGGCTTGGGTGGCCGAGACGAATAAAACTGTGCAGGTTAGGGCAACGGCGATTCCCAGTAGGGTGTATCGCAGCAAATCCCTAAGCCTTATCCAAAGATCATTGGGCTGCTTCTTGGTATCGGAACTCATAGCTCACTTCCTCCCTTCTGAAATGTTTGCGGAAACCGCAATAAGGATTCTCCCCTTCTGCGAGGCAATATAGAGGAATTAGGATTGCCTGTCAAGTCGAAAATCTGGGATCAAATGAGGAAAAATTTTCCCTCTAAAACGCATAGAGATCAGGGGAAATCTAAAATTAATTTTTGGAATGTAAGTTGAGATCGCGGTTATTACAAGTGAATTCTATTATTGCATTTGGAACAGCGTTGCGGCTAGTTTCTTAAACTTTCTTTCAATCTTCTAAAATCCCCCCAGGTAAACCCTTCCCACTGGCAGGGAAGAATTGAGTTGTTGTGGAATAAGGGTTCATTTTCAATGTCGAAGGGGGACATTTTTTTTGCTGTCTCAAACAAGGGAGTACCTGGAATGGGGGAATATTCTACCAGGATGGGCTTTGCTCCGGTCTCACCGACGAAAGCAATGCTTTCTTCCACCTCTTCCGCTCTTTGACCCGGCAGCCCGACCATAAGATAGACTCCAATCTCTTTTTCCGAATACCCCGCCTTCTTTAAATTCCGAACCGCCCTTTGGAAATCCTGATTGTCTACCTTTCCTCCCGTCTCAATCTGGACTGCCTCATTGGATGTCTCCAAGCCTAGACGGATGGTTTTGAATCCTCCCCGGAAGAGAAGGTTGGCCACTTCTTCATCAATCATTCTTACATGGAGAGCATTGGGTGTATGGAACTTACACCGAATGCCCCGCCGGATCACCTCGTGCAAAAATGGAATGATATGGACGGAAGGATTGATCAAAAGGGCATCATCGTAAAAGGCAAAATCGCCCACTCCGAATTTTTCCCGCCAGTGGGTGATCTCCTGGACCACCTGAGAAATAGGCCTGGACTCGAAACCCTTCGCGAGGATTGAGGTTGCGCAATAAGTGCAGGAGAAAGGGCATCCGCATCGCGTCAGAAGGCAGGCGTATTCCAGCTTCGGATAAAGGTCGAAAGCCGGGTAGGGCCAAGAAGCGAACTCTGCATCAGCCTGGAGAACGGGGTTTCCCAGGTACTGCGATAGGATTTGCATCTTTTCTTTATCCCAGGGTCCAGGTAGAACTCGATCCGCGCCGGAATGTTTTTGGGCATGATCAAAGCAAAGGGTAGCATAAGTCCCCCCCAGCAGGATGGGCACTTCCGGGATGTTCTGCCTAAGGAACCGGATCGTCTCGATCAGCCCTGGGTACCAATAGGTCATGGAAGAGGTCATTAGAATGAGGTGCGGGCGGGAGATCGTGGAGATAAGCCTCCTGAGGACCTCGGGAGGGATCCCGTAGCGCCGGTATTGGCGGGGGATCTCCCTGAGGGATTCCGGTTTTGGGATTTTTTCTTTATAATAATGTCCTCTTCCGAAATCCCGGCGTTTGGGTGGCTTCAGGGCTGCCCTAAATTTTCCCGGCAGAAATGTGAAATGCAAACAGTCGAGCAGGGAAACTTCATAACCTCTGGACCGGAGAATGGACCCCAGGTAAAGAAGTCCGAGAGGTTTCATCCAGAAGTCGTACGCGGAAAAGTCATGGATCCATGGGTTGACGAATAGAACGGAGCACTTTTTCGCAGGGGGAGGCATCATGGGAAATCAGAAAAGCTTCATCTGATTCACTTCTTCTCCGGCAGGTCCTTTTTCTCGTTCTTCTGGGGAGAAAATCTGAATCTTGCCAAAAACACCGTCGTACCCCGGGGTGATTCTTAAGCGTCCTGCGCGCACCCGCAAAATTCCCTCCAGGATGAGTGGCGGTGTGAAAGAGGAAAGCTCCTCTGGCGAGAGTTCCAGGAGGATGTCAAACTCTGAGCCTCCCCGTTCCACCAGGCGGAGGTATTCTTTTTCTACAGAGGAGGCGTTGGCTCCCACTCCCAGGGCATCGGCGATGATTTCATCCAGAGGGACCATGTGCAGAGCCGGGATGGCTTTGGCGGGAACCGCCCCCTCTGGCCGGTCGGCTAACTCCTCCACTCGATTCATCACCCCTACGGTCAAGCGTTTTCCACAGACCGGGCAGAGGCTTTTGTGTTTCCTCGTTTCCTTCGGAGAAAAGAGAATCCCGCAGCTCCGATGGCCGTCGAAATGGTACTTGCCCTCTTCCGGGAAAAATTCGATGGTAAAGAGGAACTGCCTCGGGTCTTTCTTCCGGATGGCTTCTGTAATCACACCATAACTCAACTCGCAGTTGAATATATTGGCCTCGCGCCCGATCTTACTCGGGGAATGGGCGTCAGAATTAGAGACCAGAGTGATGTCATCCAGGCCCGATAGCCGCCAGTTCATCGCGGGGTCCGAGGAAAGCCCCGTCTCTATGGCATGAATATTCTTCGATTCCTCCTCATAGCATTCTGGGATGGAGTCAAAACCCGAGTTTGCCCCGAAAATCGAGAACCAGGGCGTCCAGGCGTGGGCTGGGATGACCAGGCAATTGGGAGAAATGTCCAAGATCATTTTCAAGAGATCTTTCGCCGAAAACCCAAAGATCGGCCGGCCGTCGGAGCCCATCTTGCCGAATTTGCCCAATTTGGAATTGATCCGCTCGACAACCTCAAAGGAAGGGGCAAAGATCAGGGAATGGACTCGCCTCCCTTTTCCCCCCTGGGTGAACATATTGCTCACTTCCCCCGTGAGCATGAACCGCGTGCCCTCAGGATCTTCTTTTAAGACAAAGAGTCCATTTCCCAGGGGGCGCAACTTGGACTTTAGGCCGAGAAAATAGAGAGGGTGGGTGAAATCCCCGGTCCCCAGGAGTTTGATCCCTTTTCGCTTCGCCCATAAGGACAGGGTTTCCACCTCCATCTCTGGGCTCGTGGCCCGGCTATACTTGGAATGAAGATGAAGGTCGGCGATGAATTTCACCTTGGCTTTTCGCCCCCCCGGGGTCTGCGATTTAAACGGCCCCCCACAGAAACCTCCCTATTTTGCTCTCAAAAGCCTGCGAGCGCTCTCCACACTTTTGGCCACAAACTGTGAGCAGCGGTTGATCAGTTTCATTTCCTGGAATTTCTGGCGGTCGGCGGGGTCTGAGAGGTTCAGTTGGATGAGGTTCTTACATTGAATGGTTCCGAAGTCCTCCTCGAATTCCCGCAGCATCTCCTGGACCTTCTTGTAAGTTTTCTCCTTTTTTTCTTTCTCCTCGGCCTGGGTTCGGCCATAGCAAAATCCCAGAGCCATGGCTCCTCCGATGAGCGCCCCGCAGATCGTTCCCCAACGGGCGACCCCGCCACCGAAGGGCGTAGCCATCCTCGCAGCCTGATCTCTATCAAAATTTAGATCCTCCCCGAGGATCTTGATCACCGACTCCGCTCAGTTTAACCCGCTTTCCAAATACTCGCACCCTTTCTCTACGAGATCTTCTTGCATTCCACGGTCCTTTCATTTCCTAAAACGTCCACCTCCGATTTGGGTAATCCATAATACCACGATCCACCCCCAAAGAAAATCTTGACCTCACTTAGAGATCATAGTATAAAAATATTGAAGGAGGGTTTTAATATGCCGACGGGTTACAATGGCAAAATCTTGAGAGTAAACTTAACGGAAGGCACGATCACAGAGGAAACCCCAGCGGAGATTGTCTACCGGATGTACATGGGTGGATCGGCGCTTTCACTTTACTACTTGCTTAAAGAACAAAAACCTGGCGTGGACCCATTGGGACCGGAAAACAAATTGGTTTTCATGTCCAGTGTTGTCTCGGGGGCCCCGATGATTGGTTTGACCCGCTATACCGTGGCTGCCCGCTCCCCCTTGACGGGGGCTTTTGGGGAGGCCGAAGCCGGCGGCTTCTGGGGCCCGGAGTTGAAGATGGCCGGGTTTGATGGCGTGATCGTGGAAGGGCGTTCCCCCAAGCCGGTTTATCTCTGGATCAAAGACGGGAAAGCTGAGATTCGGGATGCGGCCAAAATCTGGGGAAGGGACACCGGAGAAGCGCAAGGGCTGATCCGGGAGGAACTCGGCGACGGCCGAATCCGGGTGGCCCAGTGCGGTCCGGCCGGAGAGAAGCGGGTGCGCTATGCTTGTGTGGTCAATGAGCTGAAGCATGTCAATGGTCGGACGGGCATGGGGGCGGTCATGGGCTCGAAGAACCTGCGCGCCATTGCTGTCCGGGGCACGGAAAGGCTGGCTCTCGCGAACCCGGAAAAGGTTCGGGAGATCGGGAAAAGAGTGGTGGAATTACTCAAGGAAGCTCCTCTGGCCCAAAATTTAAAAAAATTCGGGACGCCCTTCTTTGTGTTGCCGCTCAACAACTCGGGGATCCTGCCGACCAGAAATTTCCAGGCCGGGGTGTTTGCCGGGGCCGAGGCCATCTCCGGAGAAACCCTGACGGATACCATTCTGGAGAAGTCAGAAGGTTGCTATGCCTGCGCGGTCCAATGCAAGCGGGCGGTGAAAGTGGAAGGGAAATATGCGGCCTCGCCCGAATATGGCGGGCCCGAATATGAGACCATTGCCTCTTTGGGTTCGTTCTGTGGCATTGATAACCTGGCGGCGATCGCCCACGGTAACGAGATGTGCAACCGCTGGGGTATAGATACCATCTCTACGGGGGTTTGCATCGCCTTTGCCATGGAATGCACGCAGCGGGGAATCCTGACTCGCAAAGATACGGACGGGATCGACCTCAGGTTCGGCAACGTGGACGGGATGCTGGAGATGATCCGGAAGATCGCCCACCGGGAAGGCTTCGGAGATATCCTGGCCGAGGGTGTACAAAGAGCGGCCCAGAAGATCGGTCAGGGGTCTGAGAAGTATGCCATGCACATCAAAGGTCAGGAGCTTCCCATGCATGATCCCCGGGGTAAGCAGGGGCTGACCTTGAGCTACGCCATATCGCCCACGGGAGCGGATCACATCGAGGCTCCCCACGACACCTCATTCCTTACGGACAATCTGATGTTGAAAGCCGTCAAACCAGCGGCAGTTCTGGAGCCCACTACTGCGGTAGAACTCGGACCGCGGAAGATCCGTCAATTCGTCCACACCCAGCAGATCTGGAACTTCTTCAACTCTTTGGGCGTTTGCAACTTCGCCGCCGCTCCCTATACCGCTTTCCCTTTGGTTATGCTCGCTGAAGCGGTAGAAGCGGTGACGGGCTGGAACACGAGCCTTTATGAACTGATGGAACTGGGCGAGCGGACCATTACGATGGCCCGGGTGTTCAACATGCGGGAGGGACTCACCAACAAGGATGACTACCTGCCGGATCGGTTATTCGAATCGCTTGAGGCGGGCACACCCCGGGAGAAGCGGGTGACCCACGAGGACTTCGCCAAAGCCCTCAGGCTTTACTATCAGGCCATGGGATGGGATCCCCAAACCGGGGTGCCCACGGAAGGTAGGCTTGGCTTTTTAGGTTTGGACTGGTTGATCCCCAAAAAATAGAACGGCTTGCGTCGCAGAGTCAAGGCCCCGGAGAGATTCAATGAGAAGTACGAATCTTCCGGGGCCTTTTTTCATCCGGCTGAAGCCGGGCAACCCCCCGGACAGGCTCTCTCAAAAAGAGTTCTCAAAGATTTTGCGAAGATCTTCTTCCGTCAGTTGCCTGGGGGTGTTCCCCAACAACCTCTTCTCCCTGAAGGCGGCTGTGGCCATGGAGGGGATTTTTTCTTGCGCGGCTCCAATATCTCTTAATCTCCAGGGCAGGCCAACTCTTTCCACCAATTCCCGCATGGCTTTGATCCCTCTGGACGCGGCCTCCCGCGGAGAGATCCCCTCAACCGGTTCTCCCATGGCCATCGCCAGCTTCGCAAACTTGGGAATTCTGGCGATCGATATATAATCCATCGTCTGCGTAAAGGTAACCACGTTGGCCACCCCATGGGGCACATGGTACTCGGCTCCGACAGGATAGGCCAATGCATGAACCGCTCCTACCCCGGCATTATTCAGGGAGATCCCGGCCATCAAACTTCCCAGGGCCATGTTATACCTGGCCTGGAGATCCTGCCCGTTGGCCACGGCCGGCCCCAGGTTCTCAGCGATCAGACGGGTAGCCTCCCAAGCCAACGAGTCCGTGAGGGGGGAAGCGTTGATGGCCACATAAGACTCCACCGCATGGATGAAGGCGTCTATCCCCGTAGAGGCCGTCACTTTAGGAGGCATGGTGGCCGTGAGCATGGGGTCCACGATGGCCACATTGGCGGTAATGGCATGGCTGGATACGACCTTTTTTAAATTCTCCACCTTATCCGTGAAGACGGCCATCCGGGTCACTTCCGATCCCGTTCCGGAAGTCGTGGGGACCAGGATCGTAGGCAATCCGGGCTTCGTTACTTTTTCCACTCCAAAAAGGTCTCTCACATCCGCTTCTTGCACCATCAAGGCCGAAACCACTTTGGTCAAATCCATCGAACTGCCACCCCCCAGGCCAATGAACAGATCCACTTTGGTGGCCTTGGCCTTCCGGTGCGCCTCCAATAAATTCTCGATGGAGGGTTCGGGCTCCACCCGATCAAACACCTCCATATGGATCTTCTCTTTTTTGATGGGCTCCATCACTTTTTCCAGAAGGCCAGCCTGGACGACTCCCTGATCGGCAATAATGAAGACGCTTTTCCCCCCGAGTTTCCGAATCTCCTCCCCAATCAGATTGACCGTGTTCATTCCGAAAATGATTACCGGTGTCCTAAACCGCATCGTCTGGAACATAATCATACCCCCTCTTTTAAGTTATTTTTGCCAAGATGATCGGACGCAAACCCTGTCTTTATTTTACCTTTTTCTATAGCTGGTGGGCAACCTTCGCCCCCTCATAGATGGCCTCTACAGCCTTTCTCGGCTCCAGGCAGTCTCCGATAAGGTACGTTTCTGCAATGAGGGGTTTCAGGGATTTGGCCAGATCGTCTTTGGGCTTCGCCCCCGCAGCTAAAACCACCCGATCCACAGAGAGGAAAGACTCTCTTTTTTCGGCATCTTCACAGACCAGCCGATATTCTTCGACTCGCACCACCTTTCGGCCGGTGAGGATTTGGACTCCCCTATTCTTCAGGAGATCCTTCACCGCCTTCCCGAGGAGTCTTGGAATCCCATGAGCCACATAGGGAAGCATCTCCAGCAGAACCACCTGCGCTCCCCGTTCAGCCAGGAATATGGCTACTTCGCAGCCCACGTTTCCTCCTCCGATCACGGCCACTCGGCCCTCGACCTTCACCCGGTCGAGGAGAACGTCCATAGCCTGCACCACATGCCGAAGATGAACACCGGGGATTTCCGGAAAGAGCGGGGAAGATCCCGTGGCGATGACCAGGGCATCGGGCTTCGCTGCCGAAACCAGATCGGTTGTCACTTTCGTTCCCAATTTTATTTCCACACCCGATTTCTTCAAAGCGGTTTCATAATATTGGAGGATCCTCTTCCACTCCTGCTTGAATGAAGCTTGGGAGGCGGCCTGCATTTGCCCCCCCAATTGATCCTGCTCTTCGTAAAGGCTTACTGCATGCCCCCGCAATTGGGCCACTCGCGCCGCCTCCAACCCTCCCGGACCCCCGCCAACGATCATCACCCTCTTGGGATGAAGGGCAGGTTTTAGATCCAATTCTGCCTCGCGCCCCACCTCTGGGTTGACCGTGCAGAAAATGTCCATTTCCTGGAAGAGTCGGTCAATGCAGACGTTGCAGGCAATACACTGCCGAATCTCATCCAGTCTTCCCTCTTTAGCTTTCCAAGGTAAATCCGGATCTGCCACCAGGCCCCTGGCCATGGCGATGATGTCCGCCTTCCCTTCCTGCAGGATCTGCTCAGCCACTTCGGGTCTGTTGATCCTGCCGGCCACAATGACCGGGATTTTCAATCTTTGTTTGATCGCCTCTGCAGCCGGAACATTGCAGCCCTGAGGAAGGGTCATGGGTGGAACGATCCACTCTGCCGTCCGATAATTTCCCGCGGAAACATCGATCGCGTCTGCCCCTGCCTCTTCCAGCAGCTGGGCCATGAGAGGGGTCTCTTCTGGGGTGAGACCTTCGGGTACATGTTCCTCCCCTGCGATTCTGAAAAAAATAGGGAAACCTTTCCCCACATTCCTTCTCACCTCTTGAACGACCTCCCGGGCGAAGCGGGCTCTATTCTCCAGGCACCCGCCATACGCATCCCTGCGGTGATTGGAATAGGGAGAAAGAAATTCAGCGATCAGGTACCCGTGCGATCCATGCACCTCCACGGCATCGAAACCCACTTCCTTTACCTTCCGGGCGTAAACCCCGTACTGATGCACGATCCCTTCGATCTCCGGGATGGTCAAAGCCCGGGGAGAAGATCTTCGGACCGGACAGGGGATCGCCGAAGGAGCGACCGAAGAACCCTCGATGAGTTCCGGATTGGCCTGCCTCCCCGCGTGATGAAGTTGCAAACCCACCGGAACACCGCAACCATGAATCTCCCCGACCAACTGGGCGAGACCTTCCCAGACTCCCTTTCGGTGGAGCCGATATTCAAACCTTCCTCCAATTCCCACCGGATCAAAAACGGCAGGCCCTACCATGATAAACGATACTCCACCTCTGGCTCTGCGCGTAAAATAATCGATCAATCTTTGATTGACCCTTCCCCCCTCTCCGGCGAAGCCGGGATCAAGCGTGGGCATGATTATGCGATTTTTTAGATTCAGAGAACCGATGGAAATTGGCTGGAAGATTTTTTCCACTATTCTTTCTTTCAAAATCGTGTCTCGAGGTAAATGGGCATAGATCCGCTGAAAAAAAGGGGGAATATTTTCATCATACCGCCAGATATTTCTTTTTGATTTCTTCATTCTCCCAGAGTTCGGCCACGCTTCCTTGGTATCGAATCGTTCCCTTATCGATGATGTAGGCGTTTTTGGCAATTTTTAAAGAAAATTTAACGTTTTGTTCCGAGACCAGAAGGGTCACTCCCTGATTTTTAATCTGATTGATAATTTCACCCATCATCTTTACAATCAGCGGGGCCAGGCCTTCAACCGGCTCATCCAGAAGGAAGAGTTCCGGATTTCCCATGAGTGTGCGGGCAATGGTGAGCATCTGCTGCTCTCCCCCGCTTAGAGTTCCACCGTCGCGCTTCTGGAATTTTTCCAACACGGGAAAGAAACCGAAAATCTTTTCAATCGTCCAAAGAGTCTTTCCCTCTCCGGTCTTTTTCTGGGCAATTTCCAGATTTTCCCTGACGGTCAGGTCTGGAAAAATCACGCGATCCTCCGGGACAAACCCCATCCCCCTTCTGGCAATCCGGTAAGAGGGAAGACCCCCAATCTGCTCTCCCTTAAAAGTAATGGATCCCGTCTTGGGAGGAGTGAGCCCCATGATACTTTTCAGGGTCGTCGTCTTTCCCGCACCATTCCGCCCCAGCAAAACAACGACCTCCCCGGCATGGATGGCGAGGGAAACATCGAACAGAATGTGGCTTGAACCGTAGTACGTGTTGATTCCCTCAACCGCTAAAATCATCTTCCCTCCCCTATTCAACCGACTTCCTCCCCCAGGTAGGCTTCTATGACCGCCTTGTTGTTGGAGATCACGTCGGGCTCCCCATCGGCGATGATTTCCCCGTAATGGAGGACCCGGATCTTCTGGGAGATGGAGAATACCATATCCATATCATGCTCGATGAAGACGACGGTCATATTCCGGGCTTTCCATAATTTTTGGATCATGGCGACCGTGTTCCAGCGCTCTTCGGGCGACATCCCTGCCGTGGGTTCATCCATGAGGAGCAGGTCTGGTTCCAGACCGAGGGCGACCCCAATGTCCAAGAGCTTCTGGTCCCCGTGGGCCAGGGTGTTGCTGGTGAGGTGTGCCTTGTCCATCAAATTGAGGCTCTCCAGAATTTGAGCCGTGGCTTCGTTGACATCTTTCAGCGCATGGGCGTTCGTGAAAAATCTGAAGTTCTTTTTCTGGTGAAAAAGGATTGCGGCCCGGACATTTTCAAAAACAGTGAGAGTGGGGAAAATATTGGTCCTTTGGAAGGACCGCCCGATGCCTTTCCGAACGATCTTGTAAGGGGGCAGACGGAAAATACTCTCCCCTTTAAATAAAACCTTTCCCGCATCGGGAGAGAGGAAACCGGTAATCAGATTGAACAGGGTCGTTTTTCCGGCTCCATTGGGTCCGATAATCGAGCCTAACTCTCCCTTCTCAATGGCAAAGCTGACATTATTTACGGCCTGCAGACCGCCAAAAGCCTTTTTTAAATTTTCCACCTGGAGGATTACCATTTTATCTATCGTATCCTCCGTAGGCAGACCAAACCCCATCGGCCAAAAACCCCGCATCCACCGGCAGGGTAACGCCCGTGATGTATCTGGCTTTTTCTGAGGAGAGGAAAAGAGCGGCCTGGGCAATATCCTCAGGCTCGACCATCTTTCCCATGGGGGTCCTCTTGAGGATCCTCTGAGGGTCCCGTTCACCCCTCTCGATCATCCCTTTGAGCAAGGGGGTAAGCGTGTATCCAGGGGCTATGGCGTTTACCCGGACGTTGTATTTCCCCCATTCAGTGGCCAGAATCTTCGTCAGCATAATGACTGCGCTCTTGGCTGGACCATAGGCCACCAGAGGAGCAGAAGCCAACCCGATGACCGAGGAAATGTTGACAACGGAGCCCGATTTCTGCCTGACCATCTCTTGGCCCACTCGGCGGCTGCAAAGATAGGTCCCCTTATAATCTACATCTGTAACCTTTTCCCATATCTCGATGGGTAATTCTAATATGGATAGAGGAAGTTGAGTGATCCCGGCATTGTTAACCAGGAGGTCAATTTTCCCGAAGGCCCCCAGGGTTTCGTCCACCAGGCGGTCCACATCTACCTTCACCGAAACATCGGTTTGAATGGCCAGCCCTTTCCGGCCCATTCTCTCAACATCTCTTACGACTTTCCTGGCCAATTCGAGGTTAATATCTCCGATGATGATATCGGCCCCCTCCCGGGCGAAAGCCCTGGCAATGGCCTCCCCGATCCCCATCCCTCCCCCGGTGATGAGCGCTGCCTTTCCCGAAAATTCCATTTGGGGCCTCCTCATGCGTCTGATCCGGCTTGTCTTCCCTTGTTTTAGAACGGGGTTCATTTTAACCGGGAAGAACTCAACCGTTTCCAAAGTCTGCTTTCCAAGAGATGGTCAACAATGCCCTTCTTTAAACTGAGAATAAAGACCACCAAAATCGTCCCCATGATTAACTCATAAAGATGGGTATACATGGTAATATAGGCCGTCAGCAGGTTAAAAATGGCAGCTCCAATAATCGGCCCGAGCAAGGACCCCATCCCCCCCACGAGAATCATAAAAATAGGCTCGGCACTCTTCGTCCAGTACGTAAAATCCGGGTAGGCCCCGCTGATGAAAAGGGCCATCAGGGCGCCGGAAAGGCCGGCAAAGGTCCCGGCAATGACGAAAATGATCAGTTGATAAATTTTAACCGGAATTCCAATAAAATAAGCCCGAAGGGAATTATCCCGGATGGTCTTCAAGATCGCGCCGAAAGGAGAATCAACGATAAACTTACAAATGATAAAGGACCCGATTACCAAAATGACCGTAAAAAAATAAAAATTTAAGGGTGTCCCAATGTCGAATGAGAGGCCCAAAAAGGAAATGGGGGGTTTGGGAATCCCCCCGATCAGACCTTGATCTCCACCGGTCATTGGGGTCCATTTCACGACAAGGGTATAGACGATCTGGGCGAAAGCCATGGTAAGCATGGCAAAATAGATTTCTCCCAACCGGATACAAAAAAACCCAATAATCACCGCCGTGATAGCAGCAAAGGCCACCGCCATGAGCAGGGAACCCAGGAGACTCGTCGAATACTTCTGCAGGAGAATTCCTACGGAATAAGCTCCGACTCCATAGTAGGCGGCGTGCCCGAATGAAATCATTCCCGTGTATCCCACCAGAAGGTTGAGGCTGACAGCGAATAGGGCCATGATGAGAATCTGGGTAATATAGTTAATCAAAAAATTTGAATAGTAAAAGAAGGGAAGGAGGATCATCGCTCCCATTACAATGGCTCCCACCCCCAGGGTTCTTTTCATGGAGATTCCTTTTTCTATGCTTCTTTTTTTCCGAAAAGTCCTCGCGGTCTGAAGATGAGAACAACGGCCATAAGGATGAATACGAAGGACTCTTCGATGAGCGGGAATCCAATGATCCCGAAAGATCTCATTAGGCCGATGAGGATGGCTCCAATAAAGGCACCCCCAATGCTCCCCAACCCTCCGATCACAACCACGATAAAAGATTCAATAATGACCGAAGCACCCATGCCTGGATAGATGGATCGGACAGGCCCGGCCAGTACCCCTCCCAGACCGGCCAAGATACTTCCCAGGCCAAATACTCCCGCATAAACCAAATTTACGTTGATCCCCAGGGCCCCGACCATTTCTGAGCTATGGGCCGTTGCCCTGATGATTTTTCCAAATTTTGACCTGGAGAGGACGAGCCAGAGGGTGAGGGCCACAATCCCGCCCACGATGATGATGAAGAGATAATAACTCGGCATGAAACTTCCTAAAAAATGGAGGGGGGGACGCCGGAAGGAGTCGGGAACGCCGATGTTTTTGAATTCATAACCCCAAACCAATTTGACCAGGTCATCCAGGATCAGGATGAAGGCATAACAGAGAAGCAATTGATAAAGCAATGGAGAGGCATAAATCCTTTTGATAAACAACCTTTCGAAAATGACTCCAAACACCCCTACGCCAATAGAGGCAAGAATAACGGTCACACCGAAATTTCCGTGGGCCCCCAAAAGAGTGTAAGTGAAATAGGCGCCCAGCATATAAAGCGAACCGTGGGCGAAATTGAGAACCCCCAAAACACCAAAAATGAGCGAAAGGCCCGAAGCGACCAGGAAGAGAACCATCCCTAAAATTAGGGCACTCGTGATCTGGGTCGTTAGGCAGGACAGGCTGCCCAAACATTCAAACAACTTCATCAGTTCCATAAATCAACCTTAAAGGATAATGGAATGGGCTCTGGGGAACCAGAGCCCATTTTTCTCCTGGCTGAAATGGCCCGCCCACGTTCGAGACGAAAAATCTTCTTTACATCCAACCCCTCTTTTTGTAAACAAGATCTTCGTATTTCAGGATTGTATCCCAGTCGATATACTCAATATCTTTAACGTAAGGTGGGTTCGAGATGGTCACTCCCCATGCCTCAGAATAATAAATCGGTGTATGATCTTTCGCCCGCATGGTAAGCGTCCCCTTGGGTGGGGTTCCCCAAGGAGCTTTAACGGCCAGACCTTCCAGGGCTTTGATCATAGCCTCGGTCTCGAGCGTACCCGCCTTTTTGGCCGCGGCTTCCATAAATAGGACCCCTGTGTAACATTCCTGTGACCAGTGGGTTGGCAGGTCCCCGAATTTTTTCTGGTACTTATCACAAAACTCGTGGTTCTCCTTTGTATCCGGGACATTCCTTAAGTAGCGAGACCCCGTGTACAATCCAGCCGGTACCTTCTTCAAGGCTTTCAGGACCGTATAGTCGGCGATGCCGTTTCCGAAATATTTGATCTGATCGAAGAACCCATACATTTGAGCTTGCTCCAAAAAGGTAGCACAATCCCCCCCCCAAAAGGCAGAAAACATCGCGTCCGGCTTGGCATTCAGGGCAGCCGTGATGTGGGAGGTATAGTCTGGTTCGAATAGCTTCGGCCACATCTGGCCGACGATCTTCACTTCGGGGTATTGCATCTGCAGGATCGTAAAGAAGGCATCCGTAAAATCCCTCCCGTAGGCGTAATCAGGAGAGATGGACCCCCACTTCGTCCATTTGTTCGCCTTGGCAATCTGGGAAGCATAAATACCCGCCACGACACTGTTGTGGACATCCTGATCGCCTGTCCGGAAGCTGTAGTGGCTCCAGCCCTTGGGGTTTCCGGTCAATTCGGCCGTTTCACTGGCGGTCACAAAGGTGAGCTTCTTTTGGTCCTTGGAAACTTCCCGGATGGCAAAGGCCTCGCGGCTGCTGCTCTGGTCGAAGATCAGGTCCACTTTGTCCTTGGTTACAAAATCCCGAACGATCCGGATGGCTTCCTCGATCACTCCCTTGGAATCCCGGCGAAGCACTTCGATCTTTCTCCCCAGGAGCCCCCCTTTGGCATTGAGTTCTTCTACGGCCATGATAAAGCCGTTGTAACCGGTTTCTCCCAGCATGGCCATTCTTCCGGAGAAAATGCTGACGAACCCAATTTTGATCGGCTGCTCCGAAAAAGCCTTGGAAAAAGGAGCTAAACCTCCCGATGGACAAGGCCGCTACACCCGCACTGGCTTTGATGAAATCTCGCCTGGTCATCCCTCTTTTCGCGTCATCTTCATTCATCGCTTTCCCTCCTTTGCAATTATTAAGATCGCTCTTTCTTTCTCCGGGTCCCCTCCTTTTGCCTTTTCCTCACCCCTCTTTTCGATCGGCATCTCCCGCAAATCGTCCTGAACCCCTTAACTCAGCTTCTATGAGTTTTATAGCCAACCCCTCCTCTTCAAATATTCCTCTTCCTCTTTGAGCAATTCGCTCCAGGGAAGGTAATAGAGATCTGTAACATAAGGTTCTTTGGCGATCGTCCTCCCCCAGGCAATCGCATACCCAATATTGGTATGGTCTCTCGCCCTCATCTCAATAAAACCGTCAAAATCCGGGGAACCCGCCGGCGCCTTGATCCTCAGACCCGCCATCGCTTTGATCAACTTATCCGGTTCCAGAGAACCTGCTTTCTTTATGCCTTCCATCAAGAACAATATCCCGCTATACGTTTCCCAGGACCAGTTGGTGGGAAGCTCTCCATACTTTTTCCGATACCGGTCCGCGAAATCATGGTTGGCCGGTGTGTCCGGAACGCTCCGCAGATAGCGGGATCCGGTGTGGAGACCTTCGGGAACCTTCTTCAAAGCTTTCAGTACCGTATAGTCGGCTATGTTAATGCCGAAGAATCTGGACACCTCAAAGAGGCCGTACATCGAAGCCTGCTCAAGAAAAGCCACGACATCTCCCCCCCACAGCGCTGAATAGATCGCATGAGGTTTGTCGGCTAACATCTTCGTAATATGGGGTGCATAGTCTGGCTCGGCAAGCTTCGGGTACATTTGGCCGATAATTTTTACCTCCGGATTTTTTTTCTTCAAAAATTCAAAAAACCGGTCTGTAGAGTCATGTCCATAGGCATAATCAGGTGATATGCAATACCACCTCGTGAGTCCTTGTTCCTTGGATATTTTCGCAGCGTAATAGCCGGCCACGCAACTATCGTGAATCGTTTGGCGAGTGGCTCGGAAACTATAGGGGGTCCAAATTTTTGGATCTCCGGTTTGATCTACGGTTTCGCTGCCGGTCACCATGGTAATCATTTTTAAATCTCGCGAGACCTCCTTTACAGCAAAGGCTTCTCGGCTGCTGCTGTGATCCATTAAAAAATCAACCTTATCTTTAACGACGAAATCCCGAGCAATTCTCACAGCCTCTTCAATCCTACCCGCTGAGTCTCTATAGATGATCTCAATTTTCCTCCCCAAGACACCTCCCTTAGCATTGTACTCGTCCACAGCCAACTGTGCCCCTTTAAGCCCAGTTTCCCCCAGCATGGCTACTCTTCCGGAGAAAATGCTGACGAAACCGACTTTAATAGGCTGTTCCGAAAAAGCCTTGGAAAAAGGGGCTAAACCCCCAATGGACAAGGCCGCCGCACCCGCAGTGGCTTTGATGAAATCTCGCCTCGTTATACTTATTCTTGCAAGATTCCGCTTCATTGCTTCCCCTCCTTTCAGATATTAGAGAACCGCTTTGGCTTCTTGGGGAACCTGGATTTCTTTCCGTCACCTCCTTTCGTCCCCAATTCCCCTCTTCCCAGCAAAACGGACTGAAACCCAACCAAAATAGCCGCGACGAGCTTTTTTTAAAGAGGCGCATCCGCCTTGTGCTTTTCTCGAAGATGTCTTTTCAAAACTTTCCCCGAAGGATTTCTGGGCAGAGCATCGATAAACTCTACCATTTTGGGGACTTTGAATCTAGCCAGCTTTTTAGAACAGTGTTCGATAACGGCCTCCGCCGTGATCGTCTGCCCAATCTTCACCACCACGTAGGCTATGGGAATCTCTTGCCACTTGGGGTGGGGAATTCCCACCACCGCTGTCTCTAATACCTGAGGGAGTTCGTAGATCACCCGCTCCACCTCCAGAGAAGCAATATTTTCGCCCCCGCTGATGATGATGTCTTTCTTGCGATCGACGATGTATAGGTACCCTTCGGCATCCAGCGTTCCGATGTCTCCGGTGTGGAACCATCCGTTCTTGATCGCCTCTACCGTTGCCTCCGGATTTTTCCAGTACCCTTTGAACACCTTGGGACCCCGCAGGACAATCTCTCCCAGGGCTCCGGCTGGAACATCCTTGCCTTCCTCATCCACGACCCGCACCCGGAGCTGGACGACGGGCTTCCCCACCGACCCGATCTTCTCGATCATCTGATCTCGGGAGAGAAAGGTATCGCCGGAAACGGTCTCGGTCAGACCGTAGGCATCGGCAAACCAGGCGTTGGGGAATTTTTCTTTAATCTTGTTGATCAAGGGAAGGGGCATTTTCTCCCCCCCATCGATGATGAACCGGATGGAGCTTACATCATACCGATCAAAGGTGGGCTCCTGGAATAGCATATTCACCATGGTCGGAGCAAACCAAGTGTTGGTCGCCCGCTCCTTATGGATCGCCTCCAGCACGGGGATGGGTTCGAACTTTCTCAAGATCACCAAACTTCCGCCCGCGTAAAGCGTTCCCGTTGCGGGAAGGTCCATGCCGCCTACGTGATATAGGGGACCTACCACCAAAGTTTTGTCCTCGGGAGTGATGTTAAACATCATGATGTGGGAAATGTTCTTCCAGTAAAGGTTGCCGTAGGTGATCATCACTCCTTTGGGGTGGGCCGTCGTCCCCGACGTGTACATGAGCCGGTGCAGGTCAGCGAGTTCCACGGAGGCATGGGGCACCTTTCCCCCCCTGTTTGCCTCCAGAAGAAGGTCATAGCTTTCCCATCCCCGGGGAACCTCTTTTCCCAAACAAATAAATTTTTTCACCCCGGGGATATCTTTGCGAACCCCACGGATGACCGGATCAAATTCAGCTTCGGAGATGAGCATCTTTGCCTCAGAGTGGTTCAGGATATAGGCAAGCTCTGCACTGGCCAGCCGGTAATTCAGGGGAAGCCATATCCCTCCGAGCTTGTTCACGGCAAAGGTAATCTCCATATACTCGGGACAGTTTAAGAGCAGAATGCCCACGATATCACCCCGCGTGATCCCGAGTTCCTGCAGGCCTTTGGCTAAGGCGTCCACTCTGCCCTGAAGCCCCTTGTACGTGCTTCTTTGCTCTCCAAAAACAATGGCCTCTTTGTCAGGAAACTCCTCCGCATTTCTCTCCAGAACATAGCTCCAGTTCATATCGTACCCTCCGTGGATCCAATTCTGATGGCCCCCAGCCTTTCCTTCAGCAAAGACCTCAAGGGCAGTGGGCTAGGACTTTGATCAATGGTTGTATGTTCTTGGAATTCTGTAAATCTTTAATCAACCCGATGATCTGGTCTACTTTCGCCTGATTCACTCCTGTCTCGGAGGTCACCCTTTTGATCAATTCGATGTCCTGCTTCATGTCAAAATTATAATAATCCGGAGTAATGATCATCTCCTTTTTATATTTTCTCCCGTCCTTCATCTGTATCTCTATGATGCATGACCAACGAGGAATTTTTTCATCGGGGATGTGTTCAATCCGGTTGATGAGCTCAAGGATCTTCGAATTATTGAACTGACTTATCCCCTTCAAGGTTACCTCTTTATCCACGCAGGCCACCGCCAGGCAATAGGGTGTCGACATCAACGTTGCCCCGATGGTGCTGAAAGGGCCCCGGTAGTTCATTCCAGCATAGTTGAACTCATACGGGTTTACCCGAATTTGGATCTTTTCGATCGGGTCGTGGTCAACCCTTTGTTCCTTCACTATGTCAAGCATGGTGATGACCGGCGTTTGGTTGAACGCACAAACGGGGTAGGGTTTAAACCCGGCATTCATGATCTCCCAGCGCTTCCCCAGGGAAGCCACAATCTCTTCGCGCTTCTCGTTTGTGTTGGCGAAGGCGTTGATGAACCCGGCCTTCCCCTCGATGGCCGTGGGGGCAGCCTTCCCACCGTTCTTGCCTAGGAGGCTAGCCAGGATTCCTTCTCTCGAGGCGACGCCCACTTCAAAACGCCACTCTGTCGTTCCCGCGGCAAAACATTCCAATGTTCCGCTGGCGAAGGCCGCGGCAAAGCCAATGGCCTGAATCGTCTGCTCTTCAGAAAGTTTGAAGAGCCTGCTGGCTGCGGCAGCGCTACCAAAAATACCAAAGATTGGGCTAGCCCGGAACCCTCTCGGGGTGGTGTAACCCGAAAGCTCCCGATCAAAGGCGCCCACGACCTCGTACCCAGCCACGATGGCCTCGATCACTTCCTTTCCGGAATTCCCCTCCCTCTCGGCGATGGCCAGGGCAGCCGGAGTGATTACGGTTCCGGTATGGGAACTTCCCAAAGTGTCTTCCTGAGCCCGTCCATGAAAGAGGCCGGCGTTCGCAAAGGCCGCGCCCATGACCGACACTTTAGATCCATCGCAAAAGATTGTAGCTGATTTTCCCTTGGCCATTCCCCCCTCTTCGGCCTTGATGGTCTCCCGGGCGATTCGGGCAAACTCGACATCATGGCAGGAGATACCGATGCCGATCCCGTTGACCATGCAGGTTTTGGCCTTCTCGATGATCTCCTTGGGCAGGGTCTCATAGGAGAGGCGGTAAACAAACTTCCCGAGTCTTTCGGCAACCGTTTCTTTCATGGCTTCCTCCTTAGGCGATCTTTAGACATCTTTCCCATCCTTTCCTTTTCCTCCCCTGACGCGTTCCCCGGGGGACGCCGCAACGCCCCCAAAAGCATTAATCCATTAAAATGCCGCCGTTCACGTCAAGAATTGTCCCGGTGATAAAATTGGAGGCGGAGGAGGCCAGGAACAAAACGGCTTCGGCAATGTCTTCCGGTTCACCCAGCCGCCCCAGGGGAACCATCTCATCTTTATAAGGCTCATTCTGGGTCATGGAGGTGCGGATGGGCCCAGGAGCAATGGCATTGACATAGATTCCTGAAGACGCCCCTTTTTTGGCCAAACTTTTCACCATGGCGTGAATGCCCCCTTTGGAGGCACAGTAATCGGGACCGGCAAGCACCCCTCCGATCTTTCCCGCGATGGACCCTATGCAGACAATCTTCCCCCACCCCTGCTTGATCAGGATGGGCCACACGGCCTGGCAGAATAGAAACGCTCCTTTTAGATTGATGTTCAGATGGAAATCCCAGTCCCGCAGAGAAATATTTTCGATAGGAATGCCGGTTTTCCCCATCACCCCGGCATTGTTGACGAGGATGTCAATCTTGCCGAACTCCTGCATGGTTTTGTCTACGACCTGAGTTACATCTTCCGGATCGGTGACATCACATTTTAATCCAATGGCCTCGCGGTTCCGTTTTTGAATTTCCGTCAAAGTTTCCGCAAGGGGCAAAACATCGCAAACGACAACATCCGCCCCCTCCCGGGCTAGGGTAATACAAGTGGCTCGGCCAATTCCCCTGGCCCCGCCAGTTACGATGGCGACTCTTCCGGTAAGATCGACAGGCCCGCTAATGGGTACTCTCATCTTCCGTTTTTCCTCTCCTTATAAACCGATCTCTTTCGCTACCACTTTCCGGTAAAAATTGGCACCCCCATAGGCAAACTCAGCGGCCTTCGCCCGTCGCGAATATAACGGCATATCATGCTCTTCCATATAACCCGTGCCCGCCATGACCTGATGCCCCAGGCTGACCACGCGCTTGTAAGCCTCACTCACCCAGGCCTTGGCCGCAGCGACCTGCATCGTGCAGGGAATGCTCTGACTCAGCATCCATGCCGCCTTATAGGTGATATACCGCCCTCCCTCAATGTCTATGAGCATATTGGCACAGTGATGTTGCACCGCCTGGAAGGTACCGATGGGCCTGCCGAACTGTTCTCTTTCCTTGGCATAACTTACACACATATCGAGGACAAACTGGGCGCCGCCAATCATCTCAGCGCACTTGGCCACTGCCGCCTTTTGCAGGAGCCTCTCCAGGATTGCGCCTCCTTCGTTCAAGCTACCCAGGAGGTTTTCCTGCGGCACCTTGGTTTTATGGAAGATCACTTCGCACTGTTTATCCCTCGCTACGGTTTTCAACAGATCCCATTGAATTCCCGGGCTTTGAACATCCACGAGGAAAAGCGTGATCCCGCCCTTTTCCCTTTCTTCGCCCTGCGTGCGGGCAACGCAGATCAGGGAGTCGGCTACATGGGCATCCGGGACGAAAAGTTTGATCCCATCAATCAGGTAATCGTTTCTTTCGGCCTGGGCTTTGACCGTGATCAGGTAAGGATCGTACTGGGTGGTGCCTGGCTCTGTATGGGCTAAAGTCAGAAACTTCCCGCCGCTGGCAATCTGGGTGAGGAATTCTTTTTTTTGTGATTCTTTACCCGCCTCGAGAATCGCCAGGCCGCCCAAGACGACGGTTGAAAAGAAGGGACCGGTCAAACAGGCTCTCCCCATTTCTTCGAGTAAAACTAAAAGATCGAGAAAATCTCCCTCGCTGCCGCCGTATTTCTCCGGGAATACGATCCCCATCCAACCCAGGTCGGCCATTTTACGCCATAAGGCCGGACTGTATCCTTTCTCTTCCTTTTCCATCTCCCGGACCAGGGTTTTGGGACACTCCCTTTCTAAAAAACTCCGGGCACTTTCTTTCAGCATCTTTTGTTCTCCGCTGAAATTAAAATCCATGGTTTCGTTCCTCCGTTGAATCCAGAACAAGCCTAGGAAGAAGAATGACTAAGACCGGGGCAGACCCAAACCTCGCTGGGCGATGACATTTCTGCCGACTTCACTGGTGCCCGCACCAATCGTGGTCATAAAGGAGTGCAGGAAATACCACTCGATCCTCCCTTGCAAAGGCGCCCGTTTAGAACCCTCTTCTAATTGACTGTAGAGCCCCAGAATCTGCATCCCGGTATCGACTAACCGTTGTTCTAACTCGGAGACTACGATCTTGGTAATCTCTGGCTCATAGGTCATCGGGACTCTGTGACTCTCCATCCACCTCGAGTGTTCCGCAATCACCTGGGCCACCTCTAGCTCAATGGCTGCCCGCGCCAATTGGTCCTGAATCAGAGAATCCTCAGCCAATCGCTTGCCTTGAAACTCAGTCTCCCGCACATAACGGATTAGATCTTTGAGGAGGGGGAGCAGACGAGCGGGGGTAAATACATGGTTCCGTTCTGAGTCGATCGCCTCCATCATATAATAAAAACCTTTATTCTTCTCTCCCACCATTCTTTTCTTGGGGACCCGTACATCCTCATAAAAAACCTCATTGGTTCTTTCTCCGGACATGGTCCATAAAGGCCGTATGGTAATACCGGGGCTGTCCATATCTACAATAAATAGACTGATTCCCCTGTGTTTGGGAATATTCGGACTAAAGTCCGTCCGGGCCGCAAGCCAGTGGCATTCCGCGTAATGGGCCTCGGTGTTGAATGTCTTCTGTCCATTGATGATGTAATCATCCCCATCTTCTACAGCCCGGATCTTCATAGAGGCCAGGTCAGAACCGGCATTGGGCTCGGTATAGCCCAGGCAAAACTCAATCTCACCCCGGATGATTTTTGGCAAAAATTCTCTCTGCAACTCCTCGCTGCCACGGTGAAAAATTGTATGCCCCACCATCGTATAGCCTATATCCAGAGGAATGTGGGCTCCCCACCTTTTCCCAAGCTCATCCAGGAGGATGAAATCATAGGTGGGGGATAAACCTTTCCCTCCATATTCCTTCGGCCAGCTCATCCCCAAAAAGCCGTTGGCCGCCAGTTTGCGGCTGAATTCCCGGGCCTCAGGCCCGACCCCTTTATCTTCCCAGTTTTGGCGGGCAATCTCCTCGGTCAGCTCTTTATCCAAAAATTTGCCGAGTCTTTCTCTGAACCCCTCCTCTTCCTTCGTATATCCAAAATCCATCTCCCTTTCTCCTCAAATGGCTCTGGAGATTTTTAGTGAACGACAAAAGAAAGTTGGCATTAATTGTTCGGCATTCTACGGCAAATCCCCCCCACCCCCCTTTATCAAAGGGGGGCAAGGGGGGATTTAAGCTGGGAATTTTTAAGTTCCATCAGAGTCGATCTCATGTCAACTAATTTATGTCCTTCCATATAGATGACTCGCTTCCCGCTCTTCCGTTCTTTCTTATCAAGCAAGAATCAAGATGGGATCTTCCATCAGCTCCTGCAGAGTCTTCATGAACTGAGCGGCTTTGGCCCCGTCGATCACCCGATGATCATAGCTCAAGGTCATCTTCATCACGGGTCGAACCACCACTTCCTTGTTCCGGACCACCGGTTTCTCTAAAATAGCCCCCACGCCGAGAATGGCGCTTTCCGGTTGATTGAGGATGCCTGAAAACTCCTCCACCCCAAACATGCCTAACGAGGAGAGGGTAAAAGTACTCCCCTTCATATCATCGGGAGTGAGCTTCCCTTTTTTCCCTTTCTCTACCAATTCACCTCGCGCTTGGGCAATCTCCGTAAGAGACTTCTTGCCAATCCCCCAGATGACAGGGACAATGAGACCCTCTTCAAGAGCCATGGCCATTCCCATGTGAATGTCGTCCAGCCAAAGAATTCCCCCGGGGGTCCAGCGGGTATTCAAAACCGGATGAAGGGAAATGGCCCTCGCAGTTATTTTCATGAGTATGTCGGTAATGGTTAGATGGACTCCTGTCCTCTTTTCTACGACCGGAGCAAGCGTCCCCCTGGATTCTAATATCCGGCTGGCATCCACTGTACTGGCCATATAGGCCTGCGCCGTCTCAATCTTGCTGGCCAGCATTTTTTGGGCGATCATCCTTCTCATTCCCGTTAATTTAACCAATTTCCCGCTTTCCACCCTTGGCGCTAAAACCGGCTCGGGAGGTTTTGGGGGAAGAGCTTTTTCTACATCCACCTTTCGGATCCTTATCCCCATGCCTGTCGCAAGAATATTTTTCAAATCCAGACCTTTTTCTTTGGCTATTTTTCTGGCCAAAGGAGTTGCCCGGATTCGACGGGGCACTTGGACTTCTATGGGCTGGACCTGCCTTTCTTCAAGGCGGACCATCGGTTTTTGCTGGGTAACCGCGACCTTCTCGCCTTCCTTTTGAATTAAGAAGCCTACCACCGCTCCCACGGGAACCGTTTCCTCTACCTGGGCAAGAATTTTGGCAAGGACTCCTGCTTCTGGCGCCTCCACTTCAAAAGTGGTCTTCTCCGTCTCAAAGACGAAAAGAACCTCTCCTTTTTCGACCCTTTCCCCTTCTTTTTTCCTCCATTCTACAATTTTTCCTTCCGCCATGGTAAGGCCGATCTTAGGCATCAAGACTTGGATGGCCATCTCTATTGTCCTTTAAATTGGGGGCTTCTTTTTTGCAGGAAAGCGGCCGTCCCCTCTTTCATGTCTTCAGTTGAAAAGCAGGTGATACAGTTTTTCTGGGCATATTGAATGGCCCCTCCAAGGGGAAGATCCTTTCCCACTTCGATTGCGTCCTTGGCCAAAGCTATGGCAACGGGTGCATTCCGCAGGATCTTCCGGGCGAGCTCTTCGGCGGTGGCCATCAGTTGATCGGCTGGAACGACCCGGTTCACCAGACCGATGCGGTAGGCTTCACGGGCATCCATCATCTCTCCTGTCAGAATCATCTCTGCGGCCAATCCCTTGCCGATGAGGCGGGGAAGCCTTTGGGTTCCCCCCGCGCCCGGGAGGATCCCGATCTTCACCTCCGGCAGTCCCATCTTGGCCGACTCCGCAGCAATCCGGATCGTACAAGCCAGGGCGAGTTCTAAACCTCCGGCAAGGGCATATCCATTAATGGCCGCGATCACGGGCTGCCTCATCTTTTCTAGGGCCTCGAAGTTCTCCACCACTCCTTGGTTCCACCGCAGGATCTCCAGCGGAGACATCCGGCTTAATTCCTCGATATCCGCACCCGTTTGAAAGGCCTTCCCAGCACCTGTGATAATGACGACGCCAACCGCCGGGTCGCGATGGAGCTCCTCAACGGCACCTTTCATCTCTTGGATCATTCGCCCGTTGATGGCATTCAATACCTTCGGCCGATGGATGGTTAGGGTTCCGATTCCGTCCTTGCACTCTAAGAGGATCGTCTCAAAAGTCATCGCTTCTCCTTCAGCAGATTGTCTGGCCGCCGTCGATCACCAAGCAGGCCCCGGTCATGAAGTTTGTGGCCGAGGAAGCCAGGTAGATGGCGGTCCCTTTCAGTTCCTCAATTCTGCCCAGTCTCTCCATGGGAATATTCTTCCGAATGACCTTTTGGCCTATTTCGGACTCAAAAAATTTGCGGTTCATGGGAGTGAGAAAATAACCGGGGCACAGGGCGTTTACCTGGATATTATATTTGATAAATTCCAAGGCCATCACTTTCGTCAGCTGAACCAGCCCAGCCTTGCTGGCACAGTAGGCCGACATGTTGGCCATGCCGATCAGGGCCGTGATCGAGGCTACATTAATGATTTTTCCCCCTCCCTGCTTGCTCATCTCTGGCACCGTGGCCCGGGCACAGAGGAAAGCACCCTTCAAATCGATGTCCACCGGGATATCCCAGTCCTCATCGGACATTTTCAGAATGGGTTTTTCGCTCCCCCCTACCCCGGCATTATTCACCAGGATGTCTATTTTGCCCATTTCTCGAAGGGTTCTCCGAACAAGGTTTTCCACCTCTTCCTGTTTTGTGATGTCACACCGGACGGGGAGGGTTCTCCCTCCCATTTTCCCGATCTCGGCGCAAGCTTCCACGCAGCGTTCGTAATTTCTCGCACAGATGACTACACCCGCCCCCGCCTCGGCCAGTCCATCGGCAATGCCCCGTCCGATCCCATGATAGCCCCCGGTGATGATCGCCACTTTTCCCGTCAAATCGAACATCGAAAATCGGCTCATTTCCCGCTCCCTGGGGCCACCAGGATCTTGATGTAGCGTTCCGGATTTCGGATCATTTCCAGCAGACCTTTCTCGATGAAATCTTCGAGCTGGATCTTTTCGGTGATCATGGGCTCCACCCGGACCCTGCGATCGGCCAGGAGGGCCAGGGCGGCGGGGTACTCATCCACGTACCCGGTGCAGGTGGTGATCTCTTTCTCATGACCCCACAACCTGAAGAATGGGACCTCGATGGGTTTGAGAGCCATGCCCACCATGACGATCATCGCCCTCCGGCCTGTCACCCGAACGGCTGTATCGAAGGCGCTCTGGTTTCCCACGCACTCAAAGGCTATATGGGCTCTGAGACCTTCTGTCCTTTCGGCGATTTCTTTTCCCACATCCCCCCGGGCAGGATCAAAGACCTCGTCCGCACCCAACTGCTTGGCCAGTTCCCTGCGGCTGCGGATGGGCTCGACGGCAAACACCTTGCTGGCCCCGGCCGCTCTGGCGGCTTGCAGGACCAGAAGCCCGATGGGCCCCGTGCCGATCACGGCTGCCGTATCTCCCATCCTCATTCGACTTCTTTTGACGGCCCGTACGGCCACGGCCAGCGGTTCGGAGAAGGTTCCCATCTCATAGGTCACCCGGTCGGGAAGCTTGAGGACCGTATACTCTGGAACAACCACGGATTCAGCAAAGGCTCCATCCCAGGCGAGCCCAACCGTAGCCAGCCTGAGGCACATATTGTACTCCCCCTGCCGGCAATAGGGACACGTCCCGCAATAGATGAGGCAATGGATGGTGACCCGGTCGCCTACCGCAATCCTCTTCACTCCCTCCCCGATCTCAACCACGTCACCAGAGAATTCATGGCCCAGGATGATCGGAGAACTTTTTCCCGTAAGAGGATGGGGTTTCTTCGGAATAATCATGGGCCCTTCGCGGTACTCGTGAACATCAGAGCCACAAATTCCGCACCAGCGGACTCTGATCTTCACTTGATCTTTGGCCACGACCGGTTCCGGAAGATCCAAGATCCGGACATCTTCCCTTCCATACCAAACCGCCGCCTTCATATCCTTCCCCCACCCTACTCCAGCACCTTCTTGACGGCCTTGATCACATCTTCTGAATTGGGAAGATAGAGGTGCTCCAGGTTGAATGGAACAGGGGTGAATGGTGCGCCGACCCTAAGGATCGGGGCATCCAGGCAATCGATCATTTCTTCGCAAACCAGGGCCGAGATTTCAGCCCCGATCCCGAACGCCTTTACCGCCTCATGGGCGATCACCAGTTTCGAGGTCTTTTCAACTGATTGGAAGATCGTCTCTTTGTCCAGCGGGCTGATCGTCATCAAGTCGATCACTTCCACATCTATCCCCTCTTTTGATAAAATTCCAGCCGCTTCTAAAGACTGATGAACCATTCGAGAGGTAGCGACTACGGTCACATCTTTGCCCGACCTTTTCACATCCGCTTTGCCAATGGGCACAAGGTACTCTTCCTCAGGAATCTCCCCCTTCAATCCATACAGGGCTTTATTTTCCACAAAGAGGACCGGGTTATCGTCCCGAATCGCCGTCTTGAGTAAACCTTTCACATCGTAAGGGGTAGCCGGCATCACCACCTTCAAACCAGGAACGTGGGCAAACCAAGACTCCAAACATTGAGAATGTTGAGGACCGGCATGGAGGCCTCCCCCGCCCGGGGTACGGATCACCATGGGCAACCGGTATTGTCCCCCGAACATATACCTCGTTTTGGCCACCTGGTTGACGATTTGATCCATGCAAACCGTCAAAAAATCCATAAACATGATTTCAACAACTGGCCGAAGGCCTTGCGTGGCCGCCCCCAAGGCCAGGCCTACAATGGCCGCTTCGCTGATGGGGGTATCTTTTACTCTTCTTTCACCGAACTCTTCGAGGAGTCCCCGGGTGGCGCTGAAGGAACCACCTGGATAAGCTACATCTTCGCCGATGACGAAAACCGCCTCATCCCGGGCCATCTCCTCCCTGAGGGCTTCGGTAACCGCCCGGACGTATCGTACCTCTTTCATATCTCCGCTTGCCTCATCTTTAATTTAGGCATAGACATCTTTTAGGAGCCCTTCCACGCCTGGAAGCGGGCTGTTCTCCGCAAAAGTTATGGCTTCATCGATCTCTGACTTAACTTTTGCCTCGATCTCCTCAACGTCCTTGGGCCTCAAATGCTTCCTCTCAAACAATAAATTCTGAAACTTTAGGATGGGGTCAAATTTTCTGACCTCTTCGATCTCTTTGGGGGATCGATATTTTTGAGCATCCCCGGCGAAATGGCCAAACCAACGATGGGTTTTACACTCCAGAAGCGTTGGCCCCCCACCTTTTCGTGCCTTCCCGATGGCCTTCTCCGCTTCTTCCCTAACTTTTAGGACATCATCCCCATCCACGGTTACCCCTGGAATCCCGTAAGATGCCGCCCTGAGGCTGAGGTTTTCCAGCTTCGTATGAACTTTTTGCGGGGTAAACTCCGCCCATCCATTGTTTTCACAGCAGAAAACGATGGGAAGATTCCAGAGAGCGGCCAGGTTCAGAGACTCATGAAAAGTGCCCTCATTCGTTGCGCCGTCACCGAAGAAGCTCACAGTCACCCGATCATTCCCTTTATACATCGACGCAAAAGCTGTTCCGAGAGAGATAGGAATTCCTCCCCCCACCACCCCATTCGAGCCGATGATCCCCAATTCTTTGCAGGCGATGTGCATGGAGCCAGCTTTCCCTTGACAATAGCCATCTTCGCGGCCATAGATCTCGGCCATAAAGCGTCTTAAATCAGCCCCTTTGGCTAATGCCTGTCCATGCCCCCTGTGGGTATTAGAGATATAATCGTCCTCTCTTAGGGCGGAACAGACTCCAACAGGAACTGCCTCTTGGCCGATGCTCACGTGGATAAACCCGGGAATTTTTCCTTGAGCAAATATGTCGAGGATACGTTCCTCCACCCGCCTGATCTTCACCATCATGAAATACATCTTTAATAAAGAGTCCTGAGTCATCTCTTCCCCTTCAGTAGGATGTCACGAATCATTGCTACCTGATAGCCCTTTTCCGTAAATATCTTGCTCGCGGCCCGCATGATCTCTTCCCTTCTCTGTTTTACAAGAACATCATCTTTAACCTTTGTCTCAATCTCAGGTTCTTCTAACTTTACCTAAACGTTGCATAAATATTCGCATAAATGAGGCTTGTCATTCCCGCGAAATTTCCCATGCCCCGGGGCGTGGCACCCACGAATGGATGAAATGGTACACCATATTAAGTAGTTAGCTCTAAGGTCACCCTCGGATCCATAGAAGTTTCGCCTGAGAAAGAAGGCGTATTTCTAACGAAGCGGGAATCCAGAAAGAAATCCTGGATTCCGGGTCAAGCCCGGAATGACGAATGTTGAAGGCCTCCAAAAGTGATCTCCGATTGCAGCTTCATAATTGCCATGAGACGCAATCCTGATAGGTGTTTTCAGGATCATTGGCAATATATTTATGCACCTGGTGGGTTTACTTTCATCAGTGCACACTCATCAGCTTTCTTACCGATATACCCAGCATCGTTTGATGACTGAACCTTCAGTCTCCTATCTAATTTCCCCAAAATTGTCAAGGAGAAAGTACCCTTGCCACCCCCCCCGTTTTTTATACCTAGTCTGTTCCTAATTCCGCTGCTTCTGCTTGAAAGCTTTTTCCCGAACGATGCAAACTTCGCTTACGTTCCTCCTGTTTGGGGATAACAAAAGTAAAACCAAAACAGGGGGAAGACAGGACCCATAAAAATCTTGACAAATCTTTGGATTCATTATTAAATAGCGACGAATTCTCCTTGTCATAGAGACAAAGAGAATAGGTTTTCTAACCCGAAGTTGTCGCATCCTTCGTAAATAAAATAGTGCTCATTCCAGGGGAAAAGAGGTAGAAGGAGAAAGAAAAACTCTTCCCCTTTGGGAGCCAAGTTTGCCCATCCAAAAACGGCCTAAGGGAGAAGGCCAACAAAAAAATTAAAGGAAAGGAGAAGGGACATGGAAAGGTGGCTCAAAGCGGTTTTGGCGATCTGCTTGATTTCAGGCCTGGTTCTCTTTGGTTCCGCCAGCAGTTCCATGGCGGCCACGGACACAATTAAAATTGGGGTGATGTACAGCATCACGGGCACGGGTTCGGCGGTCGGGAAGATTCAAATCGACGGGGCCAAATTAGCCATCAAACAGGCCAACGAAAAAGGCGGGGTCATGCTGGGCGGTAAAAGGGTAAAAGTGGAAGCAGTCATCCGGGATGATGAAACCAAACCGGATGTGGCCATTCGCAGATTCCGGGAATTGCTCAACGATAATATCAATGTCCTGGTGGGTGGTACATTTGCCCACGTCAGTCAAGCCCTGAATGAGCAAGCCCAGCCAGGCAATTCTTATATCGTGGTGACCAATGGGATCGAGGAGAAAACCTTTGAAAAGAAAAATAAGGCCCCCTATTACCTCTCTTCCCTGGGGGCGGTCGATGGCATCGGAAGAATGTGTGCGGATTATGTAGCTCGGAATTTTAAACCGAAACATGTCATGCTCTTCCTCCCCGATTATGCCTATGGCCGTGGCGCAGCCAAAGGCGCTCATAAAGTCTTCGGCACCAAATACCCGGAGATCAAAATCAGCGAAACTTGGTCCCCTGTGGGCACCCCGGACTTCACTTCCTATATCATCAAGATCAAAGAGGCCAAACCTGACGTAGTGATGATGGGGCACTGGGGAAACGACGCCATCAACGTGCTGAAACAGGTCTATGAACTGGGGCTGAAGAAGGATACAAAGGTATTCTTTAACTCCATTATCACGACTCTTGCAATCGGTGTTCCTCCGGAGGCCCTGGAGGGGGTAACCATGGGGATGTGGTGGTATCACGACTTGAGAGGAATCAAAGATCCTGAGACCGTGAAGGCGGTTGATGAGCTTACCAAGGTGTGGAGGAAGGAGTATGGGGAACCACCCGATCCCTTCGCGGTTTACGCTTATCTCGGTATGCAAGAGACCCTGCGAGGAATCGCATTGGCGAATTCCTTAGAACCGGACCAGATTTATAAGGCCCTTTTGAACAAACCAGATTTTATGAGCGTCAAGGGGCCGGCGAAATGGCGGGTTGATGGAAGGCCTGACTATAAATATGCCAAATTTATCGTCAACGGCAAGGGGCCCAAAGAAAGAAAAGATAAATGGGATATTGCCAATGTGGTTGACGTTTACACGGGTGAAGAATTGTGCCTCCCTCTAAAAGAGATGGGTTGGTAAAAATAGTTCGGAGTTCGGAGTGAACCGTTCGGAGTTGGGAGCTCGAAGTAGAAGAACCTCCGAACCCATCACTCTGAACTCTGAACCTTACAAGTATGAGGATGGTAGGAGGATGGAGGTCCTGAGAGTCGAGGGGCTGAGCAAACATTTTGGGGGTCTCATCGCCGTCAACAAGGTCAACTTCTTCATCCATCAAAACGAGGCCGTCGGCATCATCGGTCCCAACGGGTCAGGAAAAACAACATTCTTTAACCTTTTGTCCGGTTTATTCCCGCCTACCGTGGGAAACATCATCTTTTTCGGAAACGACATTACGGTCACGCCTCCATACAAGAGAGTTTTGGAAGGAATGGTGCGCACATTCCAGTTAGTTTCCGTATTTAATTCAATGACCGTATGGGAAAATCTGGTTTTATCCAGCATCCGATTCCATAAGGAGCATACGTCGCATTGGAAGTTCTTATTATCCCCCGCCAATAACGTGAGCATCCGAAGAAGATGCTATGAAGCCATGAAACTCGTCGGGCTCGAAGGCAAAGCCCTGACTCTGACCTCGGAACTTTCCTATGGCTTTAAGAGGATGCTCGAGATCGGGATTGCTCTTTCTCTCAACCCAAAACTTCTGCTCCTCGATGAGCCTCTGTCCGGACTTAGCGATCTAGAAATCAGCGATGTGCTGGGCCTTCTGCAGCGGATCAAGGAGAATCTTACTTTAATTATCATTGAGCATAAGCTATCCAAGATCGTTAACTTAGTGGACCGTCTCTGCGTTATGAATGAGGGGAACTTTATCTGTGAGGGAAAGCCAAACCAAGTGCTGAGTGATCCGGCGGTTCGGGAGTGCTATTGGGGAAAGGGGGAGATAGACCAATGGTCCACCTAGCTTCCCCTTTCTCTATCCCATGGGGAAAGGGGAAAGGTGAAGGGGTGTCTCAAGGTTTTTGTGGGGAAGAGGTTCTATGCTCGAAGTTAAAAATTTAGACGTGGCCTATGGCCACGCCAGAGTGTTGCACGGCGTTTCGTTCCATATCGAAAAAGGAAAGATGGCCTTTTTGATCGGACGAAACGGAGCCGGGAAGACGACTTTGTTGAGAACCATCATCGGCCTTCTGAAGCCGCAGAATGGGTCCATTAGCTACTTGGGAAAGGAAATCTCGGGGTATTCTCCTGAACAGCTGTACCTACAAGGGATACGATACGTCGCTCAGGAGAAGAAAGTCTTCGCGGACTTGACCGTGCGGGAAAATATTGAGATTGCTGCTTACTCCAGCAAAGAACCTTTAGATCGGGCATTAGATAAAGTGACCGGCATTTATCCCAAACTGAAGGGTTTTTTGCATACAAAGGCAGGGCAATTGAGCGGGGGACAAAGACAGATCTTATTAGTTGGCCGGGCGCTGGTTGGAGATCCGTATCTCCTGCTGATTGATGAGCCGACGCAAGG
>CAVXFA010000011.1:0-8577 GCA_963760605.1 uncultured delta proteobacterium | reverse complement strand
ACCCGTACGTTTCTCCGGAGAGCGGTCGCTAGCTCTAGGCGGATGAAATCCTCGGCATTTTCCAGACGACGCCGGCCATCCAATCCGTAGCATTCAGCCACTGCTTCCCAATGACAACAATGAACGCATCACAGGACCTACTGCCTTTTCGATGGCCTCGACAAAGTCCACTCCAGGCTCAATGCCTGCAATATCCATGAAGACATGAGCTTTCCCAAAATGTTTGCGCAGCCGGTCGAATAAACGGCCGGTATGACCAGGCTGTCTTCCCGACGATAGCTTATGAAAATATTCCCCACGGAATTTTACTCCTTGTTTGATAGAGGGTCTACCACATTTAATTGTTCTTCCTCATTCGATTTGCAATCAAAACTGTTTCTACGATGTAAAGCTCCCAAGCCCTCTGCCATCCCGCTTCAGGCGGGGACAGGGACGCCCGGGGTAACGGGTATTTCTTACACTCTTATTACGTGTCTCCTTCTTTTCTCTCTCTTTGCGACCTCGGTAATAAACACATCGACTTCCTGGCGACATATTTTTTCTACCTGGGCGGCAAAATCGGGGAAAGGCCTGGCTATGGGTCTGGGACTGTTGATACGTTCCGGCCAATTGAAAAAACTGCCACCCCTCGATCTTCAGGCATTCCACGGTCCGGCGGTAATGACGCCACCGTTCTCCGGAATGGAAAAATTCCTCAACGGCGACGCTGATGGCGACGATCAAGCTAAGGAAAAAGGTTGCCCACTGAATCCAAAGGCACACTCCCTGTTCCCCAATCTTCAGGCCTACCAGTGCAGGGACAATGACGCCTCCGATGATCGCGACAAGGCGCAGGGCGTAATACCGCTTCTGGGCCGAATCGGCTTTCCCTTCCATCCACAGAACCTGATCCAACCAACGCGACCGAAGGAAGTGCTTTTGCAGGTCTTCCAGTTTAAGGGCTTCAATCAGGCTCCCCAGATCCTTTTTCAAAAACTCGGAGTAGGCATCCACAGGTGACATAGATGGCTCCTTTCTCTCTTTTGCTAAACAATCAAACGGTAAACGGCTTCTGCGCTTCGAATTTTGGATTCGCAGCCCCCACCTTGAAATAATTGGGTGTTTGGTCCGGGGGCATACGGCTGACGATCATCTTGTGGAACTTTTTGTAGTCTCCTTTAAAGGCCCCGTTTTTCCATACCTTCAGCAGTTGAGCCGTAAAGAGCCCGTTGAAGTCCCCGTCCGCTGAAAGCTGGTTGTCCTGGCAGCCGGAGATGAGGAGAACCGTGGCTTTGACCGCTGCCTGTTTTTCTTTGGGAATTTTGGCTTTCAGGATTCGATCATAGAAGGCTTTGTTCTTCCGATAGGTGCGAAGGGCTGCATCAGGGGGCATAAAACGGTACTTTACCTCTCGAGGGCTCAGGCCTCCCCCGCGCGTGCTTACGGTTCCTTGATAATAAGCCAGTTTAACCACGGTCCCGCTGTGGCAGCTGTCGGAAAAGACCAGGATTCGGACGCCGGGGGCAAATTTTCCCCATAACGCATAAAGCTCATCATCCACGAATTCGCCATCATAGAGGCACCAGGTCTCGTCTTGAGCGTCGGGCTCATCATTGTTCATATCCGGCAGCTGCCCTCCGTGCCCGGAGTAGCTCAACATAAAGATGTCTCCTGATTTCAGGGTCCCCGCTGCTTTTTTGATCTGAGAGATCACCCGGGCACGAGTTGCCGCTTTGGTTAATAATTTGGTTACTTTAAACCCTTTGGCAAGGCTGGCCATATCATCTGCATCCGCTTCGCAGGCATTCAATTCTCCGGACCATCCGCCGTAATGTTTGGGGTCGACTGAATTCAGACCAATCGTGAGTGCCATTCCCGTTGCCATGTTGAAATCTCCTTTCTTACAAAAAATAAAGCCTGGCTTCAGCGTTTTGAGAGCCAGGCTTTTGAAACTCCATCCACCTCGCACCCCCGGTTAGAGGGTTGACGGTTTTTAATTAGGCTATGTTAAGTGATTAAAGCTTTCAATAACAAAATCATAAAATTTCCAGCCGTCTTTCTCTCCAACAGGTGATTATCATCTGTTATTTTGCATAAATGTGAGAGCTTGTCAAGGTTATTTTCTTACCTGCGTTATTTCCTCGCCGAAATATCAAAGCACTTACAAGATTGTGTCTCCACTTGAGGCCTTCTGAGGGTCGCCTTAATTTATTTGGCCCCAGTATACAGGACCGCCAGAATCTTCGCGGATTGATCGCCAGCGCACTTCACCAGGTGGGGACAGCTGGAGTCATAATAAACCGCATCCCCGGCTTGCAAGATCTCCGCTTGGTCCCCAACTTGAACTCCGATCTCCCCCTCCAGGACGAAAATAAACTCCTGCCCGTCGTGGCTGGAAAGTTCCTTCATATCGGTGGGTACCATGGTAATGAGGAAGGGCTCCATGAAGCGGTTCGCCTTCTCCGGCGCCAGGGATTCATAGAAATAGCCGTATTGCTCACTGCGCCTCTTTCCGTAACGGGAGACTGCCGGGCGGCAGTCCGAGCGAACCACAGTCATGGGCTTGTCAACTCCCGGAGAGATGAAATATCCCATCTTCATCTCCACGGCTTTTCCCAGCTTGATCAGCTCTCCCAGGGGAGGAATCATTTCGTTAGACTCTACGCGTTCCAGAGTATCCACGCTGATCCCCGTGCGGCTGCTTAGGTCGTTGAGGGTCAAACTGCGCATCTCCCGGGCCTTGCGGATTCGATCTCCCAGATTATCCTTCTCTCGCGGAGGAACTCCCATACGCCCAAGGTGGGAGGAATCCGTAAGGAGGTCATCGGTTTCCTCATGGCGCCGCCTGAGTTCTTTCTCCTTGGCCGCTGGCCTCGGGGATTTTCCTTCTTTTGCCTTTTTCATTTTTTTCTCCTGAGCGAGCGAAAAGTTTTTCAAAATCTAACCACAGAGGGCGCAGAGACCCGTGAGCAAATACAAATATTTTTGGCCTTTCCCTTTTGGCTTTTTTCGCTTTTACCCTTGGGCTTTCTGGGCGCTCTGAGTTTTCACGAATCATGCTAAATGCGCCCGTCCGGCCACTCCGATATTCCGGGCGATGACGATTCGTTGCATTTCGGACGTCCCTTCCCCGATCTCCAGGAGCTTATGGTCGCGGTAGAAACGTTCGATCTTATATTCCTTCATCAGTCCATACCCCCCATGAAGCTGGACGGCATGGTTCACGCAGCGGCCCATGACCTCCGAGCAGTACAACTTGGCCATGGCTGCCTCTTTGGTAATGGGACGATTGCTCTCCCGCAGCCAGCAGGCTTTGTAAAGGAGGTTTCGGGCCAATTCAATCTCTAGGGCCATGTCCGCCAGCTTAAAAGAATTGCTCTGGAAAGAGCTGATGGGCCGGCCAAACTGCACCCGCGTGTTGGCATAATTCAGAGCCGTCTCAAAAGCACCCTGGGCCCCGCCCAGCCCCATGGCCGCAATCGAGAGGCGCCCTCCATCCAAAGTGGAGAGCATCTGATGGAACCCGTCGCCTCTCTGACCCAGGAGATTCTCCCGGGGGACGACGCAGTCTTCAAAAAAAAGCTCGCCGGTATTGGAGGCCCGCCACATCATCTTTTTTTTCATTTCCCGGGCCGTGAAGCCGGGGGAACCTTGGGGCACGATCAGACAGCTCAGCTCTCGCTTCCCGTCTTCCCTCATTCCGGTGATCGCCTGGACGATGATCACGCCCGTCAGCGGATTGGCCGAGTTGGTGATAAAGATTTTGGACCCATTGATCACCCAGTGATCCCCCTGCAGTTCGCCCTTTGTCCGGGAACTCCCGGCATCCGAGCCCGCCTGGGGCTCTGTGAGACCGAAGGCGGCGAGCATCTTCCCCGAGCAGAGTTTGGGGAGCCATTCCTTCCTTTGCTCTTCGCTCCCATAATAATAGATGGGCCCGATCCCGAGTGAATTTCCCGCGGCGATGGTGGCCGCCTGGGAACCATCCACCCTGGCCAGCTCCTCCACCGCGATGATGTACGAGATGTACCCCAGGTTGGAGCCGCCGTACTTCTCCGGTACAAAGCAGCCCAGGAGGCCCAGTTCGCCCATTTTCAGGGTCAGCTCTACGGAGAACTCCTCTTTCTCGTCCAATTCCCCCGCAAGGGGGGCAATTTCCTTTTCGGCAAAATCCCGAACGGCCTGACGGGTCAAATTCTCCTCCTCGGTCAGATCAAAGTTCAGGGCCATCTTTTTTACCTCTCAGGTCGAATCATATTGGGAAAGCCGGCTTGCCCAGATGGACTCAATATATTTTTTCCCAAGAGGGATGTCAAGAATTTCATCATTCTTAGAATTGTTTTGGAAAAATTTATTCCCCTCCAAGTTATAATTGATATACATGATTCACACCCTCATGAAAGGAGAAAGCCATGGTCAGCATTTACGAGAGAGTTCGGGAAAGACTCGATATGTTCCCGCAAGGGTTTCCCAAGACCAAAAGCGGTGTCGAACTGGAAATATTACAAAACCTCTTTACCCCCGAAGAGGCTGAAGTCATGCTTTTCTTGCGACCTTTTCCGGAACTGGTTTCCACGATAGCGGGAAGGGCGGGGCGGGATGAAAGAGAGCTGGAAGAAATCCTATACCGGATGTCCAAAAAAGGGGGAATCTTTCGTTTCAAATCTCCAGATCAGCAGACTTTTTATTTCTTAGTGCCGTGGGTGATTGGAATATGGGAATTCCAATTGAAGAATTTGAACCCGGACAATATCAAGCTATTTGAGAGATATTTTGCAGAAGGGATGGTTCACGAAAGGAAAAAATCAAGGATACCGGGGGGCCGGATCATTCCGGTCGAAAAAGAAATCCATGGAATGGCTGAAATCCAACCCTACGAAAAGGTCTCCGAAATCATCGACTCTCATACGAGATTCGCCGTCGCCGATTGCATCTGCAGGAAAGAAAGCAGGTTGCTGAGAAAAGGGTGCGATAAGATTTTGGAGGCCTGTATGTCATTTGGGCCGGCCGCGGATTACTACATTGGAAATGAACTGGGCAGGGAAATTTCGAAGGAAGAGGCCAGGGAAATAATCTTGAAGGCTGAGGAGGATGGCCTGGTTCACTATTCCTCAAACCACACAAGCGCTAAGCTGTTCATATGCAACTGCTGCGGCTGCTGCTGCAAGGCCTTAGGATTCGTCACAAAATATAATCTCTCAGCCGCCTTAGCCAAATCAAATTATTACGCAAGGGTGAACGAAGAAACCTGTACTGGCTGTGAAACCTGTGTGGGCCGCTGCCAGGTAAAGGCTATTCAAGTTCAAAATGACCATGCCCTGATCAATAAAGAACGATGCATTGGTTGCGGTCTCTGTGTATCTTCCTGCCCCACTGAATCCCTTTCCATGGTTCCCAGACCAGCGGATGAAATCTCTGCCATTTTCCCAGATCAAATGGCGCTTCTCCAGGCGATGGGAAAGGACAGGAACAAGCAATTTCCATTCGAATAGAAGTCACAAATCCCTTCTCCCCCGGCGGGGGAGAGAGAGGGGATGAGGGGGAATTGCTGAAGGCTGAAAGGCTCACCTATGATCCGAATCTTGGGCATCGCGGGAAGCCCGGTCAAGGAAGGGAATACCGAAACCCTTCTTAAAGAGGCGCTGGGCGTTACGGGTTCGGACCCGGAGGTGCAAACCGAGGCCCTGCATCTCTCCGGGTTGCAGATTACAGGCTGCCAGCACTGCAACTGGTGCATTAAGAATCAGACCCTGGAGAAATTCTGTGCAGTCTCTGACGGAATGGATGAAGTCTATCCTGCCATAGCGCGGGCCGACGTGATCATCCTGGCCACGCCCGTGCATATCGGCCGGATGTCCGGGTTGATGGCTAACATGATTGACCGTATGCGTGTTTTTGTTTATGGCAACGTCCACCGGGGGAAGCTGAAAGATAAAGTAGGGGGAGCCCTGGTCGTGGGTTTCCTTCGCCATGGCGGCCTGGAAGTCACCCTTGGCAATCTCAATACCACCTTTGCTCTGTTCCATATGATCTCCGTGGGCCGGGGCGGGCTGGCCCTCACCAGCCGCGACGGCAAAGGAAAGACGACCCCAGGCGTCCGGCACATGGTCAGGGAGGATGCCTTCGGGCTTTTCTCAGCCAGGGAGGTAGTCCAGCGGGCCGTAGAAATCGCCAAGATCATCCAGGCAGGCAAAAAAGCCCTCCACATAAGTGCGTAAATGCCTAAAGCGGGCTAAAGTGCCTAAAATTAAATTTTAAGAGAGGGCCGGATGTTGAAGATGCTTTTTACCCCGATCCAAGTGGGCAAGTTGGAGCTCAAAAACCGCATCGTCATGCCCGCCATGCACTTCCTCCCTTCAGGGGAGGGGATCCTCCTCCCTCACCACACCGATTACTTTGCGGAGCGTGCCAAAGGGGGGGCGGCCTTAATCATCATCGGGGGCTGTACCATCGACGAAACCAGCGGAGGGCCTCATTTGATCAGCGTTCGGGACGACAAATTCATCCCGGGACTCTCTGCCTTAGCCAAAACGGTTAAGGCCCATGGGGCCAAGATTGCCGCCCAGCTCTACCACGCCGGGCGTTACTCTCATTCCCTGCTCATGGGCGGAAAGCAGTCCATCTCTTCCTCACCCGTGCGCTCAAAGTTCACCGGCGAAACCCCGCGGGAGCTGTCCATCCCGGAGATCAAGCAAGTTCAGAGGAACTACGCCCTGGCGGCCGGACGCGTGAAGCGGGCAGGTCTCGATGCGGTCGAGATCATCGCTGGGGCCGGTTACCTCATCAGCCAGTTTCTTTCGCCCATCGTGAACAGGCGGAAGGATGAATACGGCGGAGACTACGCCAACCGCATGCGCTTCGGCCTGGAAGTGGCCCGGGAAGTTCGTAAGGAGGTGGGTCCCGATTTTCCAATGATCTGCCGCGTGGCCGGAAATGAGTTCATGGAAGGCGGATTGGGAAACAAAGAGGCCCAGATTTTTTGCCAGGAGCTGGAGAAGGCCGGGGTGGATATGATCAGCGTCACCGGCGGCTGGCATGAGACCCGCGTCCCCCAGATCACCATGGGTATGCCCCGAGGCGGGTTTGTCTACCTGGCCCAGGGTATTAAACAGGCCGTTTCCATCCCGGTCATGGCCTGCAACCGCATCCATGATCCTCATCTCGCTGACCAGATCCTCCGGGATGGCGGTGCTGACCTCATCGGTTTCGCCCGGGGCTTGATCGCTGACCCTGAACTTCCCAATAAAGCCTCAGAGGGGCGGTTTGATGAGATCAACCGCTGCATCGCCTGCAACCAGGGGTGCTTCGATCCCATCTTTGAGCAAAAGCCCGTAACCTGCCTGGTCAACGCCCGCGCGGGAGCAGAGGGAAAGCTGACCCTCGAGCCGGCCAGGCGAAAGAAAAAGGTCATGGTCATCGGGGGAGGGCCAGCGGGCATGGAAGCGGCCCGGGTCGCCGCTCTCCGGGGTCACCAGGTCTGCCTATACGAAAAAACGGAAAAGTTGGGCGGACAACTTCCCCTGGCGGCGGTCCCTCCGGGGCGGGGCGAGTTTCTCACCTTCCTGAGTTACCTCGAGAATCAGATGAAAAATCTGAATGTGGCTGTGCGCACCCGTATGGAGGTTACTCTGGAGCGCGTCGAGCTGGAAAGACCCGACGCGATCATCGTAGCCACGGGCGCGGAGCCTTTGGTCCCTGAGATCAAAGGCGTAGAGCGGCCCAACGTGGTCATGGCCTGGGAAGTGCTCTCTGGCAAGGTCGATACGGGAAAAGAGGTGATCGTCATCGGCGGTGGGGCCGTCGGGCTGGAAACGGCAATTTTCCTGGCCAGGAAAGGAACGATCGACGGCGAAACCCTCCGTTTTCTCATGGTCAATCAGGCTGAGAATTTTGAAACTTTGAACTCGCTCCTCTTTCGCGGGGTGAAAAAGGTCACTGTGGTAGAGATGCTTAATAAGCTCGGACAAGATCTTGGCCGCACCACCCGCTGGACGATTATCCAAGACCTCGGGCGTCTCTCCATCAGGACGAGGACCAGAGCCCTGGCCAAGGAGATTACTGCCGAGGGAGTCATCATCGAGCACCAAGGCAGGGAAGAACTCACCCGGGCGGATACGGTGGTCCTTGCCACGGGGACCCAACCCGTCAATGCCCTCTACGAGAAGCTTAGGGGTCGAGCCCCAGAGATCTACCTGATCGGGGACGCGAAAACTCCCCGCAAGGCTCTGGAGGCTGTGGCTGAAGGTTTCGCTGTAGGAAGGACAATCTGAAAACCGTTAGTCGTAAGGGGTGAGGCGCAAGGGGGAAAAACTTTTGACGCTCTCCCGACTTGCGCCTTACGGCTTGGTTAGACGGCGATGACTTCTTTGACCTCGGGGACCTTTTCTTTAAGACGTGCTTCCACGCCGCGCTTCAAGGTGAGCTGGGACATGGGGCATGAACCACAGGCCCCCACTAATTTTACCTTGACAATCCCCTCCTGGACATCGATCAGCTCGATATTCCCCCCATCCGCCTGTAAAAAAGGGCGGATTTCATCGATCACTTTTTCCACTTTTTCTCGCACGGATACCTCCTTCTAATAAGGGGAGCACTTCC
>CAVXFA010000010.1:0-14152 GCA_963760605.1 uncultured delta proteobacterium | reverse complement strand
ACTCCTGTTCATCGGTCGCATCCTGCATCCTGATTTTCCTCCACACCACCTCATTCATTTCGCCGGAGATCGGAAATATCATCTCGAAGGGGTTCTCTACCAGCCCCCGGAGCCCCTGCCGGATCGGACCCGGCTTCACGTTCGCGCGGAGAAAATTTATCTAGATGAGGGGAATTTCCCGGTGGTAGGGAATCTTCTCCTCACAGTGAAAGACCGGAAAAGTGATTTGCGCTACGGAGACCGGGTACGGTTTATATCCAAACTTTACCTGCCGCGACCAGCCACGAACCCGGGGGCATTTGATTACCGGCGATTTTTGGCTTTGCAGGAAGTCTGGGTAACGGCCTATGCCAATGATTCCAGTGAAATCGTCCGCATGGTTGAAGGGAAAGGAAACGCATTTTTTCATTTTGTGGAGAGCAGCCGGGAAAAAATTCGGATCTTTTTAGATGGCAATGCGCCGCTGGAATCCCGAGGAATCATCAAAGCCCTGATCCTGGGAGAGAGAGGGGATATCGACCGGGAGGTCAACGAGAAGTTCATCCTCTCCGGAGTCAACCATATTCTTTCCATATCCGGTTTGCATGTGGCTCTCGTGGCCGCTTTCTTCTTCGGGGCGGCCCGCTTGACCTTAAAACTCTTCCCCTCTCTGCTGCTTCGCCTGAATTTGAACAAAACCTCGGCCCTGGTGGCCATCGTTCCAGTGATCTTTTATACCTTCATCGCCGGGCTGGGGGTAGCGGCAGTACGGTCGACGATCATGACCCTCTCTTTCCTTTTCGCCCTGCTCCTGGACCGGGAGAAAGACCTTTACGACGCCCTTTTCGTCTCCGCTTTCTTCATCTTAATCGTCACTCCAGCTGCGCTCTTCGACATCTCTTTCCAGCTTTCCTATCTTTCTGTACTGGCCATCCTTTATTTAATTCCTCGCTTTGCAGAGTATTTCTCAGCTTTAAAAATTTGGCCGGAAAAGGTTCTCGAACCAGAGCTCCCCCGGTGGCAGAAGAAAATACTGACCTACGTTGGCGCGAGTCTGCTAACCTCGGCCGCAGCGATTCTGGGCACGGGGCCTTTAGTGGTATTTTATTTCAACCGGCTCTCCCTGGTGGGGTTTCTCTCCAATCTATTCCTCGTGCCCCTGATGGGATTTGCCAACACCCTCCTGAGCCTGGTCGCCGCCCTTTTGGTCTTCGTCTCCGAACCTGTGGCCAGGATCTTCACGGTCCTCAATGTTTTTCTTCTGAACATCTCTTTAGCCCTGGTCGACTTTTTTAGCCGTTTTCCGCTGGCCGGAAGGAGGGTGACCACGCCCACAATTCCGGAGGTACTCCTGCTCTATGGCATGCTCATCTTTTCCGCCAATATCAAGCGGTGGAGGAGGGCAATCCATGGACTGATCGTCCTGGTGGGGATTTTTGTAGCCATCCAAGTTCATGGCTATTATGCATTCCACCATGGGAATAAACTGACGGTCACTTTCCTGGATGTCGGGCAGGGGGATGCGGCGGTGATCAATTTTCCCCGAGGTAAGGTCATGGTCATCGACGGCGGCGGAACTCCCGATGGAAGTTTCGATCCCGGGGAGCGGATTGTGGCTCCCTATCTATGGAGGATGAAGAGAAAAAAGATAGATTATTTGGTGAACAGCCATCCCCACCCAGACCACCTCCAAGGGCTTATTTTCCTGCTGGAGAATTTTGAAGTCGGCAAAGCATGGAACAACGGGGAAAAAGCTGAGGATTTTTTATTAACCGAAAAATTTCTTACCTTGGCTAACGGACGGTTGCAAACAATGGGCCGAGGAGAGGTTCCACAGGAAATCGGCGGCGTGAGGATAGAATTTCTCCATCCCCCTCTCCTGAGAAAAAAAGGGCAAATCTTTCGGGAGAATGATGCGTCCTTAGTCCTCCGCCTCACTCTCGGAGAAGTAAGCTTTCTTTTCTGCGGCGATGTGGAGTCCGCGGCAGAGGGGGAGATCCTGAGAAAGTGGGCGAACCTGCACAGCACCGTTCTCAAAGTCCCGCATCATGGCAGCAAAAAGTCGAGCACCGAGAAATTCGTGAAAAGGGTGCGGCCGAAGTTTGCGGTTTTCACGGTCAAGGCCGGAGGGAGACAAAGGCTGCCCCATCCATCTGTTTTAGAAAGGTATGAGAGTCTTGGCGCGAAAACCTATCGCACAGACCGGGATGGGACGATAACCTTTATAACCGATGGCAGGGACTTGAGGGTCCGAACCTTCCTAAAATTTCCCCAATAGGCGGGAGAGGATGGAGAGGGGGGAAGAGATAATATTTCACTTCATTGGCCCTGATTTTCCAGGAACATTTCCTGGGTTGCCTCCTCACCGGGTGGCAGCAGGATAAAATCTTTGTCCCAGGGTCCCCGGAGCATCCTCCTGAAAAATTCCAGAGAGCCTTCGATTTCCTCGTATCTTAGGTTAAAGAATCGGGCATTTTCCCGGGCATGCTTACGGTGGGGTTCGGAAACGCCGAGTTCCGTCTTCACCAGCGCAATCCGTGTATAATTCTTTAGCTCCTCTTTCATCACCCATTCGGCCGTTTCCTTCGGATAGCGCTGGCAGTATTCTTCATAGATTGCGAGAGGAGATTTTCCCTCTTCGATCCAGCCCTTGGTCAGGTAGTAGGTTCCCGGTTCTTTCCGATGCTCCTCCAAGTACCTCTCCGGTGAACCAAGGAACAGGGTGATGCAGTCATGGACTCGGGGGATGACAATGGAATGGCGGTTCGCCTTAATCCCTAAGACCCCGTTGCTGCACAACCCGTAACCCAATAGGATGGTGTCTCCATCCCACTGCTCCGCCTTTTGGATCTCATCTTGAATCGCCTGCTTCATCTTCTCCGGAGTCCGATGAAGGGACTGCTCCAGAAAGACGAAGGAGATTCCTTCTGTCTTAAAGTGGAGAAGCTCATCTTTCATAATGCTGCAAGTGATGACGAGGGATTTCATTGGGGTCATCGCCTTTAAATTCTTATCTCAAGGATTAAGTGGGGCTTTGCCCTTCACGCAGGTTTCTACTGGTAATATCTTAAGATATCTTAGCACATCTTCAGAGTTGGTTCCTCAGATTGTCTTCTTAAATTTTCATTAAATTGAGGGTCACTTAAAGAGTTTTGTAAGGAGAAAATGGCATGACAAAAGTAGAAACTGGGAAGTCAGGGAAAGGGTTCAGAGGGGAAAAACAGGTACGGGGCTACACCTCTGTTAGGTCTTATTTAAAGATTTTTTTAAACCAACCTTGACTTCCTTCCTCAAATTTCTTACAGTCATGCCCGAGCAGAAGCTTCTATGAAAGTTTTTCATTGCCCGATAGGAAAAAATCTCCCCAAAATTCTCGAGGACAGGGAAATTTGATGCTCTACGGTTTTTCCAGGGGAAAAACCTGGGGCCTGGTTTATCGACTAACCAAGATGGGGAGTCAGTTAGATTTTGGGTTTGGAGTACATTGTCCACGGTCACTGATCACAAAGACCAAACACTCTTATAAAGGAGGGAGAAATGCCAGGAAAATACTTTGAAGACTGGGTAGTCGGGGAGGAATACTTCACCCCCAGCCGGACCATAACCGAAACGGACATCGTCATGTTTGCCGCCCTGAGCGGTGACTACAATGAACTCCATACGAGTGAGGCGTTTGGAAAGAACACTCAGTTCGGGAGGCGGATCGGACATGGGCTCCTTGGCCTGGCGATTTCCCATGGTTTACTATTCCGCCTCGGATTCCTGGAGGGAATGGCGATCGCTTTCCTGGGGGTCGAGAATTGGAAGTTCGAGGCGCCCTTCTTTATCGGAGATACGATTCGGGTAAAGGTCAAATTAGCGGAGAAAAAGGAAAGCAAAAGCAAACCCGACCGGGGAGTCATCCAGTTATTTTTGCAGGTCGTTAAGGAAGATGGAACCGTTATCCAGTCGGGGTACAAAAGCATAATGCTGCGAAGGAAGCCGGTTTGAGGAGAAAGGAGTGAGTGCATGGGAAGCAAGCTGATGGCTGCGGAAGAAGCCGTAAAGCTCATTCAAGACGGGGACACGGTTACGACCTGTGGGATCGTTGGCGCTCTGGTTCCTGAGAAAGTCTTAGTCGCTTTGGAAAAGAGGTTTTTGGAAACTGGCTCTCCACGCGATTTGACGGCCGTCTTCCCGGTCGCCGTTGGGGACATCTATGAGTCCCTAGGCGCTGATCATTTTGCCCATGAGGGAATGATCAAGAGGGTGATAGGCGGGTCCTATGTGACCGCTCCGGCGTCTGGCCCACCGCCCAAACTAGTCGGGATGATTTATCAGAATAAGGTGGAGGCCTACAATTTCCCGATAGGGGCCTTGACGCATCTTCATCGCGACATCGCCGCCAAGAGGCCGGGGCTCATCACTCAGGCGGGCCTGAGGACCTTTGTCGACCCCCGGCTAAATGGAGCCAAGATGAATGAACGGACCAAGGAAGATCTCATTGAATTGATCCAGCTGCATGGCAAAGAATATCTTTTTTTTAGGTCCTTTCCCATCGACGTGGCGATTATCCGCGGAACCACGGCGGACGACCAGGGTAATCTCAGCATGGAGCATGAGGGGTCCTATTCGGTGATGTTGATCTTGGCCATGGCCGCCCACAACAGCGGAGGCAAGGTTATTGCCCAGGTGAAACGGAATACCGCTCGCGGGAGTTTGAATCCCCAAATGGTCCGCGTCCCGGGGATCCTGGTGGATGCAGTTGTGATCGATGAAAATCAAAAACAAGCTACCGGGATTTTTTATGATCCGGCAGTCAGCGGAGAACTAAAGAGGGCCTCTGGCAGGTTTGATAGCATTCCGTTAAGTATCGAAAAAGTTGCCGCCCGCAGGGCCTTCATGGAGTTACGAAAGGGCGATATCGTCAATCTGGGTTTCGGAATACCTTCCTTTATTGCGTCGGTGGCTGCGGAGGAGAACCTCGTCGACCAGATTACCTTCACGATCGAACATGGGGCGGTGGGAGGAGTCCCTCTGACGGGCCTGCAATTCGGCGCGGCGGTCAATCCAGAGGCCTTAATTGACTCCGGTTCCATGTTCGATTTCCTCATTGGCGGCGGAATCAGCGCCGCTTCCATGGCCTTTGCCGAAGTGGACGGCCAGGGGAATGTGAATGTGAGCCGACTGAACAAAGTTCCCCACGCCCTCTCCGGTGCCGGGGGATTTATTGATATTCTGCACAGCGTCCGAAGGATCTTATTCTGCGGGACATTGACAGCCGGCGGAATCGAAGCGAAAGTCGAAGACGGCCGCGTGAAGATGATAAAAGAAGGGCGGGTCATTAAATACGTGCGGGAACTCCAGCATCGAACCTTCGATGCCGGTTTTGCCTTGGAAAAAGGACAGAATGTCCTCTATGCCAGTGAAAGAGCTGTTTTCCGATTGACTCAGGAAGGTTTGATTTTGACGGAAATCGCACCGGAATGCGAGGTAAGGGATATCCAATCGGTCGTGCAATTTCCGCTAAAGGTCTCCCCTGATCTGAAAAAAATGGATGCGCGCTTATTCCTTCCTGAGCGCATGGGACTGAAAGAATCAGACTCCTGGAAATAACCTACTACGCTTCCTGCACCCGGGACGACCCAAGGTGAATACCAGGGACAGAGCCCATTTTTTTGACAAAGGGAACTTCAAAGAGTAGATTCCTCCCATGCCCAGGATCGCACGAGCAGTAGCGGAAGGACTTCCTCACCCCATCACCCAAGGTGGCAACTACCGCCAAGTGATATTTAGGACAGATGCTGATTACCTGCAGTCCCGCGAATGGCTCAAAGAGTACAGCTAAAGAAGAAAACAGGATGGTAGCCATGAAGAAGTTTCGGGATAAATTTTCGGGTTACCCGCTTAAAGTGGTATATGAGAAAATAGAAAATGAAATTTTCATTCTAACAGCCTATCCTTTGAAAAAGAAAATGTAGAGGTGAGACCGTGAAAGTGAGATACGACAAAAAAGCCGACGCAGCCTACATTCAGCTATCATCCAAGAAGCCCGATGGTGCTGTAGAGATGGCCGAAGGAGTGATTCTTCATACAACCTCAAAAAATGAGGTTGTCGCCCTCGAAATACTTGGCGCCACTAAAAAAATTCCTATTAAGTCACTTTTCAAACTAGAGCTAATTCCTGCAACTATTTGATTGCTTATGGGCGGAATGGGGGGATGCCCTGAAAGCGCCGGCGAAAACCGGCATGGTGGTAAAGAATGTGGGGTCACTCTTTGAGCAGTATTGCCGATTATTTTCGGCGGGATCCTGTTTCGTTGTGCCAGGGGATTGCGAAGGTGGAAAGGCGCATGAGGGAGGATGATGGGTTCATAGAGAAACTCATGAGTTTGGAAAAAAATCTGGTCGAGGAGCGTAAGAGGAAAATAAAGAAATAACGAAGTCTGACACCATTCCCTGACACCATTCCGCTGGGACAAAAAAGGAGTGGCAAAAAGGAGAAAGGGCCCGATGAAAACACCCGGCGTACCCTGGCGATCTTTTTTCACGGCAAGAAATCTCTGGATTGGCGCGGTGTCTGTTTTGCTTTTTCCGGCTGCAGCGCCCGCGGAGGGACTCTCGGACACCTCTCCGGAACTGGCCGAGTGCTCCAAAATCGAGGATAATGCAGAACGGCTGAAATGTTACGACAACCTGGCCGGCCGCAAACCAAAAGAGCCTGCGCCCGCTTTGAAATCAGGGGAAGAACCTCCGCAGGAGAAGGGGAAGAAGTTTTCCTATTTTTCACAGCTCTGGGAACTGGAACCGGAGACCCGCCGCGGGAAATACCCTATTTCGCTTTATCGATCCAACTACTTCCTTCCCTTCACCTACAACGCATCGCCCAATTATAACGCCGTGCGGCAGGCCGACCCCGGGAAAGATCTCAAATACGAAGAAGTCGCTTTCCAATTGAGCTTCAAGGTCAAACTCTGGACTGATATTGTCGGCCAAATGGCGGATCTATGGGTCGCCTACACCCAGCGGTCCTTCTGGCAATTTTACAACTTCGAAGACTCGTCCCCCTTCCGGGAAACGGATTATGAGCCGGAACTTCTTCTCAACCTTCGGACCGATTATCGCCTCCTGGGCTTGAGGGGCCGGTTCATAAACGTGGGCTTTAACCACCAGTCCAACGGTCAGTCCGAACCCCTGTCCAGGAGCTGGAACCGCATCGTGGCCAATGCTGGATTTGAAAGGGGTGATTTCTCTCTTCTCCTGAAGGGGTGGTACCGCATCCCAGAATCGGTCGCGGCTGACGATAACCCCCAAATCGAAGATTACCTGGGGTATGGTGAGATCTGGGGCTACTACTTCTGGAAAGGGAACCGGTTTGGGATCATGCTCCGCAATAATCTCGACTTCCATACCAACCGGGGCGCCGTGCAGTTGGAGTGGAGCTTTCCTCTCTTCGAAAGGGTCAGCGGCTATCTTCAGTACTTTAACGGATACGGCGAGAGCCTTCTGGACTATAACCACCAGGTGAACCGGATCGGTATAGGGTTTATCCTAAAGGATTGGAATTGAGAAGAGAGGTTATACTCAGGGACCGGTTCGTTTCGGTTTTTTTCTTAAGCTCGGAAAGAATCCGGACAGGCTTTGGATCTTCGAGGAGGAAAAGTGAATATTTTGAACACCCCCTCGGGCAACGTCGCCTCGGGATGGACGGGAGCAATAACCGAGTTTGGAAAGCGCCCGTGCAAGACTTACTTTGTTCAGTTATAATGCGACCAGAAATCATTGGTGATATAACCAACAAGGTGGCTGACTAATTGGCCGTAAGCCTTATCGGGATCCTTTGCATTGAAATAGGGATCGCCCCCCATCAAACTGACCGACGCCACGTTTTCCCTTCTCTGGGCGGAATTCGTCCAGACCGTGGCCCCGCTTTTCGTGTCTACGAGTTTGGCCGAAAGCGTCGCCTCGACATATGCCGAAACGTTCATGTTCTTCAATTTTGAGGCGATATTGATGCTCGGCTTGACTTTTTCCACCTCGAGGTTCCCGGTTATGATGCCGCCGACGCCGTATTTGGAGCCAATTGCCTTGATTGCCTCAACATCAAGCTCACTGCGACTCACCGAGCCGAGCGCATTCTGCAGCGTGCCTAGCTCCACGACCAAGGTGCCGGGCTGGGCCTCCTGGAGCGAATGCAGGATCTTTTGCGAAGTATACTGGGCAAGGTTGCCTTTAGCGTTCGACGATAATTCGATCATGCCAAGGGTGCCGTAGGGCCGCAGATCGACGCGTGGCGGGAGCAGTATTCTTGGCCCGCAACCCCAGAATAAAAGGATACCACCCATAAGTACTGCGGACAATTTCATGGATCTCATATACTCTCCTTTTGAATAAAATTTTTATTTCTCTTATTATTGACGCGGAAGCAACCTCTTTCCGCTCCATCAAGTTCTATTAATTCCTCCCAAAGAAGATATCTTTTCTTTAGACTTTCAACAGGCTAACCCTCTTATATCTTTCGCGCCTCATTTGAACCCTGCAGATACCTCGGTTATCAGCGATTTTATCGTCACTTTTTATTCAAAAATTAAGCAATGGAATTAATTGGAATTTTAATCAAAAAGGAATGTCGGGTCAGGTCTCGTGCCTGAACGGGGGAAAAATGGGAATTGTGGACGTGGAGCCAGTTCCTGGTCAATTTTCGGCGGGATCCTGTTTCGTTGTGCCAGGGGATCGCGAAGGTAAAAAGGCGCATGAGAGAGGAGGATGGATTTAGATTCAAACTCATGGGCTTGGAAAAGAATCTGGTCGAGGAGCGTAAGAGGAAAATAAAGAAATAACGAAATAACGAAGTCTGACACCATTCCCTGACACCATTCCCCCGCCCAGGAGCTCGGCGGCACCCTGACTTGCACTAGCGACGGCCCCGGAGCGGGCGCGGCCTTCATGCTCGAGCCGCCGCTATCTGGACCAAGCTCCCGCTAGAGGCGTTGGGGGGAACGCCAGAGTTGCTCAGGCGTTCAAGTACTGCATGATCTTCTCGATCTCGTCGATTCCCTGAGAACCGTAGGAATACCCCTGCTTGCTGCTGATCCATCCATTGTTGAGCGCCAACGCCCGTACCATTTGGGGCTGAGTCCAAACAGTGTAGTTGTCGATCTGGGGGTCTGCTTGTCCGATTTGCGCGAGGTAGTGCTTGATGACGCAAAGGCCCGTGGCATCGGCGGCCACCGCATCGGCGGTTGCGATCACGATTCCGGGTGATGCTTGTCTGCCGCCCAGGCCGGGTCCCGCCGTGAGCAGGGCTTGAGTCGCGTCCAAGATGACGAAGTCCTCTTTCACGCCCAAGTGGAGTTCCGGCAATCGATTACCGAGATCCTGATGCGCGGTGTTGCGATCATTCTGCTCGATGATCCCCTGCCACGCCTTCATGGCCATGGTGTAGTTGGCCCCGCTGTGGTGCTTACAGCAGCACATATTGATGATGTAATTGACCTGATCTAGGATCACGGCGTAAGTGGTGAACCCGTTGGGCCAATGTGCGGCAGCCGCCGGAGTGAGGCGCCTGGTGGCTTGGCCGCTAAAATTCATGGGTTCGGCCCCCTCCGCCATCGCCACGTCATAAATGCCGGCAGCTGTCATGGCTTGAATGGTGTCGTACGCGGGATTCGAGCGATCCCCCACGATGACGCGGGATGCTCCGCGCGCCTTGACCATCCGGATGGCCGCGCGCACCACCTCTGGATTCGGCGAGGTGGGAGGGCCCTCGTTCGAATTGAGGTTCGGCTTGAGCAGCACGGTCTTAGCGGTCAGGTCCGGCAACCCGCCGACCATGTTCACGGCATCCCGGACGGCTTTGCCGAAATCGGTGTCGCGCACCAAGCCCACCAGGGGCTGACTACTCGCGCCGGTCGTACCACCCGTGCCCGCCCCGTTGTCTTCACTCCCACAGCCGACCACAGCCGCGAGAGCGGCCCCGAGCGAGGCCGCCAGAAAACCGCGTCGTGACATTTCTTTAGATTCTCGGTCTGACACAGTAAGCCTCCGAACGAGCTGCTTGATAAGAACTCGCTTTTGGGTACTGTGAGTATACTGGGAAGACGATTGTGTGTCAAGGGATCAGCATAAGGGTATGGCATAATAGAGATCGCACCAAACCATCGATTACGGAATGAAATGTTGCCCAAATCGTAATATTTATAAATCACACTTTCCCCTGAAAATAGACCTATCCCCCGACCATAGCTACATAGCTTCCTACCTTCCCCTTTACCATGTGAAGGAGCCAGTCTGGGTTTAAAAATCTCCCCTGCGTGCTCTTAAGGCAACATTGTTTTGTGCTTATGACCGGCTCTCGTCAGTTTCAGGAACGAAGTTTTCACCATCAGTAAGCGTCGACCTTTTTTCACATGGTTTTGATTCCCGCTTTTGTTGCTTATAGAGGGGGACGTGGGTAGAGGGAGACGTCCGTGCAGAATTTCCTTAAATGGCCGCTCGAAATGCCTTATTAAATCCGCATGCACAGCACATATACCAGAGGTATACTACGCACGTTCTGCACGAACGTCCTTTCTCCCCCTGAATTGGGATTATCTATGGCAGAGATAGCGAGGCACGTTGGAGTGACCCCGTCCAGCATCGCCAAGGCGGTTGCACGATTGGAAGAAGAGGAATGATGGTGACAGGGACAAGGATTAGAAGGCAATTAGGGACACAACGTCCCCTCTGTTCATTTTCTTTATCGAAGCCGGACTTTTCATTGATCACCACCACACTGAGCACCCCCATCGTTTTTCCCTTGGACGAAAAGGGGATACTCATGAGCGAAGTGATCTTCCGTTCTCGTTCCTCGTATTTGAAGAAATCTGAGAAATCCTTCGGTCTTCTTAGCAAGAAGGGCTTGTTCTGCCTAAGGGTTTTTTGGGCGATCTCCCCCTCCTCACGTAGATCCACTTGTTTATGGAATGTATCAGAAGCATAGGTGCATTGGATCTTCAAAATCCCGCTCTTATCATGCATGAGAAAAATGGTAGAGCGATTCGCCTTCAGGCAGTCGAGAGATTCCTGGGCAATGACTTCGAAGATTGGTCTTTAAGTCTTTGGGCGCTGATTACTGAGCTGATCTGGAAGAAAGCCGTATGCTCGATATCCCTTAATATCTTTGCTTCGGCAATATCTTTTGGGGTTCGCTTAAAAGTTTCCCAAACATTTTTTATTCTCTGTATATCCATCAGAGATAAATGAGCTCTCTTCGCTTTGCAACCCCCACTCTATCAAGATGGAGTTCATTGTCCCCCTGAACGACCGGGTTCTTTAAATGAATCTTCAGAGGAATGTGATCCCCGTAGTGCATCTGGGGGTAAAAATCTGCTCTCTTTTCTATTTCTTGTTTTCTTTTTCACTCCCCGGATCAGTTTCAGGATCTCATCCATGTCGAATCGCCATGAATCACCGATTTTAAACCCAGGAAGTCCCCCCTCGAAGCCAGCTTATAAATAGTTGCTTCAGTGAGTTTCAGACATCCTGCCAACTCCTTGGCTGTCACAATATTTTCCATGGCCAAATTTCCCAAAAATTTCGGAACGTGACGAAACTATTTCTTTATCGGCATTTTGGGGGAAATATTGATTGGATTTAATATCATGGATGGGGCTATATGAGGTTAATGAAAAAAAGAAGGGTTTCCCAGGCCGAAGCGATTTAAAAAATGGCGATTTAACAGAAAAAGATAAAATAAAGGAGGATCAGGGGTGGTTAATGTTTTTCATGCAAGTTATTTGGGAGGCTAAAGAAAGGGGAGTTCCACGTAGCCAAAAAAGGTGAGATCCAAGTAACAGAGACTGTTTCAGGTAGGCTTCCTTTTCGCCTCCTGGCCTGCATTAAAGCCCATTATTCAAAATGATGTCAAGGACAATCTTTTGACATAAGAAAAGCCCCAACGAAGGGGCGCAGGATCAGAAACTAAGACCACCTTATGCCCACACTTGATCAAATGCTCGCCCAAAGGCTCATGGTAGTTCGCCGTCGGCTCCAAACCGAATACCACCTGCCTAAGCCCCTGTTGCACCTTCAGCGCTTCCACTTGAACCAGCAGCCTCTCAAACCCCTCTATGTTGTTGTCAAAGACCAACCGCCTCAAAAGCGTCTTCCCCGTCGCCATGCCAAAAAAGGCATGATGCTTGTCTTTGCCCACATCCATACCGACGATTAAATACTCCACCGACTCCCGAATCTCTTTTTTGAATTGACGAAACTCCTCCAGTCTGATACGATCTGTCTCGTTCATAAGAAACCTCCTGTTTAAGATTTTGAGTTTGTGGCAACTTACTCTTATCTCATAACAGGAGGTTTCTTTTTTGAGGAATGTCGGGTAACATAAAAAAGTATTTTTTTCTATGTCATCCTTTGGAGTGTGACCTCCTCGTGTTTCTATATATAACGTCCGTGCAGAATTTGCTTAAATGGCCGCTCGAAATGCCTTATTAAATCCGCATGCACAGCACATATACCAGAGGTATACTACGCACGTTCTGCCCGAACGTCCTTTCTCCCCCTGAATTGGGATTATCTATGGCAGAGATAGCGAGGCACGTTGGAGTGACCACGTCCAGCATCGCCAAGGCGGTTGCACGATTGGAAGAAGAGGAATGATGGTGACAGGGACAGGGATTAGAAAGCAATCCCGGCCACAACGTCCCCTGTCTCCATTGGATGCGAACAGGACGAGCCATGATGGAAACCTATCATATCCCAATATGAAATGCAAACAAAATAGACCTGACCCAAGCGTCGGATGTCCCCTTTCCCGTCCTGGCATCTCTCAGGTGGCCCGTGGCTGCAGTGGGGCTTTCTCCTATGAGGCATCGTAGGCCCCAATAGTGGTCAGTAGTAATAGTGTTGAAACCTGTTGGCCGGTGCGGTATAATTCTCCTCAAATGAACCGGATGACAGCGCGAAGAATTCAAAATTTAGTTGCTGTCCTTTTTATCTGTTTGGGTGCCCTCGCAGGCATCAAGCTGGCTTCGATTTCAAAGTTCCAAACTGGCAAACTTTTAAATATCCTCGGTATCTCAGCATCTATTATTGGGGTTGTCCTAATATCTTACTTAATTGCCAGTTCAGAGAAGTTAAAGGCATTCGTGGTTAACTGGCTTTCGTTTGCCGCCGTAAGTTTCTTAATCTTTGCGCCCATTGGTATGGGGACTGCCGCCATATACGGTTTGTTTGTCGGTCTGCCAGCGACAAACAAGGTGGGTGCTCTGGCAGTAAGCCTATTCTTATACGGTTGCCTGCCTGCGGCTCTGTTGGAAGACTTCGCCATGCTTCCGAAATATAGACGATTTCAGACAACAGACGCGCGATTCAGGTTTCTGGGCGGGTTCTTTATATTCAGCGGGTTAATTCTTCAACTTATCGCGGCTTTTTTAGATTTTGCGAGTTAGCACAACAGAATACGGTAGAAATGTTCATCCAGGTTCAGTAGGCTGCGGGCAGGATATCCAATGACTTACGGGAAGCGAGGGAGAATAAGAGGGGGTTGATGGATTTATGAAGCCTTATTTCGTTTTATTGGTATAATATTATGCGCATCCTCAATTATCCTTGAGTCCGGCGCCCGAATTTAGTAAAATTAACCGCTTTTGCCCAACATCAAAAGAGGAGAGCTTATGTCAGATGAACTCATCCTTTTTAGAATAGACGGGCCAATAATCCAAGAGAACTATCCCCTTTACGATGTAATTAATATTCTCGATTGTTTTCACTCAATCATCGACCAATCATACCTTGTATTGACTGCGAAGTCGCGCATGACCCGACCCGAGAGAAAGAACTTCCGGATTCTGGCATCGAAATCCAGAGCGGGGTCATTCGAACTTGATTTAAAACTCGTTTATGATATAGCTACGCCACTTTTGCCATTAGTCCCGCAGCTGACATCCTCTGAAGTATGGGAATCTACTAAGGCCGCATTCGAATTTCTAAAAGCGGTTATTAATCTGCGAAGAAGCGGAAAGGAATATACAGTCTCTGCGCCAAATAATCAGGGAATCATTGCTGTTTCGACTGCTGATTCATCTCCCATTTCCATATCCCTAAATGTTTATAATATTGCTGACCGGTCTTTGGACGACTATAAAAATATCACTGGGAAATGGAACAATGGTAATCAACGGGCCATGAAAAAAAACTGATA
>CAVXFA010000009.1:0-24607 GCA_963760605.1 uncultured delta proteobacterium | reverse complement strand
AGCCGGAGAGCTCTTGGCGGACATCGAGAAGGAGACCGTTGACTTCGTTCCTAACTATGATGGATCTTTAATGGAGCCTTCCATCCTCCCGGCGCGCCTCCCCAATCTATTGGTGAATGGGGCCTCAGGGATTGCCGTCGGGATGGCTACAAACATCCCTCCCCATAACTTGCGGGAAGTCATCGATGCCGTGATCGCGCTAATCAATAACTCCGAGATCTCTCCGGAAGAGTTGTGCGAAATCATCCCTGGCCCGGACTTCCCTACGGGTGGATTTATTCTGGGACGCGCCGGGATCCGGGAGGCCTACCTTTCTGGAAAGGGGATGATCCAGGTTCGAGCCAGGGCTCTCATAGAACGCCAGAAGAGAACGGACCGAGAGTCCATTGTGATTACGGAGATCCCCTATCAGGTAAACAAAGCAAAGCTTTTAGAAAAGATCGCCGAACTCGTCCAAGATAGAAGAATTGAAGGGATCGCCGACCTGAGGGATGAGTCTGACCGGGAAGGGATGCGCATGGTCATTGAACTCAAGCGGGACGCGGTGGCCCAGGTGGTCCTCAACCAGCTCTTCAAGCACACCCAGATGCAGGTCACCTTTGGCATCATCCTCCTGGCCATTGTCCACGGCCAGCCGCAGATGCTCCACATCAAGGACCCGCTCCAGCAGTTCATCAACCACCGCAAAGAAGTCGTTACCCGCCGCAGTCAGTTTGAACTGGGAAAAGCCGAAGCCAATGCCCACATCCTGGAGGGACTGAAAACCGCCCTAGATAATCTGGACCGAGTCATCTCCCTGATCCGTTCCTCGAAAACACCCAAGGATGCCAAAGAAGGCCTGATGACCGGGTTTTCGCTCTCCGAGGCGCAAGCCCAGGCGATCTTGGAGATGCGCTTGCAGCGTCTGACCAACCTGGAGCGGGAGAAGATCAACGAGGATTACAAAGAACTCATCAAGGTCATCGCCCGCCTGCGGGAGATCCTGAGCAACGAGCGGCTTTTGCTGAACCTGATTATTGAAGAGCTCCAAGAGATCAGGGATCGGTACGGGGACGAACGGCGCACGCAGATCATCGAAGAAGCACAGGAGATCAACCTCGAGGATCTGATCGTGGAAGAGGACATGGTGGTGACCATCAGTCATTCTGGGTACATCAAGCGCAATGCTATCAGCCTCTACCGCAGCCAGAGGCGTGGGGGACGGGGTAAGATGGGCATGACGACCAAGGAGGAGGATTTCGTCGAGCAACTGTTCGTAGCATCTACCCATAGTTATATCCTCTTCTTTACGGACGCCGGAAAAGTTTACTGGCTGAAAGTCCATGAGATTCCCCAGGGGGGCCGCATAGCCCGGGGGAAGGCCATCGTCAACCTGCTGAACATTTCCGGGGAAGAAAAGATTACCGCCATCCTTTCCGTGCGTGCTTTCGAGGAAGGGAAGCACGTGATCATGACCACGAAGAAGGGCGTAGTCAAGAAGACCGAATTGATGTCTTACAGCCATCCTCGCACCGGGGGAATCATCGCCCTGACCCTCGACCCCGGGGACGAGTTAATCTCGGCCTGCCTCACGGATGGGACAAAAGAGATCCTGCTGAGCTCCCGGGAAGGCAAGGCCATACGCTTTGCCGAAGAAGAGGTCCGGGCAATCGGCCGTACGGCCAGGGGCGTCAAAGGGATCAGCTTAAGCAAGGACGATTTCCTGGTCTCCATGGGCGTCATCACGCCCGGAACTCTGGGAGCCGCCATTCTATCGGTCACGGAAAATGGGTTTGGCAAGCGCACCCCCATCGACGGGTATCCCCTCCAAAGCCGGGGCGGCCAGGGCGTGATCACCATCAAAACAACTCCGCGAAACGGAAAAATGGTGGGTGTGCAGCAGATTACCGAGCAGGACGACATCATGCTCATCACCGATAAAGGAAAAATCATCCGCCTGCGGGGCGAGGAGATCTCGGTAATCGGGCGGAACACTCAGGGGGTTAAGCTCATCGAGCTGGAGGCCGGGGAACGGGTGATGGCCGTAACTCGTCTGGCCGAGCGCGAGGATGAACAGGGCGGCCAGGAGGCGGAAGAGGGGGCAGCAGAAACCGAGGAAGAGGAGAATTCCTGATTCATGGCCGCACTCATCACCAAAGAAGGGGGAATCGGAGTCATTGGCGCCGGGAGCTGGGGAACGACACTGGCCAACCTTCTTGCCGAAAAAGGCAGGCCAGTGGACCTGTGGGTTTTCGAAGAGGAGCTCTTCTGGGTCATGGAAAAAGAGCGGGAGAATAAAATTTTCTTACCGGGAATCCGTCTATCAGAGGGCATTCGGCTGACCCACTCATTGGAAGAAGCATTTACTGGCAAGGTCATTGTGGTCTGTGCAGTCCCTTCTCATGTTGTGCGGGAAATTTTTACCGAAGGGCGACCTTATATTCGAGAGGACGCCCTGATCATCAGTGCGACCAAGGGCCTGGAGGATCAATCTCACCAAACCGTATCGCAGGTTTTGAGAGAGGTCATAGGCCAAAGCCCCAGGGCCGCGATCGCCTGCCTGTCCGGCCCGAGCTTTGCCAAGGAAGTCTCACGCAGGCTCCCTACGGCCGTGGCCGTGGCGGGGTCCAATCCCGAGGCCGCGCGGAAAGCCCAAGAGCTTTTTGCTAGGCCGTACTTCCGCGTCTACACCAACCCAGACCTGATGGGCGTAGAGCTAGGGGGAGCGATCAAGAATGTCATGGCCATCGCGGCTGGAACTTCAGATGGCTTGGGGTTTGGGCACAGTTCCCGGGCCGCTCTGATCACCCGGGGGTTGGCCGAGATGGCCAGGTTGGGGATGAAGATGGGAGCGGATGCCCAAACTTTCTTCGGTTTGGCCGGGCTGGGAGATCTAGTCCTTACGTGTACGGGCGACTTGAGCAGAAATCGCTATTTGGGCTTGGAACTCGGGAAAGGGCGCTCGCTTTCCGCCATCCTGGAGGGAATGAGGATGGTCGCCGAGGGCATCCGGACAACGAAGGCGCTTATTGCCTTGGCCAGAAAGCTGGAAGTGGAGATGCCCATTACGGAGAAAGTTCATGAGATTCTTTATGAAAGCAAGAATCCACGGGAAGCCGTGTTCGAGCTGATGTCTCGGCACCCCAAGTCTGAGCGCGAGGGACCCTGACTCAGTGAAGAAGTTGTCAGCTATTGACCAAAATGAAAGATACCGAAAGGAAAAAATTAGGAACGATTAGGGGTTTGGTGGAGGGAAGGAGCCTTTCTCGGGCTCCAGCATACTCAATCTCAGCCTCAGCTGACAGGTACCCTCAGGTGCACGCCCGATTGGGGATAACCGGGGGCATCTTGGATCGAGAGGATCGCAACAGGTTGGAAATCTTTGAGATCTACATTCGGAGGAGAAACTCTCTGTAGGTTTAATTTGTAAATGCATCTGGCAGAAAGTAGGATACTGGTCAGGGCCAGAGCAGAATAGAAAGGTTTAGCTTTCCCGAGCCGGTACCGCAAAAGGTTGCTCCTTTAAGAAAAAACCTTTAAAATAGAGTTCTTAAAGAAGGGCGGGTCTGGTTTAGACCCCAGAAAGGAAATCCTGCCAAGGGAGGCAAAAGTTTAATGCCCATCTACGAATACCTCTGTCAGGATTGTGGAAAAATTTCCAGTTTTATTGTTCTGAGCCTTCGCGCTCCCTTCCACCCAAAGTGCAAGCGATGCCAGAGCAAAAAAATGACCAAGCTCATTTCGCGAATCGCCCGGGTTCGTTCCGAGGAGAGCCGACTGGAGTCCCTGGCAGACCCAAGCAAGCTTGGAGATATCGATGAGAATGACCCGACCAGCATGGCCCGCTGGATGAAACGGATGGGCAAAGAGCTGGGGGAAGACTTGGGCGAAGATTTTGACGCCGTGGTGGATCAAGCCATGGAGGAAGAAAGCACTGCCAGAGGGGAATCCGCCAGGGATGAGGGCGAAGATCTTTAGCTCCTATGGCAAAAAATGCTTGAAACTCAGTTGCGGCTCGTTGTCTCTTCCTTTCGGGGTTATGGAGGGCACGGCGAGTTTGGGTTTTCGATCAATTCCTCCTGAGCGGATTGGCCAAACCCTGAAAGAGGAGAAAAGTGCCCATTGCCGGAAACCCAAAGAAACTAGCTTATGACGTCGCTCAGGGGTATCAACAGTTTACCCGGGCTACTTTGCGTGCATACAACCTCGAGGATTTGAAAGTCCTCCTTTTCAATCTGAACATCGTCGTCCGGGAAGTGCGGGGCACGCAAGTCCCGCTGGAGGATATTGACGCCTTGAAAGACAAAAACGTCAAAATCCGCCGCCTCAACCAGGCCATCAACACCATCCAGTCTTACGCCTCCCTAAAAGGTCTCAAGCTCTAAGAAAAGAAGAGAATTTATTCTGATTCCCTCCGGAGAGGCAGTGGGGTGGAATCTCTAAGTAACCCTATCTTGACAATCAAGAAAATGGTGATTATCTTTTAATTGAATTTGTAAAGAATGGGGAAAATTGGTTTTCGACTGCCAAAGTCGAGGGAGAAAGGAGGAGAAGAATATGACCAGCTTGATTCGATGGCGACCCTCTCGCGAATTGATTCGATGGCGACCTTTTAGCACCTTGTGGGACAGGGATTTTGAGGATTTCTTTGAGGATTTTGCCGCCCCATCACGGATGGAGATTGAGAAATTGGGACGGTGGTTACCTCGCGTGGAAAGTTACCGGAAGAACGGCAATTACGTAATCAAGGCAGACCTGCCTGGCGTGAAAGCAAAGGATATTCATGTGACCGTGGAAGGTGACCGTTTGCTCATCCAGGGTGAACGAAAGACGGAGAGAGAGACCAAAGGGAAAGACTTCAGCAGAAAAGAAGTTTTCTACGGGGCTTTTCAGCGTTCCGTGCCCATTCCCCGAGGATTTAAGGCGGATGGGATCAAGGCGAAGTATCACGACGGGGTGTTAGAAATTACCGCTCCCGTGGAAAAGGCCCATCCACCTGAAGAAGTGAGGATAGAAGTCGAAAAAACTGCTTGAATAGGAGGTAGTAGGATATCAAAGAGGAGTTTGGCAAAAAAGAGTTTCACGTTTAGAAAGGAGGGAGAGACCATGGCGAGCCTGATTAGATGGAACCCCTTTAGGGATTTTGTTAGTTTAGATTGGGACTTCGATCAATTCTTCCGGGAATTCATGGAACCTCTGGAAATGACGGAGGAAGGTTATTGTGCTTCTCCCCCGGTGGAGAGCTTCCGTCATAACGGTAGCTTCGTCGTGAAGGTGGACCTTCCTGGGGTGAACCCGAAGGATGTTCATTTGACAGCGGATCAAGGGTGCTTAACCATCGAGGGAGAGCGGAAGAAGGCAGAAGAAATCCCAGAAAATTTAGTGATTCGGGATGAGTTGTGTTACGGTTCGTTCAGACGCACTTTAGCCATTCCCGAAGGCGTGAAGACAGAAAAGATTAAAGCCAAGTACCATGATGGCATTCTAGAGATTACGGCCCCGATGGAAGAGCATTACCTTCCCAAAAAGATCGAGGTCGAGGTTCAGAAAAGCTAATTCGCCTGGGTAAGAATAACGCTCAAAAAGGCTGGAACATCGTTCCGGCCTTTTTTTCTAGCGGTTCGTAGGACTAGACCGTTAATCGCTCACCCATGGCGAAACCTCCTTGGGAAAAAGTGTTTCTGAAGATAGGCAAAAAATGTTGGCGGCTGCTATCTCTGAAGACTCAATCCGGGTGGGGAAGAAATTACTTCGTTAAGTGTCGAATTTTCCGATTTCGTCAGCGTCCTCTTACGAGAATTCTGCAATAAGAAACTTGCCCGAAGCAAGCTCCTTTTCTTGAATTCATAAGAACCTCATTCCTATTTTCCCTAAGAAAAGTCAAAGGCTATATTTCCCTCAGCCCCCCTGAGCCTCCGGCGATGACGAGGGAACCGGAAACGTGATCGCCGCCCGGCTTCTTTTTTGTTGACAAGTTTAACCAGGTATTATATTTTGCCTTTTGCAAACAAAGTTGCATAATACGGAACAAATAATGAACGAAATCAAATCCGTAAAACATTGCCTCGATATTCTGAGTTGTTTCACTCCGGAAACTGCTGAAATTGGGGTGATAGAAACTTCCCACAAATTAAACTTGTCAAAAAGCACCGTTTCGCGACTATTAGCAACTCTTAAGCAGGAGAATTGGGTGGTCAAAATCTCCCCAAGTCAGAAATATCGGTTAGCACCCAAGGTCTTAGAATTGGCCAATATCTTTCTGGCAAATTTCGAATGGAGAATGATCGCCCTACCCCACTTAAAAAATCTTCGAGATAGAACGGATGAGACGGTCACCGTTTTTGTGATCCAAGACAATGAAAGGGTTTGTATTGAAAAGTTCGAAAGTTCCCATGAACTCAGACCCGTCCTCAATATCGGTGGCGCTTATCCTCTCCATGCCGGAGCAGCTGGGAAGGTCCTTTTCGCCCACCTATCAAAAGAGAAGCGCCGAGAGATTCTTCCAAAAGCTGGACTTCCTCGTTTCACATCTAATACGATTACCAATTTTATGAGTTTGGAGAAAGAACTCAGCAAGATTCGCAAGCAAGGATATGCGGTGAGCTTTCAAGAACGTGCTCAATATGTTTCCTCCGTTTCCGCCCCGATAAGAGATTTTAATGGAGAGGTCATTGCCTCATTAAATTTATCCGGGCCTTTGATTCGTTTTACCCATGAAAAAGTAAAAGAATTCATAAAAATGGTTCTGGAGACGGCGGATACAATATCCCAAGAAATTGGATATAAGAAACCACAAAATTGACGAAAGGGTTATCGGACCGAATTCGATCGGAATCATCAGCCCGGGGAAAGCGGTTGTGGGTCTCATCGGAGCCCGGGTGACGCTGGCCCGGGAAATCTTTCGGCCGGGCCCAACAGGAGTTCTGTCCAGGAGCGGAGGGAATACAACCGCCACCTGTTATTACCTCGCCAAGGAAGGGATTGGTCAAAGTACTGCGGTCGGCGTAGGAGGGGATGCTTTTGTGGGTTCCGGTTGGGCGGACTTTCTTCCCCTATTTGAGGCTGACCCGGAGTTGAAAAGGAGAGCAAAGGAATGAAACCGGAAGACGCAGTTCAGATCGTGGAGGTCGGCCCCAGGGATGGATTACAAAATTTGAGGGAATATGTCGAGACCGAGAAAAAGAGATCACTGATCAGGTGCCTGGCTGAGAGTGGGCTGAGAGAGATTGAGTCCGGCTCATTTGTCAATCCAAGAGCAATTCCTCAATTTCGAGACATGAGTGACGTCATAAAGGGGGTCCTCGACCTGGAAGGAGTCAAACTGACAGCCCTTGTTCCTAACCTGAAGGGTGCCCAGAATGCTCTCGAAAGCGGAATCAGGAGGTTAATTTTCGTTATTTCGGTCAGCCGATCGCACAACTTGAACAATGTGAGGCTCACTCCTGAGGAGTCTCTGGAAGAGCTGAAGAAGATCATAGAATTGGAATCGGCCTATGCGGGAATGGAGACCCAGCTAGACCTGGCAACGACTTTCGGATGCCCCTTCGAAATAAAAGTGAAGGAAGAGGATGTCTTGCGTCTTGTCGAGAGGGCAGGTGCGATGGGTATCAGGAAGATAACCCTTTGTGATACAGTTGGCTTTGCCAATCCAAGGCAGGTGGAGCAGATTATCCATACGTGTATGGAAACGTTTCCCAGGATCACTTTTGGTGTTCACTTTCACAACACCAGGGGTCTGGGTTTGGCCAATGCTTTAGCGGCCTATGGAACGGGGGTCCGTTTTTTTGATTCCTCCATCGGGGGATTGGGAGGATGTCCTTTTGCTCCTGGGGCCTCAGGGAATATAGCCACGGAAGATTTAGTCTTTATGTTCAACGAGATGGGGGTTCACACGGGAGTGGATATCCATCGTCTCCTTAAAGCTTCCCAATATCTAAAAGAGATTCTGCCCAATCTTACCTTAACGAGTGCCCTCTTTAAGGCGGGGTTGCCAGGACAAGTTGGGCTTACGGGGAAAATCATGGCCTAAGATCAGATCCATTACGAATGAAATCCTCGATGTCAACGGTAGCCTATGGATGGAGAGAAAGATGATAAAAGCCTTACACCACACCGCGATCAGCGTCAGTGATTTAGATGAGTCCATCCATTTCTACCGCGATTTGCTGGGGATGACTCTTGAATGGCGGATGGACCATCGACAAGGAGATGCCCTGGAGCGGGTGGTGGGCATGAAAACCGTGGATGTGTCTATTGCTCTACTTAGCGGGTGGGGAAGCCGGATCGAGCTTCTCCAATATCATTCCCCCAAAGGAAAGCCATACCCACCCAATAAACTCCAATGCGACAAAGGAATTATCCATCTGGCTTTCCAGGTGGAGAACATTGACGACCTATACAAACAATTGCTGGGCCAAGGGGTTCAGTTCAATGCTCCGCCCCTGGTGTTGCGACCAGGGGTTAAGGCAACCTATTTCCATGACCCTGACGGGATGACCCTTGAACTGGTTCAATATAATGAATTACCATACATGACGATATAAATTTTAGCCGGTTTGTCATTCCGGGCTTGACCCGGAATCCAGTATTTCTGAGCTGGATTCTCGCTTTCGAGGAAATGACGGGCTTTTTTGTGATTAAGGACGCTGTGTATGATATTGGCGACAAAAGTTATTCGAAAATCGGAAACGGGTGCCTTCAAAAAAATCTTTCTCGATGCTCTTGATTTTCCTTTAAAAAGGGAACGAATTCAGGTAAGGTAATTTCTATTTGCTACCCATTCTTTTGCCTCTGGCAGGGCAAAGCCACTTTGCAAGAGTTGGGTTTATTTTTTTGGCCCCTTTCTCAATTTCATAGAAAAGAGTTTACGTTGTCAAATGTTCATGATGAGGAGGAATTAAGATGAAATCCCAACCCCAACGGATGCTCCAATTGTACCGAACCATGCTTTTGATCCGGCGGTTCGAGGAGAAAGCGATGGAACTGAAAGCCCGGCAGGTCATTCCTGGGTTGCTCCATCTGTACATTGGAGAAGAGGCGGTCGCCACCGGCGTTTGCGCTGCGCTCCGCCAAGACGACTACATCTCGAGCACTCACCGGGGACACGGCCACTGCATTGCCAAAGGGGGTGACATTTCCTTGATGATGGCCGAACTCTTAGGCCGGGAGAAGGGTTATTGCCACGGTAAAGGCGGATCCATGCACATCGCTGACATTGACCTGGGTATCCTTGGAGCCAATGGAATCGTTTCCGCCGGTATGCCCATTGCCGGAGGGGCGGCCCTTTCCATCAAGATGCGAGGAACGGATCAGGTGGTGGCCTGCTTTTTTGGAGATGGAGGAGCGAATCAGGGGGCCTTCCATGAGAGCCTAAACCTGGCGGCTGTCTGGAAGCTGCCTGTGATCTACGTCTGTGAGAATAACCAGTATGCCATCTCGGTTGCCCAGAGCCGGTCTGGCTCAATCCGGGATATATACCTTAGGAAGGATGCCTATGGGATTCAGGGAGGGATGGTAGATGGCAACGATGTGATGGCCGTGCACGAAGCGGCTAAAGAGGCAGTAGCCCGCGCCAGGCGGGGCGAAGGCCCTACTCTTTTGGAGTGTAAAACCTACCGTTGGCGGGGCCATTATGAGGGGGAGGCAGACCGGACCTATACGTATCGTTCCAAACAAGAAATCGAGGAATGGATGGAAAGGTGTCCGATCAAACGGTTCCAGAAGGTGCTCTTGGGTAAGGGGATATTGAATCAAGATGGCCTGAATCAGGTGGACCAGGAAACTCAAAAAGATTTAGAGGAAGCGGTTCAGTTTGCCCAGAATTGTCCGTGGCCCGAACCACAAGATGCGCTGAGAGATCTCTATAACGAGGAGTAAAAAATCATGAGAGAAATATCTTTTGCGAGTGCCTTGATCGAAGCCCTGAGGGAAGAAATGCGCCGGGACGAGCGGGTATTTGTCATGGGAGAGGATGTGGGTCGATTCGGCATGGTCTATGCGGCCAAGCCGGAACTCTGGAAAGAATTCGGTGATGAGCGGGTAAGAGACACACCCATTTCGGAGAACGCCATTGTAGGATTTGCTCTGGGAGCAGCCATTACGGGCATGCGGCCGGTTGCGGATATTATGTTCTGTGACCTTTTGACCTTGGCCATGGAACAGATCGTCAACCAGGTTGCTAAGATTCGGTATATGTTTGGGGGGAAGATTAAAGTTCCCCTGGTGATTCGCACTTCTCTAGGCGGCCTTCGTTTAGCCGCGGCGCAGCATTCCCAACATCTGGAGGCTTGGTTTCCCCATGTCCCAGGGTTGAAGGTGGTCATTCCTTCCACGCCTTATGACGTTAAGGGGCTGCTCAAGACCGCGATTCGAGAGGATAACCCGGTTATCTTTCTTGAGCACCAACAGCTCATGACCACCTCGGGACCCGTCCCAGAGGAGGAGTACCTTATTCCATTTGGAAAGGCCGATATCAGAAGGGAGGGGAAGGACATTACCGTCGTATCTTATTCGCTCATGGTCCATCGGGCTCTGAAAGCAGCGGAAGCGGTCGCGAAGCAAGGAATTCAGGCGGAGGTGATTGACCTTAGAACCCTACAGCCGTTAGATAAAGAAGCCATTCTTAAATCCGTAGAAAAAACTGGGCGCCTTTTGATCGTGCATCAGGCTTGCACCACCGGCGGCTTTGGGGCGGAGATCGCCGCCATAGTAGCTAAAGAAGGGTTTGACTTCCTGACCAGCCCGATCCATCGTCTGGGAGCTCTAGATGTCCCCGTGCCTTACAGTCCAGTGCTGGAGAATTTTGTCATTCCGAACGAGGAAAAAATCGCCAGAGAAATTCTCAATATCGTGACGCAGTGAATCTCATCAGAAAAGAGGCTTAGGAGAACTGATCATGGCTGTGGAAGTCATCGTCCCGTCCTTGGGCGAAGTCGTTGAAGAAGTAACCATTCTCCATTGGTTCAAATCCGAAGGGGACCGGGTCAATAAAGGAGACCCTCTGTTGGAGGTCGAATCCGAAAAAGTCACAACTGAAATCGGGGCTCCCGCCTCGGGAATCCTGGGGAGAATCTTCTACCCTCAAGGCTCTAAGGTGGGTATTACCCAAGTCGTAGCTATTATCGTGGCTGAAGGAGAGGCCTTACCCGAAGCGTATCGAGAGCTCCCTTCAAGCATGGTAGCTCAGACCGTCCGCCAAGTGACGCCAATATCCGAGAAAAAAATTGATCGCCTTCGGGTAGCACCGTTGGCCAGAAAGATCGCTGAGAAGGAAGGGATAGACCTCACGGTGGTGCAGCCGACCGGCCCGCATGGAACCATTATGAAGAAAGATGTGGAGGCCTATCTGGCCTCTATTCAGAAGCAGAAGGAGGAAACGGGAAGAGTGGAAGGCGTTCCGGTTCCAACTGCCGCCCGGGCCATTCCGGGCCAAAAGGTTCCGCTAACTTCGATGCGGAAAACCATTGCCAGGCGCATGGTGAAAAGCGCGTTCAGCGCTCCTCATCTGTGTGTTTTTAGTGAAATGGGGATGGACGCACTCCTGAAAATTCGCGAAATATTAAAATCAAGCTATAAGGAACCTCTTGAATTCCAGATATCGATAAACGACTTTTTGATGAAAGCCGTGGCTCTTACCCTGAAAGAATTTCCTTACCTGAACGCGAGGTGGGAGGAAGAAGAAATCCAATTGCTGGAAGAGATTAACATCGGTCTGGCCGTGGCTTTGGAGGAGGGTCTGATCGTTCCGTCCATTCCCCAGGTGGATCATATAGGCTTGGAGGAAATTGCCCGTCAACGGATCGAACTGGTGGAGAGAGCCAGGCAGGGGAAACTCCAGAAAATCGAATTGGAACGTGGCACCTTCACCATCACGAGTTTGGCCACTTTCGGCGTTAGCCACTTTACCGCGATTATTAACCCTCCGCAGAGTGCAATTTTGAGTGTGGGGGCGACGCAAGAAAAATTGGTGATGCAGGAAGGAAAGGTTTGCTCAAAGAGAGTCGCCATCGCCGGATTATCTATAGACCATCGAGTGGCGGATGGGGCTTACGGGGCTGCTTTTCTGGATTCGTTGAAAAGAAGAATCGAAAACCCCACCATTACATTCTTACATCTTTAAATCAGAATTGAGCTTCAGCCATGAAGGCACTCCGAAAACTTCAACGTGGGCCCGGCAACATGGGGGTTGTTGAAGTCTCCACGCCCCTTCTTCAAGAGGGTGAGGCAATCGTGGAAGTCCGCCGGGCAGGCGTCTGCGGGACGGATATCCATATCTTTCATGACCTCTACCCCAAGGTTCGCCCTCCCGTGACTGTTGGACATGAATTCTGTGGCGTGGTGGCGCAAGTGGGTCCCGATGTCAAGGAGTGGAAGGTGGGAGATCGGGTCGCCGTTGATACCGCTGCCAGTTTCTGCGATTCATGCAAATTTTGTCGATTAGGTCAAACCCAGCTCTGTGATCAACGCTTGGGCTATGGATCTGGCCGGGATGGAGCATTTGCCTCCTTTGTTTCGGTACGCCAGGGGGCCCTCCATCGTCTTCCCGATCATATTTCCTTTCCAGAAGGGGCCCTGTGCGAACCATTAGCTTGCGCCACCCATGCAGTTATGGAGATGAGTTCAACTGCGCCGGGGAAGACGGTCCTGGTTAGCGGACCAGGAACCATTGGCCTATTAGTACTCCAGGTAGCCAAAGCCATGGGGGCTAATATTATCATCACCGGCATAGAGAAAGATGAAAAAAGGCTTCGACTGGCAGATGGATTAGGCGCTGATCATTGCCTGCAAATTAACAAAAAAGATCCACTTCCCTTAATTTCCGAACTCACTGGTGGGTACGGGGTAGATATAGCATTGGAATGCTCTGGGGCTGTGGGAGGGGTGAACGATTGCCTGTCTTTTGTTCGCAAAGGGGGAGAAATTATTCAAGTGGGACTTTTTGGAAATCCGATATCCTCTGTAAACTATGATGGCGTCGTCCTGAAGGAAATCCATATCAAGGGATCATTTGGTCATAATCGGGAAACTTGGAAAAAAACGATAAATTTATTAAAAGATCGAAAGGTTGATTTGAAACCCTTGATAACCGGGGAATTTCCTCTAAGTCAATGGCGAGAAGTGTTTCAACTCTTCGAAGAGGGACGTGGATTGAAGTATTTATTGTATCCCGTCAATTGAGCCTTTGCCCAAACTATCGGGGCATTCAAGATTAAAGGGCGCTTCAGATCAGGCCTTGGTGTTTCTCCACACTGGGTCTATTTTTTCTTGACAAACTCAAAAAACTTTTCCTATCATAGGACCCGTCCTCGAGATGGAGGACAGATATTTGTCCATCTATCCCGAGCGGGGAACGGCCAAGAGAATTCTCTCGATTCGCCCTTAAGGGAAGCAGGGAAATTGGCTGCCCGCACCCATCTCACCAGGAGCCTTCTTTCTCAGACGAAAATGGCAGAGTTTCCCCCGCATCCTATTCCTTATCGTTCGGGCCTTCAACAATCGGTTTGTGGAATTCTTTGATGATGGGAGAAAAAATCAAGCGAGCGCTTAGTTCAAAAAAAGGAAGGCCAGAAAATGAAATGGCTGCTTGGAAGGAAGGCCGCGCGGGTTTCAAAGCGGGCGTTCCTCATACGGAAAAGGGGTTACCACGGATAAGCAAGCATGGATTTTCATGCTGATCCAGCAAGGGGATAAAGGGTATTAATATCATTGGTATCAGTGGATAATAGTTAGGTTGGCCTTTCGGGGAAATTTTATGAAGAAAGGAGGGGTTCGATGGAATCGGTCGTATCTAACCTCGTCATTCAGGGGCTTCATGGGCTAGCCTATGGCATGCTTCTTTTCTTAGTCGCTTCTGGTCTCACCCTGGTATTCGGCACGATGAATGTTCTGAACATTGCACACGTTTCTTTTTACATGCTCGGAGCGTACTTTTCTTACCAGATGATCAAGATGGTTGGGAATTTCTGGGTGGGGTTGGTGGTCTGCCCGATCATCGTCGGCATCCTGGGAATTCTATTGGAGCGTTTTCTTTTACGGCGGGTTCATGCAGGCGGGCATGTCCAGGAGTTTGTAATCGGTTTTGGTATCCTTTTCGTGGTCAATGAGTCTGTAAAGTGGATTTGGGGAACGGCCGATTTGCCAGTGCCCATCCCTCAGGCCCTTTCTGGCTCCGTAATGATTATGGGAATTGTCTACCCGACCTATCGGTTATTTATCCTCTTTTTCTCTTTGGCTGTCCTGGGTTTTTTGGCTTATATCCTGATGAAGACCCGGCTGGGCATAACCGTTCGAGCCGCCGTTTCAGACCGGGACATGGTCAGTGCTCTGGGTACAAACACCCCCTTTGTTTTCATGCTGGTTATGGGCATCGGCTCCTGGCTGGCCGGCCTGGCGGGGGTGATTGCCGGGCCTTTCATCAACACCTATCCAGGTATGGCTTTGGACATCCTTGTGGACTGTTTCGTCGTCACAGTGTCCGGAGGACTGGGAAGCCTCCTGGGTGCGGTTGTAGCTTCTTTCATCATCGGGGAACTTTCGTCTTTTGGGATTCTTTTCATCCCTCGCTTTGCTATTGTTTTTCCCTTTTTGTTTATGGCGGTGGTTTTGATCATCAAACCTTCGGGACTTTTCGGGGAGAAGGCCTGATAAAGGAATTATTATGAAGAATAGAGCCCTTTCCATAGCGATTGGAGCCATCTTGGTGGTTTTAGCCATTCTTTTCCCCTACGTCCTGCCCAAATTTCAATTGCGGATGCTCAACGAAATTATCATTCTAACCCTTTTTGCCATGACCTGGAAGATGCTGCTTAATGAGGGAGGGATGTTCTCCTTTGGCCATGCGGCCTACTTCGGTTTGGGGGCTTACGGTTCCGTTCTGGGCTGGGTCCACATCAAAGGCCTTTCCTTCATGAGCGGAGTTCTTCTGGGAGGGCTGTTAGCCGGGCTCGTAGGGCTTATCCTCGGTGCTTTTTTGGTGAGGATGAGCGGAACCTATTTTGCCCTGCTCACCTTTGCCTTTAACCAACTCATCTGGGCCATCGCCTGGAAATGGCGTGATGTCACAGGTGGGGATGATGGGCTGGGCAAGTTTCCCAAGCCAGACCTGCTGGGGATTTCAATGAAAGACCCGGCTAACTTCTATTATGTTTCAGTGATCATCATTGGAATCTGCCTTTTTATCTGCTGGTATTTTATCAAAACCCCTTTGGGAAATGTTGTAATGAGTATCAAATCCAATGAAGAGAGAGCAAAATTTATTGGTTTTAATGTGAATGCCTCCAAGATGATCTTCTTAACCATACTGGGATTTTTTGCAGGAATCTCCGGGGCCTTGTTCGCCCAATTCCAAGAGTTCATCTCCACAACCACTATTGATATGGGGATGTCTACCAACGTCCTCTTCATGGCCTTCATTGGAGGAATTGGCTATTTCTGGGGCCCGCTCATCGGGTCGGGGATTTTCGTCTATCTCTCTGAATACCTGAGCAGTTTTACCGACCGCTGGGAGTTTTTCTTTGGTCTCATTTTCGTCAGCATCGTCATTTTTGCCCCTCAGGGCATTATGGGAATCATCCGTACGAAAAAATAATGGAGGATAGGTTCATGGCCGAATTGGCCGGAAATGAAAGAAAAAGGAATATTTTGGAATTGCAGGGAATCTATAAAGATTTCCAAGGACTGGAAGTTTTATTTGGTATCGATCTGGGAATTAAGGAGGGCGAACGTCATGCGATTCTCGGCCCCAACGGCGCGGGGAAAAGCACGCTCTTTAACTTGATCACGGGAAAATATTTGCCCAGCAGAGGGAAAATATTTTTTAAGGGTAAAGATATTACTGGTGAAAATCCATTTAAACTCAATCGCATGGGGATGGCCCGGTCATTTCAGATTGTTAACCTTTTCAGCACGATGACCGTTTTCGAGAATGTGCGGAATGTGATTCTTTCCAAAAATAAAATCTATTACAATATGTTTTCCCTTCTGTCCAGGATGGACGGCATCAATACCCACGTGGAGAAAGTGCTGGAGCAGATCGGCCTTCTGGAGCGAAAAGAGGCCATCGCCGGTGAGCTTTCTTACGGTCAGCAGCGGGCATTAGAGATCGGCCTGACCATCGCCACTGACCCCCAACTGATCCTCCTTGACGAACCCACGGCAGGGATGTCCTCAGAGGAGACCCGAGAAGCGGTGAAGCTCATCGAGCGGGTTACGGAAGGGAAGACTTTAATCATTGTGGAGCATGACATGGAAGTAGTCTTCAGGATTGCCAGCCGGATTTCAGTTATCTATTATGGCCAAGTTCTAGCGTCAGGTCCGCCAGAGGAGATTCGCAACGACCAGAAGGTGAAAGACGCATACCTGGGCGAGGAGAGGGAGTAGGATATGTTATTAGAGATCAAAGACCTAAATACCTTTTACGGGCAGAGTCACATCCTCCAAGGTGTTTTCCTGGAAATTGACCGCCGGGAAATCGTTTGTCTCCTGGGCCGAAACGGGGTAGGGAAAACCACGACCCTTAAATCTATCATTGGCCTAGTCAAACCCCGGTCGGGTCAGGTGCTTTTCAAAGGGCAAAACATTGCCGGGCTCCCCACCCATACGATCGCCAAATTGGGCGTTGGTTATGTTCCCGAGGACCGGAGAATTTTCCCCACCCTGACTTTGCGTGAGAACCTGCTCATGGGCATTAAACCTGGGCGGAAAGGGAACGGGGATGGTTGGACTATTAATAAAGTCTACAATTATTTTCCAGCTTTGCAAGCCCGGGACAGACAAAAGGGGGGTCACTTGTCAGGTGGGGAACAGCAGATGCTGACCATTGCCAGGACACTCATGGGAAACCCCGAGGTTCTCTTAGTTGACGAGCCCACAGAGGGGCTCGCCCCCAAGATCGTGGAAACCGTGGAACAAGTCATTCAAGACATTCACCAGCATGACGTTCCCATTCTTCTCGTGGAGCAGAACATGCGCGTGGCCTTGCGTCTAGCCGGAAGAATCTACGTCATTTCCAAAGGGAAGATCGTCTTCCAGGGAACGGGGCAAGAACTAAAGGAGGCGCACGAAGTTCGGCAAAAGTATTTGGAGGTTTGAGGCCATCCGTTTCTCCCCGAGGAGCCACATTAAACTGAAGATCAGAACATCGTGCTTTTAAGGAAATTAAACACCAACAAGGAGGGAGCCATGAAAAAAGAAGTGTTAATGGTATTGGCCATGGTAATCCTAGTCGCGATCGGGTACCCATCGTTGGGAGAATCAGCCGAGCCCATCAAAATGGTATGTCTTGAGGTTATTTCCGGGGTCATGAAAACCGTTGGGGACGGCTATCAATACGGGATAAAGTTTGCAGTGGAGGAGATCAATGCCGCCGGTGGATTGCTGGGCAGGCCGATCAAAATGTTCTATGATGATCATCAACTCAAACCAGATGTCGGCACTCGCAAAGCCTTACGGTACATCCTAGAAGAAAAAGTGAGCTTCATCGTGGGTGGAACAGCGACGAACGTGGGCCAAGCGCTTTCCGATTTGGGGGAAAAAGAAAAAATCATAGTGCTCAACTATGGATGGGCAGGTGATGATCTCACGGGTAAACTTTTCAATCGTCACCATTTTCGAGTGCAATTAAGCACGAGCCAGCATTCCACCGCATTAGCGGCCTATTTCGCCGGAACTCCTTATAAGACATTTTACATTCTCTGCCAGGACTATTCCGCCCCGCGTCAGGGGGCTGCGGCCTTCAAGAGGGCCATGAATAAATTTAAACCTGGCTGGCAATTAGTGGGCGAAGATTACCATCCTGTGGGAGCAAAGGATATGGCGCCCTACATCAGTAAGGTCATCGATTCAAAAGCGGAAGTTATGTTCACCATAGATTGGGGTGGCGATCTTATTGTCTTGCTTAAGCAGGCTGCTGCTTTGGGAATGAAGTCCAAGGTTGCCAGTTACTTTCTAAGCGATCCGATTGCCACAGAAGCCATTGGGGACGCCTCCGTGGGCGCGATTACAGCAGAAGTCTACATGTTGACGGTGGATACTCCTAAGAACAAAGACTTTATCGGGCGCTGGGCGAAGAGAAAAATGGCCCCGGAGCACCCCTACCCGGATTGGACGGTCGGGAAGTCTTACCAGGCCTTCATGTTCTTGGCTGAGGCTATCAAGAAAGCCAATTCTACCAACGCTGAGGATATCATCAAAGCTTGGGAGGGATTGAGCTACGACTCGCCTATGGGGCGTATGACCATGAGGCCCTGTGATCACAATGTGATGACCCCAATCCCGGTTGCTGAAATTCTTCCCGGACCAGGGCAATTTTACAAGTTCCCCTATGTAGGAAAACCAATCACCATAATTTCTGCTGAGAAAGGGGCAGTCCCACCCGAAGAGACCGGAAACCCGAGATGCAAATAATCGATCTATATTGGAGCATGGAAGGGATGGTTGGCGCAAAGCCTCCCATCCCTTTTTGATTTTCTTAAGGAAAGGAGAAGAGTATGGGGCAACCAATTAAAACAGTGGCCGTGATTGGGACCGGGACTTTAGGGACGCAAATCGCCATTCAGGCTGCTTGCTATGGATATGATGTAAAGGCCTATGATCAGGATCCAGGAAGTTTTCCGAAAACCCTGCAGAAGATCCGTGGGCTCATGAAGATGAGAGGAAAAGGCCCTACCCTGCCGCTCGAGGAGTGGGAACAGGGAGCTCAGAAAGTCAAACTGGTCAAAGATTTAGCCGAAGCGGTGAAAGAAGCAGACCTGGTCATTGAAGCGGTGCTGGAAAACTTGGAGCTGAAGCGGAAAGTGTTTTCCCAGATTGACTCCCTCGCTCCTCAAGGGGCGATCCTGGCTACGAACAGTTCTTCTATGCCCATCTCTAAAATCGAGAGTGCTACTAAAAGGCCCGAAAAGTGTCTGAACATGCATTTTTACATACCGGCCAGTAGTATGAACATGGTGGATATTATGGGTGGGACGAAGACTACGGTCGAGACCATGGAAGCCGGAAAGCAATTCATCCGTTCAATCGGATGCATTCCCTTGACCGTTAAAAAGGAAATTCTTGGCTTTTGTTTTAATAGCGTCTGGAGGGCGGTAAAACGGCAGACGCTCTACATGTGGGCTGGGGGCTATGTTGATTTCCGGGATATCGACCGGGCCTGGATGATTTTCACCGGCATGAACCAGGGTCCGTTCGGGCTCATGGATGCCGTTGGGCTGGACGTAGTCTATGACATCGAGATGGTCTATTACAAAGAGTCGAGGGACGATAAAGATCATCCCCCGCATGCCTTGAAGGCCATGATCGAAAGAAATGAGCTTGGTGTAAAATCGGGCAAAGGGTTCTATACCTATCCCAATCCGGAGTACGCCAGACCTGATTTTCTGAAGGGCTAACTACGCCTCTTTGCCTTCCAGGGAAGCAAACTCCTGCAAAAGCTCTTTCTGGCGCTTGCTCAGCTTGGTGGGAACTTTGACTAGAATCTGGACGTGCTGGTCGCCTTTTCCGAAACTTTCCAGATGGGGGAAACCCTGGCCGCGTAAAGTAAAGACTTGGCCGCTCTGAGAGCCGGCCGGAATAGAAAGCTTCTTGGAACCGTTCAAGGAAGGAACCTCAATCTCCACTCCCAGCGCGGCCTGAGTGAAAGAGATGGGAATCTGACATAGAATATCATCGCCATGGCGTTCGAAGAAAGAATGAGGTTCTACGTGTAAGACTACATATAGATCTCCAGGCCGGCCCCCCCGTTCCCCTTCCCCCCCTTCTCCAGCTACCTTCAAGCGACTCCCCGTATCCACTCCGGCAGGGATCTTGATGGAAATCTTTTTGGGCTTCTTGACCTTCCCCGTGCCCCGGCAATCCGTACAGGGGTGAGGAATGAAAAAACCTTGACCGCGGCATCGGGAACAAGTGGTGCGGAGGGTAAAAAACCCCTGGGAATGGGTAACCTGCCCACTTCCCCGACACGTTGGGCAGCTCTCCTTTTTCGTTCCTTGTTTCATGCCCAAGCCCTTACAGGTACCACAAGACTCGAGTCGTTCAACCGCTATCTCCATTTCCTTACCCAGGGCGGCATCCATGAAAGAGATTGTTAGGTCGTAGCGAAAATCCGCCCCCCTTCCGGGGCCTGTTGCCCTGCGGCGGCCGGTACCAAAACCGAAAAAGTCCTCAAAGATATCGCCGAAACTGGTAAAGATGTCCTCAAAACCGGTAAACCCTGAAAATCCTGTCCTCGAAAGTCCTTCATGGCCGTAGCGGTCATAGAGGTCTCGTTTCTCCGGGTCACGCAGGACCTCGTAAGCTTCCGAGGCTTCCTTGAACCTCTCCTCTGCTTCTTTGTTTCCTGGGTTTCGATCGGGATGATACTGGAGGGCTAACTGTCGGTAGGCTTTTTTGATCTCGGTCTCATCGGCGTTATGGGGTACCCCCAGAATTTCGTAGTAATCTCTTTTAGTCATTTGTCCGCCTTTCACCTTCCCTGCAAAAAAATATTAGCATTCTTAGGCATAATGTCAAGTTTGGGGTTTAACTTAAAATTTTTTCCATGGGTTAAACTCTGAGATTTGTTTGACAAACGAGAGATCTTGCCGCGGATGCGGAGGCCTGGAATATCCACGAGCCGCGGAAGATCCTGCATCAATTGACGGTCATTATCCTCACCCGCCATAGCTTTTTTCACGGGGGAAATGGGGATAAGACAAGTCATAACTACTAGGGATCGTTCCGGATGGATAATTCCGAGGAACAAAGGGTGAATTCCACCTATGCCATGCCACATACGATTTATGAGATGACTCTATAGCAGGTGAGTCGGGAGGTGAAGGATGTCTCGGTTTCGAGCGGGGTGCGGGAGCTAGCCCAAAAAAACTTCTGGCCGGTAAAATAGTAGAGAGGGGTGGACTCCCCCGATACACCTGAAGGGAACCAAGAATATTTGGATTTCTCCGAGAACCCAGCAACTCTAAAGGGAAAAATGACCCGCAATTTGGGTAAGCTGATTTTGTGGAAAGAAAAGGCGTCAGGTCATCTTGACCACAATGTCGCCAATGAGGTTAGCGGCTTCATCGCTCCGGTCGGCGGCATTGGAGAGATGGCGGTAGATTTCTCGCATCTTGAGCATGTAAACCGTGTCTGTCCCCTTGAAAAGGTCGGCCAGGGCCCGATGATAGGCATTCTCCATCTCATTCTCGCAGGCTTTGGCCTTCGTAGCATGCTCCAGGGCAATGTTGGGGTATTTCTGGATTAGACGAATCGCATCGCTCAACTCCCGGGTAGCTTTGCGGAGGATGTCGATCATCTCGATGACGTAGTGATTCGGCTTTACCTCGTAGATTTCCATCTCATCCACAGTTCGGTCGGCATAATCCATGACATCATCAATAGCCCGGGATAGGGAGAAAATGTCTTCCCGGTCGAAGGGTGTGACGAAGGTCTGATTAAGCTCCTCGATGAGGATGCGCCGCAGCTCATCGGCCTCCCGCTCAACTTCCTTTACCTTCCCTCTCTTTACTCCACCCTCGCCTGCCGCCCAGGCATGCAGGGCATCGAGGCCTTCCAAGACCTTCTCGGACTGGGCATGGAGCATTTCATGGAAATCACTTTTCTTTTTAGAAAACCACGGCACTTAGATTCCCTTTCTTCTATCGGCTCCCCACTAATATTTTAGATCGGGGCTCGTAGCCTGTCCAGAGATCTTTAGATCCATCTCTTGATGAGCAAAAGAGAAAGAGCCGCGAGCATGGCCGACCCCGGGATGGTTATAATCCAGGTGAAAAAGATCTGTCTTCCAATTCCCCAACGTACGGACCCGAGGCGCTGGGCAGACCCTGCTCCCAAGATTGAGGAAGAAACGATCTGGGTGGTGCTTACCGGAAACCCAAACAGAGAGGAGAGGTATATGATCGCCGAAGAACTGGCTTGGGCGCTGAACCCATGAACAGGCCTCACTTTGTAAAGCTTCATTCCTAGAGTTTTCATGATCCGCCAGCCCCCAAAGCTCACCCCTAAAGCTAAGGCCAGAGAGCAAGCCAAGATGACCCATTTGGGTACATAGAAAGCGTTCTGGTTAGTCGGTTCGTATATTTTCTCAATAATTTTTGGAGAAATCCTGTGGAAAATGATGAGTGAAAGGCTAATGATTCCCATCCCTTTCTGCGCATCGTTGGTTCCATGGCACAGGGCTAAGGTCACGGAGGTGAATATCTGCAGCCGCTTGAACAACCGGTTGGCGGGGCTGGGTCTGAAATTTTCAAATATTGAAAGGACCATTTTAGTAAGGTAACGACCAGCCATCAGCCCGATAATGGGCGTAAAAATAAGGATGGCTAAGATTTCCCATACCCTTCGCCAATAAATATATCCAGGCCCGGAACTCATAATTACAGCCCCTAGGAGTCCGCCAATCAGAGCATGGGAGGAGCTGGATGGCATTCCAAAGTACCATCCTCCAAGGTTCCATAATATAGACCCGAGGACAGCGGCAAATATTACGGCAATGCCGATGTTTTGAGGACTTACGATTCCTTTACCCAGGGTCTGGGCCACCGCCGTTCCAAGAAACCAAGCCCCGATAAACTCAAAGACAGCGATGATCAAAAGCGCTTTTCTAGGTCCCAGGGCCCCCGTGATGACAGGGGTAACTACCATGTTGGCGCAGTCATTGAACCCGTTGCTGAATTCGAAAAGGAGCACGATGGCAATCAAGATAAAAGCGAGGGTCAGAACGTGGATCTCCAACAGTTCACTCCCCGTAAGCCTGGCGGATGATTTGAATGGAATGAAAGGCTTTCACCCCGGTGTGGTGACTGATCTGCATCCGGCAGGCCTCACAATCTGAAATAACCGTTCTGGCTTTCCACTTCCGGATCGCCTGAAAAATTTCCTCCCCAACTTCGCTGGCCACTGCATATTTTTCCCGTTTATACCCGTAGGTCCCAGCCAAACCGCAGCACCCTTCAGGAAGCTCGATGACCCTCAACCCAGGAATAAAAGAGAGTAGTTCCAAGGCTGGAAGGCCAACCTGTAAGGCTCGCAGGTGGCAGGGTACATGGTAATAATAGGTTTCCTTTATTTCCTTAAAGTTAGTGTTCAACCTTCCTTCCTCGTGCAGGTCAAGCAAAAACTGGGATACCTCGTAAAGATGTTCAGCGAGAATCGAGGCCCCCGGGATATGCAAAATTTTTTCGTATTCCTGCTTTAAAGTCATCCCGCAGCTGGGCGAAGAGAAAACAATCTTCATTCCTTCTTCGACACTCTTCAACAAAGACTTTAGATTTCTCTCGCCAACCCGGGCCGCCAAGTCAAATAAGCCGTTACTGATCAGCGGAAGCCCACAGCATTCTTGTCGGGGGAGGGTAACTCGAAATCCGTTCTTCTCCAGAACCTGCACGACAGCCTGGCCTAAAGTAGAATCGATATAATTGGTATAGCAGCCATAAAAATACGCAATGGGTTCTCCATTTATAGGCTGTCTTGAGCGGAACCATTTTTTCAAGGTTTTTCTGTGAAAGGGAGGCATTTTTGGTCGGCGGTCTATTCCCAGCCCCCTGTCCAAAAGCCAGCGAAAAAATGCCCATCCTATGACCCAGTTAGAAATGGGTGCCGTCCAGCTTCCAAGCTTTTCAAGCAAATAAGAATGGCCGAGGAGCCAATCCCTGAAAGAAGGCTTTCGTGTTTTTCCCCAGGCTATGCGGGCTCGCATATGCAGCTCCGGGATGGGTACGTTATACGGGCAGACCATCTCGCAGATTTTGCAATAATCGCAAAACTCAAGCCAGTCGGAGGGGAGCGCTTTTCTCTGTAAGCGAAAGCGCTCGGCATCTGGTCCGGAGAGCTTGGGGCCGGGGAAAAGACCGGTAGCCTTCAACACGGGGCAATAGGCATTGCAGGTCGAACACTTGATGCATTGGTCCAGGCTAGGCTTCATGATTCTCCTTGCTGGCCTTGGCCAAAGCCGCTGCAAGCTTCCCAGCCAGGAAACCTGTGGAAATAGCTATCCCACTTCCGGATTTTTCAGACATAGAGTCTGCATGAGCAATGATTCCTCCGGCAGCGTAGAGGTTCGAATAAATGACCTGGCCTCCAGGGTCAGTCGGCTGGAGGTTTTCATCCACCTCCACCCCAAGAACATTGAAAGGTTGACCTTCTGTAGTAAGGAGGCGGAGATTAAACCAGTCTTTGCGGTTCCGCGAATGCAATACAGGGAGATCAAGCAGCGTTTCGTAAATCCTGCCCCGCTCAGAATCCAACCCGCCTCCCACAAACTTCCCGGTGGTTAGAATGAAGGCCTTGGCCCGGTAAGCCGGACTATTTTTGGCGTCTCCGAGTGAGAACCCTTGAAGCATTTTTGGCTCTGCCAGGGGCCTTAGCGCAGAAAGGCCCACAATCATGCGTACACCCCTCTGCTGAAGGTGGGCTTTGAGCATTTCATAAAGGCGTAAACCAGGAACCGAAGGGGGAGGCATGGGAATCTCAAAGATTTCTACCCCCAACTTTTCTTGCAGGCCTGACCAGGCCGCCAAAGAATCATGAAAACCCAGAACAGCCGGGAGACCCAGCCTCTCCCCGGGTTTTAGGAGCGGTTTAACCTGCCCGATAAATTTTTCCCGAAACTCTTTTTTGTCGAAAGCTCTGGCCAAGT
>CAVXFA010000008.1:0-54985 GCA_963760605.1 uncultured delta proteobacterium | reverse complement strand
GGCGCTGTACTTGGAGCAGATGTACAGCGGGCAGTGGACCGGTACCATGTGCCTGACCGAGCCTCAGGCCGGTAGCGCCGTGGGAGACGTGAAAACCGTGGCCAGGAAGGAAGGGGATCACTATTTAATCAAGGGCACGAAGATCTTCATCACCGCCGGCGACCACAATCTAACGGAGAACATTATCCACGCCGTCCTGGCCCGGACGGAGAATGCCCCTCCGGGAATTAAAGGCTTGACTCTCTTTATCATACCCAAGATCCGCATCAACGGGGATGGGTCCCTGGGAGACCCGAACGATGTAAATTGCGGTGGGATCGAGCACAAGATGGGGCTCAAGGGTTCATCGACCTGCACCCTGAATTTTGGAGATGACGGGAAATGCCATGGGTATATCCTCGGGCAGGAGAATCAGGGCATTCAGCTCATGTTCCAGATGATGAACGAAGCCCGTCTGGGCGTGGGTCTACAAGGATTCGCCCTGGGGAACCTGGCTTACCTTTATGCTTTGAAATATGCCAAAGAACGCATCCAGGGCGTGGAAATCACGAAGATGAGAGACCCCAACGCCCCCCGGGTGCCCATCATCAAACACCCCGACATACGCCGGACGCTCATGACCATGAAAGCATATGCCGAAGGCCTGCGGGCGCTGATTTACCGCGGCGCCTACTACGCGGATTTGGCGAAGGTGGCCACCGACCCGAAGGAGAAAGAGTACTGCGAGAACATGATCGCTCTCCTGATTCCCATCGTTAAGGCTTATTCGACAGATATAGCCTTCCGCCTTACCGAATGGGCCATCCAGGTTCACGGAGGGTACGGGTACTGCGGAGAATATCCCGTGGAACAGCTCTGCCGGGACGTGAAGATCACGTCAATTTACGAGGGTACCAATGGCATCATGGCCATGGACCTGGTCGGCCGCAAGCTCTCCTTGAAAAAAGGGGCTTTATTCATGGGCTGGATGAAAGAAGTCAACGAGTTCATCGAGAAGCACAAAGCCCATTCAGTTTTTGGGCCGGCCATCGGGCAACTGGAACAGGCTAAGAATACGCTGGTCAATGTTTCCATGCATTTCGCCAAGGCCGCGGCTGGAGGAGACACTCTCTATCCCATGCTCCATGCCTCTCCGTACCTTGAGCTTTTTGGGGAGGTGGAGCTGGCTTACCTTCTCTTAGACCAGGCGATCCTTGCGCAGAATAAACTCCAGGCTATCTTCCAGGGCGCTGGGGCAACCACGGACGGGGCCAAGGCCAAAGTCGTTGAGGAGCAAGCCGATGCTGCCTTTTACGGCGGCAAGGTTTATACAGCCGAGTTCTTCGTCACCAACATCCTGCCGAGGGTTCAGAGCACAGCAACGACGATTCTCAGTGGGAACAAGAGTGCCCTGGCCATTCCAGAGGCGGCGTTTTAATAAAAACGCATAGAGCATAGAGCATAGCGCAAAGTATAAAATTTTAAAACCGCTATGCGCTAGGCAAATTTTTTTACGCAAATTGTCAGGAGGGGATCCAAAAAGATCACCTCCTTTTTTTTGCCGACAAAAAGGTTCATTCCAAGTTAGAATAATAAAATTTTTCAGACTTTAGGCACTATAGCCACTTACTAAGGAGTCCATAATTGACCAGACATATCCTTCCAAAATCTCCCCTGACCCCTCTTTCCCAAAGAGGGGAAATTCCTCCCTTTTGTAAAGGGAGGGAAGGAGGGATTTGGTCTTCGGTGTCTATATAATTATGGACTGACTAATAACTTATTCTTAGGGGTATTTCGCATGAAACTTATGGCCTTTTTGCTCCTGACGACTATTTTCTGGGGGGTGGCGGCAATCTTTGATAAATTAGCCTTGGGGAAGGTTGCGCCCTTTTCCGGAATGATGGTCCGGCAATTCATTTTGAGCGGAATTTTGCTCCTGGTGGGGATCAGCAGCGGCCGATTAGGGGGGGTACTGGCTCTGGAATGGCGCTCGGTGCTCTTCTTCGGATTGAGCGGCATCTGCGGAGGGGTGGCCGGGCTCTGGACTTATTACCATGCCCTCCGGTTGGGCGGGGCTTCTTTGGTTGTGCCCATTACAGCCACTTATCCATTAATCACCGCCGCTCTTAGCTGGGCAATTTTGCAAGAGAGCTTTACGATCTCGCGCCTGATCGGGACAGCTTTTATCGTTTTGGGAGTATGGCTGGTGAAATAAAGGCATAAGGCAAAAGGCGTGAGGCAGAAAGGCACACGGGTAAAAGGCGAAAAGGGAAAAAGGTCAAAGGCGGTCTTTTTTTTGTTAAACCTTCCCTTCCTTCTCAGAGGTACCGGTCATTTTTTTGGTGTTCCGGCATTTGGGGTAGTTACTGCAGGCGACGAATGGCCCGAAACGCCCTTTGCGATAAACCAGCGGGGCGCCGCATTTCTCGCAGTTTTCTCCGGTGGGGGCTGGCTTAGCCCCTTCAGCCGTACTTGACTTTGAGGGATCGATTTTTTTGGTATTTTTGCACTCGGGGTAGTTGGAACAGGCCAGAAATTTTCCGAAGCGGCCGGTTTTGATGACCATCGGTGCGCCGCATTTTTCGCAGGTCTCCGAACTCACCTCGTCTTGGGCCACTTCGAGCTGCCCCTCTCCGTTGACCAGCATCTTTTTGGTGTTCTTGCATTTAGGGTAGTTGGAACAGGCCAGAAATTTTCCGAAGCGGCCGGTTTTGATAACCATCGGTCCGCCGCATTTTTCGCAGGTTTCCTGGGCGGCCCTTTCTTCAAGGATCTCAATCTCCCCGGCCTCATTGCGCCGGAATTCTTTGGTGTTCTTACATTCAGGGTAATTGGAGCAGGCCAAAAACTGGCCGAGTCGCCCGAGCTTGATGACCATGGGAGCGCCGCATTTGTCGCATTTTAGGTCTGTAGCGACCCCTTTGCCCTTCACATCTTGCATCTGCAGCTTGGCCTTCTCGAGATTTTTTTGAAAGGGGTCGTAAAAATCCTCCAAGACCTGCACCCAGGGAAGGTGTCCCTCTTCCACCTTGTCCAGCTCATCCTCCATCTGGGCAGTGAACTCCACGTCGAGGATGTCTGGGAAATTCTCGACCAGCAAATCAGTGACCAGGCACCCCAATTCTGTGGGGTACAGCCGGCCCTTTCTCCTTGGCCACGTACTCTCTTTCTTGGATGTTGTCGAGGATGGTGGCGTAGGTGGAAGGCCGCCCGATTCCTTTTTCCTCGAGTTCCTTGATCAGAGTGGCTTCTGTGTACCGGGGTGGAGGCTGAGTGAAATGCTGTTCGGGCGTGAGGCCGAGGAGCTTTAAGACTTCGCCCACCGTCAATTCCGGCAGCCTTCCTTCCTGGTCTTCCCCTTCGACGTTCTCATCGGCGGTCTCGATGTAGAGGGTCATGAAGCCCGGGAAGAGAAGGATCGAGCCCGTGGCCCGAAAGAGGTATTTTCCAGCCTGGATACCCACCAGAGTCTGATCGTAGACAGCCGGGTTCATCTGGCAGGCGACGAAGCGGTTCCAGATGAGCTCGTAGAGCGCGAGCTGATCTTTGTTGAGGAATGATTTCACCGCCGATGGGTCATACTTCAGGGAAGTGGGGCGGATAGACTCATGGGCCTCCTGGGCCGTCTTCCGGCTCTTGTAAACATTCGGCTTCTCCGGCAGGTATTCAGGCCCAAATTTTTCGGCGATGAACTGGCGCACCTCCTGCAAAGCCTCCGCAGAGATGCGCACAGAGTCCGTGCGCATGTAGGTAATCAACCCCACGGGTCCTTCGGGTCCGAGCTCCACGCCTTCGTAAAGTCTCTGGGCCAGGGACATGGTCTTCTTCGCGGTAAAGCGCAATTTGCGCCAGCCCTCTTGCTGGAGCTGGCTGGTAATATAAGGTGGGGGAGGATATTTCCGGCGTTCTTTCCTTTCGATCTCCTTCACGGAAAAAGAAAGATGGTCCAGACCTTGGAGGATGGCCTGAGCTTCTCCCTGGTTTCTGATCTCGGCCTTCTTGGAATCAACCCGGGCCAGGGTGGCCTTGAAAGAGGGGGGTGCGCTACCTTCCAGAAGGGCCTCGAGGGTCCAATACTCCTGGGGGACAAAGGAATGGATCTCTTTCTCTCGCTCGCAGAGTAGGCGCACCGCCACGGACTGCACCCGGCCGGCGCTTAGCCCCCGGCGGACCTTATCCCAGAGGACCGGGCTAATCAAATATCCAACCAGACGATCGAGGATCCGCCGGGCCTGCTGAGCTTCAAATTTATCCTGGTTCAGCCGCTCGGGCCTGAGGATGGCCTCCCGGACGCTGCGGGCGGTGATTTCATTGAACAGGACCCGCCGAATCGTTCCCCGGGGTCGCTTTAACTCTTCGGCGATGTGCCAGGCTATGGCCTCTCCTTCTCGGTCCGGGTCTGTTGCCAAATAGATTGTTTTTGCTTTCTCAGCCGCATTTTTGATTTCTTTGAGAATCTTGATCTTTCCCTTGATGACCTGGTATTGGGGAGTGAATCCATTCTCAATGTCAACTCCCAAACGACTTTGGGGGAGGTCTTTGACGTGCCCCACCGATGCCTTGATGACAAAATCGTCTTTCAGGTAACTGGAGAGCGTCCGGGCCTTGGCTGGCGATTCCACGATGACTAATGACTTCGACATCCCATCTCCTTATTTTTTGCCCCAGAGCACACAGAGTTCACGGAGTTATAGATACAGCGAATGCTCGACAGGGACAAGATCTCCGCTTTTATCTTAGCGCTCATCACTCATTTCTTTTTTGGCTAGGGAAATAATCCATTTTTATATTTTAAGTGAACTTTCTGTGTCTTTCTCTGTGACCTCTGTTTCTCTGCGGCGAAATTATGCCTTGACGAACCTCATGCCGGGCAATTGCTTGATATGCCCGGCAAGCTCCAGCGCAAGCAGGATGGCCGACACTTTAGCGCTGGAAAAAGCGCTTTTCGAAATAACCTCGTCGATGTGCCTAGCTTCTCGGCTCAGGACCGAAAAGACCTTGGTCTCCTCTTCCGAGAGCTTCGGTGGCTGGGGCGCTTCCAGGGGCGCCTGCTCTTGCAGAGGAAGGATCTCCTCCAGAATATCCTCAGCCCGCGTGACCAGCTTAGCCCCTTCTTTGATCAACCGATTAGTCCCCTCACTTCTGGCCGAGTCCACGTTTCCGGGAACCGCGTAAACATCCCTCCCCTGTTCTAAGGCAAACCGGGCTGTGATCAGGGAGCCACTGCGGCGCGTTGCTTCTACCACGGCCACTCCTAGGGAGAGTCCGCTGATGACCCGGTTGCGGATGGGGAAATGGTCGCTGTCCGGAGGCGTGCCCAGGGGGAACTCAGTAAGAACCGCGCCCTGGGCGGCCACTTGATCGAAAAGCTCCCGGTTTTCAGAAGGGTAGATGATATCGATCCCGCAACCCAAAACCCCGATCGTCCTTCCGCCGCCAGAGAGGGCTCCCCGATGGGCACAAGAATCTACCCCTCTTGCCAACCCGCTGACAACGGTTATCCCCCGCCCACCCAGGCCCATGGCAATTCGCTCGGCAGCCAATTTGCCGTAGGTAGTGGGATAACGGGATCCCACAACGGCTACAGCCACTTGGTCCCGGCGGCTCAATGATCCCAGGAGGTAGAGCACGGGCGGAGGGTCATAAATCTGTTTCAGGTTGGCGGGATATTCTTCGTCCTCCCAGGTCACCAGCCGCGCCCCAATTTTTTGGGAGGAGCGAAGTTCTTTTTCCACCCGGTCTTTCCAATCGAATTTCCCGATCGACCCCACAACCTTGGGGCCGATGCCTTCCACCTGCGCTAGTTTTCGGGGGGAGGCCTTAAAGACGCCCTCGGGGCTGCCGAAGGTCTGGATGAGGCGTTTGAACAGAACGCTACCAACGCCCGGGGCCATGGATAATGCCACCCAGTGGAAAAGATCCTGCACCTCCCCCTCCATTCAACAAAAAAGGGATCGCGGATCTGCGGACCCACAATCCCCATATATTCTTGCCCGCGGCCGGTGGATCGTCCGGGTTAGCCCTCGGGAGAGAAGGGCTTATTCCTTACCGGAAACAACTTTATCACCGGCGTAGATGGCTTGAGAAGAATGTGTGACCAGCGCCGTAGAGGTCTCCTCCTGGACGGAAACGACCACTGCTTTGCCTACTTTGGCCAGAGGTAATTTTGCTTTTTCACTACTCGGGATATCCGCGGAAGCGGATCCCTGCTGATAAATCGAGAAGAGGTCCCCCACGATTACGCCGTGACGATTTCCCCGGTCGATGAAGACAAACTCCTTTTCCGTGATGTTCTCTTCGCCCTCCGCCGACATTAACACGATCCCTTTAATTTTTTTCTGGTTGCGAACGGGCACAGTCTGGGGCAGGACCGGTTGGAGAGGAATGATCATATCCCCCTCAAGGACGGGGCGGAAAGATTTGTTTATCTTGGCTGTCACAACCCGATCTTTTCCCTCCAGGATGGTCAGTTCCCCCGGCACCAGCACCCGATGGCCGAGTTTTCTCTCGGTTACGGGATGGGTCACGGCCTCCCCCTGGCGCACAATGCGAAAACCGATCTCCGGGCTGGACTTCTTTTCCCTGCTCTACCTGGAGATAAACCACTTCCCCTTCCGTCAGGTTGACTGCCGCATCTTTGCTGCCGATAATCGAACCCCAGGATGGAATGGGTTTGGCAGTGATGTACCCACTCGCCTGAATCAAGTCGCGGAGCTCGGGTTTTCCCAGGTCCAAGGCCTCTTTCGGTTGGGCATTGCCTTCTGGGAATCCGCCGCAAATCAAAATACTCAACAAGATACCCAGCCCGGCGCTCAAGGTCATTTTTATCCACCGCATTATCCACCCCCGGATTCTATCTTTAGAATTTACGGCCCCGGCAAGATCCATGCCTGACCATTTTTTAAAAAGTACCTTTCAACCCCTCTTTTTGTCAAGGAAAATATTTCCCGTTCCCCCCTTTGCGGAAGGGGAGTCTGGCTCTCAAAGGAAATCAATTCCCGGCCCATGTCCCGCCTCGGGCGGGACTCAACTCCTTTCCGGCCGGGCCAAGACAGGATTAGAGGGTTGTGGCCAAGGGGGGGTTGCCTTTGACTTTCGAGAGAGGAATGATACAATAGCGCCGTTTGCTGGGCCTCCGTCAGTGGAGGAAAGAAAAAGAATGTTGACTCTCCTGAGATTAAAGGGACGAACCCGGAAAGGAGGGGAAGCGTGAATTTCGAACTCAGTGAAGAACAGAAGATGATCCGACAGATGGCCCGCGATTTTGCGGATAACGAGATCAAGCCCAAAGCGGCAGAGCTGGATAAAACAGAACGGCATCCGGCGGAGATCATCCAGAAAATGGCTGAGTTAAACCTCTTGGGCATCGCCATCCCGGAGGTTTACGGGGGAGGCGGGGCTGACGTGGTCAGCTATGGGGTCGCCCTGGAGGAGATTTCCCGGGGCTGCGCGAGTGTGGGAGTTATTATGTCTGTGAATAACTCCTTAGTCTGCGACCCCATCCACACCTTTGGGACAGAGGAGCAGAAGAAAAAATTTCTCACGCCTTTGGCCTCCGGGAAAAAGCTGGGCTGCTTCGGTCTGACGGAACCCGAAGCCGGCTCCGATGCAGCCGCCCAAAAAACCACGGCTGTACTCAAAGGGGATGAATGGGTGATCAACGGCAAGAAAAACTTCATCACCAACGGGAACGTGGCCGATTATTGTGTGCTCCTGGCCATGACGGATAAGAGCCAAGGATACAAGGGAATCAGTTCTTTCATCCTAGATTGCCGGACGCCGGGTTTCTCCGTGGGCGTGGTGGAAAAGAAGCTGGGGATCAAGGCCTCGGGAACAGCCGAGTTGATTATGGAGGATTGTCGGACCCCCCGGGAGAACCTTCTGGGTCAAGTGGGCCAAGGGTTTTACGTGGCCATGACCACTCTGGACGGAGGGCGGATCGGGATCGCCGCGCAGGCTCTGGGCATTGCCCGGGCCGCTCTGGAGGCCGCTACGGAGTACTCCAAAACCCGGGTGCAGTTCGGCCAGCCCATTTCCAAATTCCAGGCCATCCAGTGGATGATCGCCGATATGGCCACAGAGCTGGATGCCGCCCGGCTGCTGACCCTGCGGGCCGCATTTCTTAAGGATCAAAAGCAAACCTATGAGAAAGAGGCGGCCATGGCCAAGCTGTTCGCTTCAGAAGCGGCCAGCCGCATTACTACGAAAGCCATTCAGATCCATGGCGGGTATGGCTATATTCAAGAGTACAACGTAGAAAGGCATTTCCGGGATGCGCGGATCACGGAGATCTATGAAGGGACCTCCGAGGTCATGAGATTGGTCATATCGAGTAACATCCTGAAAGGGAGATAATACAAATAGAAGATTGGAATGATGGAATAATGGAAGAAAAAGAAAATCACTTCATTCCTGCCATTATTCCAATATTCCATCAACCCATTAATCGAAGAGCAAAGAGGGGTTCACCATGATTCGAACCAAAGAGGATTACATCAACAGCCTGAAAAAATTGAACCATCGGGTCTATTATAAAGGAAAGCGAGTGAAGGACGTCACGACTCACCCCGCCTTTATCCCCCACATCAACGCCGCGGCCAAGACCTACGAGCTGGCGTTGATCCCAGAATATGAAGACCTAATGACGGCGACCTCGCACCTGACCGGCAAGAAGATCAACCGTTTTACCTACATCCACCAGAGTCGGGATGACCTGATTAAGAAGGTACAGATGCTTCGCCTCATCTCCCACGAGACGGGGAGTTGTTATCAGCGCTGCGTCGGGTTCGATGGCATGAACGCCCTTTACAGCACCACTTTTGAGATCGATGAAAAATATGGGACGGGCTACCATCTCCGGTTGAAGAAATTCATCGAATATGTTCAGGAGAATAATTTCATGGTGGTCGGCTCGATGACCGACCCCAAGGGAGACCGATCGAAAGGGCCCAGCCAGCAAGCCGACCCCGACCTTTTCACCCACATCGTGAAGAAGAGCGATGAGGGGATCGTCCTCCGGGGGGCGAAGGCCCATCAGACCGGAGCTGTGAATTCCCACGAAATGATGATCATGCCAACTCAGGCTTTACGACCGGAAGACCAAGACTATGCCGTGGCCTGTGCCGTTCCGGTCAACGCCCCCGGGGTGACGATGATCTTCGGACGGCAAACCAATGAGGAGCGCAAATTTGAGGGGGGAATGGATATTGGCAACCCCGAATTTTCCCAGGTGGGCGGGGAGGCCTTAGTGGTCCTGGAAGATGTTTTCGTTCCCTGGGAGAGGGTGTTTATGTGCGGCGAATATGATTTCGCCGGAATGCTGGTGGAGCGGTTCGCCTCCCTGCACCGGCAGAATTACGGCGGGTGCAAGGGGGGGCTGAGCGATGTGCTCGTCGGGGCGTCCGCTCTGGCGGCTGATTACATGGGCACCTCTCAGGCTTCCCACGTGCGCGATAAACTGGCCGAAATGACCCATTTAGCTGAGACCATCTATACGGGCAGTGTGGCATGCTCAGCCATGGGTCACAAGATGAAGGCGGGAAACTGGGAGCCGGATACCCTCTTGGCCAACACCACCAAGTACAACGTGAGCAAGAACATTTATGAAGTCGCCCGCCTGGCTCATGATTTAGCTGGCGGGATTATCGCCACTTTGCCCTTTGAAGACGATTTGCGGAGCCCGGAGGTTGGGAAGTACGTGGAAAAGTACCTGAAAGGATCAGAGAAGATTCCCACCGAGGATCGCATCCGCCTCCTCCGGCTCATCGAGAACATGACCGGTGGAACGGCCTTGGTGGAGTCCATGCATGGGGCAGGCTCTCCCCAGGCCCAAAAGGTCATGTACATGCGTGCCGGGAACTGGGAACAGAAAAAGAAAATGGCCAAGAAGTTAGCGAGAATTTCCGAAAAAGGATAACAGGAAAAAGCCATAAGGCGCAAGTCGTGAGAGCGCAAGGAGTAAATGACTCTTCTACCCCTTACGCCTCACGCGCTCGCGACGCACGTTTTTTGCTTCTTAAATACGGGGTCGAGAAGGGTTCGGAAAAAGCAGGAGGTAGATATGCGAGAAGTGGTCATCGTCAGTGCCGCCCGCACCGCCGTGGGGACCTTCGGGGGAGCCTTACGGGACATTGCCGCGGTGGAGCTGGGAAAGATTGCTATAGAAGAAGCCTTGAAGCGGGCCAAGGTAAAACCCGAACAAGTGGAAGAGGTCATCTTCGGAAATGTCTTGCAGGCCGGACAAGGGCAGAATCCGGCGCGGCAGGTGCTCATCCGGGCTGGGATTCCCAAGGAAATTCCGGGAACGACCATCAATAAGGTTTGTGCCTCCGGCCTGAAATCCGTCATGATGGCTGCCCAAGCCATCAAGGCCGGCGACGCGGATATGATCGTGGCTGGCGGGATGGAGTCCATGAGCCAAGCCCCCTTTTATGTCCCCGGGGCGCGCTGGGGATACCGGATGAATGATGGAATCCTAGTGGATGGGATGATTCAGGATGGGCTGTTGGATATTTTTCACCGCTATCACATGGGCGTCACGGCCGAAAACGTGGCCGAGAAGTTCGGCGTTTCCCGGCAGGACCAGGATGCGTTGGCGCTGAAGAGCCAGCAAAACGCCGGGAAGGCGATCCAGTCGGGGCGGTTCGAGGAAGAGATCGTTCCCGTGATCATTCCCCAGAAAAAAGGGCATCCCATCGTCTTTGAAACAGATGAACATCCCCGGCCCAACACCACCCTGGAAGCCCTGGCGGCCCTAAGGCCTGCTTTCAAGAAGGATGGAACGGTGACCGCCGGCAATGCCTCCGGGATCAACGACGGCGCAGCGGCCCTGGTAGTCATGTCCGCGGAGAAAGCCAGGGCCTTGGGCCTTGAACCGATGGCCCGGATCAAGTCGTACGCCACTGCCGGCGTGGCCCCAGAGATCATGGGCGCAGGTCCTGTTCCGGCGACCCAGAAGGCTCTTGCCAAAGCCGGGCTGACCGTGAAAGACCTGGACTTGATCGAGGCCAATGAGGCCTTTGCCGCCCAGGCGGTCTACGTCAACCGGATGATGGGCTTCGACCCAGAAAAGGTCAACGTCAACGGAGGGGCCATTGCCCTCGGCCATCCCATCGGCGCCAGCGGGGCGCGGATCTTGATCACTTTGCTCTTTGAGTTGAAAAAGCGCCAGGCGGGTTACGGGTTGGCCACGCTTTGCGTGGGGGGCGGCATGGGTGGCGCGATGGTTGTGGAAAGAATTTAAGTTTCAAGTTACAGGTTTGAAGTTCCGAGTTTCAACTTGAAACCCGAAACCCGAAACTTATTCATGCGCAACATCAAGCTGGTGATTGAATATGACGGCACGAATTATCACGGGTGGCAGGTTCAGCCCAATAACCTGACGATCCAGGAGGTCATCGAAAAGAAAATAGAAATCATGACCCGGCAGCAGACTCGCCTGATCGCTTCCGGCAGGACGGATACCGGAGTGCACGCGCTGGGTCAGGTGGCCAATTTCAAAACCCCCTCGCAAATCCCCGTGGAGGGTTTCTGGCACGGGCTAAACAGCCTCCTTCCCTCCGATATTATCATCCAGTCAGTGGAAGAAGTGGGACTGGAATTTCATGCTCAATTCTGGGTCAAACGAAAAACCTACCGCTACTTGATCCTTAACCGCGAGCTGCCCTCGGCCATTTATCGGAATTACTCTTGGCATATTTCCTTCCCTTTGGATGTTCCAGCCTTGCAAAATGCCGCCAGGATTCTGTTAACGAAGAAGGATTTTTCGTCCTTTCAAGCGGCGGACCCGGATACGGCTGACCCGGTCCGGGAGGTCTTCAGGGCCGAATGGTCTGTTAAAAAGGAGAATTTTCTCTGTTTCACCATCGAGGCCGATGGCTTTTTAAAACATATGGTCCGAAACATGGTGGGAACTCTGGTAGAAGTGGGGAAGGGGAAGATTTCCGCGGAAGAATTCGCCCGGATCGTGGAAGCCCGCGACCGGCGTCAGGCTGGGATTACGGCTCCTCCCCAGGGACTTTTTTTGGCAGAGGTAAAATACTAATGGGTCTATTGCGATCTTCCGCCCAAGGTGCTATAAAAAATCAAAATGCAAAATCAGACTCCAGAAGACAGAGTAAGGAGGAAAAAATGAGTCTCAGCGACGTCAAACGGTACGATCGGGAATATGTCATACATTCCTGGAGTGTCCAGGCAGCCCTGGATCCTATGGTCATCACCAAAACCCAGGGGGTATTCATGTGGGATGAGAACGGAAAGCGCTACTTGGATATGAGTTCGCAACTGATGAACCAGAATATCGGCCACCAGCATCCGAAAGTCGTGGACGCCATCAAGAAGCAGGCGGAGAAGGTCTGTTTTGTGGCTCCGGGATTTGCCTACGAGTCGCGTTCCTTTTTAGGGAAAGCTCTGGCAGAGATCACGCCGGGGGATCTGAAAAGATTCTTTTTCACCCTCGGGGGGGCGGATGCCAACGAGAACGCCGTCAAGATGGCCCGGGCTTACACAAAGAAATGGAAGATCATCACTCGCTACCGGTCCTATCACGGGGCCACCTACGGGGCCATCGCCTTGAGCGGAGACCCGCGCAGACCTCCGGTGGAGCCCGCCATGCCCGGGGTGGTCCGGGTTTTTGACCCTTATTGTTACCGCTGCTCCTTTGGGCTCACGTACCCGAGCTGCGAGCTTCGCTGCGTAAAGTCCGTGGAAGAAGTCATCCAGTACGAGACGCCGGAGACCGTGGCGGCAGTCCTGGTTGAGTCGGTGGTGGGCAGCAATGGTCTCATTGTCCCGCCCGATGGGTACATGCAGCGCCTGCGGGAGATCTGCACCCGAAACGGGATCCTGCTGATTGCCGACGAAGTCATGTCCGGGTTTGGTCGGACGGGCAAGTGGTTTGCCGTGGACAACTGGAATGTGGTTCCGGACATCATCGCCATGGCCAAAGGTCTCACTTCGGGTTATGTTCCTCTGGGAGCGGTTGCCCTTTCCAAAAAAATCACCGACGTCTTGGATAAGCAGATGCTCTGGGCCGGCCTGACCTACAACGCCCATCCTCTGGCCTGCGCCACTGCCTTGGCCACTCTGCAGGTATATCGGGAGGATCAGTTGATGGAAAACAGCGTGGCCATGGGCGGAGTGATCCGGAGGGAGCTGGAGGCCATGAAGGCCAAGCACCGGTCCATCGGAGATACCCGGGGAATCGGGCTATTCTGGGTCATCGAGTTGGTTAAAGATAAGAAGACCCGCGAGCCGCTGGTGAAGTGGAATGCGATGGGGGCCGAGGCAGCGGTCAGCCGGGAAATCAGCAAGCGACTCCTGGAAGGCGGGGTTTACACCACGGTGCGCTGGAATTTCCTGTTCATCGTTCCGCCCCTTTGCATTATAGAAGAAGAGCTGCGGGAAGGTCTGAGGGTGATCGATAAAGTCCTGGACTATGCGGATACGATGGCAACGTAAGCTATCAGCAAACAGCAATCAGCAGTCAGCCATCAGCTTTCAGCATACATCTTATCTTTTGCTAACCGCTGAAAGCTGATTGCTGATAGCTGTATTGCGGGAGATTGGGATGAAGAAAACGGCCGAGAAAGTGCGCTTATTGCCAAAGGAAGCCATGGCCGATTTCATCCTCTGGGGGGGGAATATTGTCACAAAGGACCCGAGAACGCCAACAGCCCAGGCCGCGGCCATCAAAGATGGACGATTTTGGAAAGTGGGCAAGGATGCGGAAGTCAGGGCTTTGGCGGGGGGAAAGACAAATACCGTGGCCCTCAAAGGCCGAACCGTCGCGCCGGGGTTCATTGATTCGCATCAGCATCTCTCGCAGGTGGGGACGGATCTCCTGCAGATTGATTGCAGCCCGCGATTGTGTAAGTCGATCGCTCAAATCCAGCGGGCCGTCTTGAAAGAGGCCAGGCGCAAGCCTCCGGGAGAATGGGTCCGGGGCGTGGGCTATGATGACACCAAGATCGCCGACCCGCGCACCCTCAGCCGCTGGGATCTGGATGAGGTGGCCCCCGCACATCCCGTTTTCATCCAACACGTCTGTGGCCACTGGGCTGTAACCAACAGCAAAGGGCTGGAAGCTGGAGGCGTTCGGGAGGATACCTCTGATCCGAAAGGAGGAGCCTACGGACGTGACCCCCAGACAGGAAAGCTGAACGGCATCCTCTTTGAGCAGGCGGAGTTTGCTTATGTCTTCGAGGGACTGAGCCCTCAGGCGCCGATCATTCCTCCCTTCTCTCTGAAAGATCGGAGAAGGGGTTTGCGCATGGCCTGCGATAGGCACTTAGCTTCCGGGATCACCAGCGTACATGACGCCCTAGTTTCCGCGCTCAGCCTGGAGACCTATCAGGAGGCCTTCAGAAGCGGGGACCTCAAATTGCGGGTCTACATGCTCATTCCTTATGAGTACCTGCCTCACCTTCAGGCTCTGAACTTGAAGGCAGGCTTCGGGAACGAATGGCTGAAAATTGGAGGGATTAAGATTATCGCAGATGGGGCGATCGCCGGGCGGACCGCCTACCTCTCCGAACCATACGTTGGAGCTCAGGAGAAGGGGATCCTGGTTGCAGAATCCGAGGAGGCTCTTCATGAGTCGATCCGCCGGGGGCACGAGGCTGGATTCCAGGTCTGCGTGCACGCCAATGGCGACCGGGCTATCGAAATGACCCTCGATGGATTCGCCAAGGCCCTGCATGCCCTGCCCCGCAGAGATCACCGGCACCGTCTGGAACACTGCACGGTGGTAAACCAAGAAATTCTGAGGCGCATCAAGAAGCTCAAACTTTTGGTCCTTCCTTTCGGTTCTTACATCCACCACCACGGGGAAAAAATGATTCCTTATTATGGGCCGGAGCGGGTGGAAATGATGTTTGCCCACCGCTCCTTCCTGGATTATGGCATCCCGGTTTCGGGAAGCTCGGACAATCCCTGCGGACCTTACGAGCCGCTCTTGGCCATACAGAGCTGCGTAACCCGTAAGAGCGCGACGGGGGAAGTTTTGGGGGCCAAACAACGGATCACTGTGGATGAAGCCATCGATCTCTACACAAAGGCCGCGGCTTATGCCTCCTTTGAAGAAGATCTCAAGGGCTCAATCGAGCCCGGGAAACTGGCGGACCTGGTCGTGCTGGGCGAAGACCCGAGGCGGGTAAACCCGGATGAGATTAAAGATATTTCCGTGGAAATGACCATGGTCGGCGGAGAGGTGAAATACGCAAAGACGTGAGGCGCAAGGCGTAAGGCGAAAAGGCGGCCACTGGACAGAGTAATCGGGCAATCATCCGGCACACCATCCTGCCGAATATCCTTTCCCCCTTGATTGTGCAAACTACGGTAAGTTCGCCATCGCCATTCTGTTAAAGCGCTAAATCTCATTGAAAAATGAATTTCTCAAAATGAGAAATGAGAATATGATTGAAACCACTCGGTCATTTTGCAATTTGATTCAATCTACATTGGTTGGGACTCCGTGGGATTCATGATAAGCCGAGGGGGACACGATAAAGGAGAGGAGGTTGGCTATGGAGATTTGACGGAAGGGTTGCAATTGTAACAGGAGCCGGGTCCAGGAGAGGAATCGGACAGGCCACGGCCTTGGCTTTGGCCCGAAGGGGTGCGGATCTGGTCATTGGGGATGTCGACCTTTCAGGGGCAGAAAGGATTTCCAATGAGATAAGGGAATTGGGACGGCGTGCCCTCGCGATCAAAGTCGATGTCTCCCAGGCAGAAGACGTGGCAAATCTTGTCAATCGGGCGCTTCAGGAGTTCGGCCGAATTGATATCCTGGTCAACAATGCCGGTATTACGCAGCCTATCCCTGTTTTGAAAATGACGGAAGAAGACTGGGACCGGATTGTCAGGGTGAATATGAAGGGGACCTTCCTCTGTTCGAAGGCGGTCTTACCTACGATGATCAAACAGGAATACGGCCGAATTGTCAACCTCAGTTCTGTCTCAGCCAAGCGCGGCGGAGGGGTCTACGGAGGGGCACACTACTCAGCTGCCAAGGCCGGGATCTTAGGTTTCGCCAAGGCCCTGGCGAGGGAGGTTGCGGCTATGGGATTACGGTCAATTCGGTTGCACCGGGACTCATCGCGACCGATATCCGGGGAGGGCTGGAGGATCCTGAGCGTCAGTGGGAGATGAGTAAAGATATCCCTTGCAAGAGGTTAGGGAGGCCCGAAGAAGTTGCTGCCGCCATTGCCTTTCTGGCCTCCGAGGAAGCGGGCTACATTACGGGCGAGGAGATCGATATCAACGGCGGCTCCCACATGGATTAGCATCGTGAACTTTTCTCTTCATCCTCCCGAATCGACAGAAAATGGGGTCAGAAATGGGGGAAATGGGGTCAGGCAATTATAATAAAGTATTGATTAAATTCTCTGATTATGCTATTAGGCATTCATGGCTCGAAGACCAAGGATATATTTTCCTGGCGCCCTTTACCATGTAATTGCCAGAGGAAACCAAAAACAAAATATATTCTTGGATGAAAAAGACTTTGAGATCTATCTCTCCTATCTCTCGGAATACAAATCCAAATATTCCTTTCATCTTTACGCCTATGTCTTGATGAAAAATCATATCCACCTCCTGGTGGAAGTGAAAGAAGTTTCTTTGTCGAAGACCATGCAAGTCTTGCAGTTCCGGTATACCCGTTACTTCAATAAGCGATATAGGAAAGTGGGGCATCTCTTTCAGGGGCGTTACAAGGCGATTTTGTGCGATAAAGAGCAATATCTTTTGGAGTTAATCCGCTATATCCATTTGAATCCAGTTCGGGCGGGGATTGTAGAGGCCCCTGAAAAATATCCCTGGAGTGGACACCTCGGTTATTTGGGTAAGGTGAAAGATGACCTGATTCACTCCGACTTAGTTTTGGGACAATTCGGCGAAAATAGAGCCATAGCTCGCAGGCGGTACCAACAATATGTTTTAGATGGAATGGGCTTGGGCCATGAAGAGAAATATTATCAGGTTAAAGATCAGCGTTATTTGGGGGAGGATGAATTCGTTGAGAAGATCGAAGGTCTGAAGAAAAGCCATGAGCTTGTTTACAGGGAAATTCCGATAGAAGACATTGTTTTAGAAGTAGTTAAGCGGATGAGTATTGCGCAGCATCGACTCTATTCCTTAACCCGAGAGCGGGCCGGAGCCTATGGCCGCGGCCTGGTGGCCTATTTGGCGAGGAAGTTGGTAGGCTCTCCCGTCAAAGATATTGCTCAGCATTTCAAGCGGGAGCCGATGACCATAAGCCTGGGTGTGAAGAAAATTGAGAATCTCATTCAGGGAGATAGGGATTTGGCTAGGAAGATGGAATTCATGGAAATGAACCTGCAGAAAAAAGGAAGGAAGAAATACTTTATTACAATAGCCTGACCCCATTTCCTATGACATTTCCTCTACGGAAAATCTGAGAGATGGCAGAAGTCGAAGCACCAAGCTGCCGGGCAATCTCCGCTAAAGGACCCCAAGCTCCTAAATCACATAACCGGTGAGCTGAGCCGTGCGCTTTGGAGCGTCGTTCTCCAGCCGAAGGTTAGGTCAGCTATTTTATAAAGTAACCTGATACTCTCCATTTGCCATCTTTGTCCATCATAGGTGTCACAGTCTCGATGGCAAATTCCTTGTTATGAAAGGACGTTTCAAACTGGATAAAGACATACTCGCCATCAGGCGCACCTGGCAGGGTTGTTTGGTAGGTCTTGGTTTTGACCTTTCTCGAAATGATTTTGCCAAGGGGCTTTCGGACCGACTGGAGCGCTTGCTCCCATTTCTCCTGACTGACTGCAGCCTTGAAATATCCAGCTGCTTCTTTCCAACTCTCCGCATATTTACCCGCATCAACCAGGGAAACCCATTTCTGCGCAGCCAGGACAGCTGCTTTCTCCTTGCCGGGATCTGCTGCTGTCGAAAGACCCGCTATTAACACTATACCGATTGCAATCCCAATCACGATATACCTGGCCATTTTCCTTCTCTCCTTTCTTGCTGACCTAATGTGGATTATATGGTTTCCGCATAAGACCCCGAATCTCGCCCACCGTCGGCCTAAGACACCATCAGTTTCCTTGTTTTAAGTTATGATAACAAATAGGCTTTTTTTCTCAATCTAAATTTCTCGGTGTCTTATATGGGTTCCGTCTTAGCCCCCTTCCATTGATCACTGAAAGATATCTGCCGGGCTCCACTAACCGTCGGCATAAGAGGATTTATTTTGGGCCATTCCACCCTTTTTATCGTCATTTCTAGATTTCCGCTTTAAATGTTGCACTTCAGAAGGAATTCAATGCTTGAAGGTTACAGAAAGAAGTTATTGCCTGACACAACGGGGAATGGAGGGTCAGATCCCGACTTTTGCATCTAAGACAACGGGGGTGATGTGTTGTGGGATGTCGACACAAAAAATCCATGTTAGGGATTTTTCTTGGCAACCCAATAGAAGATATGTAAAAATCTAGGTAAATTTAGATAAATCCCGATGAGATTATGCCTATGCACCCGGTTTTGGGACTTTGGCAGAGAGGAGGAATTCATGGGTCCTGGAAGGTTGACAGGGCGGGTGGCTGTCATCACGGGGGCCGCCAGGGGGATCGGGAAAGCAACGGCTTTCAATATGGTCCGGGAGGGAGCCTCCGTTGCCCTGCTGGATATTCTCGCAGAAGAGGTGGCGCAGGTTGCTCAAGACTTGGAGGTCATCAGCGGAAAAGCCTTGGGGATAAAAACGGATGTCAGCCATAAGAATGAAGTGAACCAGGCGGTTGAGCGGACGCTGAAGCATTTTGGGAGGGTTGATATTCTGGTCAACAATGCCGGCGTTGTCAACCCCGCGCTTCTGGAGGATGTCAAAGAAAAAGACTGGGAAGAGGTCATCGGCGTCAACCTCAAAGGAACATTCTACTGCACCCAAGCTGTATTGCCGTCGATGAAAAAAAATCGGTACGGCAAGATCGTCAACATCGGTTCACGCGCAAGCCTCGGCAAGGAAGAACGGACAGCTTACAGCGCAACCAAGGCAGGGCTGCTCGGGGTGACCCGGACGTGGGCCCTCGAACTTGGCCAATACAATATCAATGTAAATTATATCGGGCCGGGGCCAATCGCCACGGAGTTATTCAAGTCTGCCAACCCTGAGAATAGCCCCAGAACCCAAGCCATTATCAATGGGATTCCCTTGAAAAGGATTGGGCAGCCTGAAGACGTAGCCAACTTGGCCTCTTTCCTGGCATCTGAAGAAGCTTCTTTCATTACTGGCCAAGCGATCTTTATCTGCGGCGGCCTCTCCGTCGGGATAGCACATTATTAAGGGGTTCCCGGGCCTTGCGACCCCATCTCCTTTTCGGCAAAGCTTAGCTGGGGATGTGGACCCTTTTGTTGCAAAAAACTGGGCAAATGGCCCTGCAACTCCTCGAATGCATGGATCGATAATGAATTTTAAGCCTAACAAAAAGATCCAACCTTTATTGAAGTCTTGTGGGCAACTATAAAAAAGGATTTTTATACATGACGACATTAATAGAGACCCGGCACGTCATTCCCGCGAAAGCGGGCCCTGTACCTAGTACTTGGTTGGAGAAATTGGCGTTAAATAATTAAAGTTGAACCCCAAGTTGTCAAGCGTAACATCCTTAATAAATCCCCCCTAACCCCCCTTTGCAAAGGGGGGATGGGGGGATTTAGCGGAATTTCCCTCGGGCACCAATGTAACGTGAATTTATGCAACGAAGCACTAGTGTGGTGCAGGGCGGGAATCCAGAATGACCCTGGATTCCGGAGCCTGCCCCGTACTGGATACGGGGTCAAGCCCGGAATGACAAGCAGCAGAAAATTTATGTCGTTGTGTATAGTACGTTCATTGAAGGGCACAAATAGCATTTCCAAAAAGATTTCGCAACAAGAGGGTGAATATGGGAAAATTGATCATTACCGTTGGAATCACTGGATCGCGAATCACTCGACAGCAAACCCCCTATATTCCCATCACGCCCGAGGAGATTGCCCGATCGGGGATTGAAGCTGCGAAAGCGGGTGCATCCGTTCTCCACGTTCATGTGCGCGATCTAACAACCGGCCTGGGGACCCAGGATTTTTCTCTTTTTAGAGAGGTGGTAGATCGGATTCGAAGGGAGACAGATGCCCTCTTATGCCTGACGACGAGCGGGATTCCGGGGCGAAACCTTCCCGTCGCGGATCGGCTCATTCCTTTGGCCTTGAATCCCGAACTGGTTTCCTACGATGCCGGCTCCATCAATATGGGGGAGAACGTTTTCCTTAACCCTCCAGAATTCTTAGAAGCCCTGGCCAAAGAAACGTTTGCCAGGGGAATCAAGCCGGAGCTGGAAGTCTTCGAAGTCGGAATGGTTTACACCTGCCTGAAGTATCATGAGAAAGGCCTTCTTAAATCTCCCCTCCATTTCCAGTTCGTTTTAGGGACGCCCGCCGGCATGCCGGCCACAGCTAAGTCGCTTCTTTATCTTACCGAGATCATCCCCCGGGATTCGACCTGGTCGGTAATCGGGGTCGGCCCGGGTCAACTTCCCATGGCCATGATCGGGATGGCCATAGGGGGCCATGTCCGGGTGGGGTTGGAGGATAATATCTACTATTCCAAAGGCGTTCTGGCCAAGACCAATGCCGAATTAGTGGAGAGAGTCGTCCGGATTGCCAGAGAATATGGCAGAGAAGTCGCCGCCCCTCAGGAAGCCAGAAAAATCCTCGGCTTATGGTAATCCCCACTTCTTCCCTTTAGGGGTGATTCGTGGCCCGGGAATTTTTGCCGACATCCTTGGAAGCGCCACGCTTATCCCCGGCAGATTGGGGTCCCAAAAATATTTTGACAATCTTTGACCAAATTGGATATAAGGATTAGGTCAAGGCTTTTCCTCGAAAAGGGCTTTCCCGGCGGTTTTGCCTATGCAAGATGAATGGAAGACAAAAGATCAGCTGCTCCAGGAAATGGCAGCCCTGCGCCAACGGGTGGCGGAATTGGAAAAATTAGAAATCGAACACAAGCGAGTCGAAGGGAAGCTACGGGAAAGTGAGGAGGCGATGCAAGCGCTTCTGAATTCGGCCCAGGCGGCATTGTTCATCCTCGATACAACTGGAACTATTCTTGCTTTAAACGAAACCACCGCTAAAGAACTGGGCAAGAGTGTGGATGAACTTTTGGGCGCCCGTATTCAAGATTTTCTCCCCCCTGATTTGGCTATGGCGAAGAAGGCCCGCGCTCTTGAGGTGATTCGTTCGGGCAAACCAGTCCAATTTGAAGATGAGTTCAGAGGAATGTGCACCGAAAACACGATCCATCCTATCTTTGACGACCAGGGGAAAGTAGCGAAGCTCGCTGTCTCTAGCCGCAACGTGACTGCCCAGAGACGGGCAGCGGAGTTGCAGAGCCGAGCATACGAGGAATTGGAGAGAAGAGTTATTGAACGAAGGGCGGACCTGCAGAGGGCGAATGAAAAATTACAGATCGAAATTGCTGAGCGCAAACAGGTAGAAGAGGAGGTGCGGGAGTCTCAGCAATTACTGAAGAAGACCTTCGCGAGTCTGCGGGAGGCGGTTTTCATCGTAGATGGCCAAACCGTTCAGATCATGGACTGCAATCCGGCAGTTACCCAGATGTTCGGTTACAGCCGGGAGGAGATATTGGGCCAAACAACAACTTTCCTGCACGTCGACGAATCTTCCCTCCAGGATTTTAGGAAACGCCTGTTTGCCACTGTGGAAGATAAAGGTTTCTTGCATTTACCTGAATTCAGAATGAAGCGCAAAAATGGAGAGATTTTCTTCACGGAACATACGGTGATGCCCATCGAAGGCGACCAGGGTGGGCGGATCGGTTGGGTGAGCGTGGTGCGCGACATCACCGAACGCAAGCAGGTGGAGGAGGAGCTCAGACATTCGAGTGAACAGTTGCGATCCCTGACGACACGTTTGCAGACCATCCGTGAAGAAGAGCGGGGCCGGATTGCCCGGGAGATCCACGACGAGTTGGGGCAGGTGCTAACCGCCCTGAAAATGGACCTTTCCTGGTTGGCCAGCAGGTTGTTGAAAAATCAGAAGCCCTTAGTGAAAAAGACGGAATCCATGTCGGAACTGGTCGATGCAACGATTCAAACCGTGCGTAAGATTTCCTCGGAATTACGGCCCGGGATACTGGATGACCTAGGTCTTTCCGCGGCTATTGAATGGCAGGCGCAAGAATTTCAAAGTCGGACAGGAATAAAATGCAGATTTATTTCAAGTCGGGAAGATTTTCGTTTGGATAAAGAGCGGAGTACAGCCGTGTTTCGCCTTTTTCAGGAGACCTTGACCAATGTGGCCCGCCACGCCGAGGCCACCCGAGTAGACATCGGCCTGGAGGAGCGTGCTGGCCATCTCATCCTGAAAGTGCACGATAATGGAAAGGGAATTACCAAACGGCAGATTTCCCATCCGAAGTCGCTGGGACTTCTGGGAATGCGGGAACGGGCTTTTCTTTTTCAGGGAGAAGTGAAAATCAAGGGTACCCGGGGAAAAGGGACTACGGTAACGGTGCGGATTCCGATGGGAAAAGAAGAGGCCGAAGGGGGCCAGCCGAAAGGGGAAGGCAAAAGGGAGAGAGTAAGAAGCCATAAGCAAAAGCCCAAAGGCAATAAGCACTAGGCAATGGACAATAAACAATGGGCTATCGAGACGAATGATCTGGGAGGGAGAAACATGATTAAAATTCTAATCGCCGATGATCATCCCATTGTCCGGCGAGGCTTGAAGCAAATCCTGGCCGAGGAACCGGATCTGGCGATTGTAGGGGAAGCGCAAAGCTCCCAAGAGGTGCTGGAGCTGGTCCGGAAGCAGGATTGGAATGCCGTCATTCTCGACATCACCATGCCCGGAAGAGGCGGACTGGAAACATTAAGAGAGATAAAGAAGGAGCGTCCCAAACTTCCTGTACTGATTCTAAGTATGCATCCTGAGGATCAATACGGAGTACGTGCCCTAAAAGCGGGTGCGGCTGGTTATATGACGAAAGAGAGCGTGCCGGAAAAACTGGTCCAGGCCCTCCGGAAAATCATTAAAGGCGGGAAATACGTCAGTCCGACCCTGGCGGAAAAATTGGTCCTGGATTTAGAAAGAGACACCCCAGATTCCCTCCATGAAACCCTATCGGATCGGGAACATCAGGTGATGTGTATGATTGCCTCGGGCAAGACGGTGAGTGAGATTGCCACAGACCTAATTCTGAGTGTAAAGACCATCAGCACCTACCGTTCCCGCATTCTTAAAAAAATGAAAATGAAGAACAATGCGGAGTTGACCCATTATGCCATAAAGCACAGGCTGGTACAGTTAGAGTAACGGTCGGCGAGATCCTATCTGCCCCATTGTCCCCACAGGTTCCGTCAATCCCATAATTTTGTAAGAAAAATCCTACACAATAAAGAGTCTTCGTCCTACAACATATTTAGACTCTGTCTTGTAAAAAAAGAACAAAACCCTGTCGATTTATATTTTAGATTTCAAAGTCTTATTAAATAAAGAAAGGGCTTACCCATCAGATCGGTGCAAAAGAAGGGGAAAAGAAGAGAATCTTATATGGCTAAGGAAAATGTGATTTGGGGGAACATTGTGACGGCACAAGACTTGAAGAAATTCTTGAAACTTTCTGAACAGACGATCTACAAATTAGCCTCGGAGGGCGAACTTCCGGGATTTAAGATCGGGGATTCCTGGCGGTTCGACGTGGATGAAATCCTGAAACTGTTTCATGGATCTAATAAAGAAGCAAAGAATACACCCAGGCAGAAGTTAAAGAAGGAGGGGACTTGCGGGAAAGTTTAAGAACGGATTCGATTCCGGGAAGTCTGAGAGTCCATCAAAGATCGCTATCGGACCAACCCCAAGCGGGAAGCGCAGAACAGGTAGAAGACCACCCACCTTTGGTAAGTTCCCCAAGGTTTTAAGATCTGCCGGCATTCTTCGGCCGAGACCCGGCGGCCAGGCCCCAAGTGTTTCCCTACAAGCGTCTGAATGCCCAGATCGTCTGCGGCAAAGAGATCCGACCGCCCTAATCCGCGGGTCAAAAGATACTCCGCACTCCATCGGCCAAGGCCCCGAAGAGAAGTGAGCACGGCAATGACTTCCTCATTGGGCCGATCTCTCAATTCCTCCAAATTTAGACCTTCCAGGGCTACCCTCCGGGAGAGGTCGATCAGGTACTCCGCTTTGCGCGTGGAAAAGGAGAGGGCCCGCAAATCGCTGACTTTACATTCTGCTAAAGCCTGGGCCGTAGGAAAAGCCCTGTATTCTTTCCCTGCAAAAATCATCTTCATGCCCAAAGCCTCGACCAGTCTGGCCCGCATCTTCACCGCCACCGGGTAGGCCAGTTGCTGTTCGGTGATGGCGATGACGGCCATTTCATAAAGGCTGGGGGGGCGGAGGGGCTTGACCCCATAGAGGGATCTCAGAATGGGGCGGAAGAAGGGATGCTTCGCCGCGCGGCGGTAGAACTCTCCTAAAGGAGCGTCGAGGTGAAACTGCCAGCTGACTGAGGCTCGCAAGACGGAGAGGTACTTCGCCCGCGATGGATGCGTGCGCAGGAGCAACGGCCGCTCCGCATTCTGTTTCCCATTCTGCTGATGAACAATGGCCAGGACGGCTTCGTCTTCCAGGACGTGCAGCCGACCATAATGGGCGGGATGCCCCTCCCTGGCTGGAACCCAGACGTCGGTTCCATCCGAGGGGAACTGGCTGAAAACCCAGGCACAGCGGGCCAAATCGTAGGGCGGTCTTGGCCGGAGTTCGAATCTCATCGGGTCCTTCGCAGGCCCGGGTGGGAGGGCCATCCGGCCCCCCGGGCCATGAAAAGCATTGGGACTGTCCTCTCAAATTAGAATCGTTTTGCCGCCTTCCCCCCGGGAAATCCCCATCACGATATATTCCACCTCTTCATCCCCGATATTTTTCATCTCATGGACCTGGCCCATCGGGACCACAACCACCTCTTCCTTCCCCAATACCGCTTCTTCTTCCTGGATTTGAATCCGGGCCTTCCCTTTTAAGATTATGAAGATTTCTTCCATATCCTCGTGGTAGTGGGGACGGAAAGAATTCCCTGCTGCCATCTTGGCCCAGTTTACCATCTGCAAATGTCCTGCCAGAAGATCACATTTTTTCAATATGACTTTTATTAAAACGCCCGGGGATTTTGGGTCTTCATGGCCGGCGGAAACAAATTCTAATTGTTTGAGGCGGATTATTTTCATCTGTTTTTTCCCGAATCATAAAAGACCTTTGAATCTTCCGTTCAACTATAAAACACGTTCCAGGCCCACTCAACAAAAATTTCTGCTCTCCTTAAGATCTAACCTGAGAAATACTGAGATCCGGAAAATTTCCTTTCCCCTTTGGTTTCTTGTTTACAGCAGGAAATGAATTGTAATAAAATGACGCGATCCTATTGAAGGCAGAGGATCCCCCTTATCCCGCCCTCCCCCCGAGGGGGAGAGGGTGAGGGCGAGGGGGCTCAGTGGGAAGGGCGATTGGACACAGATCATCTGGGCTCATTTGTAAATGAATGAAAAAGGGGGTAAGAATAATGAAAAAGGTTCTTATGGGAACGGTAATTTGTCTCTCTATTTTGCTTATGTCCGGGTGGTGCCTGGCAGCCGATACCATCAAGATCGGTGGCTTTTTGCCAATGACCGGCGCGGTGGCGGCGTACGGACAGGATGCCAACAATGGCATACAGGCCGCGATGGGGATGAAGCCCACTGTTCTGGGTAAGAAAGTAGAGTATATTTTGGTAGATACGAAAAGCGATAAGATCGAAGCGGCCAACGCCATCAGCCGACTGATTGAAAAGGATAAGGTGGTAGCCATCATTGGAGAGATGATCAGCGGAAATACCATGGCCGGAGGGCCCATTGCTGAAAAGGCCAAGATTCCTGTCGTCACCCCAACGGCCACCAACCCGTTGGTGACGCAGGGGAAAAAATATGTTTTCCGTGTCTGTTTCATCGATCCCGTTCAGGGAGATATCGCAGCCAGATATGCCTTCAACACCTTAAAGGCTAGAAAAGCAGCGCTGATCGTAGATAAATCACAGGATTATTGCGTGGGTCTCGGAAAATTTTTCAAGGACGCGTTCACCAAGCTGGGAGGCCAGATCGTGGCGGAAACCTTCTGCGTGACCGAGGATAAGGACTTCTCTGCCCAGCTTTCCACCATGAAGCCCAAGAATCCAGATGTGCTCTATGCCCCCAATTATTATTCCCCCGTTGCTCTATTCACCAAACAGGCCAGGGAGTTGGGGCTGAAGGCTCCAGTCCTCTCCGGAGATGGCGCCCAGGCTGATGAACTGATCCAGATTGGAGGGAAAGAGGTTGAGGGCGTGGCTTTCACCGGCCATTTTCATGCCAAGGCAGCCACGACCAAACTGGCTAAGGATTTCATGGCCCGTTGGCAAAAGAAGTATAAGGCAGAGCCCAATGCGTTCCACGCCCTGGGAGCCGATGCCTACTTCGTTCTTTTAGATGCCATCAGCCGGGCCAACTCGACCCGGGGAGAAGCAATCAGGGCCGCTCTGGCCACAACCAAAAATTTCGAAGCCATCTCCGGAAGGCTTTCCATCGGAGAGGACGGGAACGCCGTAAAACCCATGGTGATCATGTTGTCAAGAATGGAAAGTTCGAATATCTGACAACGGTGAACCCGTAAGATGCCAGGAGCCCCGCGGATCTCCCCTCCCTTCGTGAGCGAGGGGATTCACCCTGTGAAATTTTGCCTCTATTTCACGGGGTAAAGGGCGAGGGGCAATACGACGTTTTATAAATGGAGACGGGGGAACAAATTCTTCAGGGATATGAGACTGTGACCCTTTCAATCTTTCTGCAACAACTCATCAACGGGGTTTCCTTGGGAAGTCTTTATGGGCTGGTGGCCATCGGATACACCATGGTCTATGGGATCCTCAGGCTGATCAATTTTGCCCATGGGGACGTCCTGATGATGGGTTGTTATATTGCGTTCTACGCCATCCTGATCTTTTCTCTGCCCTGGTGGGTCTCTTTCCTAATCGCCATTTTTTTGACTGCGCTTTTGGGTATTACCATCGACCGCGGGGCCTATCTGCCCGTGCGCAAGGCCCCGCGCATTTCCGCCCTGATCACTGCGATTGGCGTCTCTTTCTTGTTAGAACACCTGGGTCTGGTGATCTTTGGAGGGAGGCCCAAAGCTTTTCACCGGCCTGCCCTTTTCGGGGAAGTACTCGAATGGGGAGAGGTGCGCTTGCTCACTCTCTCGCTGTGGATTCCAGTTATTACATTCCTTCTCATCCTCTTTCTGCTTTACGTGGTCTACCGGACACGTACGGGAAGGGCCATGAGGGCGATTTCCCGCGATATGGAGACCGTCCGATTGATGGGAGTGGATGTCAACCAAATTACTTCCATCACTTTCGCCCTCGGGTCGGCCCTGGCCGCTGCCGGCGGAATCATGTGGGCCTTGAAATATCCGCAGATTGATCCCTACATGGGAATTATCCCGGGGATCAAAGCCTTCGTGGCGGCCGTGCTGGGAGGAATCGGAAATGTCGCGGGCGCTGCCCTCGGAGGATTGCTCTTGGGAGTGATCGAAATCCTGCTCATCGGCTTGATGCCCAGCCTGGGGGGCTACAAGGATGCTTTCGCCTTCCTCATCCTCATCGGCATTCTCCTTTTCCGACCCATAGGGATCATGGGAGAAAAACTGCCGGATTGAAACAGAGGAGGACGTAGGGCGTAAGGGGTAAGGCCTTATCCCTCGAGCCTTCGGCCATTTTTCATAATGCCTAAAACTCGTGATCAAATCCTAACCGGCTTCATGGTTGTCGGCCTGTTCGCCTTTCTTTATTGGGCCAAGGGAAATGCCACAGAATATCATATCCGCCTTCTTAATAATTGTGCCATTTTCATCACCCTGGCAGTGAGCTACAACCTGATCAATGGGATCTGTGGACAGTTTTCTTTGGGGCCCAACGCCTTCGTGGTTATAGGCGCTTATACCTCTGCGCTCTTGACCATGAGCCCCGCGGAAAAACAGATCACTTTCATCATCGAGCCTTTAATCTGGCCGCTCTCGGTCATCTCGGTTCCCTTCTGGCTTTCCCTGGTGGCCGCAGGATTGGTCACGGCCTTCTTGGCATTCCTGATGGGCTTCCCAGTCTTTCGCGTTCGGGGAGATTACCTGGCCATTGTCACTCTGGGATTTGGGGAAGTGGTGCGCGTGGTGGCCAATAACCTGCAGAGCGTGACGAACGGGCCTTTGGGCTTAAAGGGGCTTGCCCCCTACACGAACCTCTGGTGGAGCTTCGGGCTCATGGTATTCACCCTCTTCTTCATCGGTCGGCTGATCCGCAGTTCCTTTGGCCGGGCCATGAAAGCCATCCGGGAAGACGAGGTAGCGGCGGAAGCCATGGGCGTGCGCGTCTTGCGATACAAAATGATGGCCTTTACCATAAGCGGGTTCTTCGCGGGCATAGCCGGTGGATTGCTGGCTCACCTGATCACCACGATTTCACCCGTGCTTTTCACATTTTTTTTGACCTTCAACCTACTCATTATCATCGTGATCGGGGGATTAGGATCCACTACCGGTTCGGTGATCTCCTCGGTCCTATTTGTCCTGGGCGGGGAAGCCTTGCGGGTTGTGGAAGAACCCCTATCCATTGGCCCGCTGGAAATCCCGGGAATCCCGGGCATGCGCATGGTCATCTTTTCGGTGATCCTGATCGGGTTGATGATCTTTGCCCGGAAAGGGATCATGGGACGAGAAGAATTTTCCTGGCAATGGCTGATCGATTTCTTGCGGGGGTTTAAGGGGTCGGGGGTTCGAGAGACCAAGTGAAATGATTTTCACCACCGAGAGCGCGGAGAGCGCCGAGACGGGACAATTAAAAATTCGATATTCGAATCTCGAATTCAGGAGATAAATTTCTCTCTGCGTTCTCGGCTTGACCTGTGAGACAGTAAATATCTAACAGGTCAAGCTCTGCGGTAAATCTTTTTTTCTGAGGAATAGACCCATGCCCTTTTTTTCCGCTGAACATCTGACCATGCGCTTCGGCGGTCTCACGGCAGTGGACGATTTTTCTTTAGATCTGGAGACCGGGGATCTGATCGGCCTGATCGGTCCTAACGGGGCCGGGAAGACCACCGTCTTCAATATGATCTCTGGAAGCCTGAAGCCCACTCAAGGGAAAATATTTTTCCAGGGGCAAGAAATTACCGGGCTAAAACCGAATGCCATTACCCGACGGGGCATCGCGCGTACCTTTCAGAACATCCGCCTTTTTCAGGACCTAAAGGTAATCGAAAATGTGATGATCTCCTACCATGGACACCTGCGCTCTTCTTTCATGGGTGCGGTCCTGAAGACCCCTCTTTACAACCGGGAGGAAAGAGAGATGATCGAGGGGGCCATGGTGCTGCTTCGCCGGGTTCGGCTGGGAGAAATGTCTCAGGAGCGGGCGGGGGCCCTTCCTTACGGCCAGCAGAGAAGACTGGAGATCGCCCGGGCCCTGGCCACGAGGCCCAGCCTGCTGCTGCTGGATGAGCCCGCGGCCGGTATGAACCCTCAGGAGACGGAGGAATTGATGGACTTCATCCTGCAGGTGAAAGAAGATTTTGGTCTCACCGTGCTTCTGATCGAGCACGACATGCGAGTGGTCATGGGAATCTGCCAATGGATTAAGGTTCTGGACTATGGAGCCGAAATTGCCGAAGGAACGCCGCGGGAGATTCAGCAACAACCCGCGGGTCATTGCCGCCTACTTGGGCGAAGAAGGGGGAGGAGAGGGCCTTGCTTGAGATTTCCGGCCTGTGCGTCTTCTACGGAGGAATCCACGCCCTCAAGGAAATTTTTCTCTCCGTTCCTCAGGGGAAAGATCATCACCCTGATCGGGGCCAACGGCGCTGGCAAGAGCACAGCCCTGCGAACCATCAGTGGGCTAGTGGAAGCACGCCAGGGAAAGATCCTTTTCCAGGGACAGGGAGATTCAAAATAGGCCCGCCCATCGCATCGCCCGGGAAGGCATCTCCATGGTCCCCGAAGGAAGACGCATCTTCGTGAACCTCTCCGTGGAAGAGAACCTGCTCATGGGAGCCTATTCCCAAAAGTGGGGAAGGAAATTCGCCGAAACATAGAGCAGGTTTATCAACTCTTCCCCCAGCTGGCGGAGCGGAAAAAGCAGAAAGGCGGCACGCTCTCGGGCGGGGAGCAACAAATGTTAGCCCTGGGCAGGGGGCTAATGTCCCGCCCTGATCTCTTGATGCTGGATGAGCCATCCCTGGGACTCGCTCCCAAGCTGGTCAGGGAGGTCTTTGGCATTATCCGTAACATCCACGAGAAGGGCATGACGATTCTTCTCATCGAGCAGAATGCCAAGGCGGCTTTAAAGGTGGCAGATTATGGCTATGTGCTGCAGACTGGAAGAATCTTCATGGAGGGGAGCGGCAGCGATCTACTGCAGAACCCTTCGGTGAGGGAAGCCTATCTGGGCGAAGCCCTGAAGTAAAAGAGAGTCATATCTCCCCTTAAATTTTTGTTGGGCAATTTGAGCAGATGAAGTAAAATAGGACAAATTAGCCGGAATGGACAGCGGATATGCAGGATCCGTAGGGGGGGTCGCCTCAAAGAAATTCCTTCTGGGCGAGAGAAATTCCAGAGCAAAAGGGTGAGGCACCCAAGGAGACATGGATGAGCATCTACGCCTTGCCGGCAGCCTTGGCCTTTGGCATCAACCTGACCCTGTGTCTGATTGTCTTCTTCAACAACCCCAAGGGCGTAGGGAATCGGGTCTTTACGCTGTTGATCCTTTCTTTCGTAGGCTGGAATGCCGGCGAACTGATCATGATCAACAGCGATCTACCCGTCCATGGCCCTGGTGGGGGTGAAGATCATCTTTGCCGGGGTTTTCCTCTTTCCGGTGTTCTTCCTTCATTTTTCCTTCGTTTTTCCCCAGAAACTGACCCGTTTTTTCGATGGATGGCGCAGCGCCATTCTCTACGTGGGGCCGATCGCCCTGCTGTTGCCTTTCATCCTCCTTCTCCAGGTGGACATCGGGCGGGTGTTGAAAATCGGGTCCATCTTCTATTACGTCTTCACCTTCAAAGGGCCCCTGGAGTCTCACCTTCTGGCCCTCCTTCTGAGCCTGATCGGTCTGGGGTGCTTCGCTTGGGGGGTCATCAACTTCATCATCTCTTACCGCCGGACCAAGATCACCCGCCAGCGGCTGCAAATCCTCTACCTGCTGGGGGGCATCATTTCCATGTTCTTTATCGGTCTGGTCTTGCATGTAGCGAATTATCTCTTTCAATTTGGCTATTCTTTCTTCTTTGTAGCCAGCCTTTATTCTTTGCTGATCAGTTTTTTCTTTGCCCTGGCTATTGTCAAATATCGCTTGCTGGACATTCACTTTATCATCCGCGGATCCATCCTCTACTCCCTGCTCTCCGGTTTGGTCCTGGTCATCTACGTGCTGTTTATCAAGAATGTCTGCGACATCCTGGCCAAAAAATTCGAGACCACTTCTCTGCTGGTGGAAAGCGCCTTGGTCCTCATTCTGGTCTTCCTCCTGCGCCCGCTGGAAAGGAGGGTAGAAGAGTTCATCGACCGATTCTTCTACCGGGATCGATATCTCTTCCGCCTCAAGTTCTTCGAGTTCACCCGCACCCTTCTGGGGATCCTGGACCTCCCCACCCTCCTCCAGGCCACGGTGGATTTCATCTCGCAGGGCCTGGTTCTGGATAAGGTGGGAATATGGATCTTCGATGGGGAGTCGGATTCCTACCGGATATTCAGCCAGAAGGGCTTACCCGCGGAGAGGGAATTTTCCAAAGAGAACCCATTCATCGCTTTCCTGAGGAAATCCCGGAGGGCTGTGGAGCTGGAATCCATTAAGAATATTCGACCCCTGCAGTCGGAGATCCAGGAGATAGCGGCCGCCCGGCCTTCCGTGGTCATTCCCCTGCAGTGGGGAGAATGGATGCTGGGATTTCTTCTGGTGGGGGGTAAACAAAACGGGAAAAACTTCGCCATTATGGAAATCGAGGCTCTGGAGGCCCTGGCCCCGGCCATGGCCATGGCCATTTCCCGGGCCCTTCTCTACCAGGACCTGAAGAGGAAGGACCATCAGATGATGCAGTCCGAAAAGCTGGCGGCCCTGGGAGAAATGGCCGCCTCCTTTGTCCATGGAATCCGGAACCCCTTGGGGATCATCCTGGGCTCAGCGGAGACGCTCAAGAAAAAGGTTCCGGAGCCCGTCCAGTCGGAGATGCTCCAGTTTATCCGCGAGGAATCCGAACGCATCAATCACATGCTCACCAGCTTTCTGGACTTCGCCAAGCCCAAAGCCACCGGCTTTCCAGGAAGTCGACCTGAAAAATATCCTGAAGAAGACGGTAGAATCTCTCTCTATCCCCGGCCGGGAGAGGCAAGTTCAGGTTCTCCAAGAATATCCCGGTGGAAAGATCCTCATGTATTTAGACCCGGAACAGATCCGGGAGGCCCTGGTGAACCTGGAGCTCAATGCTCTGGAAGCCATGCCTCAGGGGGGGACATTGCGCCTCTCCCTGACCCAGAAGGAAAACAAAGATGTGATCATTCGGGTCAGCGATACAGGGGTGGGCATTCCCTCGGGGGCGGAATCCAAAATTTTCGACCCTTTCTTTACTACGAAAGAGCGAGGAACAGGTTTGGGCTTGTCCATTGTCCATTCGGTCGTTAAAAACCATGGGGGAACGATCTCCGTGGTGAATAACGATGGCGGAGGGACCACTTTCGTGCTTACGCTTCCTTTCCCCAGGGGTACGAGGGGGTGTTTCGGGGCCGTGGGCCCGGCTCCTGCCGGCCAGAAATGAAGACCATTATTTCTTTACGACGGAGCACACAGAGGCCACAGAGAATGTGCGGAACCCCGAAGCGCTTAGCGCTATGCGCATAGCGTATTTTTTTGTTGGAGGATTATGAAGCCGCGAATTTTGATTGTCGACGATGAAGTCCGCATCCAGCGGATCTTTGAGATTAATCTCAGCCCGAAGTATGAGGTGTTGGCTTCCGGGGATGGGGAAGAAGCTCTGAAGATCGTAAAGACGCAAGACCTCACCCTCATGATCACAGACCTGAAGATGCCCGGAATGAGCGGGATGAGGCTGCTGAAGGAAGTGCGCCGCGTTCTCCCCGACCTGCCGATCATCATTATGACCGCGTATGGGACGGTTGAAAGCGCGGTCCAGGCCATGAAGGAAGGGGTGACCGATTATATCCTCAAGCCCATCAAGATGGATGAGATGGAGCTGTTGATCGAAAAGACCCTTTCTTTGCTCCGCCTGAAAGACGAAAACCGGGGTTTGCGGCAGGAGTTGAAGACGATCTATGGGCCGCGGAACATCGTGGGGAACCATCCCGCCATGCAAGAGGTCATCCAGCTCATTCAGCAGGTAGCGGGGACAAAGGCCACAGTGCTCGTTCGAGGAGAGAGCGGCACAGGAAAAGAGTTAGTGGCCCGGGCAATCCATTACGAGAGCGATCGTTCGAGCAAGCCCTTCGTGGTCATTAATTGCACGGCCATCCCCAGCAACCTTCTCGAGAGCGAACTCTTCGGCCATGAGAAAGGAGCTTTCACGGGGGCGCTAAAGACGAAAAAGGGGCGCCTGGAATTGGCCGACAGGGGAACGCTTTTTCTGGATGAGATTGGGGAGATGCCCAAAGAACTCCAGGTTAAGATCTTGCGGGTCCTAGAAGAACAAAAATTCCAGCGGGTGGGCGGTACGGAGGAAATAGAGGTAGATAATCGGATCATCGCGGCCACGAATAAGGACCTGAAGCAGGCTGTAGAAGCAGGTACTTTTCGGGATGATCTCTATTATCGCTTGAACGTGATCACCATCCCCATCCCGCCCCTGCGGGAAAGGAAAGAAGACATTCCCCCTCTGGTAGAGCATTTTCTTTTGAAGCACCGCGAGGTGCTTAAGAAGAAAATCACCGGGGTGAACGAAAAGGCGCTGCAATTGTTGATGAATTATCCCTGGCCGGGGAATGTCCGGGAGCTTGAAAACGCCCTCATCCGAGCCATGGTGCTTTGCCACTCTGATTGCATTGGGATCGGCGACCTGCCAGAAGAGCTCCGGCGTGAAGGTAAGGAGGAAGAGGAAGCAAAATTCCCGGTAGACAAGCAGGAACTCAAACAGATGAAAAAGCACGCCCAACAAAAAATCAAAGAAGAGATCGAGAAAAACTTCGCCGTTGAAGCCCTGAGGCAAGGAGAAGGAAACATCCAACGCTCGGCGGCAAAGGTGGGTATGGACCGCAGGCAGTTTCAAAACTTGATCAAGAAATATGGGATCTCCAAAAAAGATTTTGAGAGAAATGGATGCGAATAAAATTATCGCAGTTGAAAAATAAAATTCGCAGTAACTAACCAGATGAAATTGAAACATAATTTGATTTAGCCCCCTATCCCAAAGAAGATCAGATTGCTCCCCAAGCCCTTCCGGGATCCTTCCTTTAAAAAATTTACCTATAATATTATGGTCTTATAAAGGAGATTTCGACCCGGCCATTGGCCTGGATTTTGCTCATTTATCTAAAAATTTACTTAAGGAGGGTAAAATGGCCATCGGAGAACTCATCCGGAATATTGGAAAAAGGGCTTCCGGGAAAAAGTCTGCCAACCTCGAACCTTATTACCCGCCGACCCAGAACGTTCCCCTCGGACTCCCTAAACAAGTGGAGAGCCTCTGTCCTGATTGTCGAAAATTGATTCCAGCAAGAATTCTCGAGATCGATGGCAAAGTAATCATGGAGAAGACCTGTCCAGAGCATGGATTTGTGCGGGACCTGGTATATTCAGACGTGGAACTCTATAAAAAGGCGGAGCGATGGACTTATGAGGATGGTGATGGAATCCTGAACCCGCAGGTTACCGGGGCTAAAATTTGCCCGGACGACTGTGGCCTCTGCGACCTGCACATTAGCCATGCCGCCTTGGCCAACGTGGATCTAACCAATCGATGCAATCTGCGCTGCCCGATCTGCTTTGCCAACGCAAACGTCCAGGGGTATGTGTACGAACCGAGCTATGAGCAGGTGGTGGAAATGCTCACCATGATCCGGAATGTAAAACCCGTGTTCCCCCCGGCTGTGCAATTCTCCGGGGGGGAACCCACCATCCATCCGCGGTTCTTGGATATCCTGAATGCCGCCCGCTCCATGGGCTTCAACCATCTACAGATTGCCTCCAACGGAGTCCGCATCGCCAAAGATGCGGAATTTGCCAGGAAGAGCAGGGAAGCGGGCCTCTACACGGTCTATCTGCAATTCGACGGCACGGGGGATGAGGTCTACCAGAAGACCCGGGGATTGTCGGGTCTCTGGGAGTTGAAGGTTAAAGCGATTGAGAATGCCAGAGCGGCAGGCTTGCGGGTTGTTCTGGTGCCGACGATCATCAAGACCATCAATGACCAGCAGGTGGGGAACATCCTGCAGTTCGCCATCGATCACTCCGACGTCGTCAGTGGAATCAGCTATCAACCCGTAGCCTTCACGGGACGGATCTCGACGGAAGAGCGGGAACGTCAACGCTACACCCTCTCTGACCTGGCCCGGGACATCGAGAGGCAGACCGGCTATCTCAAGGCCTTAGAAGATTGGTATCCTTTATCTGTCACCTCCCCCTTCTCCAAGCTGCTCAGCGCGATCTGGAAATATTCGGTGATGAAGATCACCTCCCATGCGGATTGCGGGATCGGCTCATACATCTTCGTCAATTCGAAAACAAAGAGTATCACCCCGATCACCAAGCTGATCGACATCGAGGGGTTCACCCTGGACCTGAACAATTTGGTGAAACAGAAGATCTCACACATCCGCTCCCTTACCGCTTTGAGCGCCCAGCACCTTCTGCGAAAGCATTTCCGGGAAGAGGAGGCCAAGGATGGGATGACCCCCGAAATCTGCCTGGAGCTTTTCCAGGGGGTCGTGGACAAAGAGGCCCAGAAACGCGTCGATCTCATTTACAATTGGAACATGCTGCTCGTGGGGGGAATGCACTTCCAGGATTCCTACAACTACAACGTGGACCGGGTAAAGCGCTGCGCCATCCATTATGCCGCGCCCAACGGGAGGCTCTACCCCTTCTGCACGTATAACTCCGGGCCCGTGTTTCGGGAGAAGATTGAACGGCAGTTCTCCATGCCTCTGGAAGAATGGCGCAAGCGGCACCGGGAAATGGAAGAAGCCGATTATTTTCTCTACCGCCAGTAAAACATTATCTCCTACCCTTACCCTCCCCCTTGAGGGGGGAGGGCAGGGAGGGGGTGAAAAAACAAGGGAGGCTTAGGGCAGCCTCCCTTGTTTAATTCCTGGAAGCTGGCGACGCCGAGGGCGCAGAAACCGCTATGCCCATAGCCGTTTTAATTATTTATATGGAAGGACATAAATAAGTTGACATTAGATCGACTCTGATGGAACTTAAAAATTCCCAGCTTAAATTCCCCCTTGACCCCCTTTGATAAAGGGGGGTGGGGGGGATTTGTCCGTAGAATGCCGAACAATTAATGCCAACTTTCTTTTGTCGTTCACTATAGTAACGACCTTTGCGTTCTCTGCGGTGAAAAATTTTTTTTTGGGCAGGATTAAGGTTTGGGAGACAGCCCACTGTGGGAGAAACGGTAAAGAAGAAGAGCCCCGATGATGACCAGGATGATCGGTCCTACCAGATCACTCCAGGCCTCGACGCCGGGGAAAAAAACAATGGCGAAATTCACCACAAAAAGGATTACGCCGATGCCGCCAACAACCCAGCCGGCCCAGGTATGACGGTTGATCAGGAAAAGCCCCAGCCCGACGGCCACTAAAAGGAGCGGCCAACTGGTAGTGTAAAAGTTGAGAATGAGCAGTCGATGGAGAAGTAACAAGGCTCCCAAAGTGACCAGCACAAGCCCCGCCATCAACTGACCTTTTTTTCCCCGCCCCATCTTCTGGCTTTCCATTCCCTGCGGTTTGAACTTTATTAACATATTTGGTAGATTAATATCAAGGGAAAAATTAGCCACCCTAAACGCCTAGCGTTCTAATTATAAGATGCGCAAGTTCGTGGAAAATTTGAAGCGGCAGCGTTTCTATGCGCCGCAAGTCGTCTATCACCATCTCCTCCCTCCCGAGAAATCGCGCTGGACAAAGCTGGAATTGCCCGGGGCGTTGGCCCGGGCTTTGGAAAAACTGGGCATTGACTCCCTTTACGCTCACCAGGCGGCGGCCATCGAAATGGTTCGCCGGGGGAAGAATGTGGTCATTGCCACACCTACGGCCAGCGGCAAGACTCTGACCTACAACCTCCCGGTCATGGAGTCCCTGCTCCAGGCCCCCGACTCCAAGGCCCTGTACATCTTTCCGCTGAAAGCGCTGGAGCAGGACCAGTTGAAAGCCTTTAGAGAATTGGCGTCTCCCCTCCAGGACCCGGTCAAATTTCAGGCAGAGATTTACGACGGAGACACGTCCAGCTACCGGCGGCAGAAGATCCGCGAATCCATTCCCCCGATTTTGATCACCAACCCGGACATGGTACACCTTAGCTTGCTCCCGTTCCATGCCCAGTGGGAAGCGCTCTTTCGGAACCTCCGGTTTGTGGTCATCGACGAGCTGCACACCTACAAGGGGATCTTCGGCTCTCACCTCACCCAGGTCATCCGCAGGCTGGAGCGGATCGGCGAATATTACGGGTCGAGTCCCCAGTTCATCGCCTGTTCGGCAACCATTGCCAACCCCCGGGCGTTTGCCGAGAAGCTTACCGGCCTTCCATTCGAAGCGGTGGAAGAAAGTGGCGCGCCCCGGGCCGGGAGACATTTCCTTTTCCTGAATCCGGCGACCAGCCCCTACACCCTGGCGACGAAGCTTTTCTTGGACTGCCTCGATGGGGGCTTCCGCACCTTGGTCTTTACCCAAGCGCGGAAAATCACCGAACTCTTGCATGCCTGGGTTTTGAAGGATCGGCCGGACTTGAGAGGCCGGGTCAGTTCCTACCGCGCGGGCTTCCTTCCGGAAGAACGTCGGGAGATTGAAGCCAAGCTGGTCTCCGGCGAACTCTGGGGAGTCATCTCCACCAGCGCCTTAGAACTGGGAATCGACATTGGAGGTTTGGATGTCTGCATCTTGGTCGGATACCCTGGAACCGTAGCGACGACCTGGCAGCGGGGAGGCCGGGTGGGGAGGGCAGACCGAGAATCTCTGGTGGCTCTGATCGCCCAGCCGGATGCGCTGGACCAGTATTTCATGCACCACCCCCAGGATTTTTTCCGGCGGGGCTTTGAGAGCGCAGTGGTGGACCCGGACAATTCGGTGGTGGTTACCAAACATCTGGTCTGTGCGAGTGCCGAAGTTCCCCTCCGCATAGATGAAACAGTCTTCCCTCTGCCCAAGTATGCTCCCCTTCTGGATCAGTTGGTGGCGGAAGGTGAGCTCCTGCGGAGTGCCTCGGGGCGGGAATGGTTTTCCCACCGGGTGCATCCCCATCGGATGGTGGATATTCGCTCCGCGGGGGAGAGCTATACCATATTTGCAGAAGGGACGAAGCGGTTAATCGGGAAGATCAGTGTACCGAGAGTGTACAGTGAATGCCACCCGGGAGCGATCTACCTGCATAGAGCCGATCCCTACCTGGTCAGCCACCTGGATCAGGGGAAAAGGGAGGTCTGGGCGAAGCCGGCGGAGGTTGACTACTACACCCGCGCCCTTTCGGAGAAGGAGACCGAGATCCTCTCCGTGGTGCGCACCCAGCCTCTGGCCAAATTCACAGCCTGCTATGGGAGGTTGAAAGTAACCGAGCGAGTCAAGGGCTTTGAGAAGCGGCGCATCTTCGGTCAGGACCTTCTTTCCGTCCATGAATTAGAGATGCCCTCTCACGTCTTCGAGACCATGGGACTCTGGATCATCCTCCCCGAAGAAATATCGCAACGGGTGAAAGAAGAAGGGTTGCACTTCATGGGTGGAATTCACGCTGTGGAGCATGCTTCCATCGCCCTTTTTCCGCTGTTTGCCCTCTGTGACCGGAACGATGTGGGTGGCATCTGCTATCCGGTGCATCCCCAGCTGGGAAAACCGGCGATCTTCATCTACGACGGATATCCCGGAGGAGTTGGCTTGGCGGAGTACGGCTACGGCATCCTCGAAGAGCTTTTGAAAAAGACCCTCTCCCTGATCCAGGAATGCCCTTGTCTGGACGGCTGCCCTTCCTGCGTCCACTCTCCTAAGTGCGGGTCGGGGAACAAACCTCTGGACAAGCGGGCGGCGGAATTTATTCTGGAATGGTTATGGGGAGGAAAAAATATGGGAAAGCAAGGAACGAAAGGCGCGGGCTTTCCGCCATCGTCACCCCCCGCCGAGACAATTCCGCCGGCAGAAGCGGAACTTTTAGAGCCGGAGGCGATGGCCCTTGCTCCACCTCCTTCCTGGCTCAAGGAAACCATGGCCCGGCACCGCATTCTTTTCCTCGACATCGAGACCCAACGAAGCGCCGAGGAAGTGGGCGGTTGGCATAACAAACACTTGATGCGAGTCGCCGCGGCCGTGATTTTCGACTCCCAGAAGGACGCCTTTGCTGTATTTCAAGAGGACCGCGTCCATGAACTGATCGATAAGTTAAAAACCGCGGCCTTAATCGTGGGGTTTAACATCGCCGACTTCGATTATAACGTCCTCAAAGGTTATTCTTCTTTTCGTTTTGCGAATCTTCCGACCTTTGACATCCTGCAGAAAATCTCCGAGCAGTTGGGGTATCGCCTTTCCCTCAACCATTTGGCTCATAAAACTCTCAACGTGGAGAAATCAGCCGACGGCCTACAGTCGCTGCAGTGGTTTAAAGAAGGGAAGATCGATGAAGTCATCGCCTACTGCAAAAAGGATGTGGAGATCACCAAGGACCTCTTCCTCTTTGGCTTGGCCAACGGCTACCTTCTTTTCGAGACCAGGGCCGGCCAGCTCGTCCGCCTGCCCGTGGAGTGGGACCTCTCAAACATCATCCCCGCGGGATGAAGGAGGGGAAATAGCCTACACCCTACGCCCTTTCTAACAAACCCGGCAGAGGAGGATGGGTACCGTTCCGTTATGGATGACCTTGTTGGCCACGCTTCCCAGAATGAACTGGGTGAGCCCGCTGCGTCCGTGAGTGGACATGGCGATCAGGTCGAAATTGCGATCTTTGGCGTGCTCGATGATTTCCTGGGCATCGTGGCCGTATCGAACTACGGAATTGACCTTCACTCCCACGCTTTTCAAGTTGGCCTCAACTTTGGCCAAATATTCCTCGGCTTCCCGGACGACGTTCACCTGATGCTGAACGGGATCCGCCCCGGGAAAGGTATGCGCCAAGGCCACCCGCAAAAGGGTGACCTCACCGTCATGGATTTTGGCCAGCCATTCCACCCGCGGCAAAATTCCTTCGGCCAGTTTGGAGCCGTCCAGGGGAACCAGAATTTTTTTAAACATCGTAGTGAGCTCCTTTCTTTATAATAGCCCCTCTCGCCCAGAGGGGGAGAGAATGAGCGGTCGCTCTCTTTGTCCCCCGCACCTCAGCGGCGGGTTGCAGGTTAAAGATTGATGTTTGAGTATTTCCTCCAGGGGCGGGACTCGGACTTATTCTCCAATGCATCCAAGCAACGATTGATGTATTTGCGCGTGTCGCGGGGCATGATGACATCGTCAAGATAGTTCCGCTCTGCACCCCGGTAGGGGTTCTCGTAGAGGTCGCTGTAAAGTTTAATCCGCTCCGCTCGGACCTCCTCCGGGTTGGGGGCGCTTTTGATCTCCTTGGCGAAGATAACGCTGGCGGCTGTCTCTGCGCCCACGATGGTCACCCGGGCCTGGGGCCAGGCGAACATGAAATCAGCGCCCGTGTCCTTGCAGCACATGCCCAGGTAGGCGCCGGCGTAGGACTTGCGCAGAATGACGGAGATCTTGGGCACAGTGGCATCGATGTAGGCATAGAGCATCTTGGCGCCGTGACGCAGAATCCCCCGCCATTCCTCCTGCGGCCCGATCCAATACCCCGGGGTATCATGAAGGTTGATCAGGGGGATGTTGAAGAGGTCGCAGAAGCGAACAAAACGGGCTACTTTATCCGCAGCATCGCAGTCGATGGCCCCGGCCTTGGACATGGGTTGAGAGGCCACAATCCCCGCCGTCCGCCCGTTGAACCTGGCGAAACCAATGATCACATTCGTGGCGAAATATTTAAAGAGCTCGAAGAAATACCCGGCGTCCACGATTTTTCCTATCACTTGGTGCATGTCGAAAGGTTTTGAGGGTCTCTCGGGAACCAGCGTGTCCAGCTCTGGAATGATCCGTTCGGGATCGTCTTGGGCTTCGAGGCGGGGGGGTTTCTCCTTGTTGTTGGAGGGCAGGAAAGCCAGCAGCTCTTTGGTCTTGTCCAAACAATCTTTATCGTCCTCTACCACTAAATGGGTCTGACCGGTCTTGTAAGCATGCGCTTTGATGCCACAAAGCTCCTCGAGAGAAATCTCCACCCCCGTCTGGGTTTTGACAAAAGCCGGCCCGGCAATGCCCATGAATCCGGTCTTGCGGGTCTGCAAAACAAAATCTTGCATGATGGGGTGGTACGCTTGTCCCCCCAGGCAGGGGCCCATCAGGAGAGCGATCTGCGGAATGATCCCCGAGGCCAGGATCTGGGAACGGAAGAGCCAGGCATAGCATTGCAGAGTGTCCATCCCTTCCTGGAGGCGTGCCCCACCGGAGTCGTTCATGCCCACAAAAGGCCACCCCTTTTCTTTGGCGAAATCAATGGCCTGGGAGAATTTCTTGCCATGATACTCGCCGAAGGTTCCCGCCATGGATGTGTAATCCTCGGCCCCGGCCACGACCCTCCGGCCATTGACTTTTCCGAATCCGGTGACCACGCCGTCCGCAGGGACTTCTCGCTTATCCATGCCGAAGGCCATGGTCCGGTTTTTCACGAAAAGGCCGAGTTCCGTGAAAGTCCCGGGATCGAAGAAGTAATCCATCCGCTCCCGGGCGGACCACTTTCCCTCTTTATGCTGGCCCTCGATCGCTTTGGCCCCGCCCATCTGCTTGATTTTTTCCCGCTTTTCGTTGTATTCCTGGTAAATAGCTTCAAACCCTCTTTCTTTAAATTCCATGAAGAAAGTCCTCCTTTAACGGTTTGCTTTCCGGTATCCTAACTGATCTAAGGCGATGATAGTCTTCTGAATGTTGGCCGTGCCCTCGACGATCTGGATCGATTTAGCATCCCGGTAGTAGCGGGCCACCGGATATTCCGTGGAGTATCCATAGGCGCTGAGAATCCTCATGGCGAAGTCCGCAGCCTTTCCAGCCACTTCCCCTGCGTAGTATTTGGCCATGGAAGTTTCCAACACATTTCCCAGGGTTCCTTCATCTTTCTGGACAGCCGCACGGTAGGCCAGTAAGCGGGCAGCTTCCAGTTCCGTGGCCATGACGGCGATCATGTCCTGGTTCATCTGATACTGGCCGATCTGCTGCCCGAATTGCACGCGCTCATTGCAATATTTTACCGATGCGTCCAGACAAGCCTGAGCAATCCCCAGCCCCCCGGCAGCGCAGGAAAGGCGGGTTTGGTTCAGGGAGCCGAAGACGTGCCTTACGCCATCCCCGAGCGTTCCCAGGAGGGCTTCGCTTGGGACCTTGACGTCCTCCAGGATAATTTCCCCGGTGGGTGCGGAGTGCAGACCCAGCTTATCCAAGGGACGGGTGGTGATCCCGGGGAGATGCATGTCCAGGAGAAATGTGGAAAGGCCTTTGCTCTTCGCTGCTGGGTCGTGATAGGCGTAGAGGACGCAGAGGTCCGCCACCTGGGCGTTGGAAATCCAGGTCTTCCCTCCGTTGACCAGGAAATAATCACCCCGGGGAATCGCCGTAGTCTTCATGGCCGTGACGTCCGACCCGGCGTTGGGTTCGGTGATCGCGAAGCAACCGATCCAATCCGTGGATACCAGCTTGGGAATGTATTTTTTTTTCTGATCCTCATTACCGTACCGCAGGATGGAGAGGGCCGGGCCGAAGGTCTGCATGTTGAAAGTCACCCGCAGCGAGGCGCTAGCCCGGGCGATCTCCTCGGTGATAATCGTCCCGGCCAAAAAGCCCATCCCGTTTCCCCCATACTCTTCAGGGATGAGGGTGCCATAGAAACCCAGGTCGGCCATCTTCTTCATGACCTCGCGGGGGAAATAGTGTTCCGTTTCCCATTTGTCCGCAAAGGGAGCGATCTCCTTCTCCGCGAAGTCCTGGGCGGTCTGACGGATGGCTCGCAATTCTTCGCTCAGCTTGAAATCCATTTTTCCTCCTTATGGCGTAATCCACATCGGGAGCCGGGACAGGGGAAATCGTCTGCCCTAAACCCTTTTCTTCCGGCGGTCCGGCAGAGATCTCCCTCCTCTTTCTAGAGGCAATGATCCCGGGAGATTTTCCAGGTTTTCTCTGGGGAAGAAATGGGTTTATTCGATGACGGCCAGGACCATATCGGTTTCACAGGTCTGGCCGACGGAGACAAGAATCTCTTTGATCACACCCGATACCGGGGCCACGATGGGCATCTCCATTTTCATGGCCTCCATGATGGCGATCTCGTCATCCTCCTGAACGCGGTCTCCAACCTTCACCTTGATGTCTACAATCTTTCCGACCATGGGAGCGGTGACATTCTGAGCCATGAAATTCCTCCTTTTGGTTTGCTTTTAAACCACAAGAAGCCTATAACCTATAGGCTCCTTTTTATTTGATGGCGATCCTTCCAGGTGCAGGTGATTCCTGAACCGCAGGATTCGATAGACAACTACCTATACTCCAGGGGGTTTATTTTGTCAACATCCATGAGGGTTCTTTTTTATTGACTTATAGCCTATGGGCTATCTATAGTTTACCGAGCTACCCTTACAAAATCCCAATGGCCCGTTTATCCAAAATTGGGCTGATGATCTGGCATCTCTCATGACCCTAAAAAAGGAGTTTTTTCAGCAGGGACCCAGAATCCTGAACTCGCGGGTAGCCCTCTTCGTTCCTCATTCCTTTCTCTTTGCCATCCTGTTAACCCTGGCCGCTTTTGTATTAGGAATCTTTGCGGCCTATCAAGGTCCTTTCGATATGATCAAGTTTTGGGTCAATGGCTTTTGGAACTTCCTTTCTTTCTCCATGCAGATGGTGCTGATGATGATGGCGGGGTTTAGCGTGGCCAGCGTTCCCATCGGCCGGAAGGTCCTCCGCTCCTTGGCGGCCATCCCCCAGACCGCCCGCGGAGGGGTGATGTTCATGACAGCTCTAGTCGCCGCCTTCTCCTGGCTGCACTGGGGCATCGGCATCGTCGTCGGGGCGCTCTTAGCCCGGGAGATGGGCAGGAGAATTCCGCAGATCGATTACCCTTTGCTTGTGGCCTGCGCTTACGTGGGGATGTGCGCCGGGACTTTCGGGCTGTTTGCTCCTGAGCCTCTGACCATCAGCAAGTCGGGGCATTTTTTGGAGAAAGCCATGGGGGTGGTTCCCCTCAGCCAGACTTCTGGCAGCACGATGGCCTTGGCGGGAGTCTGTTTGGGAACCATCGGGTTAACCCTTCTGATGGGGCTGATCTGCCCAGAAGGAAAGGACGCCACTCCCCCGGAACCGGAAATCTTAAAGCGCTTTGAGGAAGAAGACCGCGCTGAAGAGGCCTCCATGGCTGCCGAAAACGAAATGCGCCAGAAGGGGGGAATGACCTTTGGCGTTTGGTTGGAGCATAGCCGGTGGCCCGTTTGGCTGATCTCCCTCATGGGGTTTTCCTACATCGTTTATAGTTTCTACGGACGGGGATTTGACCTGGACTTGAATATTATCAATTTCCTCCTCCTTTTCTTGGCCTTTGCCCTCCACGATACCCCCGGGCGTTTTTTGAAATCCATGGAAAGGTCCACCCGGGCGGCTTACGGCATCATTGTCCAGTTTCCCTTCTATGCCGGCATCCAGGAGATGCTGGCTTCATCGGGGCTGGCGGCGATCCTTTTTGGTTGGATCACTTCCACTGCCACGGGGTTCACCTTTCCTTTCTGGCTATTCATCGACGCGGCCATCATTAACCTTTTTGTTCCAACCTCTGGAGGGATCTGGGAAATTCAGGGTTCTCTGGTAGTCAAGGCCGCCCAAGGCCTAGGTGTAAATATTCCCCAGGCCATCAATGCCTTCACGGCCGGAGAGGTAATTGGCAATGTCATTCAACCCTTCTGGGCCATTCCCCTGCTGGGAATCAGCGGCCTTTCCATGCGCGACATCATGGGCTATTGCCTCCTTGCCTTTTCCGTCCTTTCCCTAATCTGGATTGTATGCGTCACCCTTTTGCCCATATAAAGACGCAGAGCGCATAGCGCATAGCGAGAACCGGCATAGCGCAAAGAGCAAAGAGCATAGCGTCAAAAAAAAACTCGAAAACCTGGAACTTTTTCATCCTTTACGCTCTGCGCTATGCGGATTGAATAGGGGGAGGTATTTATGGCGGAGATAACCGGAAAGGACCGGATTCGGGCCTGCATGAAGAGGGCCCTTGCCGACCGGATCCCCATCGGGCTTATTGGGGGCCCTTTCAAGGCCAGGGTTCTGGGGTGCTCATTGAAGGATTATTGGAAAGACTGGAAAAAATTGGTCGAGGGGACGATCACCTGTTATGAACTTTGCCAAACGGACACCGTGGGTGTTGGCTGGGATATCCATATGGAGGCCGAGGCGGCGGGTGCGTCCTTGGAATTCCCCGATGATGGAGTGCCGCAAGTGAAGCAGCCTATCCTCTCTCAGAAGTCTGCTCTGGGAGCTCTGAGGCTCCCCCAACCCGCCGCCAGCGGGAGGTTCCCTTCCTATATCGAGGCTTGCCGGGCGGTGGCCAATACCTTGAAGGAGTGTTCCTTATCGGGAACCGTGACCGGGCCATGGACGATCGCCGCGGGGCTAAGGGGCGCCCAGGAGTTGATTTTCGACGCGGTGGACGATCCCACTTTTGTAGAAGACCTAATGAAGTTCACCACTGAGGTAACAAAAATACTGGGCTCACAGATCATCCAGACGGGGCTGTCCCTGGCGATGGGGGAGGCGGCTTCCTCCTGTAGCCTCATCTCCCCAGCAATCTACCGGCGATTCATCAAACCCCATCATCAGGAGATCGGCAATTTTTTTCGAGAGAAGAAAGCCGGTTTATCGCTGCATATCTGCGGGTACATCGACCCAATCATGGAAGATTTGATGGCCCTGGGCATCGTGGCCTTGAGCTTAGACAGCCCCTCATCCTTGGGAAGAATGGTGGAGATTTCCCAAAAAAAGATCGCCCTGGTAGGAAACGTGGCTACTTCCCTTTTCGTGAGCGGCACAAAGGAAGAGATGGAAGCCGCAGTAAAAGAGTGCATCCGCGTCGCCGCACCGGGAGGAGCCTACATCATTTCCTCTGGCTGTGAGCTTCCTTACAATGCCACCCTGGAAAGGGCCCAGTTTTTCATTAAGACCGCTGCGGAATATGGCAAGGCCGAAAGGATTCTAGGTTTACCCCGTTAGAAAGCCCCGCTGCTTGCAGCGGGGATGAAGATAAGATTCCTTTTGGAGCGAACAGGCGGTTTAAAGCCCCGTGTGAGGCCTCCCGTTGGAAGGTCGAAGACCTTCTAACGGGGTTTACTTCCAGACGCGAAAACCAATCTGTTTCGGAAATAATTCTTTGACAATTGTCCCCTCACCCCCCCCTCTCGCCCACTGGAGACTGCGTCGCAATGAAGGGAAAGGGCCGTCATTCCCGCGAAAGCGGGAATCCAGGGATTTTGAAAAAGAATAAGTTACTGGAAATCACACGATATTTTTCTATGACCGGACCCGCCTGGATGTCCGCCTCCGCGGGCATGACGAATTATGACACAGCCTCCTGGGGGAGAGGGATGGGGTGAGGGAGAACCCAGTAGGATATAGAAATTATTTTTGCGTTTGTATTAGATGCGGTTCTCGAGAAAGCCCCATAAAATCTGGGAAATTTCAGGTGTATGGTTCAGGCATTGTTTGGCAACCAAAATAGCGCGGGGGAATTTCCCCGGCGTTGGATAGAGCGAATTCGTTTTGGCAAGTCTCGCGGATTTAACTTGACAATCTCATTTTGATTCTTTACCCTATTCTTGTAAAAAAACTGGCCAAATGACCCCTCAACCCCTCGAATCCATGGATCGAGAATAAATTTTAAGTATAACGAAAAGATTCCACCTATGGTGAAGTCTTGTGGGCATCTATAAAAAAGCATTCTTAATATATCCATTAAAGGACCCAAATAATATTTCCTGAAATAGTTTCGCAACAATAGGGTTTAGATTCGAAGAAAGGGAAGTCTTAGGTTCAGGCCCGCTCCCATCCATCATTCATTTTTTGGCAATCCAGCGAATCGAGGGGAAAGGTTCCGTGAATCGCCTTCAAGAAGTGCATGCGGGAGTTTATCTAGTTGGCTCTCCTGAGCTGACGGCTCCGGAGGATTGTTGTGTTTACCTCGTGGATTTGGGCGATCTGGTGATGATTGATGCCGGCGCCGGGAGGAGTGTTTCTGCCATCCTGGAGAATGTCGCATCTCTGGGGTTGAGCCACAAGCGCATTTCCGCGGTCATCGCCACTCATTGCCACATTGACCACGTCGGGGGGATTCCGAAGCTGCGGGAACGGACCCGGTGTCAGGTGATCGTTCATGAGCTCGATGCCGCCGCGATGGAATCAGGGGATCCCGTTAAAACCGCGGCCGAATGGTATAATTTAAGTTTCCCCCCCACGCCGGTTGATTATCAGTTGAGCGAAGTTCGAGAAGTCTTAAAATTTTCCAGGGGAGAGCTTTTATGTCTTCATACGCCCGGCCATACTCCTGGGTCCATTTCGGTCATCCTGGATTATGATGGCAAGAGGGTTCTCTTTGGGCAGGACATCCACGGGCCATTTTCCGATTCCTTTGGTTCTGATTTATCGGCGTGGAAAAAATCGATGGAGGTTCTCCTTGGTTTGCAAGCCGACATCCTTTGCGAGGGTCATTTTGGGATCTACCGGCCGGAGGCGGAAGTGAAACGGTATATTCAAAACTATCTGGAGATGTACAGGGAAAATAAAAAATAGGGGTTCAACCCCGCGCCTCGCGGGGCAGGGTGCGAGGTCCAAGGAGAGAAAAAGATTGAGGAAGGGAACATCCGGGATTGTTACCTTGATCACAGACTTCGGATTTTTGGGAGAATATGTCGGAGCGATGAAGGGGGCCATTCTGAAGGTCAATCCCCGCTGCCAGGTCATAGACGTAACCCACCAGATCGAACCTCAAGATGTGCTGCGGGCCTCTTTTATCCTGAAAAATACTTATCCCTACTATCCCAGTGGAACGGTCCATGTCGTGGTTGTTGACCCCGGAGTGGGCACGGGCCGGCGGCCGGTCGTTTTGCAGAAGAATGGACATCTTTTCGTTGGGCCGGACAATGGCGTCTTTACTTTTCTACTTTCTGAAAAGGGACGAACCGAAGGCTATGAGATCACCCGCAGAGAATTTTTCCTTTCCCCCCTCAGCGAGACCTTTCACGGGCGAGATCTCTTTGCGCCCGTAGCCGGGCATTTATCTCTGGGCAGGGACCCGAGCCGGTTCGGGCCACGGGCTGGGGGATTTAGGCGGGTGGAGTGGCCCGCACCCCAGATGAAGGGGAAAAATTTGTTAGGCCGAATTCTCTTCACCGATTCCTTCGGCAACTTGATCACCAACATTTCTCGCGAAGAATACGGCCGGCTGATGAAAGGCCGGCCTCTGCAAATCAAAGGAAAAGGATGGCGCATCGACCACGTCCACCGGACTTACGGCCAGGGCAAACCCGGACAGCCCATGGCGCTCTTCGGGAGTGTCGGGCTGCTGGAGATCGCTGTGAATCGGGGCAGCGCCAAGGAAACTCTGGGCCTGCGGTCGGGGAACCGGTTGATCATCGCTCTCTCGTGAAGATTCGAAGAAGCTGCCCTCTCGCATTCATCGGCTTTTTGCTGATCCTTCTCCTTCTCCCCTGGATCAGGGGATCCCCTTCCTGGTCGGCCTGCAAAACCCCTGAGGAAGAATTTGCAAGAGGACTCGCCCTCTACAAGCAAAAAGATTACGGACAGGCTCTAGAAACCTTCCAGCATCTGGAAGAGGAATATCCCGCGAGCCCCTCCCGGCCGGATACTCTTTTTATGCAAGGCTATACCCTGCGGGCTCTGCAAAGGTGGTCTGAGGCCGCTCAGGTTTTTTCCCGGGCGGCCGAGGTCCATTCCACCCTTGCGGATTATGCCCTCTATCTCCAGGGAGAAGCTCTCCAGATGGGCGGGGAGGGAGATCAGAGTTTAGAAGTTTTCAAAACCCTTATCACCCTGCATCCCAAGAGCCTGTTAGTTCCGCAGGCCGAACTGAGGATGGTTGAACTCTATTCCCAACGGGGTGAATCTTTGCGGGTGGTGGAAGTCTGCGAAAATCTTTTACGGGAAAGTCCCAAAAAAGATTACCCAGCGCAGGCGCTGATTTTTTTGGGGCAGGCCAGGGAAAACCTGGGACAGTGGGATGAAGCCATCAAAACCTACCAGGAGCTTTGGCTAAAATGTCCTCTTCACCCCTTGGCCAAGAAAGCGAAAGCCAGGTGGGATTCATTGGCCCAAGAAAAAAAATTAGCGGGAGAAAAAATCCCCCCCGAAGCCTTGTTCCGCAGATCGTGGCAATTTTACCAAGCCCATCTCCCGGAAGCGGCGTTAGGTGAGATGGAAGGACTGGAAGGCTTTCCGCCGGAGGCTTACCCGGCGGATTATGCCGGTGAGCGTTGGGTGGATGAGCTTTACTTCCAGAGGGGGATGTGTTTTTTCCGCCTGAAGCAATACGCGAAGGCGGCCGAGGCTTTCGACCTGATGGTTCGTCAATCCCGCATAGATGAGATGGCGGAAAAATCCCTTTTCTGGATGACCCAGGCGCTTTTCCGCCAGGATCGGAAGGAAGAAGCGTTGCAGGCTCTCGCGCTCCTGCAAGCCCGCTATCCGCGGGGTGCCTTGGTGGATCAAGCACTCTATCTGAAAGCGAGAATTTTTGAGGAGCAGGAAGACCTGCCGCAGGCGATTTCTCTTTATCGGCAAATGGCTGAAAAGTTTCCCCAGAGCTCCCTGCGGTTCCCGGCGATGTGGCAATCTGGCTGGCTTTTGTACAAAAGCCAAAATGCCGAAGGGGCGATCCAAGCCTGGAACGGTTTGCTCGCTTTGAACCCCGATTCTCCCTGGACGGAAAAGGCGCTTTATTGGAAAGGGAGGGCCTTCGAAGGGATGGGGAAGAGGCGGGAAGCTGAAGAAAACTATCAGCAACTCCGGAAGGGTTATCCTGCCTCTTATTATAGCCAGTTGGCCGCAGCCAGCGGCCGCTCTTTCATGACCGGAAAGAGAACTTCCGACCCCCTTCAAGATCAGTCCCTGTCGCTCTTCTTCGAAGGGAGGGCTCAGCCCCTAGAAGGCAGGAATTTGAACCTGGAAAAAGGTAGGCTGCTCGCGCGGCTCGGTCTCCAGGCGATGGCCGTGGGGGAGCTGGAAGCTGCGGAAGAGGAGGGGAGGGCTGTTGGGGAAATGTGGATGGACATCTCCAGGCTCTACCGGGAGCTGGGGGAGTATCATCGGTCGGCTATTTTAATACGCAAAAAAATGAAACTCCGACCGCTGGCCGATCGCCCCTCGGAGAAGGAAAGGGCGCTCTACCTCTTGGCCTATCCCCTGGGAAATTCTTCCTGGATCAATCATTATGCTCAGACCCGGAACCTGGACCCGGCACTCCTGAGCGCGGTCATCTTGGAAGAAAGCCGGTTTAACCCTCAAGCCATCTCCTCTGCCGGAGCCAGAGGGTTGATGCAAGTCCTTCCCAGCACGGGGAATCAGATTGTTCAAAGGATAAAAATTCGCCCCTATTCTGACGAACTGCTCTTCGACCCCGAAACGAACCTGCGCTTAGGAAGTTGGTATTTATCCAGCCTCAGGGAAGAGTTCAGGGGGAAAGAGGCATTAGCCCTGGCGGCTTATAACGCCGGGCCGTACCTGGTTCGGGAATGGATGGCCAAAAATCCTGCGGCCAGGGAAGATGAGTTTGTGGAGAACATTCCCTACCCGGAGACAAGAAATTATGTGATTCGGGTGCTCAGCGGTGCCCGGGTTTACCGCCTGCTCTACGGAGCCTCCGAAAATCCGGGCAAACCCTGAGAATTCTGTTAAGAAAGTACTTTCCGGTCGTGGCCGGCCAGATAGTTCAGCGGCTCAACTGAGGCCCAAGCTGCCCGCTTCATGGAAATGAGGTGGGAGATAGAAAAAGTATTTCGCAGGATGGCGGCCGCTCCCTCCCAGCCGATTTGAGACCAAGCATAGCCTACCTTATAAAGCTCGGTAAACTCCCGGTAAAAATCGGCCAGCTGGAGCTTCGTGGGAAGAACGGCGTGGACATAATCGAAAAGCTCGTAATTGGTGGTGACGAGTTTCTCCTTGACGCGGGCAAAGAGCTCGGTGCCGGGAAGCGGCGTCAGAATGGTCAAGGAAGGGGAGTAGAGCTTTCGATCGAGGATATACTGGCGCAGGCGGCGGAAGTCCTTTTCTTGGAAAGAGGGGTCGATGATGAAGGAAGCGATGACCTCCATTCCGTGGGCGCGAAGGATTTTTAAGGCCTCCTCGTTGTTCTGGACAGAGTTATGCTTGTTCAAAAGGTCAAGGGCCTCCTCATCGATTTTCTCGAACCCCACATAAACCTTCCAGAACCCCGCCTTTCTCAGGAGAGGAATGACCTCCGGGTGCTGAACCATGGAATCGCTGCGCGCCTGGAACATGAAACGTTTCTTTACCCTGTTCTCGATGAGGAGCTCCGCAATACGCTTGGCCCGCGGCACACTGAGGAGGAAATTGTCATCGGCCAGGAAAATGAACTTTTCCGGAATGGATTTGATCTCCTCCAGGACGCGCTCCGGACTCTTACTCCGGCATTTGCCCTGGAAGAATTTCCAGACGCTGCAGAAATCGCAGCGATAGGGACAGCCGCGAGCCGTGTCCATGATGGAGAAGGGTTTTTGGAAACCCAGGTGGTAATGGCTCCGGTAGCGGTGGGTGAGGTGGCGCGCCGGCAAATTGAGTTCGTCCAGGTTGGCAATCAAAGGACGCTCCGGGGTATAGTAGACTCCGGATGCTTGGTTCAAAGTCAGCCCGGGAATGGTCCGCAGGGCCTCGCCATTCTCCAATGCCCGGATCAGATCCGGGGTGGCCTTTTCCCCCTCGCCGATCACGACCCCATCAATGGATGGGCAGTAAAAATCTTCGGGGGAAAGAGAAGCGTGGTGCCCCCCAACAAAAACGGGGACATCCCGCCGCCAGGTTTTAATGGCTGCGGCGATCTCCTGAGTCTGGTAGACGTCGATCGTGAAAGAACAATTGATCCCACAGAAGTCCGGCTGGAAGTCTTGCAGAACCCTGGGCAGATGGTTCTCCAGGCGGAGGTCCAAAATTTTAATCTTGTGCTCGGGCAGGCTCCCGGCGATTGCCTCCAGGCCTAACGGCTCCACGATGGCCAGGCTCCGGAAGCCAAGTCCTCGTTCCTGAGCGGGCTGAATGAGTAAGATTTTCATGTCTCCCTTTCCTTGTTAAAAACGATCCGAAAAAAAGTCCCTTGCAATACACCTCCATTACAAGGGACCTCCAGCAAACTGGCGGGGTCGACGGGATTCGAACCCGTGGCCTCCGGCGTGACAGGCCGGCGTTATAGACCAGCTTAACTACGACCCCGGTAGGCGGAACAGGGATTGAACCTGTGACCTCCCGCGTGTAAGGCGGGCGCTCTTCCCGCTGAGCTATCCGCCCGAAGAGTTGAATCCTTCGGCACGATAAAAAATTAAATTACATTTCTTTCGGGAAAAGCGAGGATTCTTCGGGAGAAGGCCCTTGTGCGGAGGCTTGAAAGCCTCACTTCACAGCTGACTTCAGAGCAGCACCTGCCCTGAATTTAGGCACGTTGGCCGCCTTGATGTTGATCTCCTTACCGGTTTGGGGGTTTCTCCCTTTGCGGGCAGCCCGTCTGGAGACCTCAAAGGTTCCAAACCCCACCAGGATCACTCTCTCTTTTTTCTTCAGGGCAGAAGTGGCAATCTGCAGGAATGCGTTCAACGCTCTCTCAGCGGCAGATTTGGGCATATCTGCTTTGCTGGCCATCGCTGCGATCAGATCGGCTTTAGTCACGCTCGGGCCCTCCTCTCAAAAAAAGATAACTGCTGGAACTTCCTATCTTTGATCAGGTTGTTTTTTTTGTCAAGAGGATTCTTGGCTGCAATATCTTTTATACTTCCAGATATTTCTCCCGGGTCTCCGGTTGAGCTTTTAGCTCTTCCACGGTCCCGGCAAACCCGATGTGCGCTTTCCCCATCAGGTAGACGCGGTTCGCCAGAGACATAGCCACCTTTATATTGTGCTCAACCAATAGAATGGAGACACCGGCCTTTTGAATCCCTTCAAGGATATCCCTGACCTCCTTCACCAGCAACGGCGCGAGGCCTTCCGTGGGTTCGTCAACCAGCAGAAGTTCAGGATTGCCCATCAGAGACCGGCCAATGGTCAGCATCTGTTGTTCGCCGCCGGAAAGGTGTTTTCCTTTGCTATAGGTCCTTTCTTTCAATATGGGAAAATGTTCGAAAATTCTCCCTACCGTCCAGGCGCTATGATTCCCCGGGACCGCTGCTCGCCCGGCTTTGATTCCCAAGTCCAGGTTGTCCAGCACGGTTAAATTCGGGAAGATCCGTCTTTCTTCCGGGACATAACCGATACCGGCCCTGGCCACTTTGTAAGGTGGATAACCCGTAATATCCCTGCCGTCAAAGATAACCGATCCCGATTTCGGTTTGACCAAGCCTATAATACTCTTCAAGGTCGTGCTTTTGCCCATGCCGTTCCGGCCAAGAAGGCCTACAATTTCCCCTTGAGCAAGAGTTAAGGAGATTCCCTGCAAAACATGGCTCGTGCCGTAGTAGGTATTTAAATCCTGAACTTCAAGTAACATCTTTGCTCCTCGCCAAAAGCGCATAGCGTAAAGAATAAAAAAGGTTTTAGGTCTTTAAGTCTTTGCCGCTATGCGCTATGCCCTTTGCGCTATGCCAGTTGTCGCTATGCTCTCTGCTCTCCGCGCTTTGCGCTATGCGTATTCTGTTAGACCTCCAGTTCTCCCAGATAAGCATCCTTTACCGCCTGATTTTGCTTGATCGCAACCGGAGGGCCCGTGGCCAGGATCTCCCCATGGTGGAGCACCGTAATGCGGTCCGCGATGGAGAAGACCACATCCATATCATGCTCGATGATGACCAGGGTTTTGCCCTCGGTGAGCCGTCTGATCAGATCGACCGCATGATGAGTTTCATCCCGGGACATACCGGCGGTAGGCTCATCAAGCAAAACCAGGTCCGGGTCGGTCGCCAGGGCCAGGCTGATTTCCAGGGAGCGATGTTTACCGTATGACAATAAACCAGCAGGCATATCCCGTTCCCCATCTAGATGAATCCGCCTGAGGACCTCGTCGGTCTCTTCTGTTATGGCCTGCATCTTGTCCACCTTGCGGAACAGATGAAAACGGACACCCTTTTTGGAGAGAATGGCCAGACGAATATTCTGAAAGGTCGTTAACCGGTTAAAGGTGCTGGTAATCTGAAACGAACGCCCCATCCCGAGACGCGTCAACTCGTGCGGCTTGGCTTCGGTAATCTCCTTTCCTTTGAAGAACACCTGCCCCCGGCTCGGATGGTAAGTTCCAGTTATGACGTTGAAGAGAGTCGTTTTCCCCGCCCCGTTGGGACCAATGACGGCGTGTCGCTCTCCCTCCTTCACTTGCAGGTTCACACCGAACAGCACTTGCAGCCCGCCGAAATCGTGATAGAGTCCTTTGGTCTCCAGGATGGTCATGAGACCTTCTCCAGGTTGATTTTTCCCCTGGATTGGGTAGACC
>CAVXFA010000007.1:0-51628 GCA_963760605.1 uncultured delta proteobacterium | reverse complement strand
CTTGTTCAAGGCATCCATGAGCCCAATCACTCCGGCGCTGATTAAGACCTCCGTGGAAATGTGGGGCGGGAGACGCATCGCCAGGCGATGGGCAATATATTTGATTAAAGGTGCATACTTTAGAATCAGCTCTTCTCGATTTAAGGAATTATGGTCAAAGGAAATCGAATGAGCCAATTTATGGTTCTTAGTTTTATATTTTAAGGCTTTGGTTTCCAATCGATGCCCCCGTTTAGTCTAAGCTTTATACTGCAGCAATTGTTTCCAGAAGAATTGGACATTTCCATTCCCGCATCGTGTAACGGGCCGCTCGGAGATCGTTTTGGCCAGCTCCCTGATCCTCTTGCTAAAAAGAGAGCGGGGATAAATCTCTAAGACCGCCTTCTGAAGTTTTACCGCTTTTGGAATGCTTTCATCCAGAGGAATGAAGCCCAGATAGTCTAAGGATAGGCTGCCCAAAAATCGATCGACTGCGATGTTCAGTTTTTTAAAGACTTCTTTGGCTTCCTGAGCGCCAGAGGCCAAATTCACCAGGATCATAAAATTCTTTTTCTGGAACTTCATCGATAAGACTTTCATCAGAGCGTAGGCATCGGTAATGGAAGTGGGCTCCGGAGTGGCCAGGATAATCGATTCGGCGGCAGCCATATTAAAGTACAGGACATTGGAGGAGATCCCCGCCCCGGTATCAATCAGGAGCACATCCACGTTCATGGCCAGACGATCCAATTCGTCTAAAAGGAAGATTTTTTGACTTTCCTCTAGATCGACAAGTTCCAGAACCCCCGAACTGGCAGGCATGATCAACATTCCCCCTGGCCCTTGGACGAGGATTTCGGAGAACTTTTTCTCCCTGCGAAAAAGATGCTCGATGGAATAGCGGGCGGTGATTCCCAATAGAACATCGATGTTGGCCAGCCCCAAATCGGCGTCCAAGATTAACACTTTTTTGCCCAACTGGGTAAAGGCCAGCCCAAGATTGGCGGCCACATTCGTTTTACCCACTCCCCCCTTTCCACTGGAAACGGATATGACTTTCGGCCACTTCAGGGCCGCCTCTCCTGTCCATCTTCTTGCGGTCCAGAGGGATCCATTTGGCCAGGAGTATTTTTGAGGAGCGAACGTAATCCTTCAGCTTGGTCCATAGAAATTGACTCCATTAATTCCATTGCATTTGATGCAAAACCAGGTTGGCGATCCGTCCCTTGGTCGCCAGTTCAATACACCCCGGCCGGGAAGAACAACGTACACGAAGAGCCCTGCATCTTTTTATAGAAATTAGCAATAATGATGCCACCCCCAAAATTTTTAAAAAAATTATAATATCTGGGACTTATGGCATTAAGGCTTGTCCAAAAATGTCAAATTAGTAGATTTTTGTCATTATTTTGACTGCGGCAGGTTTTCTATAAGCGGGTGATTTACGAATTGGGTCGTTGGAGATTTTGGCGCTTAATTTTCTCGATCAGGGTGGTACGATTCAGGTTTAAAAGTTGAGCGGCCTTATTTTTAATCCAGCCGGTTTTGTTTAGCGCCTGGAGGATTAATTTTTTCTCAAATTCATTGAGGGCGTTATCCAGAGATATACCCTCTTCCGGAATTTCAAATAGAGGTGCATGTTCATCCCGGGAAAGGGTTTGAATTTTTTCGGGCAGATCTTGAACGGTAATGCTGTCATTATTGGTCAGAATGACGATCCGTTCGATGGTATTTTCAAGCTCTCGAACATTTCCAGGCCAATGATACTCCAGCAGATGGTTCATGGCTTCACTATCTATTCCCTGGATTCTTCTTTTCTTACTTTTGTTAAAATGGGTTAAGAAATGATGAGCCAAGAGGGAGATGTCCGACTTTCTTTCTCTTAACGGAGGAACTTGAATGGGAATGACATGGAGTCGATAGTAAAGATCTTGACGGAATTTCCCTTCCTGGACTGCCAGTTTCAAATCCTGGTGGGTCGCCGCAATGATGCGTATATCCACCCTAACCGTTTTGACTCCCCCAATCCGCTCAAATTGGCGCTCCTGTAAAACTCTCAATAATTTGCTCTGCAGATTGGGGCTCATATCGCCAATCTCATCCAAAAAAACCGTTCCCCCATTCGCCAATTCGAAGCGACCAATCCGCGTCCGAATGGCATTCGTGAATGCCCCTTTCTCATGGCCGAATAACTCACTTTCCAAGAGTTCAGTTGGAATCGCCGCACAATTCACCGGTACAAAAGAGCCTTCCCGTCGATAACTGTTATAGTGGATCGCCTTGGCGATTAATTCTTTTCCGGTTCCGCTTTCTCCCAAAATCAAGATGGTGCTGTCGGTATCGGCTACCTTTTCAATTGTCTCGAAGATGTGGTGCATCTTCTCACTGCCACCGATAATATTTTCGAATTTGTATTTTCTTTTTAGCTGGTTCTTAAGGTTCTGATTTTCCCTCTTCAGATCACGAAACTCTAAAGCCCTCTTGAGAGTAATGATAATTTCATCCATCTTTACGGGTTTGGTTAAGTAATCATACGCGCCCAGCTTAACCGCCTCCACGGCATTTTTAATCGTCCCATACCCAGTAAGAATCATGCAGATGGAATCGCGAGAATGCTTCGTCACGTACTTTAAAACTTCCATTCCATCTACGTTGGGCATCATTAAGTCGGTCAGAATGACGTCATAGAATTTTCTTTCGATCATGGAGAGGGCTTTCTCTCCATCCGCCGACGTCTCTACGTCGTATCCTTCATTTCTTAAATATTCCGCAAGATGAATGAGAATGTCAGGCGAGTCGTCAATTAAAAGAATCTTTTCGCTACTCACTTTCTATCCCCTCTAATGAATCTATAAGGAATTGTAATATATATTTTTTTTATGTCAATTCTTTTGTTTAGAGGAGGACTAAAAGTCTTGGGAGTCTTTTCAAATAAATGTCTTATTTTTCAGGATTTTGGACACAAAATGGGGTGATGGGTGCTGATTCTTGAGGGGGTAAGGTCACCGAGTCCGCTTCGGAATTATGACCATATCTCTTAACATATCCAATGATTTTTCAATTTTTCCCTTCTCTTTTAGGCCACGTTCGGCTTCCTCTTCTTTGGGAGTAACGGAATAATAGATTTTATCTTTTCCTCCGTATGGCCTTTCAATTTCCTTGCTTCCTAACGCCTTCTCGCTCCCTTCGTCCGTTTGCTGGCTCTCCACTAAACTTTGTGTGATGGCCTTTCTGACTTCGATCTGGCAACATTTATTCAGTCGGTCGTATAATTAGTTGGCATCTGCTGAACTGCCAGATTGCCTGGAGTGTTTCCGGGCATGTTCATCAGTTTTCCCTTTCTGAAAAACTATTTAGAACTCAGCCCTTCTTTTTGCTCGAACAGATGATCAAGGTCTTTTTTCATAAATCTCCAATGTTTTCCGACCTTGATCGCAGGTACTTTTCCATCCTGCACAAGCTTATAAATGGTTGATACCGGTATCTTTAAATATTCAGAAACTTCTTTGATATTTAAGATCTCACTGTAGAGCATTTTTCCTCATTTAAACCAGCACTTGCAGCTAATTAATTCTTTTTTTATCATCGTCATGATCGCATAGAAACTTAAATTAAAATACATTTCTCCCTTCATAAACGCAGAATGACTCAAGATGGGAATTGTAGGAATGACCTTTTGCCGGAGGTCTAAATTTTTCTAATTCGCTGAATTAAGATCCTCTGCTCTTCAAAGATATGGCGGCTTAACTCTTCTCGGGTCATTCCTTCTAATTTCAAAAACTCCAGGGCACAAAGCCTCCTTCTGTCCTCGAAAAGCTCGTCGATCCGCCTTATCATGGCCAAAGGGATTGGACAAGAAACCATGGCGTTGCCCTGAGGTAGGGTCAAGATAAGGTCGGTCAATTCATCATCTTTTTTCAGCTTTAGGTGGCTTTCCATAAAGAACGAGACCCCTCCCAGGCTGTAGTCTTTCACCCTTCCCTTCCCTTCTCTTCTTTCCCCGCGAATCGGAAAATAATCTCCGCCCCCGGGGAGGCTTCGATCCGAAAATAGGCCCTCCTCTGAATTCGCTGCATGGATTTGGGAAATTCAAGCCAAATCGCCCGAAGATGGCATCGGATCACGTGGCTACTGAACTTGCACAGAATGCCATTCTCCCGAACCTCGAAAGAGACTTCCTGGGTGGGGAAACGAGAGAGTATACTTTCAAACCGGGCTACCGGGTCAACGAGTAAAAAATCCGAATTATCCTGTTTGCGCTATTCCCAATATCATTGTAATCCAGCTGAAGGGCGTTTGGAGAATTTCCATTTTTAATATGCGGCGAGAATCAATTAAGGTCTGTAGCTTTTCGACGAGTTCTTGTCCGGTGATAATTTCGATAGGTTGAGTCACCATTGGCCTTCTCAAAAAAGGCTTTCATGGCCGCCATGTACGGAATGACCCTCCACCCCGAGTTGGCTCAGAATTTCTGGAAATCCCCTTGCTCGATCATTGTATTTTTGCTAATGGGCAGCCCCTGAAACAATTTGGAAACCAAGCAGCGGCTCAAATAACCCGCTAAACAGAGGATAACGTTTCCATCGATTGTTAAAGCCATTCCATTCATGCTTCCGCAACTGATTGAAAGATCGTCATTTTTAAAAGGAATCTTTAGCCGGGATTTAAAGCATAGATTGGCGAAACAGGGAAAAATCGAATGAAAACAGTTAAGAATGGAAAATCAGTTCTGAAAACTGGAAATAAAATTGAATGCTATAGGAAGGCTGGATGAAAAATTATCAAATTATGCTGAGCTATTAACTACTTATCGAGAACCTGGAAGGAAAGTTTAAGGCCCGAGGGGGGTCAGTGGTTAGTGAATCTTGGCGTTTGTTCAAATAAGTTTTTGTCGATCTTAATCTCCATCCCTGCTTCTTCTTTCAGCTTATAAGTTGAAAGCTAATATTATCTGGTGGAACTTTTTTCTGCACCAGCTCTTTCATATTTGGCATTTGGTCTATAGGAGTTAAATACCGGGAGGCAACCCCTGTCTCAAAATATTCTTTATCATACCAGAGTCTTTTCCTCAAGGGTTGGCCTTCAGGATTCATTCTTCCAATCGTTATAACAATGACCTCATAGTTCGTGTTTTCATATGCGATGATTGCAGCACATACGTCTTGTCTATCATCAGGGTCTGTTCCTTTCCATAAAACAAGGTCAAAATTTGGACTTTGGAATATTGGGATAAGTGGCCCATACCATTTTGTTATATCAGGCAACTTCTCTGAAATCGTAACGCCTCTATCAGGAGTAAAAAACAAAACTGTCTTAGATTCGGTTGCTGTCTTGGGTAAACTTGCGCAACCGCAAAGAATGACCAGCAGCATCAAAAAAAGAAATCTCTTTTCCACAACTTTTATTGCCATACTTCCTCTATTTACCTAATCTCTCTCTTTACTCCTTTTTCTACTCGAGAGCATATCCTACATGTCTTTTTTCGCGTGGATAATCTTTTTTTTACTTTTTTATTATCTGTTTTTCCGAGAAACCTGGCTTCTCCTCCAGACAAATTTCATCAGCCAGGATAAACGAGAGGGATTTCCCATCCCAGTCGGCGATGCGGACATATTCCGGTTCCCGGTCAAGCACGGCATTTACAACCTTGGGCTTTTTTTTCGTTAATTCTCTCATTTCTTTTCACCTCCTTCATTAATCGGAATAAAGCATACTCCGTGCCAACGTAGTGAGGTTAACTCAAATATAATATAAGTATCTTAAAATATTTATAAAAAGTATATTAAAGGGAATTGCTCAATAGAGTTGATTGCGGAGAGTGTCAAAGAATTGGAATTTCTTGCCTGCTTCCGGAAAAGGCGGATGGGACGAACTGGGTAATACGTCGTAGCAACTTTCGGTTTTTTACTGTTCCAATACCAGGAATCATCGCGAGCATTGGGGCGGAGCATCCAACAACTCGCGCACCTTGCATTCCAGGGCATTTAGAGTAAAAGGTTTCTGTAGAAATGCTGTACCCGCCCCCAAAACTCCATGGTGGACAATGGCATTGTCCGGGTATCCGGACATGAAGAGCACCCTTATCTCCGGGCGTAACAGCGTCAGGCGTTCGGCTAATTCGCGACCGCTCACCTGGGGCATTACTACATCGGTTACCATCAAATGAATCGGACCCTCATGGCGCTCACAGATCTGGAGTGCCTCGTTGCCGTGATGCGCCTCCAGCACGGTGTAACCTCTATTCTGGAGGATCTTACTAACGATTGTCCGGACCGCCTCTTCGTCCTCCACCAGCAGGATGGTTTCCGACCCTCCAGGCGACACCGCGGGGGCTGTTTTTGGTCTGTATGTTTTAACGGCTTCCTCGACGCGTGGCAGGTATATCTTGAACGTTGTCCCTTGCCCCAGCTCGCTATAAGCCCAGATGTTCCCTCCGCTCTGTTTGACAATCCCATATACTGTGGACAAGCCCAGCCCAGCTCCTTCCCCTGTCCTTTTGGTGGTGAAGAAGGGCTCAAAGAGGTGAGACTGGGTCTCTTTATCCATTCCGGAACCAGCGTCAGTCACCGCCAGCATTACGCAAGGACCGGGTTTGACAGATACGTGCCGCCGGGCATAGCCCTCATCGAGAATGACGTTTGCAGTCTCAATCGTCAGTTTGCCCCCGCCGGGCATGGCGTCCCGGGCATTGACCGCAAGGTTCATAATGACCTGCTCAATCTGACCAGGGTCGACTTTCACGGGCCACAGCTCCGGATCAAGAACAGTAAGCAATTGGATATCTTCCCCGATCAGACGCTGGAGCATCCTGTCCATGTTGGCCACGACCTCATTCAGGTCTAGTACCTGTGGTTGGAGTACCTGCCTGCGGCCGAAAGCCAAGAGCTGGCGCGTCAACGCGGTGGCCCGTTCAGCGGCCTTCCGGATCTCCTCGACTTCCTCACGCCGAGGATCGCTCTGGTCGAGTCCGCCGAGAAGGAGTTCGCTGCATCCCTTGATAGTCATCAAAAGATTGTTAAAATCATGAGCCACGCCGCCCGCCAACCTTCCGATGGCCTCCACCCTCTGCCACTGGCGCAACTGCTCCTCGCTTTTCTGGAGTGCTTCTTCCGCCCGCCTCCGTTCAGTAATATCCTCGATCATGGAGCGGATGCCCGTGATCCGCCCTTTCTTGTTCCGGATGATTCGATCTTCGATCAACACGGGCAACGTTGTTCCATCTTTCCTGCGGTACGTGCGCTCGAAGGTCTCGTGGAAAGATACGTCTCCAGTGATCTTGGCCATGATAACCTGCCGGGTCATTTCTTCTTCCACAACAAACTTCCACACCGGGCGACCTAGCAACTCCTCCTCAGTGTAGCCTAGCATTTCAAGTTCCCGGCGATTAACTCGAATGATCCGCCCCTCTCGGTCGAGTTCGTGGTACCCTACAGGGGCTTCATCATACATCTGCCGGAATCTTTCCTCACTTTCACGAAGCGCCTCTTCTGCCCGCCTGTGCTCATTCGCGGATGCCTCCAAATCTTGAACCCGTTGCCGCAATTTTACCAATTCATTTATAAGTTGATCTTTCAATTTATCTGCATCTTTCATTTCCGCTACCCTTGATCCACAGCGACCTTACCCTGACGCCGCTTTCACCCTGTGGTCAGTGTTCAAAGAGGGTGGTGTCGCCATTGTTGTGATTCTGCCGCTGAGCCATATTACAAAAAGGGGAAATCATCCTCGATGCGGCCATTCCGGTATTCATTGCCTTATCATCCGGAGAAACAAAGGTTCTAAAGCAAATTTGAACACTCTCATGAATTTAGATAACAGTATAACGAAAGGGGTCCAAAGAGGTCAAGAATCGTTTTACCAGACTTTTACCAGTACCCTTGTTCGACCCATTATACTATGATATATTTCGTCCAATCATAGGGAGGATCTTGCAAATGTGTAATCATTAAGCCTCTGCCGGTTTTAAAAATGCCGAACTTTCTATTTCAAAACTGGAGGTTAAGAGATGAAAAAAACATTTATCATTTTCGGAATGGCAGTTGCCCTGCTTCTGGCCTCCCCAGTGAATTCCCAAAACCCAGATGCCCTTGTGGGAAAATGGTGGAACCAGGAAAAAGAAGCCCAAATTGAGATTTACCCCTGCGATGGCAATTACTGCGGAAAGATAATATGGCTGAAAGAACCAAATTATGCGGCCAATGATCCGAAAGGAATGGGTGGAAAACCCAAAGTAGACCGGGAAAATCCGGATCCCTCCAAAAGGGAGCGACCCGTCCTGGGAATGAATTTGGTTTGGGGTTTTTCCTTTTCAGGAGGAAATCTATGGGAACGTGGTTTTATATACGACCCCAGGGAAGGAAAAACCTACAAATGCAAGATGACCCTGGAAATGCCCGATCACCTAAAAGTCAGGGGCTTCGTCGGCATTTCCCTGATCGGGAAAACCAACGATTGGACTCGGGTGAAGTAATTCCCCCCGCGTGAGAACAAAGCCTTCAACCCCCCAAAGGGGCTTTTTTAGCCCCCCTCAATCAATCTACATTTCTTTAAGGTAGCAATCCTGGGGACGCTCCCCTTGGAGGAGGCGGTGGTCCTTTGAGAGTGCCTTTCCTTACTTTTAGCCTTTTTCTGTTTCATTCTAACCCCTCCAGATCCATTTGACTCGCCAGATGAATCGGACGCCTCCGCCACAAAACTTGATTCAAAAATTCAATTTTTTTATGGCGCCCCATCAGGATAAATAAAATCATAAGGTTAGTGAACATCCCTTTCTAGAAATCGGCAAAAATTTCTAGTTTTGCAAAAACCTAAGGGTGGAAATCAATTTCCATTGAGAGTAGCATTTTCCTTCCACTTTTCCCTTTGTTTTCTTCTGAAGTGATATTCTTCGTACATTTAACTATCGAACAACACTTATAAATTTAAAAGGAAAAGATTTCTTGGAATATTGGGTATAGAAATTGCAAAATTAAATTTTAATGGATCTTTAAGGGTATTATTGATAAACGATAAGCAATTGTTACATCAAGAGTTTCCGAAAAATCTAATTGGAATTGAACGATTATCACTGATCTTCTGGGAGATGAAAAAAATGATGGAAAAAGAAAAAGGCTTTACACTGATAGAGTTGATGGTCGTTATCGGTATCATCGGCATCCTGGCGACCACCGCGATTGCCCAGTTCTCGGGTTACGTTACATGGACCTATGACAAGGTCGTTAAGGAAGATTTGCGGAATGCTTATAATGCCTCTGTGGGATACTTTAACGATGACCCCAATGGTTCGATCACTCCTTCAATTTTGAAGGCCTATGGATACACTCGAACTTCGCGAGTGAATTTATTTATTCTTAACGATACCCTTCCAGGATTGTCGATGATTGCCTTCTTTGACTCAGCCGGGTCCAAGACTTATGCGGTTGATGTCAACGGGAACATCACCCCCGCAAGCACCCCGGTGAAATGGTCTGCAAGTATCGGGGGATTGGGAGGGAATTCTGGGCTCGCGGTTGCTCAGGAGAGCAATAACCCTGTGATCCAAAACGACCACCAGGAGAACAACTCGGAGAGGCCGCTTGATTTGCGGATAGCCAACTCTATAATCAAAGATGAACTGCAGCGGGCTTACCATGCAGCCTTCGCCTACTTTGCTAATTATCGCGAGGGTACTGTAACGATAGATATTTTGCAAGGGTACGGATACACGCCAAACATGAATGTGAATCTGGTTATTGCCGATGGCACCCTTCGGGGCTTTTTGATGGTGGCTTCTTCCAAAGTATCTGATTCCTGGATTTTAAGAATTGATCGCAGGGGGAGAATCAGCCCCTAACGCCCGAAAGGGGTCAGCCCTGAAAGGCCTCTTCTGCTTCCCGGTAGAGTAATTGAGCTTCCTTTTCGTATTTCGGGGAAAAATGAAAAATAATTAATTTTTTTACCTTGGCCTTCCGGGCTAATTCTCCAGCTTGGTGGGCTGTGAGATGAGCTCTCTCCTCAGCTCGTTCACGGTCTTTCGCCAAAAATGCCCCCTCGCAGAAAAACAAATCCGCCCCTTCCGCTAAGCGAACGACCTTTTGCGCGTTCTCTTTGCTGTACCGGCAGTCCGAAACATAGACGATTTTCTGGCCGGGGGTGATGGTCAGGCATTTTTTCAACGTTTCCAGCGAAATTTCTCTTCGCTGGATACTTCCTCTTCCCTCCGTGGGAACTTGCAAGTGGAAGTCTCCCTTCTCTCCTCTCCAGAGCGCGCTTTTCAGCTCCTTAAGCCATGGACCCACTGGCAGGCCCATTTGAGTCAGATGTTCCTTGTGCACATTGATGTGAAAACGTTCATGAAGCGAGAAAGCCAGGCAGGGAATGAGATGATCAAGATGGATGGCGTGAATCCGAATTTGTGGGTCTTCTTCCAAAACTCCATGGAAAGCCTCCTCCTTCTCCTCACCCGGGGCAAAACGTTCCTGGCAACGAAACACCTTAGTAAGAATTCTATCGGGATGGACTTCGGCCGCCTGTATAGAAAAAGGATATCCCGCTGTCAAGTTCCAGGTATAACCGGCGAGCTTGCCCTGAACGTTGCCAAGGAATCCTGGCGGCCCGAAGACTTTCAAGGCCTTCTCTCGGTTTAGCATCAGTCGCAGGAGGGTATCGAACCCGATGAAATGGTCAATATGGGTATGGGAGATAAAAGCGTGTGAAACCTTTAGCAGCTTGGCAGGGCGAATACCTCCAAGCTCTCCCATGTCGAAGAGTAAAGCACGGCGCTCCCAGAGAATCTCTACCAAGAGCGCCGGGTCTCCGAAAGGGGCATTGAATAATTGAGCATGAAGAAGTGGCTTCAAAATGAGTGGATCAGGAATCCCAAAATTCAGGCACCATCTGTGTTAAAGCGCTCCTTCCGAAGCATATTCTTAAACCGCTTCGCCTCTTATGGAGGCCTCCGATAGGTGCGTTTCTCCTCTGGGAATTTCTCTGCTTTCACGCCAGCAATGTATTCGCTCAATGCCTTGACCATGATCTCTCCCACGTTGGCGTATCGCTTTACAAACTTGGGAGTGAAAGGCTCAAAGGCGCCCAGCATGTCGGAGATAGTCAAAACCTGTCCGGCGCAATGCCCGCATTTCTTCATCTGGATAAAATCCTGAACGCCTTCTTCTTGGCCACTGACTTTTCCTTCCTTTGTTCTAGCAACCGGAAAAACAGAAAAATCATACGAAAAGAAAAAAAACCCGTCAATACTTAAATTCTTCTTCAGAAAACCCCGGAACTATTCTATGGCAATGCTATGAAAGATGAACCGAACCGTTTCCATTACGGCTGGATAATTCTTATCCCAATAAATCCTCCCAAAATTAGAGATTATGGTTATCATTCATCAAGACGGCGAATAGTCATTGTAAGGCGGCATCAGATGAAAAAAGAAAAAAAGAAAGGACGGTTCTTCCTCGGTCCCTTTCAGCCCCAGTTGGAGGAGGCTTTTTTCGATTTTGTAAAGAATGACAAAGATCGAGATCCTCTGGCCCCTTTGGTGGTGCTTGTTGGGTCGAACCTGCTGGGACTCTATTTGCGAAGAATTCTTGTCCAAAAAGGGCTTAATCATATTAACATCCACTTCCTTACTTTCATCGACCTGGGCAGAGCTTTGGCTGAGGAACCCCTGAGCGAGGATATGCGCAGTCCATTGCCGCGGTTTGGCGAACTTGTCGGGATCCTCTCTCTGGCGGAGAATATCGCGGAAGATAATTACTTCAAACCCATCGCCGACCGGCGAGGTTTTCACAGAACGCTGGCTGCTACTTTTCAAGACCTCTGGGATGGCGGGATTGAAGAAATACCGGTGCAGGAAGATAAAAAGTTGATCGAGCTGGGCCACTTGTATCAGGCATACCGTTCTATGATCGGCAAGGATTTTTACAATGAGTCTGAGCTGCTCTTGCGGGCGAGCAAGGCGGTCCAGGAATTTTTTAGAGTTTTCGCCAGCGAGGAGTTGACCCTCTATGGTTTCTATGATTTTACAGAAAGCCAAAAGCGACTCTTTAAGGCTTGCACGGATCAACTGGAAGTCGCCGCCTTCATGCCTTGGCGAGAATCTGCCGGGTTCATCTATGCCTCTCCCACCCTTCAGTGGTACAAGGAGTTAGGTTTCGAAGTGAAAGCTTTAGAGAAACTTAATAAGGAAAAGAAAAAGTCGTTAGCGGTCCTGCAGCAGGATCTCTTTCGGGAAAGGGCCAGAGGTCCTCAAGTCCTGGCTGATCACACGGTGTTGTTCCTATCTGCTCCGAACGAAGCTCAGGAGGTCCGGGAGATCGCCCGGGAGAGCTTGCGACTAGCCAGGGAAGAAAATATCAACTTTCATGAAATGGCCATCCTCCTTCGAAACGCGGATTTCTATGGACCTTTGATTCTGGAGACTTTCCAGAGGCTGGAGATCCCACTCTACTTTCAGCGCGGGATCTCCCTATTGCGTACGCCAGCTGGAAAAAGCTATATCCTCCTGCTCGACCTAATTGGCAGCAACCTAAAAAGGTTCGAGGTCATGGAATTTCTGACCTTCGCCCCTATTTCCTGGTCTCGATTCTTCCAGGAAGCCCCCTCCCCCTCCCAATGGGATCTTATCTCTCGAGAAGCAGGAATTGTGGAAGGGAGGAAACAGTGGGAAGAGAAGCTTATTGCGCTGATGAGCCGAAGGAAAGAGGAGAAGTCAGCCGAGGGGGAGGAAGAAGCTCCCGTTTTTCCCGATGAAACCAGAAGGTTCTGGGGCTTCCTCAAAGAATTGTTCTCCGCTCTGGACCATTTTCCCAAGAAAGCTACCTGGCAGGGAATGGTACATGCCTCCATCCACTTCATGAAAACTTATTTCGAAAAAAGCGAGATTCAGGAGGCCATCTTCGACTGCCTTCGCGAACTGGAATCTCTCGATACCTTTGGCAGGGACGTGGAGATCCGTCAGTTCAAGGAAATCGTCTCGGCAGGTCTGGAAGAAAATGGACAACGTCTCGGAGGATTTCAAAAGGGAGGGATCTGCGTCACGGACCTGATGCCTGCACGAGGGCTGTCTTTCCGGGTGGTCTTTATTCCCGGCCTGGTGGAACGAGTCTTTCCTGCTCCGGCGCGCCAGGACCCTTTGCTTTTGGACCACGAGCGCAAGGTGATTAATGAAGCCCTAGAAGGGAAAGGCAAAATTTCCCTAAAACGCTTTCGTTCGCAGGAGGAAAAGCTTCTTTTCGCCCTGGCCGTGGGTTCTGCCCGGGAGAAGCTAATCCTTTCTTATCCACGCCTGGACCCTTCATCCGGTCGGGAGCGCATTCCGTCCTTCTTTCTCCTGCGGGTCGCCGAGGCCCTTCACGGAGAGGCCATGGATTACAGTCGCCTGGAGACTCTTCCTGAGTTTCGGCGGGTAGCGCTTTCCAGGCTTGCCCCGGATGACGGCGAGCAAGCGATCGATGAAGAGGAATTTGACCTTTGCCAGGTTGCCGGCGCCTTGAAGAGGAATGATCGAAGGGAGGTCGCTTACTTAAAAAGCCTTTTCCCCGTTCTACAGCGGGCCGAAAAGCTAGCACGGCTCCGCTGGGGCTTTCGAACTTTTACCGAGTATGACGGTTGTCTCAAGTCCCTCCGAGCCCTTCACCTCCTTCGCGAACGGTTCGCCCTCTCCGGGCAGGTCCTCTCTCCAACCCGGCTGGAAATTTATGCTTCCTGCCCTTTTAAATATTTCCTTTCCGAGGTCCTGGGGCTAAGGGTTCTCCCCTCTCCCGAGGAAATCCTGCGCATTCAGCCCTTGGAACGAGGCAGGGTCGTTCATGACCTCCTCTTCCGCTTTTGCCGGGAAGCCGTAAAACAAATTCCTGGCCCGCTTCAGCTCGATCAAATCGACACCTACTGGAAGGTCCTTGCTGATGTCGCCGACCGGGTCTTTTCTGAAGCTGAAGCCGAAGGACTCACCGGAGCTCTTCTGCTCTGGGAAATTGATCGGCAAGAAATTCTTGAAGATCTCAGGCTCTTTTTAAAAAAAGCGTGCGAAGAATCCCCTGAATGGATCCCCACCCATTTTGAAGTCCGGTTCGGATATCAAAGCCCCCGCTCTGAGGCGCCGCGCAGCTCCGAAGCAATTTCTTTGACCCTTGAGGGGCCATCCACGGTTTCCTTCCGGGGAAGGATCGACCGGGTCGATTTCTCCCTGGATGGGAGCCGCCTCCGCGTCATCGATTATAAAACAGGAATCGTGGAAGGCCAGCCGGATGGTTTCGGCGGTGGAACTGCCCTGCAGCTGCCCATTTACCTGTTGGCCTCGTGTCGGATCTGGAAACAGGCGGATATCAAAAAGAGCTGGGCCGAATATGACAGCGTGAGCCGCAAGGGAAAGTTCAAACGACTCCTTTTCAATGGCGAACACTGGACGGAGAAAGAGAAGACCCTAAAGAAAATCATCCAAATCATTTCCCGGGGAATCCTGGAGGGAACCTTCTTCCCCTGCCGGCAAGAAGATCGAAGCTGTGATCCCTGTGATTTCAAAACCCTCTGCGAGCAGGGTACGAGCGCCCTTTTCCAAAGAAAAAGAAACGACCCTCGGACGGCGGCTTTCTTGGAAATGAGGGGAATACCGTAGGGACAATCGTTAAATGCGAATTTCGAATTTTTCGACTTTGCCAGAAAAGGCAAAACCTTAGCGATATAGAAATGTACCTGCATGCCAATGCGGAAACAGCGAACCAATAAAGACATATCTTTGGTCGACTGGGCCGACCGGGAAGCGGCTCGGCATGATCTGACTCGGTCTCTAACTGTGGAAGCAGGAGCGGGGACAGGAAAAACAACCCTTCTGGTTGACCGGATCCTCTCCCTCCTTCGCAGCCGAAGGGCCTCCCTGGAGCAAATCGTAGCTATTACCTTTACCGAGAAAGCCGCCGGGGAGCTGAAGATCCGGCTGCGTGAAGCAATCGAGAAAGCGATTTTTCACTCCCGGGACGATGAACGGGAAGCCTTTCAGCGGGTCCTCGGAGATCTGGAGCGGGCTCCTATCTCCACCATCCATTCCTTTTGCGCCAGCCTTCTCCGGGAGCGTCCAGTCGAGGCAAAGATCGACCCGAATTTTGAGCCCATGGATGAAATGGGCCTGGAAATGCTCTTTCAGGAGGTTTGGGAACTTTGGCTGGGCCAAGAACTGGGGAAAAAATCCGCCCCTTTGCGCCGGGCCCTGACTCTGGGCATGAGCTTGGCTGACTTGGCCGGTTGTGTACGTCAGCTATACGACAACCGCGACCTGATCCCCGCAGATCCACTTCGCCGGCCGGCTTACTCCACCGAGGGATTCATTCAAAATTTCAAAAACGGAATAAGGGAAGCTCTTAAGGTGGCCCGGGATTGCCGGAGAGAAGAGGACAAGGGATTTCAAAACATTCAGACGTTGAAGAAAAAAGTTCCGGAGCTGGAGGAAGCATCCAGAGAACGAAGAGAAATCTTGATCCTTCGCGAGCTCGTGATCAAAAGCGCCGGGAACAAGCAGAATTGGAAGCCGCCCTCGAGCTGTGAAGCCCAAAAGCAGATCTTCGATGAACTGGCTGAGGAGCTGAAAGAATTAAAAAGATCCATCCGCGCGGAAACCATAGCTGACTTGGTAGAATGCCTCCGGGGATTTTTAAAGGCCATCGAAGAAGAAAAAGCCCCGCGCGGCGTGCTCGATTTTCAAGACTTACTCCTTCTGGCCAGAAATTTGCTGCGGGATGACAAGGAAGTCCGACGATATTTTCAGGAAAAATTCCGCTACATCCTGGTTGACGAATTTCAGGACACCGATCCGCTCCAGGTAGAAGTCGTCTTCCTTCTGGCCGAAGACGATGCCCGGGCCGGTATCTGGGAGGAGAGCGAAGTTTCTCCGGGAAAACTCTTTCTGGTGGGCGATCCCCAGCAGTCCATCTATCGATTCCGCCGGGCGGACATCGAAACCTATGAAAAGGCCAGGGAGCAGCTGACCAAAAAAGGGGGAGGCCTGAAGATTATGCTGAACTTTCGTACGGTTCCATCTATCATCTCCTGGGTCAACCGGGTTTTTGAGCCTTTGATCCAGCCCTCGGATCAGGGTTATTTCCAGCCGGGTTACATCCCCCTGGTTGCCCATGAAGACCGGAAAGAAATCATAAAGAACCAGCCCGGGGTGATTCTGCTTGCTCCCCCCCGGACTTTGATCTGGAAGAAGCTTCGGCTCCCTTGGTGCGGCAGAAGGAGGCCCAGTCCATTGCCGCCCTGATTGAGGAAATGGCCGGGGGGAAAAACAGAGATCGATGGATGATCTATGATAAAAAAGAAGGAGACATCCGCCCGGTTTGTTTCCGTGATATAGCCTTACTCTTCCCCGCTCTTTCGGGCATCGAGATTTATGAAGAGACCCTGAAAGACCGGGGAATTCCTTTCCGCCTGGATGGGGGAAAGGAATTTTATCTGCGGCAGGAGGTTCGCGGTCTTCTTTGCTGTCTCAGGGTTCTGGATGACCCGGCAGATCGGATTTCCTTAGTGGCCGCATTGCGTTCCCCCTTCTTTGGATTTTCCGATGAGGAGATATTCCTTTTTGTCTCCTCCGGAAACCGTCTGAATTACCTTCCGGGGCACCCGGAGCAGGAAAGCGATTTTTCCGAAGCCTTTTCTTCGCTGCGCCAGCTTCATGAAAAAAGGAATGCCGTTCCCATTTCCAGCACGATTTCGGACTTCCTTTCCAAAACCAAAGCCCTGGAATTCTCCCTTCTCCGCTATGGAGGAGAACAGGTGGCTGCCAACCTGCGGAAAATTCTCGATCAGGCCCGGGCTTTCGAAAAGGAAAGATCGGCCACTTTTCGGCGTTTCGTGGAGTGGCTGGGGAGCCGCGAAGAAGAAGGCCTTCGCGAAGGAGAGTCTCCCTGGTCGGAAGAGGGGGAAGAAAACGTGAGGTTGCTGACAGTCCACAAAGCCAAAGGACTGGAGTTTCCGGTCGTCATCCTGGCCAATTTGGCCACCGAGCGCAATCGAAGACAACAGTTCATTCCCCAGCGGCTCCAGCGAAGCTTTCAACTGAGCATAGGAGATTTTAAAACCGAGGGATATGATTCCGCTTTGGAACAAGAAAAGGCCAAAATGGAGGCCGAAGATCGAAGGCTCCTCTACGTCGCCGCCACGCGGGCGCGAGACTATCTGGCAATCCCTCTCTTTTGGGGAAAAAGGAAGGGATTCTTCAAGATGTTCGAAGGGCAGCTTCCCGATAGGGAAAAAATGAAGCCCGGTTCCCAGGTGAATGGCCAGCTCGTCTTGGGCGGAGGAATTTTTGATCTTGATCCCGGAGGGAAACCGCCCCTTCGCCTCGAGTTGGCCGAGGCGGAAGAGTACAACCCCGCTCCCCTGCAGAAGCGTATTCAATGGCAAAAAACATTGGCAGAGGTCAAAGAGAAAGCTTCCCGCGGGCTTCCTCTCGCTACACCTTCTTCTTTCACAGGCTGGCCCGATTCCTCTCGGTTTTCTTTGGACGAATTCCCCGGGTCTTCTTTGGAACCAGGCGGAGGAGCGGCTTTCGGTTCAGCCTTCCATGAGGTTATGGAACGGGTTGACTTGGTCGATGGAAGAAATCTAAAAGCTCTTGCTCAGATTAAGGCCATCGAACAATCCATTCCAGAAAAGGCCGAAGAGATCGGAGCGCTCTGTGAAAGATGCCTGCGCCACCCGCTGTTGGAACGGGCCAGAAGGTCAAGGCGTATCTTCCGGGAAATACCTTTCTCTGTTTCCCTGAATGAAAAAGTTGTCGAGGGAAAAATTGACCTCCTTTTCGAAGAGGAGGAAGGATGGGTGGTGGTGGATTACAAGACAGACCAAGTTTCTGGAGAGGCCTTGGAGCAGCGTTTCCAATTTTACCGAGAACAGGGAACTTGGTATGCCGAGGCTGTGCAAAAAGCGACGGGAAGCGACGTGAAAGAGGTGGTCTTTTTCTTCGTTCAGACGGGGGTATTGCGAATGATCAAAAAGGGCGAGTAGTCTCTTTCCCATTGAGGCGAGAAAAATTTTCTGGTAGATTGACCCTAAGGATTTAGGGGGAGTTTGGAGTCCGAATTCAGGATTCAGAATGAAAAGAATACCAGCAACCTCCTGGGTCAGACAAGACTTAGGCAGGTAGCAAAGGGGATACTCCTCTTCCACTCTGGATTTTGGCTTTTGAAATCTTTTTTATAGCTACCACTTTGGGCTCTATGGAAATCTGGATCGTCATCCTTCTCAGCGGCTTGATTGCCTTGCTTCTCTTCTTCTTCTTGCAGAGCACCCGGCAATGGCGGGAAATCCGCGCCAGCAAAGAGAAGGATCCAGCCTTTTTGCTCCTGCAGCAGCAGATCGACAGCCTGCGTGATCAGGTAAGCAGGAGCTTGGACGGAAACGTGCAGCTTGTCCACCAACAGTTGACTTCGTTATCGAGCCAAGTCACCAGCCACTTGAATTCCGTCGCTTCCCAGGTGAGCGAGCAGGTAGGTACCGGAATGGGCCTTTTGCAGAAGGCCAGTCAGCACTTCAGCGACCGCGTGCAGGAGGTTCAAAGCCGGCTGGCCCAGCTTGACGAAGCCAATAAACGCATCTTGGAGGTAGGACGTTCCATCGCCAGTTTGCAAGAGATCCTGAGGGCCCCCAAGATCAGGGGAGGCTTGGGGGAATTCCTGCTGGGAGATCTCTTGGCCCAGATCATGCCTGCCGAATACTTTACCCTCCAGCATTCCTTCAAGAGCGGGGAGCGGGTGGACGCCGTGATTCGCCTGAGTCAAGGGCTCGTGCCGGTCGATGCCAAGTTTCCCCTGGAAAATTTCCAGAAGTCGCTGATGGCCCAGGAGGAGGGGCCTAGGAAGAATTTTCTCAAAATTTTCGCGACGGACGTGAAGAAACATGTGGAGGCCATCGCCAACAAGTACATCCTGCCGCATGAAGGAACCTGTGATTTCGCCCTCATGTACATACCCGCGGAGAATGTCTATTATGAGGCCTTCATCAAGGACGAAGCTGGCGAAGGGAAGAGTCTGCGAGAATATGCTTTTGCGAAGCACGTTATCCCGGTTTCTCCCAACAGTTTTTATGCCTACCTGCACACCATTCTTCTGGGCCTCAGGGGGCTAAAGGTAGAGGAGAGCGCTAAGGAGATCATCCGTCATCTAGGCGGGCTGCACGGGCAACTGGACAAATTCCAGGATGAGTTCAGGAAGCTGGGAAAACACTTAGAACAATCCAAGGGAAGTTTTGATTCTGCCCAGCGGCAGCTGGAGAAATTCAGCGATAAGCTTGCAGCCGTCGAAACTCCTTCGCTCCTTCCCGCCGACGAGCCCGCCGAAAAAGATTCCCCCCGCCCGTAAAAGCACCAAGGACTATTGACCGCAGAGCACGCCGAGAACGCAGAGACTCGGATATAATAAAAACCAAGACAATTTCTCTGGCATTTTTTGGTTTTTACCTGAATCAATCTCCCCGTTCTCTGCGCTCTCTGCGGTAAGAAAGTCTTTCAACGGGTTCCAGGATCCCCCTTTGTGGTATACCATTCCAGCTGGCGGAAGATGCCCCGGAGGATAGCCACGTCCCGGTCGGAAAGGTTCGCCCTCCCGAAAATTCGCCTCAAGGTATGCATGATTCTTTTGGGGTTTTTGGGGTCGAGGAAACCGATGCGCAGGAGAAGGTTTTCTAAGTGGATGTACATACCTTCGACTCGTTGGAATTCTGCCAGCTTTAGAAACGGCCCAGAACCAGAGGGTTCCCCCGCTGGATTCGCAAGAGTAGCCATGGACAGTTCGTAGCATAGGACCATTACCGCCTGGGCTAAATTTAAAGAAGGAAGGTCCTCGTGAGTGGGCATTGAGATTAAGGCTTGACAAGGGGCGAGCTCTTCATTGGTCAATCCTTTATCTTCCGGGCCGAAGAGAATCGCCACGGGAATCGACCTGGCATGCCCAATGATCTCGGGGCAGATTTCCCTCGGGGAGATAAAAGGGCCGCGATTTCTTCCCTTTCGGGCGGACGTCCCGGCAATCCAACGGAAACCGGCCAGGGCATCCTCTAGCCTGGAAAAGACCTCTGCCTTCTCCAAAATTTCTTTAGCCGAAGTGGCCATCATTCTGGCTTCTGGCGAAAGAGGGTCTTGAGCCGGCGAGACCAGGATCAACTTGGATAGGCCCATATTTCTCATGGCCCGGCTGACCGAACCGATGTTCCCGGCAAACTGAGGTCTCACCAGCACGATGGCAATATTGGGCAAGGGGTCGTTCAACACGGGGCTGCTCTTAAGACAGCTAAAATTTTCAGATCATTCATCGAAATCTGTTGCGGAGTGAGACGGACCCGCCGAAACCCCGCCTTTTCCGCTTCGACCGGAGTATCAAAGAAGACGCGATTTTTGGGGCTGACCCGTGACGCTCCGGGGCTCCCGGGCAGGTGGTAAATCATCGAACGTTTATTGGCCACGATCTTCTTTGCCGGAACGGGATACTCCTGGGAGAGAGACTTTTTCTTCTCTCCCCGAAATCGATGCCTGAATTTAGAAAAAAGGCTCTCATCGCATTGGGCACGGCTGCGGAATTCCTGAGGCCGTTCCCTAAGGCCCTTTTTCTGATCGAAAACCCCGACTCCTTTTTCTTTGGCCACTTCCTCGGCTTCCTGCAACTCGCCCGCATGCTTCCCCCTGAAAGTCCCCGGGTAGAAGAAAGCGTTCCCAGAACTGACCATTTCCCGGTTGATACAAGTATGGTCCCAAAAAACATAAGCCAGGAGTCGGTGATACTTATCCCGCTCGTCTCTCTCTTCGATCTCCAGTCGCACGGTCTTTCCTTTTACCTTGGACTGAGCAAACTCCTTAGCTCTCTTTCCCCATGGCTCCTGGCCAATCTTGTTCTTGTGAGTAACTTCTGGGGCATCGATCTCTCGCAGGCGTACATGCTCTTCCTGACCCTGGACCCAGACCAGAAATGTATCGCCATCGAAGACCTTGAGGACTTTGCCGTAAAGGGTCTTGGCTGAAGCGGAGGGGGTGAAGACCCAAAAAACGAAGAGATGGAAAAATAAAATCCGGAGGAGAAAAGTTTGGCCACCAGGAGGGACGATGACATTTCTACTTTTTTGAGACATTCAGTTTTTCTTTACAGCCTTGCGAACTTAACCCTTTGAGGGTCTTATTCTCCCTTATACCACTCCCGGTAGATCTGCATCTCGATCTCGCGGAAGATCGTATCATATTGTTCTTTGCCCATGAGCTGTTTCGGCTGCCACCCGGAGGAAGATTTTTTTTCTGTAATCACAGAAAGGGTAACTTCTGTTTCACTTCCGGCTGATTTTTTTTACGGTGGCCACAGCTCTGGTTCGCCAGTCTTCCTGAACTACGTAATCCGTTTCCAAACGGCCTCTATCCGCCGCTACTTTAGAATCTCCAAATCCTTTATCTTTGAAGACCCGAGCGATGGCTTTGAGAACGACTTTCTCGTCGGCATCGAAGATCTGGATTGCTTCCTCTGACTTCGGTAAGACATCCGGCATATGCTTGCAAGCCGCCATAGTTATGCAATGGAAGAGGAAGGCTAAGAGCATGAAGATCACCCCATTGATTAACCGGCCCCCCTTTTTAGGAGGCCGGAAATCGTATGAAGGTTGGGGTGACCCTTTTAAATCTTGGGTGAGATCTAACTCTTTTTCGAAGTTTTGGCGTAAAAATTGCCAAAGACAGTCCGGTCTTTGCGGCTGCCGCATTTGGGGCATTTATATTTGCCCTCCTCTCGATTCTTTACCGACAAGGCCAAGGAAAATTTTTTTTTGCATTTCTCGCATTGGAACTCGTAGCTTGGCATGGTTGGACCTCCTTTCAAAATCTCAGGTGTCAACTATCCGTTCCAAGAAGGACTCTCCATCTAAATCTTGGAGGAACGGCGTTTGAAGATGGGCTTTATTCCTGGCTTTCCGCAAGCACTGCCCCGAAGATTGTTGATAATTTTGGTTTTTCAACGGCAAATCCCCAAGAAACTAAATTCCGGAGCCGGTTTTCATATAACATAATAATATCATTAATATTTTATTGACTCTAAAATAGACAGTAATAATAAAAGCATGCAATATTATGCTATTATGCGCCTCCCTGAAAAACTTTTCCACATCTTTTCCACAGAATTTCTGGAAAACTTCATGCCCAATTTTTCAACTGCTTATTCTTATGTTCTTTTCCCAAAGCATGGTCGCTTTTTTCAATTCTTCAACCATAAGCTACTAAATCGCCATGGACGAAAGCAAGATTCGTTGGGGTCGAAGATCTTGAAGAAGTCCAAAGAGAGAATTTCCCTGCGAGAATTCAATCAGATGTTCCCAACCCCCCACGTGCAATATCTTCTTTCCCTTTTCCCGTCGAACAAAGCTGACCGAATTTTTTCGGCCATGTAGGCTTCTCGTTCTTTTACTTCCTGGATCGGTGACCAGGTAGATGATGGGTGAAAAAAGAGGATTTGAGCCCGAGAGTAGTCGGACTCTACTTGCTTCGAGAGATCCGGAAAAGGAATACGGAGTAAAGTGCGTAAGTTCTCCACGGATATAAGTTCCGAAAGATGGGAAAGCTTATTCGCGGAATAGCAAGAAAGGTCAATATCCCTGAGGAAAATCCCATACCGGTCAGCGTAAGCCTTGGCCGCCCGCCACTCATAGGGCTCTTTCAGGAGAAAAAAAATTCCCAGGATCGCGCTTTGGGAAATGATCTCGCGCACCGGCCGCCCCTCTTCCTTCTTGATTCTCCAGAGGTTCTCCCGTAAGGTGGTTCGCAAAGCCGCTGATTGCTGGGCCCGAAAGATTCTGCCGTAAGGACTGACTTCAACAGTAACGAGGGCGGGCTGCTCTCGTTTCAACAACTGCCAAAGTCTTGAGTAGCCCTTTGGGTCCCGGTGCACCGTCCCGACCATGATCAGAGAAGGAATCCCTTTGCTCCTGCCCATCCGTCAGTTGACCTTTACCTGGACCTTATGGTAAGTTAACTTGATCTTTGCAATGGGTACTTCATCTTTATTTTTTGCCCCAAAAATCAAAAACCAATCGAAAAATATTTTTACCCATTGAATTAAAAAAATCAAGATTTTTCCTTATGCATCGAATATTCCCGAGAGAATTGATCCTGGTCTCCCTGGCTGGAACGATCGTGATCATGGGGCTGGGGTTCATCATCCCCCTTTTTCCGATTTACGTCTCCCAAAACGGAGCTAGCAATTTCGAGCTGGGGTTGATTGTCTCTGGGTTTACCATTACTCAGTTCCTAGTCCAGCCATTTTTGGGGGGCCTTTCAGACCGCTATGGACGCAAGCCCTTCATGGTGGCAAGTATAGCCTGCTATGGGCTAGTGGTCTTTCTCTACGTTTTAGAATTTCGTAACCTAAATGGGTAATTTTCCTTTTCCGTATGAATTCGAATGAGGGAAGACCAATGGCATATCGCGTGGAGATCGGGTTGAAGCCAAACATCCGAGATGCTCGGGGAGAAAAAATCAAGCGACGGATCATTAATGACCTGACCATATCTGTGGACTCTGTGAAGACGATCGACGTTTATACGGTTGACGGCAATCTTTCCAAGGAGGAGATTGAGCAGGTGGCGACGGGGCCTTTCCTTGACCCCATCATCCAAGAGTTTTCCGTCGGAAAACCTCTTCAGCACGATTTTGATTGGGCGATCGAGGTTGGGTTCAAGCCAGGGGTCACGGACAATGTGGGCCGCACAGCTCGCGAAGCCATAGAGATCCTTTTGCAGCGAAAGTTCAAGCCCGAGGAGGGTGTGTATGCTTCAGTCCTCTACCTGATTAAGGGAAGATTGACCCGGGAGCAAGCCGAGTGGATCGCCACCGGCCTCTTGGCCAACACTCTCATCCAACGGTTTGAGGTCAAAGACCGGCGATCCTGGGAACCGGGTGTGGGAATGGGAATTACGGTCCCCAAGGTGACGGGAAAGATTGAGGTGCGGGTGGTGGAAATCAATCTCCGAACCAGCGATCAGGATTTGATGCGCATCAGCTCGGAGCGGGTCTTGGCTTTAAGCCTGAATGAGATGAAAGCCCTGCGGAATTATGCAGAAGACCCCCGGTTCCGGGAGGAACGGAAGAAAGCCGGTCTGGGAGAAAATCTCACCGATTGCGAAGTGGAGGCAATCGCTCAAACCTGGTCTGAGCACTGCAAGCATAAAATTTTTAATGCCTTGATTGATTATTTTGACGAGGAGGAAAAAATCCAACGCATCGATAGCCTGTTCAACACTTACATCAAGCGCTCCACGGAAGAGATCCGCCAAGCCATGGGCGATAAGGACTGGTGCGTTTCTGTTTTCAAGGATAATGCCGGAGTCATGCGATTTAACGAAGATTGGAACTTAGTCTTCAAGGTGGAAACACACAATAGCCCTTCGGCCCTGGACCCTTACGGTGGCGCGCTAACCGGGATCGTGGGCGTCAACCGGGACCCCTTCGGAACGGGCAAGGGTGCCAAGCTCATCTTCAACGTGGATACGTTCTGCTTTGCTCCACCCGATTATTCCAAGCCCCTGCCCCCACGGCTTCTCCATCCCAAACGAATATATGAAGGCGTACGTGAAGGGGTGGAGCACGGGGGAAACAAGAGCGGAATCCCTACGGTTAACGGATCTCTCGTTTTCGATGATCGTTACGCCGGCAAACCCCTTGTATATTGCGGAACCGGTGGGATCATGCCGAGAGTGATTCTGGGAGAACCCTCCCATGAAAAGCTGGCCAAACCCGGGGACTGGATCGTCATGACGGGTGGACGGATCGGCAAAGACGGAATTCACGGGGCGACTTTTTCCTCCGAGGAACTTCACGAGGAATCCCCGACCAGCGCGGTCCAGATCGGGGACCCGATCACCCAAAAGCGTATGACCGATTTTCTCCTGCGAGCTCGAGACCTGGGTCTTTACCATGCGATCACGGACAACGGCGCGGGGGGCCTTTCTTCCTCAGTCGGAGAGATGGCCCGCGATTGCAATGGCTGCCGGATTCACCTGGAACGGGCCCCTCTTAAGTATTCTGGCCTTGATCCCTGGGAGATCCTTCTCTCAGAGTCCCAGGAACGCATGACTCTGGCGGTCCCTCCGGAAGAAGTCAACCGATTTCTGGACCTGGCCAGGCGCATGGACGTGGAAGCTACGATTTTGGGTGAGTTCACGGCCAGCGGGAAATTCCACCTCCTCTATGACGGTAAAACAGTAGCCTACTTAGATATGGATTTCCTCCATAATGGCTATCCCAAAATGGAATTGCGCGCCCGCTGGCAAAGGAAGGTTTATCCCGACCCCCAGTTTGCGGACCCAGAAGATTTGACTCCTTCTTTGAAGCAGGTACTTTCCCGTTACAACATATGCAGCAAGGAATCGGTGATCCGGCAATATGACCACGAGGTGCAGGGTGGGAGTGTCATCAAACCTTTGGTGGGGGTTTTCAACGATGGACCCAGCGATGCCACGGTTTTGCGCCCCCTCCTCGGATCCTGGGAAGGGGTGGCCATCTCCTCGGGGATTTGCCCGCGGTACAGCGACATCGACACCTATCACATGATGGCCTGTGCCATCGATGAGGCCATCCGGAACAACATAGCGGTAGGTGGAAATTTGCAGCACATGGCCGGTCTGGATAATTTCTGCTGGTGCGACCCTATCCAGTCGGAAAAAACCCCAGACGGGGAATTTAAACTGGCCCAGCTCGTGAGGGCGAATATGGCCCTCTACGATTACACCACGGCCTTTGGGGTTCCATGCATCTCGGGCAAGGATTCCATGAAAAATGATTACCTGATCGGAGCGACAAAAATTTCCATTCCCCCCACGGTCCTGTTTTCAGTGGTGAGCGTAATAGCCGATGTGCGCAAATGTGTAACCATGGATACCAAGCGAGCGGGGGACCGGGTCTATCTCTTAGGGGAGACTTTTAGCGAGACGGGGGCTTCAGAATACTTCGCCATGCGTGGCTTTCTCGGCAATCAGGTTCCAAGAGTCAATGCCCGAAGGGCCAAAGTTCTCTATGAGGCGCTGGGGAGAGCGATGGAAAAAGGGCTGGTGGCCTCCAGCCATGACTGCTCGGAGGGGGGTGTGGGAGTGGCCTTGGCCGAAACGGCTTTCGCTGGTGCGCTGGGCATGGAAGTGGATTTGCGGAAGGTTCCCTCTTCCGGAGTGGATCGAAATGACGTCCTGCTCTTTTCTGAGTCGCAGAGCCGGTTCGTGGTCACAGTTCATCCAGAAAATCAAGGCGCCTTCGAAGACTGCATGAAAGGGAATGCTTTTTCAGAGGTCGGGAAGGTGATCGATGGCAGTGATTTTATGATCTCCGGTTTGAATGGAAAAGCGGTCGTTCGGGTTAACATCTTTGACCTGAAAGAAGCCTGGCAACGCCCCCTTCAATGGTAAAAGCGCAAAGAGCAGAGAGCAAAGAGTTAAAATCAGAAAATTAAATTTTTTTCCACTCCAAGCTCTATGCTCTTTGCTCTACCCTTCTTGGGCTAGAAAAACCATGAAGAAAGTAAAATCCATCATCATCGCCGGCAATGGCATCAACTGCGAAATGGAGATGGCCCAGGCCTGTCGTCTGGCTGGCTCAGAAGAGGTGGATATCGTTTACATTTATGATCTCCTCTCAGGAGAGGTGAAGCTGGACGATTATCACTTTCTAAACCTCCCCGGAGGTTTCTTAGACGGAGATGATCTTGGCTCGGCCAAGGCCATGGCTCACCGCTTGAAATATGCCAAGATCGCTGGCAGCGGTGAGCGACTGGAGGATGTAATCCTCCGCTTTATCGGCCAAGGGAAACTCATCCTGGGAGTGTGCAACGGATTTCAACTGATGGCCAAGGCAGGATTGCTTCCGGGCTTTGATGGCCTGTATGGAAGGCAGGAAGTGACCCTGACCTTCAACGACTCGGGCAGGTTCGAAGACCGTTGGGTTAACCTGAAAATCAACCCCCAAAGCCCCTGCATTTTCACCCGTGGATTGAAAGGCTTATATTTGCCCGTCCGGCACGGCGAAGGAAAGTTCATTCCCAAAGATGAGCAAACTCTCGAAAAACTCCAGAAGGGAAATTTGGTAGCCCTGCAATATTCTGAACCAGACTGTCAGAGTCCGACCATGGAATATCCCCTGAATCCCAATGGTTCAGTGGCCGCCATCGCCGGAATTTGTGATCAGACAGGCCGTCTCTTTGGCATGATGCCCCACCCCGAAGCCTATCTTTACCCCGTCAACCACCCGCGCTGGACCCGGGAAAAAGTTCCTGCAGAAGGGATGGGTGTAGCAATTTTTCGCAACGCCATTGAATATATCCGAAACAATTTGGGATGAAGCCTTCGGGCGGCGCCTTCCCCGAATAGCTGGCCAGCGCCTGTCTCTTTAAGGGGCAGGCTCCTTTACGCTCTGCTTTTCGCCCAAACTACTTAAAGAAGATACCCGGAATCGTTAGGGTCAGCCAGGGCCAGTAAGTAATGAGGAGGACCGTGGCGAAGTTCACCCCGAGGTAGGGAAGAAGAGGCTTGGTCACCTCCGCAATAGTGACTTTCCCAATGCTGCAGCCGATGAAGACCCCAAGGCCGACTGGCGGCAAGAAGAGCCCAATCCCCATGTTGGCGATCAGTATGATTCCGAAATGAACGGGATCAATGCCAAACTGGGTAGCAATGGGAAGGAGGATGGGCACAGTCATGATGATTGCCGGGACTCCCTCCAGAATAGCCCCCAAGAATAGGAAGGCGATGTTGATCAGGAATAGGAACGCGATTTTCCCGCCTCCCATGGATTGGATGAAGTGAGCCAGGGCGATGGGCACCTGCTCCCGGCTTAGGATCCAGGCAAAGACCGAAGCCATTCCTACCATGATCATCACTTTTCCGGTGATGATGCCTGTTTCCAAAAGGATCTCCGCGAGTTTCGGAAGAGTAATCTCTCGGTAAATGAACATGCTGATCACCAGGCCATAAAGGACGGCCAGAACGGCGGCCTCAGTGGGGGTACAAATCCCTCCGAGGATACCCCCGAAGATGATGACAGGCATGAAAAGCGCCAGGAGGGATTCTTTAAAGGCCTTGGCCAGGAGCTTAGTCCCAGACCACTGGGTCGGCGGCACGCCAGCTCGCCGTGCCTGGATATACAAAAGGATCATCAGCGCGGAAGCCATGACAAACGCGGGAAGGAACCCCCCGGCAAAGAGGGCTCCGATAGAAACGTTGGCCACCCCCCCGTAAACCACCATGGCAATACATGGAGGTACCAAGATGCCCATCCCGCAGGCCGCGCAGACGATGGCCGTTGCCCGGGCCAAGGAGTAACCTGCCTGGTTCATGGCCGGTATCATGATCGAGCCAATGGCCGCTGTATCAGCGGCGGTGGAGCCGGATATCCCGGAAAAGAAAATCTCCGATACAATGGAAACCATCCCCAGGCCGTTTCGGAAATGGCCAACTAACGCGCGGGCCAGGTTGACCAGCCGGAACGAAATTCCTCCCGTGTCCATTAATCCTCCAGCGAGGATGAAAAAAGGGACGGCAAGAAGGGGGAAGGAATCGGAGCCGGTAAAGATCTTCTGCGGCACGATCACCAGTGGGATATTGCCCTGCAGCAGGAGACCGAGAATAGAAGCAAGCCCCATGCTGAAGGCAATGGGTACGTTAATGGCCACCAAAGCGATGAAAGAAAGGCTGAGAATGATTCCCATGTTCCCGTGTACCTAAAGGGGGGCTGAAAAGATTAAAAATGGACCAGACCCAACTCGGCGATTATTTGAGGACCCAATTACCGGTGCCCGGGTGTGGTAACTTCCGCCTGGGCCTCGGTATCACATCTTCAGGACTCTTAGGCCATTGGCTGGGGCCCCCTTGCTCAGCAGCCTGCTAAGGTTTCGCTGTATCCTTAAAAAAAATCACCAGAAGATGGAAGGCCATGAGAGCCGCCCCTACAGGAAGGCAGGCATAGGCCAAACCCATGGGAATCCCCATTGCCGGGGATTCCTGAGAAGCTGTTTTTTCTACAAGCTCAATCCCCGAGACGAGGATCACAACGACCAAGGTGCCCACTAGAAGGAGGATCAAGAATCCCACTAACCGTCTCATCTGCTGCGGAAGCATCCGGAAAAGAATTTCCAGACCAAAATGACCACGCTTTTGCAGCCCTAGAGTGGCCCCGAGGATGGAAAGCCAGACGAAGAGGAAGCGCGCCAACTCTTCAGACCAGTGCAGGGGCTGGGTCAAAACGTAGCGATAGAGCACCTGCAGGAAAACGATCCCAGTCATGACCGATACGAACCCGATCAGGATTATGGCCTCGGCCTTAGCCAGAACCTCATCGACCTTGGTCAGTGTGTACAAAACCGCTTTCATATGGCTTTTATTACTTGGTGGCCATGATCTTTCTGATCGTATCCTTCCCGAACTGAGGCTCAAATTCCCTATAGACAGGTGCCGCCGCCTCCTGGAAGGGCTTCTTTATCGGAACAGTAACTTGCATCCCCTTGGCTTTCAGCTCGGCCAATTGTTTCGCCTCTGAGTCGCGCAGCAGGTTGCGCTCATAAGTGGCACATTCGATAGCTGTATCGGTCATGATCTTCTGTACATCTTTGGGAAGCCCTGTATACGTCTTCTCACTGATGAGAAGGAGCGAAGGAGAGTAAAAGTGCCCGGTGAGGGCAAGGTACTTTTGAACCTCGGCAAGCTTATGGTCGTGGATAATGGCAATCGGGTTCTCTTGCCCATCGATGGTCTTTTGTTGAAGCGCGGTGTAGACCTCGCTCCAGGCCATTGGGGTGGGACTTGCGCCAAAAGCTCTGAATGAGGCCAGATGGACCTTATTCTCCATGGTCCGGATCTTGATGCCCTTCAAGTCTTCGGGCTTCTCGATTGGCCGAACGTTGTTGGTGATTTGGCGAAACCCGTTTTCCCAAAAGGCGAGTCCCTTGATTCCCTTGGCGGAAAGGGCCGCGAGGAGTTCTTGGCCGATCGGGCCGTCAAGAACATTATAGGCATGTTCCCGATCTCGGAACAGAAATGGCAGGTCCACCACAAACATTTTAGGGACAAATCCTCCCACTGGACCGGTTGATGTGACGACGAGATCGATGGTGCCGAGCTGAAGCCCCTCAATCATATCTCGCTCGTTACCAAGCTGGGTCGAGGGGTAGACATCAATTTTCACCTTGTTTCCCGTCCGCTGGGCTACCAGCTCGGAGAACTTCATCGCCCCGAGGTGATAGGGATGAACCGGCGTTACGGCATGACCGAGTTTCAGGATTACGGATTTGTCCTGGCACTGAGCGATGTTAATCCAAGTCATGGTCAGGACAAAAATGGAAAATAGCGTAATAATGGCCCGCTTCTGTCTCATATTTTTCCTCCTCAGGGAAAATTCTTTAAGAGAGCAGCAAAGCCCCTAAGGCTGCCTCTCTTGCCGCATTAATCTAATCTCCTATCCTTGCTTTGTCAAGGTTTTTGCTAAAGGAGACTTAATCGGTTAATCTTTTTTAACATAACATCTTGAAAGGAGGTGATAACCAAAGCGGCCAAGGATATCCCAGCCAAAAACGGCTAGATGTCATAACCGGGTTCATGGCCATTCCCGGTCTATTTTTTTTATTTTTTTCTTGACAGTTCCTTGTCCTTCTCAGTAATTTGGCAACAAAGTAGCCCATAGAGGAAGGAGCATGAACAAAGCCCTCCCATTCCAGGCAATGCAGGACTCCACGGATGGGAGATTTGCTGACTTCCATCTTTGTTGCTATCCCTGAGCGTTTTTTGGTTTCTGCAAAATTTTTTCAAAAGGAAATTAAGAGGGCAAGAAGAATTTCCTGTAAAAGGAGGCGCGGAATATGCCTGGACCTTTGGAAGGAGTGAGGGTGCTGAGTTTTGCCCAGCACCTGGCTGGACCTTTCTGCACGATGCTTCTTTGCGACCTGGGAGCCGAAGTGATCAAGATTGAACCACCCAGGACCGGAGACCCAGCTCGTCGGAACTTCCCTTTCATTGATGGAATCAGCTCCTATTTTTCAAGCATCAACCGGGGGCAGAAGAGTATCACCCTGAACTTGCGTGACGAGCGGGCGAAGAAGATTGTTTTCGATCTGCTCAAGCAGGTCGACATTCTGGTGGAAAATTACAGACCAGGAGTCATGGCCCGTCTCGGGTTTAGTTACGAGGTGATCAGCGAAAAGAACCCAAAGATCGTTTACGCCTCGATTTCGGGATTTGGCCAGAAGGGCCCCTATGCGATGAAGCCCGCTTTTGACATGATCGCTCAGAGTACAGGTGGGACAGTAAGCATTACGGGGGAGCCGGGGAGGCCTCCCGTGCGGGTCGGATTTTCTATCGGGGATATCGGAGCCGGTTTGTTTGCGGCCATTTCCATCTTGGCTGGCCTCCACGAGACTAAGAAAAGCGGAAAAGGTCAGTGGATTGACGTGGCCATGGTGGACAGCCAGGTAGCCCTCTGTGAGAATGCCTGTGCCCGTCACTTTGCCACCGGCGAGATTCCCAAGCCCCTGGGATCCAGGCATCCCTTGATGACCCCCTTCCAGATCCTGCCGACCAAAGACGGATATTTTGTGCTCATCACGGTTCCCGAGGAAGACTGGCAGAAGTTCTGCAGGCTGGCCGGGAGGGAGGATTTGATTGCGGACTCCCGCTTCCGATCCCACAAGGATCGTGTGGCCAACTATTCAGCCTTCGAACCGATTTTAAACGAAATCACGAGGACAAAGACCACCTCTGAATGGCTGGCCCTTCTGGAACCCCAAGAGATCATGTGCGGTCCCGTAAACAACATTGCCCAGGTGGTTAGCGATCCTCACATCAAAGAAAGAGAAATGGTGGTTGAAGTGGCCCATCCCCGGGTTAAGAACCTCAGGGTGACGGGAACGCCCATGAAATTCTCCCGCACGAAATGCAGAATTGAGAAAGCCTGCCCCGATATGGGGGAGCATACCACAGAGGTTCTTTCTGGTATGCTGGGGATGTCTTCGGAATCCCTGGAAGAGCTGCGCAAAGCTGGAGTGATATGACTTCAGGGATTGTTGAAAATCGATCCCTCACCCCCTTCATAGCACAAGGGATATGGGTGAGAGGTACCCCACATAATTACGTATCTCTGGCTTATAGAAAGGAGAATGGCGATGAAAGGACCCCTGGTGGGAATCCGGGTATTAGATCTGAGCCGGGCGTTGGCCGGACCCTATTGCACCCTGATGCTTGGCGATATGGGTGCAGAGGTAATCAAAGTTGAATCTCCGGATGGGGGAGATGACTCCCGGGCTTGGGCCCCTCCGTATATCGGGCAGGAAAGTGCCTACTTCCTCTCTTGCAACCGCAACAAGAAGAGTATCACCCTGAACTTGCGTACCGAGCCAGCGAAGAAAGTCCTTTCAGACCTGATCAAAGTCTCTGATGTGGTGGTAGAGAATTTCCGTCCCGGAGTCATGAAAAAAATGGGGTTCCCCTACGAAACCGTTAAGGCCATCAACCCGAGGGTGATCTTCTGCTCCATCACAGGCTTCGGCAATAAGGGACCGGAATCGCAAAAACCCGGGTTTGACCTGATCGCCCAAGGCATGGGAGGATTTATGTCTTTCACCGGAGAAGTGGGCGGTGGACCGATTAAGGTAGGGGTGGCCATTGCCGACATCAACGCCGGCATGTTCCTGGCCTATGGTATTCTCGCTGCCCTCTACCATCGGCAGCGAACAGGAGAAGGACAGATGGTTGAAACATCCCTTTTTGAAGCCATGGTGGCCCAGCTCACTTTCCAGGCCGGCCGCTTCTTTGCCACGGGAATAGCTCCCAAGCCCGAGGGCAACCGCCATCCGCTGATCGCCCCCTACGAGAGCTTTGCTTGCCAGGATGGACATATCAACATCGCCGCAGGAAACGACAATCTTTTCTTTAAACTCTGCTCGACCATCGGTCTTAAAGAATGCGAAAAGGACCCCCGGTTCCAGAATAACGGCCTGCGGCTGCAAAATCGAGAGGCTCTAATTACCCTCATCGAGGCTAAGACCAAAACCTATAGGATGAAAGATCTGCAGAAAATATTAGATGATGCCGGCATTCCCAATGGCCCGATCTGGTCATTGGACCAGACCCTCACTTCCGAACAAATCTACGCTCTGGACATGGTCAAAGAAGTGGAACATCTCACCTGCGGAAAGATCAAGGTCACGGGTGTGCCTGTAAAGCTCTCGAAGACACCCGGAGCCGTCGAGCTTCCCCCGCCCACCCTGGGTCAGCATACCAAGGAGGTTCTGACTCAAGTTTTGGGCTATTCGAACTCGGAGATGGAAAGGCTAGAAAAGGAAAGGGTAATCTAAAGATTCTTTAACCGCGGAGGGCGCAGAGAACGGCGAAGGAAATTAAACCCAAGCTGATTTTTGTATTCTCTGTGTTCTCAGCGTGCTCTGTGGTTAATTCTTTTTAAGTCTTCCCCCGGCAGGCCTTTACACAAAGGCCGCAGATGTTCTGGCTGATCCCGGCGGCTTTAACCAAGGCTTTGATCTGATGATAACATCCGATATGGTCGAAGTCCTCGGGTTTCTCTTTGATGGACTGAGATGGGCAGGAGGAAAGACAGGCGCGGCAATCATCGCATCCCCAGGTCAAAGGCTCATCAGTCTTGAGGGGCATGCTCGTCAGCACGGTGACCAGTCGCTGTCGGGAGCCAAATCGGGGGCTGACCAAAAGGTTGTTCCGCCCTATCCATCCCAATCCTGCCTGCAAGGCAACATGTTTATGCGAGACATGGGCGCGCTGGTTCTCCCAATCGATGATCTGGGAGGCAGGAATGGGCAAAGCATGCCATCCACGGCTTTGAATAAAATGGGTAACCTTTAGCGCGAGCTCATCTAAAAGTACATTCACCCGCTGGTAGTGGAAAAAATAAAGCTTCGTAGGCCCATCCACGACATCCTCCATGACCCGATCGGAGAGATGAAAGGCCATCGCAATCGTCCTGTCCAGTCCTTGCAAAGCCTTTGGGGATAACGAATGGAATTTAACATTTACAGCTGAAGTTTCCGCCACCCCAAAAAGCGAAGCTCCTTCCCGCAGAGCAAACTCCCTCAATTGCTGATAATGATCTTTTCCTTCTTTTGGTTCCATGGTTATCGGTCAAACTCCATGGTAAATTATTGCCATTAATAGGGATCCTTCATCCTTTATATTCTCCAACCCCCTGAAAGTCAACCCCCGATAGGGCTTCGCTTTTGGATCCAAATTCTAGAAAAAATACCCTGAGCCTTGATAAGCCATTTTTTTTCAAAATCTCCCAAATATTCCTTGACTTTTCCAACTCGCCCTCCGATTATAGAATTTAGCTCGCGGAGAAGGGAATTGGAAGGGTGGGGAGGAAGCCTTACAGCTGGATCTCGCCAGAGGATAGGGTGTGCTCAGTTAGCCAAGGAATCTATGAGGAAAAACCGATAGGCTATGGGCGAATTCTTCCTTTCTATCCAGGCCCTTCTTCTGGGCATCGTGCAGGGTCTCACCGAATTCTTACCCATCAGCAGCTCAGCCCATCTCATTCTTCATTCCCTGGTTCTTCCGCTGGAATAACCCTCTGGTTGACAGCCTGACATTCGACGTTGCGCTTCATGCGGGAACACTTCTGGCGATCCTTTGGTATTTCTGGAGAGATTGGATTGACCTGATCCAGGGATTCTTTAGGATCCTCACCCGGCGAAGAGTTGAAAATTTCCAGGAGCGGCTGATTATATATATTGTTCTTGCAACAATCCCAGCAGCCGTCTTCGGCTTTCTCCTGGAGAAAAGCAATCGAGGTGGAGTTCCGCGACCCGGCATTGATCGTCTTTCCCCTGATTCTGGTGAGTCTTCTTGATGATCTACGCGGAAAGGCGCCCACATCCCTCTAACCCTCTGGAAAAGTTGACCCTCAAAGATTCTCTGCTCATCGGCTTCGCGCAGGTTCTGGCTCTTCTGCCCGGGGTCTCTCGATCCGGCATTACGATCACAACTGGTCTTCTCCGAGGATATCGGCGAGAGGCGGCGACGCGTTTCTCATTCCTTCTGTCGACCCCAGCCATTGCCGGGGCGGCCTTGCTCCACTTTCGCCATCTTCCGAAAGAAATGGCCTCCGAATGGCCGATTTTTGCGGTGGGCTTCGCTTCTTCAGGGTTCGTTGGTTACCTCGCTATCGCTTTCCTCATGCGTTACTTGAGAAAACACACCCTCAACGTCTTTGCTGGCTATCGTCTGGCCCTCGCTGCAGTGGTGATTCTCTGGATCGTCTGGAAGGGATGAAATGATCGCGCAATGGATCGAAATCGTCGCTTCATTCATCCTTGCCACTATTTCTTCCTCCGGCTACCTGGGAATCGTTATACTCATGGCCGTCGAGAGTGCCTGCATTCCTCTTCCCTCAGAGATTATCATGCCCTTCTCTGGTTACCTCGTCTTTCGGGGAGATTTCAGACTTTTTTGGGTCGGCCTCGCCGGGGGATTCGGCTGTGTACTCGGGTCCATTCCTGCTTATTATCTCGGGCTTTACGGTGGGCGGCCGCTTGTCGAAAGGTATGGGCAATACGTCCTGATTTCCCAACGGGATCTGGACTTAGCTGACCGATGGTTCGAACGCTACGGAGACTGGGCCATTTTTTTCAGCCGCCTCCTACCTGTGGTACGCACGTTCATCTCCTTTCCTGCCGGCGTAGCCAAGATGAACTTCCCACGATTCGTGATCTATACTTTTCTGGGTTCGTTTCCCTGGTGCCTGGGGCTTGCTTATATCGGAATGAAATTAGGTCAGAACTGGGATACGCTGGGCGTCTATTTCCACCGCTTTGATATGGCCATTGGCGCCCTTATTGCCCTCGGAGTCATCTATTATCTCTGGCACCACTTAAAGGGAAGAAAGAGTTGATTTAAGGTTTCTTCTCCTCAGATTTTCCCGCCGTTTTTTCACTTTTAGGCGTTTCGCTTTTCTTAGCCTCAGGTTCCTTATCTTTCCCTGTATCTTTCTTCTTGTAATCTGTCACGTACCAGCCACTCCCTTTGAGCTGGAAACTGCAATTGGAGATAATCTTTGAGACCTTTCCCGAACACAAAGGACAGCGGCTCAAGGGCAGATCAGAGAACTTTTGCATGATTTCGACTGTTTTTCCACACCTGTGGCATCTATATTCATAAATGGGCATATCAAAAGCCTCCAGATTTTCCTCAAAAAGGGCGCAATTATTCCGACGTGTTAAATTTAGACACGCTTTACTAACTTGTCAAGGGCCGGCACTTCTGGATCAAACCCCCTCGGCTTCCCCCACCAGGGTCGATAACGTTCCAGTAAAAGTTCGACTTGGGGATCTTTAAAGGACCTTAGAACCTCATAAGTGCTGCGGTGGACATCTTTTTCTTCGACTCTTTTTTCCTTAGAGGGAAGATAGAATCTTTTCGGGTCCAGGCTAAACCGAATTACATGGATAAGTTCATGCGTGACAACGTAAAGGATCAATGGTTTCAACAACGAAAGACTCTCTGTTCGAACCTTGTTCAAGATCTGGTCGTCCTGGAGGCAAATTCTGTAAAACTCGGTTCCTCCGCGCCTTACCCATGCCTCTCTTTTGTGGAATTCGTACTTACACACCTGGGCCAGTGCTCGCCGTGTCTTTTCCAGGCCTCTCAGATTGGCCAGGGTTTCGAGATCATAAGGGAAGCGCACAGAATCTCCCAGGTCCACCTGGAAAAATTCCTCCGCCAGGGTTTCGGCGATTTCCAGGGCTTCCCCTACCCAGAAGCGCTGCTTTTTGTCGAAGAATATGGATTCGGCCATAATAAACAATCAAATTCTGAATTCGAATATCGAAATCCGAAACAAATACAAAATTCAAGAATTCAAAACTAACCGCAAAAAACAGATTAATTTCTTTTACCCCCACCCTCCCCTCCCCCTCAAGGGGGGAGGGTTAGGGAGGGGGTGATGTCATTTATTAATTCGTTTGTTAATTGAAAGTATTATTCGAAGTAATTTCAAATCGTCTCGGATTTAGGATTTCGGGCTTCGAATTTTTTTTATCCGGTATGTCCGAAACCTCCCCCGCTTCGCGGGGTGTCATCCAGTTCATCGGCCAACTCTAGCGTGGCCTGAAATACTGGGGCGATAACCAACTGAGCGATCCGGTCGCCACGCTTCACCCTGAAGGGCTGGCGACCAAAATTAATCAGCAACACCCCAACTTCTCCCCGGTAATCCGCATCAATGGTCCCAGGAGTATTTACCAGCGTAACTCCGTCTCTTAAGGCCAGACCGCTCCGGGGCCGAATCTGTCCTTCATATCCCTTAGGAATAGAAAGCGCAATACCCGTCGGGATTAGCTTCCGTTCGCCGGGCTCCAAAGTCACTTCTTCATCCACGGCGGCGAAAAGATCCATCCCCGAGGAACGCTCGGTCATGTACTGGGGCAAAGGGATCTCTCTGTCTCGATCTCCCCGTACCCGCTTGACCTTTACTTTGACCCCTCCCGCCTTCATCCTGGCCAGAGGTTCTTGGGGATAGCCTTCTCGGTGACCGGTCCCAAGATAGTCAGGGAAAGGGAGTCCGGCTCGAAGGTCTGGTGGGCCAAAGCGCTGACCTCTTCAGCCTTAACCTTTTCGATGCCTTCTATGATCTCCTCCGTGCTGACGAAGCGATGGAAGTAAAGTTCGTTCTTGGCTAGACGACCCATGCGGCTGTCCATATTTTCTAGGCTTAAAAGAAGGTTTCCTTTGAGTTGCTCCTTGGCTGAGCACAGCTCTTTTGGCTTCAAGGAAATTTCGGACAATTTCTTCATCTCCCGCAGGATGAGTTGCAACACCTGGGCGAGGGTATTGTCTCCCGTTCCCACATAGACCCCCAGCATGCCGCTGTCCATGAATGAAGAAAGGAATGAATAGACCGAATAGGCGAGTCCCCTTTTTTCCCGGATCTCCTGGAACAACCGAGAGCTCATCCCTCCACCCAATAGGGTGTTTAAAACAGAAAATGCGTAACGCTGGGGATGGGTCGCGGAGAGACCCTGGGTGCCCAGCACCAGGTGGACCTGTTCGAGTTTCTTATTCCTAACCAGAAGGTGGGGGTGGGGATGGGGGGGACTACTCTGGCGTTTCTTCCTCCGAGGCTTGGCTCTTCCCAAGGCTTCCTGCACGGGCCGAAGTAGATTTTCATGTTTCAAGTTTCCAGCGGCCACGAAGATTGGTTCCACCCCAAGGTAGTGCTCATGAAAGAATTCCAGGAGCTTTGTCCGGTTCATCCGGGAGATGGTCTCTAACCGGCCAAGGATGGGAAACCCCAGGGGATGCCGGGGCCAGAAGGATTGGGTGAAGAGGTCGTGGATGTATTCATCCGGAGTATCCTCGACCATGCTAATCTCCTGGACAATGACCTGTCGCTCTTTCTCCAGTTCCTCAGAGGAAAAAAGAGAGTTGAGAAAAAGGTCAAATAGGAGGTCCAGAGCGACCGGAAGATGCCCGGACAATACCTTGGCGTAAAAACTGGAAAATTCCTTGCTGGTGAAAGCATTGAGCACTCCCCCGACCGCGTCAATCTCTTTGGCGATCTGAGGAGCAGACCGACGCTTCGTTCCCTTGAAGAGCATGTGCTCGATGAAATGAGAGATCCCGTTTTCGCCCCTGCGCTCGTCTCGGGAGCCGGCCTTGACCCAAATCCCCACGGAGACAGAGTGGACGTGGGGGATCTCTTCGGTGATTACTTGAATTCCATTCTCCAGAGTGGTTTTTTGGACCATGTTCTTAGTTTATAGTCAACGACCTAAGAAAGTTGACATTGCCCGTTCGGCATTCCCTGAAATCCCCCCACCCCCCTTTGGCAAAGGGGGGCAGGGGGGGATTTTTTATTGGGATTCCAGAGTCTCAATGGGAGTTCATCAATGCCAACTTATTTAGGCCGTCCCCAATAGTAATCAGCGGTCAGCCTAAAAGAATATTTGGGCTGAAGGCTGACTGCTGATCGCTGAAAGCTTCTTTATTTTTTCTCCGGCCAAGCATGCCCGAGCGCTTCCTTCCGGCTTAGCTTGATCTTGCCCCGCTCATCGATCCCGATGACTTTTACTAAAACCTCGTCTCCCTCCCTGAGCACCTCTCCAACGCTCTTCACCCTCTCTTTAGCCAACTGAGAGATATGGATTAAGCCATCGGTTCCGGGAAAGATTTCTACGAATGCTCCGAACTCTTTTCCGTCTGGCTTTCTGGCAATGGAAGCCACGCGCCCCAGGTAGATCTCGCCTACCTCGGCCTCTTTGGTCAACTGCCGAATCTTCGCCGCTGCCTTTGCCGCCGATTCCGTATCTGTCGCAAAGATCTGCACTTGACCGTTGTCTTCTACATTTATTTTCACACCGGTCTCATCCTGAATTCCCCGGATGATCTTCCCTTGGGGCCCGATAACTTCGCGGATCTTATCTGGCTTGATTTTCAGGGTGAGAACCCGGGGAGCATAAGGCGAGAGCTCCGCCCGTGGCTGCGCCAAGGTTTCCGCCATCTTCCTCAAGATAAATTCCCGGCCTTCTCGCCCTTGGGCAAGGGCTTGCCTGAGAATCTCCCGGGTCACGCCTGAAATTTTGATGTCCATCTGAAAGCCAGTGACACCACTTTTGGTTCCGGCCACCTTGAAATCCATATCCCCATGGTGATCCTCATCCCCCAGGATGTCTGTAAGGATGGCCACCCTTTCCCCTTCTTTGATCAACCCCATAGCAATTCCAGCTACCGGGCTCTTGATCTCAACGCCGGCATCCATCAAGGCCAGAGAGGCCCCGCAGACCGTCGCCATAGAAGAGGATCCATTGGATTCCAGGACCTCGGATACAATCCGGATGGTGTAAGGAAATTTTTCGTTTGGGGGAAGGACTTGGCTGATGGCCCGCTCTGCCAAGGCACCGTGGCCGATATCCCTCCGACTGGGACCGCGCAGCATGCGTACTTCCCCGACGCTGAAAGGGGGAAAATTATAATGCAGCATGAAGGATTTGAAAGTCTCTCCCGTAAGGGCATCAATCTTCTGCTCATCCTCCGCCGACCCCAAGGTTACGACTGCTGAGACTTGCGTCTCTCCCCGGGTAAACCGTGCGGATCCGTGGGTTCGGGGAAGCCACCCGATCTGAATGTGAATAGGACGGACCTCATTCAGGACCCGGCCATCGATACGCCGGTTCTGTAGGAAAATGGGTTGGCGGCAGACAAACTTCTCCAAGCCTTCGTAATATTCTTTGATCTCCCGGGCCTGCTCTGGAAATTCTTCCAGCACCGGCGTCAGGATCTCCTGTCTTACCTTTTCCAGCTGCTCATTCCGAGCCTTCTTCCGGGAGATAAAGAAGGCCTGGCGGACTTTTTCTAGGCCGCCAGTGCGAATCCGCTCCCTGAGCGACTCCTCGGCTAAGAGCACCTGCTGGCCCAATACCGGGTCGAAAAAAACTTCAGGGACTGGTCTTTTTCCAAGGGCTCTTATCGTCGGCTCCCCGGCCATTCTTCTTTTCTCGTTCTCCAGCTGGACCCGCTTCTGTTTCAACTCCTCTTGCAGGTCAAGGATGGGCTGCAGGGAACGGTGGCCGAAGAAGATCGCCTCCAAAAGGTCGTCCTCAGATATCTCCTGCCCCCCTCCTTCCACCATGACCACACCTTCTCGACTTCCGGCCACGATCAAATTAATATCACTCCCCTGGAGCTGGCTCCTCGTGGGGTTGCAAATCCACTGTCCCTGCACTCGCCCAACGCGAACCCCGGCCACTGGACCTTTAAAGGGGATGTCCGAAATTTCTAAGGCTGCGGAGGCGCCGCAGATGGCTAAGGTATCTGGGTCATTCTCCTGATCCGCCGATAGAACCGTGGCGATGATCTGCACATCATTGAAGAACCCTTTGGGAAAGAGGGGACGCAAGGGCCGATCGATCAGCCGGGCAGTAAGAATCTCTTTCTCGCTCGGACGTCCCTCTCGCTTAAAGAACCCCCCGGGAATCTTGCCGGCCGCGTAAGCCATCTCCTGGTAGTCAACCACCAGGGGGAAGAAATCAATGCCTTCCCGGATCGTTTTGGAGGCCGTGGCTGTAACCAGCACGAGGCTCTCTCCAAAGGAGACCAGAACCGCACCGTCGGCCTGTTTGGCCACAGTGCCGGTTTCAATAAAGAAATCTCTACCCTCGAGGGTACATCGTGCCTCGAAGTGTTCATCTATTACGGACATTCATTTATCCTTTCCTTTTTGGCGGGGCAAAGGTCGCGGCCAAGAAAATCCCCAAAATCGATTCGGGTAACTTCCTTATTTGCGAATTCCCAATCGCTGGATAACCGCGCGGTACCGCTCTACATCCTTCGCTTTGAGGTAGTCGAGCAGATGCCGCCTTTGTCCCACGAGTTTCAACAGGCCCCGGCGGGAATGATGGTCCTTGAAATGGGTCCTGAAATGCTCCGTCAGATAATTGATCCGTTCGCTCAAGATCGCGATCTGCACTTCCGGAGATCCTGTGTCCGTGGGATGCCTTTTGTATTCCTCGATGAGTCCCTTTTTCTTTTCTGGCAACAATGTCACGTCATTCTCCTTTCTCGCGTTCTTGGTATTCTCGGCAATCCCTTAACCATGGAAGACCCGCAGGATGCGCAGGACCTGGGGGTCCCCCACGAGACCTGGGTCTCCATCCACCTGGGATTCAGCGATGGCCAGGAGCTTATCCGAACCATGTAAGAGGCCCACCCGTTGGCCCCTTTTCATCCTTCCCCGGTGACCTTCCGGAAGGTCGCTGAGGCGGAGAGGCTGGCCCCGTCGAACCCTTTCGACTGTTCCTTTTTCTACCCAGATTTCCCCCGAAACGTCTACGCCGTCCTTCAGAGGGATGATTCTTGCCTCAGCTTTTTCCTGTTCAACCAACCGGGAAAGGTCGTCTAAGCTCAGGGCTTGCTCGATGGTAAACTTTCCCGACCGTAAACGTCTTAGTTCCACCAGATGAGCCCCACATCCCAGGGCTCGGCCGATATCCGCGCAGAGGCTGCGGATATAGGTCCCCCGCCCACAGGTTACTTCCAGGGTGACCAAGGGCAGAGAAACTTCTTTGAGAGATAGCGCGTGGATCGTCGTCTCCCTCTTTGTCAAACTGGGCTTCTCTCCGGCCCGGGCACGCTTATACAGGGGAAGGCCGCCTTGCTTGATGGCCGAAAAGTATGGAGGGACCTGCTGAATCGACCCCCGAAATTGCCCCAGGACTTTCTCGATCTCTTCTCGGCTGCAAGGGAACCCTTTCTTTTCGGAGATCACCTTCCCGTTCGCGTCGAGCGTATCCGTTTCTTGGCCTAGCTTCATCGTGGCCAAGTACTCTTTTGTCCCCTCTAAATTGAAAGGAACGAGTTTTGTCCCTTCGTCGAGATAAACCGGCAAAACACCCGTCGCCAGCGGGTCCAGGGTTCCTCCATGGCCGGCTTTCTTGACCTTAAGAATCTTGCGCACCCGGGCTACCACGTCGTGGGAAGTCCAGCCCTTGGGTTTGTCGATGACCAGTACACCATTCAAAGAGCAGCCTTCACGCGCTCCAGAACCTTTCCCTTCGCTTGGGATAAGCTTCCCTCCACCGTGCAACCGGCCGCCTGAGGATGCCCTCCGCCCTGGAACTCCGCGGCAATGCGGGCCACGTCCACGCTCCCTCGCGAGCGTAAGCTAACCCGGTATTTCTCCGGGGAAAGCTCGCGGAAGAGCAGGGCTACCTCCGACCCCTCGAGAGACCGGGGAAAATTGATAAAGTCCTCAGTCAGGGCCACCGAGGCTCCGCTTTCTTCCAGCATCTTCTGGGTGACTACCACGTAAGGAACTCGCCCATCTCCGTCTACCTCCAAGGTAGCCAAGACTAAAGGCAACAGACGAAGACGGGCCAGCGGCTGGGTTTCGTAAACCTTCTCCGCCACCTTCCACGGTTCCACTCCAGCCAGGAGGCAGGACCTGGCTACTGCAAATGTTTTCGGCGAAGTGTGAGAGTAATGGAACGATCCGGTGTCCGTCAGGATGCCCACATAAATGTTCTCGGCCACCGCAGGGGTCATTACCACCGGGATGGCGCGCAGAAGATCGAAGATGATCTCGGCCGTGGAGCTGGCCATGGGGTCAACCAAGTTAATGTCCCCGAAATAGCTGTTGCTTACGTGATGGTCCATGTTGATGATCTTATCGATCCCCTTCACTTTGGCGAACTCTACGCCCAGGCGGGTCCTGTCTCCGCAATCCAACGCGAAGGCCACGTCGAACCGCCCATCTTCCGGGGCCTGATGAAGGATTTGCTTCACCCCCGGAAGAAAGGTCAGCAGCGGGGGGGTGGGGTCCTGGGTTAAGACCAGCGCCTTTTTCCCCAGATCTTCCAAAATCAGCCCCAAGGCAAGCACCGACCCAATCGCATCTCCCTCTGGGTTGATGTGGGTGCTTATAAGGAAGCGATAACCGGATCGGACTTCTTCAGCGATCTTCCTGAGAATTTCCGTTTTTTTCTTCTTTGAGAGTTTCGAATAGCCGGTCAATCTTGCTCCCGTAATCAAACGAATGGTCCACTTTAAACAACAGGTCGGGGATGTACCGCAGTCTCAGTTCCTTCCCCAATTTCTTCCGGATGTATCCCGTGGCGCTTTGCAATCCATGGAGGCATGCTTCTTCCTGGGCACGGTTTCCCATGGCGCTGAAGAAGACCTTGGCCAGTCTCAGGTCTGCGGTCACTTCCACCTCAGTGATGGTCACTGATTCCAGGCGCGGATCGCTCAGGTCCCTGAGGAGCATTTCGCAGATGACCTCCCGGATCAGATCGCCGACGCGATTGGCTCGTTTATAAACCATGGGACCCATTCACCGCAGAGCACGCAGAGACCGCTTTCCTATCCCAAGCTGCGCGCTCTGCGGCGAAATTTAAAAATTGATGATCTCGATCTGCGAATCGGCCACATCCGTGAGTCGGGTATCCTCGATAAAATTGATCACCTGATCCAAAATGGAATTGACCCGCTGCCGGTCGTTTCCGACCGCACAGATTCCCAGCACTGCCCTCTGCCACAGATCATGGTCCGCCACCTCCGAAATGGAGACGTTGAACCGCTTCCTCGCCCGCTGCACGATGCTGCGGAGCATCTGTCGCTTCCCCTTCAGAGAAAAATTCTCATGGAGGAAAAGCTCCAGGTGGCATACCCCGATTACCATTTTCCCGTGCCCCCGCAGTTATAGATGGGCGGTTTTCTTTTCGACGGCGTACGACTCTATGATGTCTTCGACTTGGAAATCCTGAAAGCCTCCCACAGTGAGCCCGCAATCGAACCCGGAGGTAACCTCCTTAAAATCATCCTTCAAGCGTTTCAAAGAGGCGATATCCCCTTCGAAGACCACTTTGCCGTCCCGAACAACGTGGGCGCGAGAACCCCGGACAATCTTTCCCTCTTGGACAAAGCAGCCCGCGATCACCCCGACCCGAGAGACGTTGAATAGCTGAATCACCTTGGCTCGGCCGACTAGGTGTTCTTCATAAACCGGCTCCAAGAGCCCTTCCATGGCCTGGCGGACATCGCTTAGGGCGTCATAGATGACCGTATAGAGGCGAATGTCAATCTTCTCCTGCTCGGCCAGAGCTTGGGCCGTGGGCTCGCTCTTTACGTTGAACCCCAGAATAATGGCTTCTGAAGCTGAAGCCAGCATGCAATCTGATTCATTGATTGCCCCTACAGAGGAATGGAGGATGTTCACTTTAACGGCTGCGGTGCTCAACCGGTTCAAGGCCTCGGTTAAGGCTTCGATAGAGCCCTGCACATCTGCCTTGAGGATGAGGTTTAAATCCTTGACCACGCCCTTTTGCATCTTTTTATAGAAATCTTCCAGGGTCACTTTGGAAGTCTTGGCCAATTCCAGCTCCCGCTGCTTCAGCAGCCTTTGGGCAGCCAGTTCCTTGGCCCGTCGTTCGTCCGTGACGACCACAAAAGCATCGCCGGCATTGGGTACACTTGAAAGCCCGATGACCTCAACGGGGGTGGAGGGCCCAGCGCTCTCAATCTTTTCGCCGCGGTCGTTAATCATTGCCCGCACATGCCCGAAATGCGTGCCGGCGACGAAGGCATCGCCCACATGCACCGTTCCGTCCTGGACGAGGACCGTCGCGACCGGTCCCCTTCCTTTATCCAGCTTGGCTTCTATGATTGCGCCACTCATCGGCCGGTTGGGATTGGCCTTCAGCTCTAAGACCTCCGCCTGGAGAAGGATCATCTCTAAGAGCTCTTTCAATCCGATTTTTTGTTTGGCAGAGATCTCGGCAAAAATAGTCTGTCCGCCCCAGGCTTCGGGAACGAGTCCATACTCGGTCAGGCTTTGTTTTACCCGTTCCGGGTTGGCGTTGGATTTATCGACCTTGTTGATGGCCACGATCAAAGGAACCTTCGCGGCTTTGGCATGATTGATGGCTTCCACGGTCTGGGTCATGACACCGTCGTCGGCGGCCACTACGAGAACGACGATGTCCGTAACCTTAGCCCCTCTGGCACGCATCGCCGTGAAGGCCTCATGGCCCGGAGTATCCAGGAAGACGACCTTGCGGTGATCCACGTTAACCTCATAAGCCCCTATGTGCTGGGTGATCCCCCCAGCCTCCCCGGCGGTAATATTCGTCTGACGAATAGCATCTAAGAGGGAGGTCTTGCCATGATCCACGTGCCCCATGATGGTGACTACCGGAGGTCGCGGAATGAGGTCTTCGGAGCGTTCCTCTTTCTCTTCAATCAAGTCTTCAATTTCCAATGCCGTTTTTTCCACTTCATAGCCAAAATCCGTGGCCACCAAAGAAGCAGCATCGGCGTCGATGGCTTGGTTGATTGTCACCATCAGCCCCAGTTCCATCAGCTTTTTGATCACTTCCGAAGCCTTGATGCCCATACGCTTGGCCAGCTCCCCTACGAGAATGGCTTCGGAGATTCGGATTTTTCTCTTGATGGCCTTGGGGATGGTGGGTTCGGGTTTCACCGTTTTTGCTTTGGCCCCCCTCATTTTTGATTCTCGGTCGAAGAGAAAGGTCCTTGATCCGCGTTCTTCCGGCAGATACTCATGGTCTCTAAAAGTCCGCTTTTTCGTCGTGATGATACGCACCCGATGGGGCTTTCCCTCTTCGAGAACCTGCACGTCCTTCCTGAGCCTTCTCCTTCGTCGCCCCCTCTCATCCTCCTCTGAAGTGGGTCTCCCGGGCACCGGGGTCGGACGCTGCAAAGTAATGGGGGGTCTGGGTGGAAGGATGGGTGCCTTGGGTGGGACGGCAAACGGACCCTTTTTCACCACCGCGTGATACTCTCGGATCTGGGGCGGGGGAGGCCCAGTGGGTCGTTCTAAAATCTTCGCCGGTTCATGTTTTTTCTTTGGTTTTCCAAGGGGTTTTCTGGGAGGCTTTTCAGGGATCGTCGGCTTTTCAAAAGCAACGGGCCCTGGCGTCTTGGGAGGCGCCTTTTTTTCCAAGGGCATCTCGACCGCCGCCTCAATCCCCTTTGGGGAAGCTTCTTGCCCGGAGACGGGATGGGCTTCCGCGAGTACTTCCTCTTTTTTCACTCGCTCATGAACCCGCACTTCTGTGGGTTTGGAGGGCACAGGGGTCACGGGTGGAGAGAGTGAAATAGTTGTAGACGCCAGAGGTGCTTTGATTTCCCCTGGTCGAGGTAAGGGCGCTTCGACCTCCTCCTCTACTTTCTTTGCCGCTGGCATTGCCGCAGGCTCTGCTACCGGCTTGACAACTTTGGGGATGGGCGCCTTCTTGACTTCGGGAGGTTTGCCTTTCTCTTCGACGATGGGTTCAGGAATGGGTGGGGCAACTTCCTCGCGCATCACTCGTCTGCGAATGATCGTGGGCTTGACCCGCTGCTCAACCACCCCTTCTTTGCGCGAAAGGTTGATCTGGTTCTTGACCCGCTCGGCATCCGCTTCTTCCAGGGTGCTGTGGATGTTTTTGAATACCAGACCCATCTTCTCCAAGAGCTTGAGAAGATCCTTGTTCTCCATTTTCAATTCTTTTGCCAATTCATGAATTCTGACCTTCGTCACCAGTTCTACCCCCTTCAATGACCCTCCAGACCCTCAGCTGCCACCGCTATGAACGCCTTCAGCCCTATTTTTTTTCACCCACTCGATCTAATTGAACCTTGGCCGCTTCGATCAGTTTCTCCGCCTTCTTCAGGCCAATGCCCTCAATCTGGGAGAGTTGCTCGGCCGACGCTTGACAGACATCTGCCACGGTAAGGTAGCCGGCTGAATTGAGCAATTGGGCCGTCTTTTCCCCAACGCCAGCGATCCGATCCACCTTTTCCATCCCCCGGGCGGCGATCTCGTCCAGATTAGGACCCACCTGCCCTGCTTTGGCTTCGCTCCGGATGTCAATTTTCCAGTCCGTAAGCTTGGCTGCCAACCGGACGTTCTGCCCTCGCCGACCGATAGCCAGAGAAAGCTGGTCATCCTCTACGATGACTTCCATGGATTGAGCTTCTTCGTTAATGACAACCTTGGAGATCTCTGCTGGGGCTAGGGCGTTGCAGACGAAGCTCGCTGGATCATCACTCCATGGGATGATATCAATCTTTTCCCCGCGAAGCTCTTGGACCACGGCCTGAACGCGTGACCCTTTCATCCCCACGCAGGCTCCCACTGGGTCTACATCTGAATCCTCCGAATAGACGGCAATCTTGGCCCGGCCCCCCGGCTCCCGCGCCGCATTGACGATCTTAACGATCCCCTCAGAGACCTCTGGCACTTCCAACGCGAAAAGCTTACTCAGGAAGTCCGGGTTGCTCCGGGAGAGGATGATCTGGGGGCCCTTGGGGGTCTTGCGCACATCCATTACGTAGGCCCGGATGCGGTCCCCTGGTTTATAGGTCTCCCGAGGAACCATTTCTTGCTGGGGGATGACAGCTTCCGCTCTTCCCAGATTGACGATGATCGCTCCTCGCTCGAAACGCTGCACCGTACCGGAGATGACTTCTCCCTTGCGGTCTTTGAAGTCCTCAAAAATATTCTCCCGCTCGGCATCCTTGACCCTTTGGATAATTACCTGCTTGGCGGTCTGGGCAGCGATCCTCCCGAACTCTGCGATGTCGATTTTCGTGCCCAAGCTATCCCCGACTTCCGCGTCTGCGTCCAACTCCTTGGCCTCTTCTAAGGAAATCTCAGCGGGAGGATTTTTTACATTTTTGACCACGGTTTTGAACTGGAAGAGTTCGACCTCCCCGGCCTCCTCGTTATACTTCGCTTCAATCTCTTGTTTGAGACCATACTTCTTCCTGGCTGCCGCAAGCAAGGCCTGCTCTAAGGCTTCAATCAAGATCTTTTTATCGATCCCTTTATCCTTCCCCACCTGGTCGATGATACGACTCAAATCAGAAATCATTTCTCTACCCCTTCTTCAAAATTCGATTTCCAGGTTGGCCTTGGCGATGCCCTCGAGGGGAATCTCGTAAAGTTGCCCCTCCATTTTCAGGCGCACCTTTTCACCCTCCAGACCAAGAAGGATCCCCTTGAAGTTCCTCCGGCCTTCTATGGGTTCAAATGTTTTCATTTTAACCAAACGATTTTGAAACTTATTAAAATCCTCTGGCTTTTTTAGCGGGCGGGTGAGGCCGGGGGAGGATACTTCCAGAACATACGGGTTCGCTATGAGGTCCCGGACTTCCAGCACAGCACCCAGCTCACCGCTCACTTCGACGCAATCCTCCACGGTGACTCCGCCCTCGCGGTCGATGTAAAACCGTAACACCCAGCCCTGAACTTCTCTTTGGTATTCCAGATCAACCAACTCCAGTCCCTCCGACTGCAGGATCGGTTCAGCAACCTGACGAACTTCTTCAAGAAGCTGATCAAATTTCACAGATTTCTTCCCCTTGCGAGAAAAAAAAATGGGCCTACGAGCCCACTTTTTTCAAGCAGACTTCCTGAAAAACTGCTTTTTCAGTTAACCGTAGAACATTGAACTCTATTAATATTTATGTTATGGGTTTCTGGAGCGGGCGACCAGATTCGAACTGGCGACGTCAAGCTTGGGAAGCTTGCATTCTACCCCTGAATTACGCCCGCTTCTTTAATATCTCTAAATTATTTTAGCTGAATGGTCTCGAACTGTCAAGATTTTTTAGGAATTCCAGAGCCTCCTCCCGGGTCCGCACCATGCCCGCTGCCTCTGCCTCCCGCAGCCGTGATAAGAGGTTCCCCACCTCTTTTCCCTGGGATAACCCGAAGGCGTCCATGATTTCCCTTCCGTCGAGCAGCGGCCCCGCCGGTTTCCGGGAAAATTCTTCATAGTAATAGCGCAGAAGTTCTCCAGCCAGTTCCTTTACCTTTTCCAGGTCGCCAGGGAGCTCTGGCACCAAAGGCCATCCCAAGTCATGTTTTCTCGCAGCCAGCCCGTCCGCCAATGCCAGGAAGACCGCGTCAATTCCCTCTTTTCCCAAATCTCGGAAAAAACGATACTTCGCCCGGGGCGTCACCTCATCTGTCTTGGAAAGACTCAGGACGCGCATGTGCTGACGGGTCAGGTCGGATATGATCCGAACGGATTTCCGGCTCAGTTTCAATCTGAGGGCAATGGCAGCGTTGATTTTCTGCCCTTCCTGATCATGATCCAGAAACCGGACGGTCTCTCCATCAGTGCCAACGGTCCGGGTTCCCGGCTTACCAGAATCATGGAAAAAGGCCACGAACTTAAAAAGAGCTCCGCGGGATATCCCTTCTTCTACGATCGAGGAAAAATAATGATCTAGGAGTCGGGCATAACGCGGATAAAACTCCTGGAAATGGGCGAAGATGAATTCTCCCGCCTCCACAGTTTTGAAGGAATGTTCCAGGAGAGGAAGATCGTGATGAACGCCTTGGTCCAATTCATCCCACCCTTCAATTTCCGGGAAGATCTCCTTAAGGAGCCCAGACTCGCGAAGGTCCCGTAGGAAAAGATCCGCCCGGCTTTCACTCAAAGCCGAAAAAAATTCACTCCGAATCCGCTCCCAGGCCGAGCGGAGGATAAGTTTTTTATTCTTCTGGATCATCCTTAGGGTTTCTTCTGCAGTTTTCAGCCTGAGGGTGGAGGCAAAGCGGAAAGCCCTCAGCATTCTCAAAGGATCCCGGAGCAGGGATTCTTCAGAATTTGCCCGGAGGACCCCTTTGCCGAGGTCAGAAAGCCCATGCAAAGGGTCAATGAGGGATGGGGTCTTCTGATGAAAAATCTCTTTCAAGTTCATGGCCATGGAATTGACAGTGAAATCCCTTTGCACCAAGTCCTCAAAAATATTCCTCCCTTGCAACGGGGAAAAATCGATATCTACTCTCTTTTTTCCCTTCCTAAGCACGACTCTCCAGGTGCCGAAAGAATCGTTTAAAGAAAAGGCATGTCCACCCGTCTCTGCTGCCAAATCCTTTCCGAAGTTACTGACCTCGCCTGAGGCCACAAAATCAAAATCCCTCCCCAGCGGCCTTTCCAGAAGGAGGTCCCTTATTGTTCCCCCCACCAAATATACCTCTTCCTCGCGCTTTTGGGAAAGGCGATGAACGGCTTGCAGTATTTTAGATTCTCTCAGGAGCCTTTCTTTCACGATATCCGAGTCAGTTTTCTCAAAGACCCTATGCTTTTGGGAATATACCACAAAACTGAAATCCCCTAAACCTGTTGAGGCCCCTTCAGGCCCGCAGGGATGGAAGGTGAGGCCGGGAGAAAAGATCGGCGGGATCTTGGCCGAGGGCTTTCCGGATGCAACAAATCTTAAGGGGGCCTTGCGAGCGCTCGACGGGAGAGGATTAACGACAGATGGGCCAATACCGCCCATGGCTTTCTACTATTTCAATCGATATCCCATAGAGGTCCTCAATGGCTCGATCGTGGATGATCTGCCCAGTATTTCCACAGGCCATCACTTTTCCCTCTTTGAAGATCAGAGTCTTCTTGAATACGGGCATGATCTCTTCCAAATGGTGAGTCACATAGACCAAACTTGGCGCTCCTTTCTGCAATCCGAGGGTTTGCATCGAGGCGAGAAAAGTTTCTCTCGCTCCTGGGTCTAAGCCGGCACACGGCTCATCCAGGATTATTAGATATGGTTTGGTCATGCGCGCCCGGGCGATCAAGACCTTTTGTTGTTCTCCCTGAGACAAGGAGCCAAAGGGCATCTTCGCCAGCTCTGAGCAGCCCAGCTCATATAAATGTTGCTGGGCCAACTGGTAGTCTTTTTTACTCGGGGTTTCCCACCTCCATACCGAAAATCCCAACTGAGCGAATTTTCCTGAGAGGACCGTGGACAAAGCGAGCTCATCTATTGGGATACTGTAATTCAGGGCGGAGGTCACCCATCCGATGCTCCTGCGTAATTCCCGCAGGTCTGCCAGCGTTTCTCCCTGACGCCGGACTTCTCCCCCGCCATTCGGCCAAAGAAAGCCACAGACGATCTTAAGGAGTGTCGTCTTCCCTGCTCCGTTCGGTCCGAGAATAGCCCAATGTTCTCCCCGCTCGACTTTCCAGGAAACCGTGTCGAGAATTTTTCGGCCGTTGATGGCGTACGTAACCTCCCGAATTTCCAATGCTGGGATGCTCATTTCTTACAATTCTCTACCTCTACATTTATCATAGCAGGCAAGGAACATTAATCAAAGGTTCAAATTTTTTCAAGTCAAATAAAATTGGTGATGTGTCCCGAA
>CAVXFA010000006.1:0-12238 GCA_963760605.1 uncultured delta proteobacterium | reverse complement strand
GGTATCTCTAAAACAAATTTAAGTTGTGATCCCCTGTTTTGTCATATGGACGTGGCCATCACCTCTTTATAAGTGATGAGTGTGCACGGGTTCACCCCCTCATCTCTGCCAATGAGCCAGCTTTGGCCTTTCACATCTGCATTGGGGGACCCGTGAATTTGCGTTTCACACCTCGTCTGGTTATGAAAGCCTACCCTTAAAGTTCTATAAATGGAAGGGCAGATTTGACTGATTTATCATATCTTGACTTTGCAGCAATTTAAGGACCTCCAAAAGGAAGTAAGAACCCCCTTCCAGCCTGCAATATGAGCAACTGGAAACTGAGCCAGGTAAGTATGCAACAGCAGAAAATTAGGCTAAGATTAGCTCCTTGCCAAGAAAAAACTTGAACCCAATTAATAATATAAGGCGCAAAGATGACGGCATCCCTCCTTCCGTTACCTTTGCGCCCTCTTTTCGAGTCAGCTCTCTTACTCGATTTTTGGTTAGGGACGCGATTCATCCGAATCTGAGATTGTGGCTCCTGAACAAAATCCTGCGAACAATGAGTCTCAAGCAAAAAGACCCACTTTGCGGACAACTCGTTCGATGGATCCACTCATCCATCCCTCAACGACATTCCTACTTACTGGGTATTTCCTTGAAGTCCATCTTTTTCCACCCGGTAAGCTCGATCGCAGAAGTTAATTGTGGAGCCATATCAAACCATCTCACCAGGTAATTCGCTCCCATGTGATCGACCTTCCAGACTTTGAAATCATACCAATTTTCGTAAAACATGATTTCTCTTGGATTTCTGCCCATAGTATCCATATCAAGATTGACATGCATTTCATAATTGACGCAACCCGGCTCTATATGGGTAAGGGGTACCAGGCTCAACATCTCCTTCCAGGATCGATCTACACAGTCTGGTATTTTGTTTTCAAGACATCCATCTTTGGGTTTGACATGGACTCGGGCCATAAGCGTATATGTGTCCTTGGGGTCTGGATTTTTTATCCCTCGGAAGGTGGGATTGGTGGGTAGCCTGAGCATTTCCCAAATGGTAATGTCAATCCCTTCACATACATCCTTAGACATATCAAACCATCTCTTCAGGTAGGGCATATTCATGTGCAGATCCCAATCCTCTCTGCTACGCCAGTTTTCATAAAACATGTATAACGTTGGGTTTTCTTTCATATAATCATCCGGATTCGTCCCAACATTCACGTGCATATCATATTGAACGCAACCCGGTTCTCTACGGGTAAGGGGAACCAGTTTCAACATCTCCTCCTTGGCTACCTTCTCATATCCGGGTTTTACCTTGACAATGGCCAAAACCGTAAAGGTCTTGTTGTCTCCTGCGAAGACGGGGCTGCTGGCTACGGCTCCAACGACAAATACCGTAGCTACCATAAAGAATAGAACTTTCTTGCTTAACATGAGAATTTCCTCCTTTCTTTCAGGATAATTAGAAATCAGTTCACTGCGGCCATTTCCGATCTGCTCCCTGCTGAGTCCATTTTTCGGGCTTCGCAAATCCAACCCAACGGAACAATGAGAGTTTGCGAGCCACCTTCTGATGAATTCTCACCTCCTTTCTTTGGTTAATTCCACCTTCTCTCAATGAAGCGATAGAATCGGCACCTCAAAAAGGCCCCCAAGGAGTATAGGAATTCCTCTGGAGTCATCCCATGGGCACCTTCTGGAAACTCCTTTGGATCATATTCCCCCCCAGGGGTTTTGGAGTTAGATTGATGGGTTAATTAGAGACGAGGTTGGGAACACAATAACGAAATTTAGATAGTCTAAAATAAACCTTTTGTCAAGGAAAAAATTCATCCAAATCGTGATTTTTTGATTTCCAAATTAAATTCAGCGGTTGCAAATATGAGGAGAGTTCCTGATGATAAAGTCCCCTGTGTACTAAGTCAAGCCTAAAAAAGTTGCAATATGAAAAAAATATCATCATTTATCTAACGGGGGAGCCGATGGTTGAAATAGGAAAAAGTCGTACACGGCCCGGGCAATTTGGGCAATCGCACGTTCTCGGTCCGGAATCCCTTTTTCCGATGACTTCACGAAGACGGCAATGGCCACATGCCCGGCATCATTTGGGAGCGTGATAATCCCCACATCATTGGTTATACCCCCAATCGTGCCGGTCTTGTGAGCAACGATGGTTTCTGAGGGCAGAATGCCCTTGAGCCGGGCCTCTCCCGTTTGACACCGCTCCATCATATCCAGGAGCAATGCTCCACTTTCACGTTTCAGTAGATCCCCCCGGTAAATCCGTTCCAACAACATCACCATGGCCTCAGGCGTCGAGGTATCACGGGGGTCCATCTCAAACTTCGCGGCGGTCGCTTTCCTGGCCTCGGGTGTCGTTGCGTTATAGAGCTTTTTAAAAAGTTCTGGCGCCCATTCATTTTCCGGCGGTAATGTGTACCCCGTACAGTCAGCAATTAAATTTATGGTGGGTCGATTGATCTCCATATCCCGGATGCCCAGGGTTCTCATGCGAGCGGTGACGGCTTCCGGACCCCCCGCCAGCCGTAACAGCACATCGGTAGCACTATTATCGCTAAGGAGCAGCATCAGTTCGAGAAGATTGCGGACTGAAAGCGCCACTCCGGGCTTACTTAAAAGATTTGTCAGTGTTCCACTCCCGGGATGGAGGTCCCTGGGCCTTAGTTCAATCATCTGGTCGAGCGTGATCTCTCCCTGATCGACCCGGGTAAGAAGTTGAACAGCGATGGGAACCTTGTACGTGCTCGCCATGGGGAAACGCTCACTTGAATTAAGTGCGATTCGGCGACCCGACTCGATGTGGATGGCGCTGACTCCAACAGTTCCCCCGGCGGATTTCGCTGCCCGGGTAATCTCCCGTTCCAGCCGCTGGAATGGGACATCCGCAATGGGGGTGGCCTCGGGTTTAGCGGTTGTTCCGGCAAAACCAGCTGGAGAAAGGGAAAGGAGTAAAACCAGCGAGAGGATTCTCGGGAATGGGTTCATGGTGGCCAAACTCTCCTTCCATATCGTGGGCCTAATAGATTTTTTTATTGACTCCCTTTTCGATTTCTTGTAATTTCGATTAGTAGATTTGATGGGGGATCGTTCAATGGTAGGACAACGGACTCTGACTCCGTGAATCAAGGTTCGAATCCTTGTCCCCCAGCCAGTGAGAATCAAGGGTTTCGTTCAGACGAGGCGGAACCCTTTTTATTTGGCAACTTTAAAAAGGCTATTTATTCTCTTTCGCTGCGACCTTAGCCCATGTATCCCGGAGAGAGACGATCCGATTGAATACGAGAGTTTCAGCGGAGGAATCCACAGAATCTACACAGAAGTAACCAACCCTCTCGAACTGGTACCGGCTTCCTGGGGCTGCTTTTGTCAGGCTTGGTTCAACCCGACAGGACTTTATGATTTCCAGCGATTGGGGGCTCAAAAACTTCGTAAAATCGGCCTCCTCACTTTGACCCATGGGGTTGGCCACACGGAAGAGACGGTCGTAAAGGCGCACTTCAGCAGGTAGCGAATGAGCCGCCGAAACCCAGTGGATGGTGGCATCCACCTTGCGCCCGTCCGGGGCAAAACCGCTTCGCGTTTCCGGGTCATAGGTGCAATGCACTTCAACCTCTTCCCCCGTTTTGGGGTCCTTCACCACATTCACGCCCTTGATGAAATACCCGTAACGTAAACGCACCTCTTTCCCGGGAGCCAGACGATAGAATTTTTTCGGAGGTTTCTCGGTGAAGTCTTCTTGTTCGATGTACAGCACCCGGGAGAAGGGGACCTTTCGCGACCCCATTTCGGGTTTCTGCGGATGATAAGGGCAATCGAACTCTTCTACCTGAGCCTCCGGGTAGTTATCGATCACCAGCCGGAGAGGGCGGAACACGCCCATCACCCGGGGAGCCCCTTCATTCAGATCCTCCCGGACGCAGTTTTCCAGCAGAGCCACATCGACGATGCTGTCATTCTTAGCCACCCCGATCCGTGCACAGAAGTTACGGATCGCCTCGGGTGAAAAGCCCCGCCTCCGCATCCCAGCTATGGTTGGCATCCGGGGATCATCCCATCCAGAAACGTACTTCTTTTCAACTAATTCGATCAATCTCCGCTTACTCAACACGGTGTAAGTGAGATTGAGGCGGGCGAACTCGATCTGCTGAGGATGGTACACTTTCAGCTTCATCCAGAATCCAATCATACAAGGGGCGGTTGTTTTCAAACTCCAGCGTACAGATTGAATGGGTAACCCCCTCGATGCAATCGGAAAGGCAGTGGGCAAAATCGTACATGGGGTAGATGACCCACTGGGTTCCCGTCCGGTAGTGGGGCTCCTTCTTGATCCGGAAGATGACCGGGTCGCGCATGACGATATTGGGGGAGGCCATGTCGATCTTGGCCCGGAGCACATGCGCTCCCTCTTCAAACTCTCCGGCCCTCATCCGGGTAAACAAGTCCAAATTTTCTTCCACCGACCGGTTCCGGTATGGGCTCTCTTTGCCTGGTTTCGTCAGGGTGCCCCGGTACTCCCGAATCTCATCCGGGCTCAAGTCACATACGTAAGCCTTGCCCAATTGAATAAGCTGCACAGCGTATTGGTACAGTTGCCCATTGTAATCCGAGGCATAGAACAGCCGATCCCCCCAATCGAATCCCAGCCATTTCACATCGCGGATAATCGACTCCACATACTCCAGGGTTTCGCCGCTCGGGTCCGTGTCATCCATGCGCAAATTGCAGGTCCCGCCGTATTGGGCGGCGATACCGAAATTGAGGCAGACGGACTTGGCATGGCCGATATGGAGATATCCGTTGGGTTCCGGCGGAAACCGAGTCGCCACCCGCCCGCCGAACCTCTTGGTTCTATTGTGTTCATTAATGATATCCCGGATGAAGTCGGTTGAAGGGGGCGTGTGAGTTGGGTCCATATTATTGTTTCCTTTTCCTTCCTCTCGATTCATCTCAGAAACTTATTATAGTCAACGACTTAAAAAAGTTGAAATCAGTCGACCAGCCAACGCTTTTTTTAAATCCGCCCACAAAATCCCCCCTTGCCCCCCTTTCGTAAAGGGGGGGTTGGGGGGATTTTTCGAGGAAATGCCGCGCTTACAATGCCAACTTTCTTTTCCCCTTCACTATAAATAGGACGCAGATTGACGCAGATAATCGCAGAAGAAATACCAAGTGCCTAAAGCTGGCCAGAAAGTCTTCCCTTATTTTAAATCTCAAAAATCTGCGTTTACCCTATTAGATCGTTGACATCTAACAGGGTGAATCTGCGTCCTAAACCATTTCTAAAATCCCAGGGCTTCGCCGACCAGGAGAACCGTAAAATCCGTCCGGCGCGGTTTTTTGGCCAAAATCACATAAGCGTTGCAAATCCTTTCCGGCGAGGAACAATCCGAACACTCCCCGGTCTGCCCGCAAGGAGGTTTGAACCCTAAGCGCTTGACGTTCATCGGGGCCACCCATTCCTGAACTTTCTTCTGGGCCTCGGCGATGTCTTTAACGATCTTATTCACCCCGCAAATCAGGATCACTTTTTTGGGCCCGAAGATCATTGCCGCCACCCGGTTGCCAGTGGCGTCGATATTGTAAATCTTCCCATCCTCGGTTACCGCATTACTGCTGCAGAGGAAAAATTCCGCGGAAAAAATCTCCCGGCGAATCTTATCCGCCTCTTCCATCGGGAGACCTTTGGCAAAGGGATTCAGAAGTTTTACGGAACGCTTTTGCACCGCCTCGAAGAAGCCGATCTGACTTAGGGTGACTGACCCGCCAATCCCTACGCTCGCTCCTTCCGGGATCATCTTCCAAAGCTCTTCCAGGGCCTCAGAGGCCTTAGGAAAAAATCGGCCATCAAAATTATTCTTCTTCAGGGCCTTGATCGTCCTCTCCACCTGGAGCTCCTGGTACCATTGATGAAACTGTGTCATCATTTAAACCCTCCTTTTAAAATCATTTATTTGCCACAGAGAGCACAGAGTACCAAATACAATAACAATAAAAAGTACCGACCCGAAAGTTTTTAGCTCATACCTATAGTGAACGACAAAAGAAAGTTGGCATTAATTGTTCGGCATTCTACGGACAAATCCCCCCCACCCCCCTTTATCAAAGGGGGGCAAGGGGGGATTTAAGCTGGGAATTTTTAAGTTCCATCAGAGTCGATCTAATGTCAACTTATTTATGTCCTTCCATATAGTAAATATGCATTTCCCAACGGTCGCTCCTTCTTTTTACAATACCATTCTCTGTGACCTCGGTGTTCTCTGTGGCAAAAAGGTTTTTAATATACCGACCGACCTCCGCTAATATCATAACACTGGCCAGTTACAAAAGAGGCCTCTTCGGAGACCAAGAATTTGACCACCGCAGCGACTTCCTCCGGCTTCCCGAGTCGCGCCAGGGGAACCTTGGAAATCAGGAGGGACCGCAGCTCCGGGGTCATATTTTTGGCCATATCCGTCTCAATCAAGGACGGGGAAACACAGTTCACAAAAACGTTATGCGGAGCCATCTCTTTCCCCAAGGTCTTGGTCAAGTTGATGATCGCGGCTTTGGTTGCCGAATAGGCAGCCATGTTGGCATTTCCCTCCTTCCCGGCCGTCGAACCCAGGTTGACAATCCTCCCTTTCTTCTGAGCCACCATGATGGGCAGAACCGCCTTGCAGCAAAGAAAGGTTCCCCTCAAATTCACGGCGATGACTCGATCCCAATCCTCCTCCGGGTATTCCACCAGTGGAGAAGAGGGACCCAGGATCCCAGCATTGTTCACCAGGATATCGATCCGGTTAAACTTGGCCAAAACCTGCTTGACCATGCTCTCGACATCCGCCCACCTGCTAACATCCAGTTGAACAGGAAGGACTTCTCGCTTCATTTGCCGAATCTCAGCGGCCTTCTCTTGAGCACTTGGCCAATCTATTTCAGCAATGACCAAATTGGCCCCATCTCGGGCCAACCGCTGGGCGATGGCCCAGCCGAGTCCTTTGCCGGCGCCGGTGACGACTGCCACTTTCCCCAACAAGTCCATCCTATCCTCCCCACGAGTGATTGGTGAGTGAACCGCAAGTTTCGTTTCACCGTCTTTTTTGGCCCATCAGGTTAAGCTTGCTAATGACTTTACCGATGGCCTTTTTCACCTCGTGCCCTCCCTTTCCTCCCTCCAGAAAATCCTCTAACAGTTCCCTTGAGAGAGTGGCCCGGTCAGAGTGCGTTCCCTTTGATAGAATAACTCGGAACTCATCCTTCTCCTCTAAGACGGCTTCCAATCGGGTTCCTTTATCCAGAGACCCGACCATCTTTTTCATTGCTTCTTCAATTTTGTCCAGGTCCATCTCCCTCACCATCTTTCCCCGGTGTTTCGCCGGGATCTACTCACGCCCAGAATTAGCTGCCGGCCTGAATGCAATCGGCCGGTAAAAACCCGCCGAAGAAGGCCTAATTTTATCTCCTGAGATTATACTCTAAACCGAAGTGCCAGGAAACAGGTTATTCTATTTCTTAACATCTCACTTGCCCGCCGAAAGCCTGGCAGTGACTCATTCCCTTTGCTCCTTTTTTCATTCATTTTGCTAAGAAAGCATAGACCGAGGGCGAAATGCGCAACTTGAGAGGCTCCTATTAATTTTCGATTTGCCCAAGAGGCCCATGCCCAGAGTGGAGAGAAAAGGGAAGGAATTCCCCTTCCACTGGCAGCGTAGCGCCCGATACATGCGGGAAGATACTTGCAGGCGCTGCCACTTTCCGGCAAGAATGGATATGCCCTGGCTGATCGCGATCCCTTCGCAGCGGGGGGTAATTGCCTCTGATGAGGGGGAATGCGCCTAGGACCAAAACTGCTTCAACCTCTCGGCCGACTCGCCATCATCCCTTGAGCCGGCCGACCTGGATTAAGGCCTTACGCAATATTTCCCGATTTTCAGGTCTTAGAGGAACCAGCGGCAGGCGCAGTTTGCCGGCGGGCAGGCCCATCATGTTCATGGCTTCTTTGGCCGGCGCCGGGTTGGACTCAATGAACAGCACCCGAACCACGGGCAGGGTCTTGTAGTGGATCTCCCGGGCCTGCTCAATCTTCCCGGCCAGCATCAGGTGAATCATTTCCCGGTACTCCTTCCCGATGACGTTGCCCACAGCCATAATGCCTCCATCTCCCCCCAGGGACATCATGGAGAAGGTCAGGGCATCCTCTCCGGAGAGGACATAGAATTTTTTCGACCCGCCCCGGGTCCCCCTCATAATGTCCATCGTCACCATCATGTCGCCACAAGCATCCTTCATGCCGATGATGTTGTCGATCTTGGAAAGTTCGATCATCGTCTTGGCCTCGATGAGCCTCCCGGTGCGAGAAGGGATGTTATAAATAAAAAGAGGCAGCTTCGTGGCTTTGGCAATCGCCTCGAAATGGGCCAGGATCCCATCCTGGGTCGGCCGGTTATAGTAAGGGCAGACTTGAAGACTGGCTGCGGCGCCAACGTGTTCGGCATGTTTGGTCCTCTCAATGGCCTCCTGGGTGCTGTTGGAGCCTGTTCCGGCCATAACCGGCACACGCCCCCGAGCCTCTTTGACTACGATTTCAATCACTTTATCATGCTCCTGGTTGGTCAGGGTGGGTGATTCCCCGGTGGTTCCGCAGGGCACTAACCCATCGCACTTTTCCTCCTCGATAAAATAATCCACCAGCCTTCTCAGGCCAGGCTCGTCGAAGGAATAATCATCTTTGAACGGGGTGATCAGCGGAATGTGGCATCCTGCCCAAGTTTTCGGTTGCATAGCTCCCTCCTCCTTTTTGATTAAAATTTCTTCTCCATCTCCCGGAGATCTCGCTTCTTCAATTCTTCTGCGTGCGGGGCTGCTCACTAAATAAAAAAGCCATGGGTGATTTTCCCATGGCTCTCAGGATGACCGAAGGGTGGATTGTAGTTAAGGCATCCCAAAAGCAATGGGGGTACCCCTCTTCTTGAATTCCGGCTTCTTGTCCACCTTTTTATCTTCCAGGATCGGGGTCTTCATCGGCCATCACCTTTCACCATCAAAATTTAAATCCTATTTTACACAACCCGGTTTCCCTGTCAATAAAATTTTGTTTTGATTCTCCATCCCTTCTCGTCCTTAGCAAAATTATCGGGGCAGGTTTTGTGGTTGGCGGCGCTCCCTTGATCCCTGGAACCTTTTGAGATCCCCTAGAAGGGGAAAGGGTGTAAACGAGGTTCACGCGACAGGTGTATTCAGCACCTGGCGACTCTTTTAAGGTCCTCGTCAGAAATAAGTGGGGATTGCAGCCGGATGGCGGGTCCAAGATCTTTAAAGAGAAGGTCTCCATTGCCTAATAAGGTTTCCGCTCCATTTTGCTCCAGTATAATTCTGGATTCAAGCTTCTCATTCACCTTGAGCGCCACCCGGGCATTCATGTTTGCCCGGATCACACCTTTCACGACCTCCCGGCTCGGTCGCTGAGTGGCCAGGAGGAGATGAATCCCCGCCGCTCGCCCCATGGCCCCAATCCGAGCGATTCTGCGCTCCATTTCTTTTCCTTTTTTAGAATCCGCCAGGACCAGATCAGCATATTCATCGCAAATACAAACGATCCGGGGCAACGCCTCGGCCTGGACCTCATTGTATTTTTTTAGATCTTTTACCTTTCTTCTTTCAAAGAGAACGTAGCGATTTTCCATCTCCTGCGCCAATTCATCCAATAACGGTAGAATATCATCCGGCTGAAACACAATGGGGCGATGGCGATATAGAAATGGCGAACTGCCAAGCACAGGGAAGGCGTTGCGCTTGGGGTCGATGAGTACCAGAGCTAACGATTTTGGCGTGTTAAAGGCACAAAGGCTTCCAGCCACCATCCTCAGCCACACACTCTTGCCACTTCCGTTCGTGCCCGCGACGAGAAAATGAGAATGCTCCGGCTCTGCCAGGTCCGCATATTTCCATTTACCTTCCACGTCTATTCCTACAGGAAAGCGGGAAACTCCTCTTGCGGGATCCCCGGTTTGTTGAAATAAGCCGGGATTCCAATAAACTACTTGGCGGTCAGGTCGCTGAACGTCAATCGTAATCAGGCCCCGTTCAATGGCGATTTGTAGCGGGGTCTCAACACCGACGTCACGAAGTCGTGGCCATATAGTTGTAGCCATGTTGAGGATCTTGTCAGCCTTGACTCTCCGGGCGGGTTTGGCCAAGAAGCGATAGAAAGTGGGACCGGTAAGGGGTTCCCCTTCAAGTTGAATGGGGGCTCCGAACTCTCCGAATCCTTCAAGGAGGCGGCGGGCCATCTCCTCTAACTCCTTTCCCCGTTGGGGGGTCGGACGAAGGGAGGGTCTACGATCTTTGACTTGGGCCAATCTTCCAACCAAATCCTTTAGACGGGCCTGGGCTTCCTCCAATTCGCGAGCTTCCCAGACTCGCTCGTGGGCCTCGGGTTGGAAGCTCCATAGAGCCAGGTCTTTTGCACCCATCGTTGGGTCCATCTTGGAAAAGAGTAGATGATAAAGGCAAGCCTGGCTCAGATCCGCCTCCGGGCTGGTTTGCCCAAGCTTGAGCTCCACGGCACAAAGCCGGCCCGTGCTTGTCTGCCGCAGGACGGCATCCATCCGACCCTGGAGAATAACAGTATCCTCCCACCCAGGATCGGCCAATTCGGCCTGAACCTCAAACTCATGATCCGCGAAGATGAACCGGCGCAACTCCTCAATGGCCTGGGCTGGCTGGCTTTGTTTGAAAAGGACATCGCAAAGCCATCGGCACAGGTTTTCGACGGCCTTCCAATAATTCAGAACTTCGCTGGTAAAGCATTGAAGCTCGGTCTCATGCTTGACCATTTGAGGCCCAACGCACCAAAGGTAGGCATGCTCGATGAGTTGCGATTCCCAGGATGCCGGGTCTCGGTCTGCCCTTTCCAGGGGACGGCAAAGGTTGGCTGAGGGGTCAGGCCCGGTCAAAAGCCTAAAAGTCTCGTGAAAGAGGCCCCCAAGCAAAGCAGTAGAGGCTTCCCCTGGACCCGGTGCATCTCGGCCCCCTGCGGCCAAATAAATTGCTTTCCTCACTTCGCTAACGGCTAAAATATGCGGCATGGCCTTTTCATTTTTTAGAAAATTATAGAATTTTCTTTGTTGGGCCAATTTTAGGCATTCTAAGCACTTTAGCGCACTTTAGTCCCCAACGAATGAAATTGTGCGCAAGATGGCAACAAATTCAAGAAATCCCCCCTAGCCCCCCTTTCGAAAAGGGGGGTTGGGGGGATTTGTATTAGCTTGATCCAAACGCCAATATTCCTGTTTGGTTCCGGCTTGGCCGGGTTAGGCATTTATTATTAGGTACGGCTCACTGCTTCAGGATTGAGAAAAAGGACTTTGGGAGGCCCGGCGAGAAGCCCCACGACATCTGGCGTTTCAGTGGCGAATCGGGCTAAATCTGCTTGGTTCATGGTTAATTTATTTGCGACCTCCTCGACGCTCATCACCCAGCGCCCGGTGAGGATTTCCAATAACTTGTCCGAGAGATCAGCCGGCAGGGGTGCGGCAGTTTCCTGGCAGGCATCGATGAGTTCTTGCAGAGGTCTGGGAGTTTTCTCAGCAAGCCAGCTTTTCAATTGGCCCATGGACACGGTAGAGTCACCTATGGTCAAGTCATTTTCAGCCGCCTTGTTCCAGAGCCGCCGTATCACATTTAACGCCGCATACGCTTCCGCCGGCGGGCGAACCACGTGCATTCCACTTTTTTCCAAGTCTTTGAGTCTTTGCTGGGTCACGGTCGCGGTCGGCGAAATGGACAGCCGCGCGTCGCGCAGGAATATCAACCGGGTTACTTTTTTCTTATTGATTATTTCCTGCAGGCGCTTTAAATGTTTGGCCAGGCTGGTCATATTTTCTGAATTCGATATACTGACGCCCACCTTCTCCTGGTTGTCTTCCAATAGAACATGAAGATCCCTTTCCATACCCCGGTGAACGCGATAGCCCCGGGGGGGTTTGATTTGCAGGAGCTTGAGCAATCCGTCTTCATAAACGCCCTCGTCCACGCGGCGAATAGGTTGCCCAAGTTCTTCTTCAAACTCTTCCTTCCAGTGCTCATCCAGCGACCTAATCCGGGGTGTCGAAACCTTCCCTTTTTCGTCAAAAAGGTGCCGCACTTTACGGATAAGGTCACGCGCTGGTAACCCTCCGGGGGGAACGAGTTGTTCAATCTCGGTGGGGGTGAAGGGCCAGAGCGGCCCGCGCTTCGGCTT
>CAVXFA010000005.1:0-8999 GCA_963760605.1 uncultured delta proteobacterium | reverse complement strand
ATCCCGAAGATGATCAAGGCGTACAAATCCAAGGGATAAAGGCAGGTTCACTATGCCTGGCAACTTCTACACCGACAATCCCGACATAGAGTATAACCTCGAATGTCTGAATCTCCGGAAGCTCGCCGATCTGCTCGAAGGCAACTATGGGGAATCAAAAACGTACGATTTCGCCCCGGAAAACGCCGACGATGCGCGGGAGAACTACCTCAACATCTGCAAAATCGCCGGCGAGCTCTGCGCAGGACCCATTCTCGAACGCGCGCGGCAGATCGACGAGGAAGGCAACGTTTGCAAAGACGGCAACGTCATCTACCATCCGCTTATCGAGAAGGATATCGACGACTTCAAGAAGGCCCAGCTCCTGGGCCTTTCGCTGCCGCGCAGATACGGCGGCACGAACATGCCCCAGGCGGTCAAGGTCGCCATCCTCGAGATGATCTCACGCGCCGACGCGGCCCTCATGAACCTCGTGGGCCTTCAGGACATCGGCGAAACCATCAATGAATTCGGGTCAGAAGAGCAGAAACAGACTTACGTGACCCCGCTGGCCACGGGCGAGGCGACGGGAGCCATGGTGCTCACCGAGCCGGACTCGGGTTCCGACCTCCAGTCAGTGCGCCTCGCCGCAACCATGCCCGCCGACGGGAACGCAAACGGCATCTGGAGGCTGAACGGCGTCAAGCGCTTTATCACCAACGGCTGCGGCAATGTGCTGCTGGTGCTGGCCCGCTCCGAAGAAGGCAGCAATGACGGCCGCGGGCTCTCTATGTTCGTCTGCTTCAGGGACAAGAGCGTGCGCATCCGTCGCCTTGAGAACAAGCTGGGCATTCACGGTTCCCCTACCTGCGAAATGACCTTCACCAACACGCCCTGCCACCTGGTAGGCAAGCGCAGGCTCGGTCTCATCCGCTACTTCATGGCCCTCTTGAATGGCGCGCGCATCGCCATCGCCGCTCAGGCGCTGGGAATCGCCGAGGCGGCCTACCGCGAGGCCCGTGAATACGCCGAGAGCCGCGTCCAGTTCGGGAAACCCATCTCCCACTTCCCCGCCGTGTACGACATGCTTACCCAGATGAAGGTCAAGGTCGAAGCCGGCCGCATCCTGCTTTATGAGACTTCGAAGGTCGTCGACCTCTTCAAGGTCAACGAGAGACGGGCCGCCGAAATGAAGGAGCACGGAAAGCCGGTTGACCCCCGGATGCTCGCGGACATCAAGTATTACGATAGGCTCTCCGCGGTGCTCACGCCTTTCTCAAAGCTCTACAACACCGAGATGGCCAACCAGAACGCTTACGACGGCATCCAGATCATGGGCGGCAGCGGCTTCATCAAAGACTACAACATGGAGCGCTATTACCGTGACGCCCGCATCACCAACATCTACGAGGGCACTTCCCAGCTCCAGGTTGTGGGTGCCATCGGCGGCCTGCTCGCGGGCCACCTGAACAAGATCTACGATGATTTCTGCGCAAAGCGCTTCGAAAACAGGCTCGAATACCTTGCCAAGCGCGTCAAGGAGATGGTGAAGAAGCTCTATCACGCGATTGAGTTCGTCAAAAACCAGAAGAACCAGCATTACACGGACTACATGGCCCGCAAGCTGGTCGAAATGGGTATTGACACGTACATTGCCATCCTGTTCCTCGAGTGCGCCCAGAACAGCGAACACAAAGCCAGGGTTGCCGAGATCTGGGTCAACGAGGCTGAATTGCGCGTGAAGAGCCACCACGATTATGTGACGAGCGGCCATTACCAGGTCATCAACAACCACAGGGACATCATCGGCTGAGACGGGTACAACCTGTCTATGTTTAGGGACCCGCTGGTCACCACGCCAGCGGGTTTTTTATTTTTTCATTCAGGAATGAATACGATTCTAAATACGTAAATACGGGTTCAGACTTGCTTATTGACGTTCTAAGGGATTTCCTGTTATTTGGATTGTATGGTTAGGAACCCGAGGATAGAATTTGAAGCCGTCTTTTACTACGTAATAACTCGCGGGAACCAAAGACAGAAAATCTTCAAGAGCGAAGAAGATTTTGCCCGATGAAAATTGGGAAGGTTCCATTTTTCAAAATTGGAGATCGGGGTAAATAGAACTAGCCCCTTACTCATAGTCGCAATCCTCTCAGGACATCTCCCTTAGCAATACTAAAATTAGATTGACAAAGGTACCTAGAGTACTTAAGATTTTCAACAATTAGCCCCATTCAGCAGCAAAGAAAGGCGGATAATAGGAAATCTACTCAAGGTCAGGCGGACTCTAACATATCGATTCATCTAGGGAGAAAGAATCCAGGAAAGGAGAAATGTTATGTCAGACAAGAACAAGATTACGCGGCGACAGTTCTTCAAGGATACCGCCGTTGTTGTTGGGGCCGGCGCAGCGGCCACCGCTGGGTTTGGCTCATTGACGGCGACTCCGGCCGCAGGGGCCGTAGTCCCGGAAATTTGGGACAAGGAAGCCGATGTGATTGTGGTTGGGTCCGGGCCGACGGGACTTCCTGCCGCCATCGCAGCGGTCGAAAATGGCGCTTCAGTGATCGTGCTGGAGCAGGGCAAGGAAGTGGGTGGTTGCGGAGTTATCACCGCAGGCCTCCTGAATCTTCAAGGAGGGACACGAATACAAAAGCTCAACAACATACAAGATTCACCCGAGCTTCTGTTCAAGAGGATGTCGGATTATAAGGAGCGTTACAATAAGAGAGATGACCCGGCAATCCTGCGCGCTTTCTGTGATGCCAACCCGGGTACTCTGGATTGGTTGGAGCAACGGGGCGTGCGATTCATGGAAACTCTCATGCCCTGGGCGGGATCGGGCCAACCTGCGGCATATCACTACATCTGGTGGGATAAGGAGGGACCCGGCGCCGCAGCCCTCAAAACGCCCCAAGGGATATCGAGTGGCTCCGGGTTGATCAAGCCCCTGGAAACTTTTGCGAAGAATAAAGGGGTCGAGATTCTACTGGAACACAAAATGACCAGGATCATCCGGAAGGGTGGTACGACAGGCAGGGTCTTGGGAGTAGAGGTACAGGCCGGCGGGGGTAAGCTCTATTTCAAGGCAAGAAAGGCCGTCATTTTAGGCAGTGGGGGTTGGAAAGGGCACAAGTTTTTGCGTAAACTGTTCGATTCAAGATTGACGGAGGATCTGCCCGCCAGCGGAGAGCCCTTTGTCAATCCTGACGGGAGTGGCATTCAGGCGGGCCTGGAAGTGGGCTCCGTCCTGAAGAGCGACATGACCGTGGACCTTGCTCTCTTCCGTCGGAAATTTGGAACCAAACATTACAATTTTCCACTGAACTCGCCCTATGGAGCGCCGGGCCTTGCCATCGGCGGCCCACGGATGGCCGATGTTATCTTCGTCAACAGATTCGGAATGCGCTATGTCAACGAAGAGGACTCCCCGTCGTTAGGAACCTTTTCCTTCTTCGATGCAAGTCTATCTCAAGAGGACCACGTGCTGTGGACTATCTTTGACGATGCGGCAGCCAAGAAGCACAAGTGGGATGCCAACCCTCCCGTCACGGAGGAGGGTTCTGCATTCGGTGCGCCGACGCTGGCTGAACTGGCGAAACTGATTCATGTGCCCGGTGATGCTCTCGCTGAGACGGTTCGAAAATATAACACCTGTGTGGACGCGGGTACGGATCCCGATTTCGGCAAGCCCAAAAACCTACTCATATCGAAGATAGAGACTCCGCCCTTCTACGCCGTGTGGATCAGCTTGTATGTCCACGACACCTGCGGCGGCCTCGCGGTGAACGCTAGATCTCAGGTCCTGGATATCAACGGGAAGGTCATCCCCGGTCTTTATGCAGGAGGCGAGGCTGCGGGTGGACTGGGTGTGGTCGGCATGCCGAGAGCTATTATTACGGGTCGCATTGCAGGTGAGAACTCCGCGGCTGAAAAGCCTGTGTAATAGGCGGTATAAAAGGAAACGCGGCATTGTCATTCGACGAAGGCGGGGATCTACCCCTTCCTATGGGTAACCGAATATAAATTCCCGCCAACGTGGGAAGGCCGCTACAGTAAACGAAGCGAGGCGGGCCGGCCCAGTTTAGCTTATATCGGCCCAACCCATAGCAAGTGGTGATTGAGAATAGTCCCGATTTCCGTTAGCGAGATAGAATCTCTAAAGAAGGAGAACGATGAAGATACGATTATCTTACATCTTCGCGTTCATCTACGTACTGGCTGCAACCTCATCTGCTTCCTCAACAAAGGCATCTACATCTAAGTCGAACACCTCTGCCAACACAACCGACTGCAAAGGGGTTTGTCGATGATAGCTGTGGCTCAGCAATTTCGGCAAGATGGATAGGCGGTAGCGCAAAGAGTGAAGACGAGAAACCCCGGGATTTGAACGCTGGGTACCCTGACGGCGACGTCGATAATTTGCTTCGAGAGCTTTCCTTAATCCTTGCTCTCGTAGGGTCTATTGCGAAGGAGAAGCTTTAGAGATTTCGTTCCATTTCGGCCAGGCGGGTTTTGGCCATGGATTGTTTATTTCTTTTCTCCTTGAGCCATCTTTGAAGAATTTGTGACTGGCAAGAAGCCGAAAGAAAATTTTTTTGCAGGGCCTGAAGGGAAGTTCCCCCGATGGCTTTCCTGCGGGAGACGATGTCTCTGGGTTCCTGGGCGGCCAGAATACTCCTTTCATTAATCTTCAGGCCCAGACCTTCCTCTTTCAACGCCCATTTCAGAGCAGAGACGGAGATATGCTCTACCCCCTCGGCTTCGGAATATTTCACTGCCTTCTCCATCGCCACTTTGGCCTTACGAAAAGGCACTCCCCCTTCTTGAACGATTCGTTCCAGGAGGTCGGGGGCAGCGATGAATCTTTTTTGGCAGAGGGCAGCCATTTCCTTTTGGTTGATCTGCAAGGAAGCAAGGATTTCCGACATTACCCTTGGAGCAGAGAAGCACTCATCGATTAGGTCCATGATCAAATATTTAGTCCATTGGGTGTCCCGGTTATAGCCTAGGAAGAGGGCTTTGCCTATCGAAAGTAAGCTGGTCAGCAACCCCTGAGCCACCGCCGTCTTTGCTTTGATAACCTCCAGAGGATCGGGGTTGCGCTTCTGCGGCATCATCGAGCTTCCTGAGCAATAGGCATCGTCCAGCCGGAACAGGCCGAACTCCCCGGTGCTCAAAAGGATCAGGGTCTGGGCCAGAGAGCTTAAATGATTCATCATGGTCGTGATGGCAAATCCCATCTCTGCTTCCGGCTCCCAGCGACTCTGGATCGGGTCTAGGGAGTTCTGGCACGGGCCAGCAAATCCAAGGAGCCTCGAGGTAAGGCTGCGGTCGATGCTAAAGCTCGTACTATAACCGGTCATGGATCCGAGAGGGTTTTGGTTGAACCGCTCATACCAATTTTGAAAACGCTGGCCGTCCCTGAGAAATGCTTCGGCAAAGGATAGCCAGATGTGTCCCAAAGTGGTTACCTGAGCAGGTTGATGGTGAGTGTAGCCAGGGAATATCATGTCTCGATGCTTTTGGGCATTATGGGTAAGGATGTTTATTAAGGAGGTGAGTTCAGCAATAAAGTCCAGAGCGAAATCTCGAAGATACAAGCGCATGTCTAAAACCACCTGGTCATTTCGACTGCGGGCCGTATGGAGCCTTCCTCCTACGTCTAATCCATATTTTTTAATCAGCCAAGTCTCCACGTTGCTGTGCACATCTTCTTTGGAGGGGTCGAGGTGGAAATCTCCTTTGATCCAGGATTTCTCAACTTCTTTCAAGCCTTTGATTAGCGCCCGGGATTCTCTCTTAGGTAGAATCTTTTTACTGGCCAGCATGAGGACATGGGCCCGGCTTCCCCAGATGTCATAGGGTATCAAACGTTCGTCCGCGGGTAAAGTTCCTCGGACATCCCTTCCAGAAGTAAAGACTTCTGCCAGAATTGCTGGTTTTCTTTTAAACCTCTTGCCCCAGAGTTTCCCAGTTTTCATGAAACTATTTTAAATGGGACGCAGATTTTCCGCTATTCTTCCAGATTAATTGCTGTAAAAATAGCTTAGGGGATAACGATTGTCAATAACAAACAATTTCTTGCAAGCCGATTCCCAAACAGGCTATGCGAGAAAACCACGCATCGGAGTCTTTGAGGGGAAGCTTGCGTCCTTTAGCCTTTAGGAATTGCACGATCAGGAATCCCTGGTGGGGAAAGTTTAGTTTTTTAAATCTTGCAAAATTTTTTATCATTGACAATAACTTCATTGGCCACATAAATTCAATTAGCGCCCAGCCATTGGCCTTGAGCTTTCTATTAAGACGATTAGATATTAGAAATAATCGCAATTCCAAAAAGAAACGCTTACAGATCTCTTTCTCCCTTTTACGTGGCTGATTGCTGAAATGCCCGCAGGTCTGGTTTCTATTGAAGGGATTCTATCAAAAGGGGAGCTCATTTTGTGGCTGCAAACCCTGACCGTACCTGTTCTGTGGAAGGAGGAGGAATACCAGATTGCACCGCCTTGATGGGGGCCGTGGAGGGGGCTACAGAGAAGAAGGTTGAGACCCTGTGGCCGAGATTCTGAAAGCTAATCGCTAAATGCTAAGAGCTGATTTAATATGAAAACTGAAGTCGTCGTGATTGGAGGTGGAGCTACGGGGGCCGGAGTGCTCCGCGACCTTGCCCTGCGGGGAATTGAGGCCCTACTCTTGGAGAGGGCCGAGCTTACCAGCGGTACTTCTGGAAGAAATCATGGTCTCCTGCACAGCGGCGCCAGATATGCGGTGAATGACCCTGATTCAGCCCGCGAGTGCATCCTCGAAAACCGGATCCTGAAGAAAATCGCTTCACCCTGCATCGAGGATACCGGCGGGTTTTTCCTATCGCTGCCCCAGGACCCACCCCACTACCCTGAAGGGCTTCTCAGGGCCTGTGAGAGCCTCGGTCTTCCAGCGGAAGAGATCCCGGTGGCCGAAGTCTTGCTAAGAGAAACCGCCCTTTCGCCAAAGGTAAAAAGAGCTATCAGAGTGCCGGATGGGTCAATGGACCCCTTCCGCCTGATCCGCTCCAATGTGGAAGAAGCGGAACGATTGGGGGCCAAATTTTTTCCACACCGCGAAGTTGTCGCCATTTCAACTGAAGGGGGGTCCATCCAGGGTCTGCAGGCGAGAGACCCAAGAACTGGAGAGGATTTTCAAATTCACTGCCGCTTCATCATCAATGCCGCGGGAGTCTGGGCTGGGAGAATTACACGGATGGCTGGGGCTTCCCTAGAGATCGTCTTCTCCAAAGGAAGCCTCGTGGTCCTGAATCAACGCTTGGTGAATTCGGTGATCCATCGCTGTCGACCCCCATCCAGTGGCGACATCCTCGTTCCTCACGGCCCTGCCCTGATCATCGGGACGACTTCACAGACTACCGATGAGATTGAAGACCCGTCAGCCGATGAAGAGGAAGTCGATCTGCTCCTCTCCGAAGGAGAGAAAATGGTCCCGCAGGTCAGCTCCACCCGGGCCATTCGGGCCTACGCTGGCGTCAGGCCGCTTATGGGAGCCCAAGAGACGGATGAGGACAGCCGAAAAATAACTCGTGATTTTCTCCTATTAAATCACGGTGAAACTGATGGGATTAAAGGTTTGTTTTCAATCATGGGCGGCAAGCTGACTACATACCGGCTGATGGCTGAACGAACAGTGGATGCCATCTGCAAGGAGATGGGGAATAAAACCCCTTGCACAACCGCCGAAAGGCCTCTTTCCTTCCCCAGGGAATACACCTTTCATGATTTGGGGTCTCGACTGCGGCGTCTTTCAGAGCCTGGATCTTACAAAGAAATCGGTGAGATTCTTTGCGAGTGCGAGTTCGCATCCAAAAAAGAAATTCTCCAGGAGATCCGGAACTTGTCACACCTTAGCTTGAACGAAGTGCAACAGAGAACCCGGGCCGGGATGGGGCCCTGCCAGGGCGGGTTTTGTTCCCACCGCCTTACAGCCCTTCTATCTGAACAAAGAAAAATTCCTACGGGCACATCCCTTTCAATCCTGAAGCGGTTCCTGGAAGAACGCTGGAAGGGCGTTCGGCCCGTGCTCTGGGGACCCCAGCTCAGGGAGGAGCAGTTAATTCAGGCTCTGTACGCAGAGCTTTTTAACCTGGACCATTCTTAAAACAGGGTTCAAGGGGGGCTTGGGGCCAAGTGAAATGTTGGCTCTTAGCCTTGACCCCTCGAACCCTTGAATCCTTGAGCTCTTTTATGTTTTACGATGTCATCGTCATTGGTGCTGGGCTGGCAGGGCTCATGGCTGCAGAAGCTGCCCAAAGTCAAGGCGCCCGGGTTCTGATCTTGGCCAAAGGCATGGGCTCGCTTCCCCTCACCACCGGCTGCATCGATGGCCTCGGATATTTCCCGAGTACCTCACTTACCCCACTTTCCTCTCCCCTCAGAGCCTTAACCCAACTGCGGGAGAAGTACCCTTGTCATCCTTATGTCAAGGTGGGTCGGGAAAGGATTCTTCCAGCTTTGGCCCATTTCCAAGAACTCGGCCGTTCGGGAAAAATACCTTATACGGGAAATTTTAACGCCACCCTCCTCATCCCAACACCTCTGGGCACTTTTCACCCAACCTGTTTGGTTCCAGAGACGATGAAAAGCGGAAACCTATCCCTATCCGGCCATGTCCTTCTCCTCGGTTTTGCAGGTCTTAAGGACTTTTCTCCCTTCTTAGCCGCGGAAAATTTGAACATTTTACATTCTCAAGGAAAGATTGCCCGTTCTTTCAGGGCTGAATCGTTATCGCCGTTGGACCTGGCCGGAAAAGCCATGAACGCGTTGAACTTGGCCAGAGCTTTCGACAAAAAAGAGTTTCGGGAAAAATTTATCGGGCAGGTTAAACCGCTCCTAAAACCCGGGGAGAGGCTGGGTCTCCCGGCTGTTCTGGGTTTTCATGATTCTTTGGCGGCCTGGTCAGGCCTGCAAGAAAAGTTGGGGGTAGAAATCTTTGAGATTCCCATGCCTCCCCCTTCGGTTCCCTGA
>CAVXFA010000004.1:0-9019 GCA_963760605.1 uncultured delta proteobacterium | reverse complement strand
TCCGGCTGACCGGGAAACCGGGATCGCCTCAACATTTTCAGTTGACCTATCTTTTTTCACTTTTTCTATCATTCCAGAAGCCTCTTGCAGATGACCGGGGAATGATCCCAATGAGCCCTTGACTTACTCCATCTTCCGGATATCCTTTTCCCTCCCGATCACCACCAAGATGTCACTGTCTTTAATGACAAAATCCGCTGCGGGGATCATTTGAATCTGGTCCGTGAGGACATCTCTTGAGACAATCACCCCAATATGGTATTTTTTTCTCAACTGCAGATCCCCATCTGGAGAAAAAAGCCCTTATGCGAAAAGGCTTATTCATGGGCAGCAATCCTTGAATCTCTTTTCTGCCTGGAGACTGGTTGAATGCCTTCTCTCAAATTGGGCAGTATAAACCAAAATGATCCTTTTTGCCATCGCAAAAAGAAAAGGCTTTTAAAATATCCCCAGGAGTGTTATAAATAAATTAGCCTGGAGGTGGTAAGGATGGTGGTTAATTCCAGCCCTCAGGTTTTTTTGTTTTTAAGCCAAATCCTGAGGAAAAAAATTATCGATCCGATGGGCCGCCCTCAGGGGCGAGTCTCCGATCTGGTGGTTACGATCTCCGATTTATACCCCCCGGTGACGGGTGTCCTTTTTTTGCCGGTCGGAAAAAAAAACCCTTCCCGTTTCCCCTGGCAGAGAGTTACCGAGGTGGGGGACAGACTCGTGGTTCAGCCATTGACCCCAGAAGATCAGGTCGAAGCCAGCGTGGGTGAACGGGGAGCTCTTGCTCAAAGATTCTCTTCTGGACAAGCAGATTGTCGATACCCACGGGGCAAAAATTCTGCGGGTGAATGACCTACACCTCCTGAAAGTCAACCGCAACCTGCGGTTGGTGCACGTGGATGTCGGTCTACGCGGTCTGATGCGGCGGGTGGGCCTGGAAAGGGCCATGGACAACTTTTTCCAATGGTTCCTGGACTACCATCTTTCCGATCATCTCATCCCCTGGAGGTTCGTCCAGCCTCTTTCCTCCCCTGACCTGCTGCGCCTGAAGATCACCCAAAACCGCTTCTCCCAGCTCCATCCCGCAGATTTGGCGGACATCATTGAGGAGTTGGACATTCACAAAAGTTCTGAGGTTTTTCAGTCCCTCGACGTCGAGACCGCCGCCGAGACCCTGGAGGAAACCGACCCGAAGATTCAGGTCCGCTTGATCGAAAACTTGAACCCGGCCCAGGCCTCCGACATCATCGAGGAAATGTCTCCCAGTGAAGCCGCGGACCTCTTGGGAGACCTCCCCAAGGATAAGGCAGAGGGCATTCTCAAAGAGATGGAAAAAGAGATGGCCGAGGACGTTAAGGAGCTCCTGGTCCATCCCGAAGAAAAAGCCGGGGGGCTGATGACCACCTCTTTCCCCAGCTTGCCGGCGCAGGCGACCGTCAAGGAGGCCTTGGACCTGCTCCGGCAGCAGGCCGAGAATCTGGATTTGATCTATTACGTATACGTGACGGATGAGGAAGGTCACCTTTTCGGAGTGACCAGCCTGCGGGGGCTCTTAATGGCCAACCCCCAGGCGACCCTTTCCGACTTGATGGATACCCGTGTCGTCAGCGTAAGCCTGGAAGAGGAAAAGGAAGAGATCGCCAATCTCTTTGCCAAGTACGGCTTCAAGGCCATTCCGGTGGCGGATGAAGCCAACCGGATAAAAGGGGTGATCACCTTCAAAAACCTCCTGGAGGTGGTCGCACCCCAGCTGGGGAAATGATTCCCGTGGAAGAAGGGGATAAACCACCTTGTCCGAAAACCATCCTGGGACAACTACACCCGCTGCTGTTGAGAAGATCTCCCGCAAAGGGTTCTGGCGAACCCTGGGAATTTTTTTCGCCCTCATCGGTCCGGGCATCATCACTTCCAACGTGGACAACGATGCCGGCGGCATCACCACTTATTCTCTGGCGGGTTCCGAATTTGGCCTGACCCTCCTCTGGACTCTGATTCCCATTACTCTGGCCCTCATCATCATCCAGGAGATGTGCGCCCGCATGGGAGTGGTCTCCGGGAAGGGCCTCTCCGACCTTATCCGCGAGCGTTTTGGCGCCAAGGTTACCTTCTACCTGATGATTGCTCTCTTCTTTACCAATTTGGGCAACACCATCTCGGAGTTTGCCGGGGTGGCCGCCAGCCTGGAGATCTTCGGGGTCAGCAAATACATCTCCGTCCCGGTGAGTGCTTTCTTCGTCTGGTGGCTGGTGGTCAAGGGAAGTTATAAATCCGTGGAGAAGGCTTTCCTGGTGGCCTGCCTTTTTTACATCTCCTACATCATATCCGGCTTTATGGTCAAACCTGACTGGGTGCAGATCCGCACTCAATTCTTCACCCCCACTCTCCGCTTCGAACCCAAATTCCTGACCATGGCCGTCGCCGTGGTGGGAACCACCATCGCCCCCTGGATGCAATTCTACCTGCAATCTTCGGTTGTGGACAAAGGCCTAAAAGTCGAGGATTATCAATACGCCCGCATGGATGTGATCTTCGGTTCGGTGATCGTCAACGTCGTGGCTTTCTTCATCATCCTGCTTTGCGCCGTCACGATTTTTCAGGCCGGAGTCAAGATCGAGACCGCCAAGGACGCCGCCCTGGCCCTGGTCCCCCTGGCGGGAAAATATTGCACCTGGCTATTTGCTTTCGGCCTGCTCAATGCCTCCCTATTCGCGGCTTCCATCTTGCCCATCTCAACTGCCTATACGATCTGCGAAGCCTTTGGTTGGGAGTCCAGCCTCAACCGCAAGTTCGGGGAGGCCCCACAATTCTATGGCCTTTACTCTCTCATGGTCTTCCTGGGAATGGCGGTCATCCTCTTCCCAGATGTTCCCTTGATCTCCATTATGTTCTATTCCCAGGTGATCAACGGCACGCTCCTGCCGTTCGTTCTCATCTTTATGCTCATCCTGGTAAATGACCGAAGAATCATGGGAAATTACGCCAACGGATGGATCCTGAACCTTATTTCCCTCTTGACGATCATCGTCCTTATCTTCCTATCGGGGGCAATGATCTTTACTTCCCTAGGATGATCAGTTTTTTTTCTTGAAAAGGCCCCTCTTCAGGATATATATTCAACCCTTAATTCCAACGAGGACTTTTCTTTGGGCAATCTATGGCTAGGGGCAAAATTGGGAAATTCTTCTCTTCGCCTAAGAAAAAACGATATTTCCTCTTTCTTCTCACTGGCCTGCTGGGGATCATTTTCATCCTGGCCAAGTTCTTGGTCTCTTCTCCCCTGGAAAAACCCCAGCAGGTCAAAATCCAGGAGGTTCCTCCTCTTCCCCGAGAAAAGGTGCTCGTAGGTAAGATCGCCAAGGGAGATTCCCTCTCCTCAGCCCTCCGCTCCCGAAACCTCTCGGCAGATTTGGTGGAGGCCATCTGCCGCCACCTGAAACCCGTGGTCAATCTACGCCAAGTGAAACCCGGGGACACCTTCGAGGTGCGCTTATCCACGGCAGGAAATCTTCTGGGTTTTTCCTACCAGGCCAGTCCGATAGACATCTACCAGCTATCGGTCACTCCCGCGGGAGAATGGTCGGCCCAAAAAAAAGAAGTCCTAATGGAGAAATACTGGGCCCGGGTGTCCGGGGAGATTTCCACCAGTCTTTTTGAGTCGATGGATGCACTGGGAGAGCAAGACCAATTAGTCCTCGACTTTGCCGAGATCTTTTCCTGGGAGATTGATTTTAATTCGGAACCGCAACTGGGAGATCGCTTCCAAATGGTGGTGGAAAAATACTACATGGGGAATACTTTCGTCAAATACGGCCGGATTCTTTATGCCGAATACGGAACGGCTTCCAGGCTGATTCAGGGGATTTATTTTCAACCTCCTGGGGGCCGGGGAGAATACTATACCCCCCAGGGCCATTCCCTGCGCAAGGCTCTCCTGCGGTCTCCCCTCCAGTTTACCCGCATTTCTTCCCGCTACTCAAAATCGCGGTATCATCCCATTTTGGGAGGTTATCGTCCCCATCTTGGGGTCGATTACGCCGCCCCAGTGGGCAGCCCGATCTGGGCAATCGCGGATGGAACAGTGGTCTTTTGCGGATGGAACGGAGGATACGGAAAACAGATCATCCTCAGGCATCCCAACGGCTACAAGTCGATGTACGGGCACCTCAGCCGGTTTGCCCCAGGAATCCAAAAGGGAAAATTCGTCTCCCAGAAGAAGGTTGTTGGCTATGTCGGCCTCACCGGGCTTACCACTGGACCCCACTTGGATTTTAGGCTTCTTAAAAACAACGTTTTCCGCAATCCGCTGCGGGAATTCTCCCCTCCGGCGGCACCCTTACGGCCGGATCAAATGCCGGAATTCAAGCAAGCAACAGATCCGCTCGTCCGCTGGGTCCAAGACGCCTCGGCTCCCAAATACCAGAAAGTGGCTTCATTGAGTTCGCGGAATTTGGGATTCCCTAAATGAAATCTCATGCCTTCGCAAAAAGTAGAATTTCCCCTCCCCTCTTCACCCTTACCCCAACCCCCCTTCCCATCAAGAGACTGTGTCATAATCCCTCTTTGTCATTGCGAGCGAGCGAAGCGAGCGTGGCAATCTAATTATTTTCAAGATCTTATAAGATTGCTTCAGTCGTTTCACTCCCTCGCAATGACATTGCGACACAGTCTCCAAGGGAGGAGGGGTATTTTTGACTCTTTGCGAGTTCATCAGATCTGAAGGCTACCGAACTTTAACCCGTTTTTCCGGATGAGAAGGGTTAGACATAATTGCAATGTCGCAACCCTGATAACCGATTCCATTTGCAAATTGACCAAATTGGCCTTGACATTTTCCTTTAATTTGGTAGTATTTGCGCTGAAAACGTGAGCTAACCAAAGTTCGATCAACCATAAACATTTGGGGCGGCCTATGACGCTTGTGCGGCTAAATCCCATTTCTCCGAAGAGAGGTGGGATTTTTTTGTTTCTGGAACTCTGCTCCATCAGCATGATGAGGCTTCATCAGGAGAAGATTGAATACTCCGCGGATTTGGAGCTGTTTTAGGACATTCATTCGACTGAATGATAGAAGGAAGATTACTTTATTACCTTTGCCTGGCACCAGATGAGACTGGATGACTGCTTTGGAATAACATTACTAATGTCATGGTATGCGGAAGGATTAGGATACGGGGTTGAGAACACTTATCAAGATTATGTACTATGTTTTATGGTTAATGCCGTTTTGGGGTTTTGAGAGGCCAGGTAATCAATAAGAAGGGGGACCTCCCCCTGGGCGCAGACTTTACGGGATAGGAGATATACAGAAACCATAGAATAACTTGTTAGCCGGTCTACCTATTTGCGGAGTCGGATATGTTGAAGACAGATCTTGACCCCTGGCGAGTCATTCGGAGCTTCCTGGCAGAAATCGATTCGCGCGCTTTGCCTGACGTTATGGATCGGGCTGGTTTGGCAGTCGATTGGACCCTGACCGAACGTCAGGACTACTCTCATTCTTACCGTTGGTCGGCTTACCGTCCACGCATTGATGCTGCCTACGAAGCGCTTCAGTCCGATGATGACGGCCTGCGTATCGCGTTTATCGTAGCCAGTGATCTGAGCAGGCGGGGTTTGCAGCAGAAACTCAATGAGGCCCTTCGCGGGATTGGTTGGGAATTGCGAGGCGGTTCATTAGTCGCCATCGGCGGAAGCGTTCGTGAACTCTTTTTCCCTGATGGCAGCCATCACGACGCCTACATTCACATACGGGAAATTCTGCAAAACGCAACAACCTCGGTAGACATCATCGACCCTTATGTCGATGGCTCGATGCTCAGTCTGCTGACAGCTTGTGCAAAACCGAAAATGCGGTTCAGGCTCTTGACTTCAAAACACCCTCAGGATTTGGCGCTCGAAGCACAGAAATGGCGGAGGCAGAACAATGACAACACACTGGAGATCAGAACGACGAAGGAATTCCATGATAGGTTCATCGTCCTCGACCAAACGAAGTGCTGGCATATCGGCGCTTCGATCAAAGATGCCGGAAATAAGGTGTTCATGATAAGCCAAATCGAAGACGAGGATAACCGGGTAGCACTTCTCCAGCAAATTCAGAAATCGTGGGACATCGGAACCATATTGTAAACCAATGGGCTAACCCGGCGGATGCACTCGACGCCGAGGAATGGGGTTTGATTTTTTCGGAAGGCCAGTGGTGGCGCGAGTGATCCGCAGTCGTTGTGCCATAGATTCGAGAGGTGACCGTGCCGAGATTCGAGACTTATCGTCCGTATCAGGTTAATTTTGATCTAGTTCAGAAATCGTCGCTTCGCGTAATGGATCGAGAGAAGCGGCTTATCACCGAAAAACCCTTTCTTGAAGTACTGAGAGACATTCGGGGACGAGAGGAAGACTACGAAGTCGAAGACCTGGCTTTTACCATTCCCGCGCTCGTTGTTAAAGGTCGAGAGGATGAGATCCGGATCGAAATGCAGAACCATGACGAATTCTATCTCCTTCAGCTTCTCAAGTTGTGCTTGGAGGTTGGGAAGGAAGGTTGGGTGTCGGAATGGGTTTGGTACTATATCGAGGAGGACCGCGTCATAGAAGACCCGGGTACTTCCTATTTTCACTTCTTTATATGTCAAAACGGCAAAATCCTCAGAGACCTGGTGGTCCTTTACGACATACCTGATAGCCTTCTTAAGGAAAAGGAAGATTTCTTCTGGTCGATGGATCGCGAAAACCAAATGGCGCAGACGCGCCTGTACTTTGAAGACTTTCTCCGGAACTCACGACAGGGGCAGCTTCTCTTTAGTAGACTTAGGAACAAACGAGATATCGAGCTCTTCGGTTCTATGTCACCCCGCGTCGATGAAATCCCACTTGGAACTATTGTGGCAAGAATGAACAGTATACTCAAGGAACTGAGATGGCACCGTTTGATATTGGTTGTTGCATCCATCATCATAGCTGCGATCCTGCTGTATAAATCGTGAGCCCTGAAGTAGATGGGCACAATAAGGCGCTGGAGCGGTTCGGCGGAATAGGGCGCTCCACCTCCCGCTCAGCTTTTCGTTGGGCACTGCAAGGAGCCAAGCAGAACAAATGGAATACCCTGAAATCCGGGTAGAGGGGGACGCCCTTAAATAATTCAATTGACAAGAGAGATTGGGGTAGAGGGGGACGCCCTTAAATAATTCAATTGACAAGAGAGATTGGGCATGATAATTAAGCGCTATGCCAAGATTAGCTCGTCTGGACGCTCCGGGAGTATTTCACCATATCATCATCAGGGGGATTGAGCGCCGAAAGATCTTCAGGGATAACCGCGATCGGGAGAATTTCCTTGAAAGATTGGGTGGGCTTCTGCTGGAAACGAAGACAGGATGCTATGCCTGGGCGCTTCTACCAAATCATGCTCACTTTCTCTTCCGCACAGGTGAGGTCCCGCTTGCAACTCTGATGAGGAGATTGCTTACCGGGTATGTGGTCAGCTTCAACCGTCGTCACAAGCGCCATGGTCATCTGTTACAAAACCGGTACAAATCAATTGTGTGTCAAGAAGACATATATCTGCAGGAGTTAGTTCGCTATATCCACCTGAATCCGCTCAGGACCGGAGTTGTTTCCAATTTGGAGGCTCTAAACAGTTATTCCTATTGCGGGCACAGGGGGTTGATGGGCAAAGTAGGCCGTCCATGGCAGAATGTAAGCTATGTTCTTTATTCCTTTGGGAAAACGGTCCGTCGTGCCAGAAGAGAATATTTTTCCTACGTTGAGGCGGGAGTTGGCCAAGGGCATCGTAGGGATCTTATTGGAGGTGGTTTGATTCGCAGTCTTGGGGGTTGGGAGGAAGTAGAGAAATTGAGGTTGAGAGGCCGGGACCATATAAAAAGTGATGAGCGGATATTGGGGGATTCGGATTTTGTGGGTTCGGTTTTAGGGCAGGCGGAGGAGGAATATACGCGTCAATGCGCGTTGAGGAAGCGGGGTTATGATGTGCAGAGAATTGCGGAGAGAGTTGCGGAGATTTACGGAGTGAAAATAAGGGAGGTTTTAGGGAGGGGGCGTCAGAAACAGCGGGTTAATGCGCGGAGTCTATTTTGTTTTTGGGCGGTGCGGGAGTTGGGAACTTCCGTTACGGGCCTGGCGAGGCAATTAGGAATGAGCCCGGCGGGGGTTGGCTATGCCGCCCAAAGGGGAGAGGCGATTGCTCGGGAGAATAATTATCAGCTCAACCAGTGAGTTATTGAATTATTTAAGGGCGTCCCCAATACCAATAAACAATAAATAGCTTTACCCACACCGGTTGGGGTTTGCCTCTCGCGCAGTTCTTTGCCCGTTTCGAACCGGAGATCCGCAAGAGAGTTGCCTGCTTCAGCATGACAGACATCGATAGGATAGTGCACCATATTCGGAGAGCTACCGTACCGTCAGAGGAATGGGAGATGATAGTCGTGACGCCGGAGCACACGACATTCCTGTACAGGGAAAACCAGTTTTTCCATCAACCAGTCTCAGGTAAAGACAAAATGGAACAGCCAACAAGCGACTCCACCGGATTGCCGAAAAATCCGGCTCCCGGTGAGCCTTAGCCCGCTTCACCGAGCCAGGCTCTTCAGTACAAACCAAGATGAGGTTAATACACCGTGGAAGTCAAGAGAGTTGTAGTTGAGAATATAGCATCACTGGTAAAGACAGTGATGCAGCATAATGGCGGCGAAAGTTCTAAAAGAGACATTCCAGATAGTACCAAATGTTCAGCAGGTTTTCTTTGCCGTATTGAATGCAACGACGGAACCATCATTGACTTTTACGCCCCCGACGCTCAATCCGTTGCTCAATTCCCTCCCGAAATCACGGGAGACACTGACAGTGTTGTCAAGAAGGCTATCGAAGACTTCGTTCAGATAGTTAGCGACCCAGATCCATTTGTTTCTGTAATCAAGGGGCACACGTATATTGAATCGCTTGTAACATCCATACTTGAGGCTGCATTTCTTGAACCGTCAGAACTTGAGATTGACCGGATGACTTTCGT
>CAVXFA010000003.1:0-38031 GCA_963760605.1 uncultured delta proteobacterium | reverse complement strand
GAATACCTCGATGAATTGTTCGAAGAGGATGTTCATCTCGTCACGTACTCGGATGATAGCGGAATCATCGAGAAGATCTCCCTTTTATCTGGAAAATGGAAACAAGAGAAGAGAGATTGCTTTTAATGGTTTAAAAGTGGTGACGGCTCGTCATACTTACAGACATAGAGCAGAATTTATCATCGAGAAGATCCTCCAGTCCCGGGTTTCTCCACAATTTGTAGATCGGCCACACCTTAAGAGCCGCAGAATGTTCAGAACATTCTACGAGAAGCAGGCAGAGGTCAAAACACACGCTCAGGATCGGATCTACGATTTTTGCCTTCCCGACCCTGACACCGATGGAAGGTACAACATTAGGGAGAGATTGAAGGAGGCGCTCATGGTCGCTAAGGGAACAGTACTCGATATCGGCTGCCAGAGAGGTGGTTATTGCTACAACCTGAAGAAGGCTGGTCTCGATGCGGTGGGGATTGATATCAGCCATGGCTATATAAAAATGGCCAGGGAGAAAGATCCGGATGGCGTCTTCGCGGTGGCCGATGCCCTGTACTTGCCATTTAAAACCGAGAGTTTTGATACTGTTTTGCTGTCCGAAATCTTGGAACATATCATGGATGAAAAAGCCGTTGTTGCCGAAGTCAAGCGGGTCCTGAAGAACGGTGGTATCGTATATGTCACCGTGCCCGCCTACTTAGAAGGCACTGAGGAGCACGTACGTTTTTTATCTAAGGAAAGTCTGGCAAAAATATTTGAGGATTTCGCAATTGAATTCATCGACAACTTCAAGGTGCAATCGACAATCATGATTGCGAAAAAAACAAACAAGAAAGAGAAAGCAATGAAAAAAGAAGAACAAGGCGACTCCATGGAAAAAAGGGGGCGAAATTCAGCAAGGATAGACGTGAATACCCCCTTTTCGCCCATGAACATCCTTCTGGCAACAAATCATCTCCTCGGGTTCACCGGTTCGGAGATCACGCTTTTCACCATCGCCGATTTCCTCGTCCGCAAAAAGCACCGAGTATCCATATATTCTAAATACATCGATCCGCAATTCACTGACATCTTCAAGGGGATTGCACCGTTTCAAATACTCTTGGAATTTACTCAGGCGCCACTTTCGACGCGGCCTACGTTCAGCACAACACAATGGCCTTTGAAGTCCGCAAGCATTTTCCTTCACTGCCCATGGTTTTCGCTTCGCTAGGTGTTCTTCCCTACCTGGAGCAACCTCCTTTCATCAACCTAAACATTGCCAGGTACCTCGCCCTGAGTGAAGAAGTCAAGGGCAACCTCATCAGTAAAGGGATTCCAGTGTCGTCCATCCACATTTATCGGAATATTGCTGATTCCGGGAAGTTCCGGCCGATAAGGGAAATCGGCGAAAGGCCGCTGTCAGCACTCATCTATAGCTACAGGATGGATGACGGGAAAGCCGCCGTCATTATGGAGGCCTGTAAGCATTTGGGAATCAAGTGTCAGTGGATCGGGGGAAAGCAAGGTTGGATTCACCAGGACAACGTGGCGACCTTTCTGAATGAGGCTGATATCGTCTTCACCCTCGGCAGAGGGGTTGTAGAAACCATGATGTGCGGCAAGATACCGATCGTGTATGACTACCTCGGCGGTGATGGCATGGTCACGCCGGGGAATATCCTTGACCTGGCGAAATGCAACTTTTCCGGCCGCTGCTACCGGTTCCAGTACCGGCCCGAGGATCTGGTTAATGAGATCAAAAAATACTGCCCTGAGAATGGTCTGAAATTAAGGCAAGCCGCCACGGATTTATTTGATGCGGATCGACGGGTTGATATTCTGATTGAAAATCTGAAGGCTGCGAAGGATTGTTTCTCATCCGGGAGAAAAATTTCCGGACTCCGGAAAGTTGAAGGACATCGTCGAGCTCATAGATGTAACGAAAATTTATGCGGAAGCCGCCTACGAGAAAAATCGAGTGCCGCCACCTGAAAAAACCACAATTTCTTCAGCGGCTCGAACAATTTTTGTGGACATCTATCCCGGAGTGCTTTCAGATCCTGATGAACTTTACAAGGAAGCCCAGCAGTATGTGAAAGCCGGGGAAACCAAACAGGCCATGGCAAAACTTCAAAATCTTATCAGAGAATTTCCGGGAGATGCTAGAGCCCATAATGATCTTGGCGTTCTTCTTTACAACAAGGGGGACAAAGAAAAAGCCCAGTTCCATTATGAAAAGGCGGTTTCTCTGAATCCTGGTAATCCGACCTTCCTGAAAAACTTGGCCGATTTCTATTACGTCGAGCTGAAACGGGTTAATGAAGCCGCAAACCTGTATAAAAAGGTCCTATCCATCCGCCCGCAGGATATAGAGAGCCTCCTCATCCTGGGCAATATCCATGTAGAAATTGGGAAGTTCCACAATGCAAAAGCCTACTACTTAAAGGCCTTGGAGATTGACCCAGCTAATGAGCTCGCCTTGCAGATGGTGGAGGCCCTGAAGGGGCGGCAACAGGAAGCAGGAGCGGATCTCGGGACGGGCCTATGAGGAAGTCGAGGCCCTCATCAAAAGTGGGGACCATGATGGAGCCATCGATCAGCTTGAAAGGTTCCTTCAAGTCAATCCCGATTATGCACTCGCCCACAACGATCTCGGCTTTCTCTACTATGAAAAGGGAGAAAAAGAGAAGGCCCTCATTCACTATGAAAAGGCGGTTGGACTCGATCCGAAAAACATAACCTCCTTGAAGAATCTTGCCGATTTTTACTACGTGGAGGCCGGCCGAATGGAGGAGGCTCTTAAGATTTATTATCGGATACTCGAAGCTCACCCGCAGGATGTTGAAACCCTCCTCGCCTTTGCACATATCTGCACAAAATTGAATCGTCACACAGAGGCCATTTCCTTCTACAAGAGGGTTCTTGAAATTGAGCCGACCAATGAAACGGTGAGAGAGTTAATAGAGACTCTAAACGTCTGCGAAAAACGGCTTTTCCTTCCTGATCCGGAAACCAAGAATTCCATTGTGAGAAATCGGACGTATTGGTCCAATTACGAATGGCCGGAGAGCGGAGATGAGTGGTCTCAAGCGTGGGGCGGCACAGAATATTTATGGTACGGAACCATACTGCCACGCATACACTCATTTTTGCCTTCAGAACATATCCTCGAGATTGCGCCGGGTTTCGGAAGATGCACTCAATACCTTCTTAAGCAGTGTCAAAAACTAACCGTAGTTGATTTGGCGGAAAAGTGCATCGGGGCCTGTAAGAAACGTTTCAGCGACTATTCGCATATCCATTATTATGTTAATGATGGCAAATCACTGGACATGATTGAGGACCATTCCATCGACTTTGTGTTCAGCTGGGATTCTCTCGTGCATGTCGAGGAGGATGTCATATATTCTTATCTCGGCTACCTTACCTCGAAGCTCAAGCCAGGAGGGATTGGTTTCCTCCATCATTCAAACATCGGTGCCTTTAGAGATCCGGCAACGGGAATCCTTTCTGTGGAAAACCGGCACTGGCGCGGTGAAAGCATGTCAGCAGAGCTATTTCGAGAGTACTGCAAAAAGGTTGGACTCAGGTGCCTTTCCCAGGAAATGGTAAACTGGGGGGACGATGTTCTTAACGACTGTTTTTCTCTCTTCATGCGCGACGACGGAAAACAAGGGGCCGAAACTGTGGTCATAGCGAATAAGGAATTTATGAAAGAGGCAGAAAGAGCGAATAAAATTGCCAAGGGTTCCAAAATAATTGATGCAGCACGGGAGAGAAGCGAGGACTTCAAAAAATTCTCAACACTAAATCCAAATGATCAAGGTAAAAAAATCGCTGGCCATGGAAAGGAGGACAAGATCGTCTCAATTGGAAAATACCCGGAAAGTAATGCCGGCGGAGCCCTCGATCGTAACGACCCCGGTGCCCTCGATGGCGAAAGAGGTGATAAGGAGAGAACGCTCATCCGATACGAGAAAGCTGTATCCCTCGAACCTAGCAACCCCTTCTTCCTGAAAAGTCTTGCCGATTTCTATTACGTAGAGCTGAGACGAATTGATGAAGCCGCAAGCCTCTATGAAAAGGTCCTATCCATTCGCCCGCAGGATACAGAAACCCTCCTCATCCTGGGCAATATTCATGTGGAACGGGGAAGGTTCAGTGACGCAAGAGATTGCTACCTGAAGGTCCTGGAGATTGAACCGTCCAACGAACTCGCCGGTCAGATGGCCAAAACCCTGGAGAAACGGGGGCAGAAGGCAGGAGATGACCTCGGCCCCGAACAAGCCAGGACAAATTTTGAGAACCTCAAGAAGGAGACGGTCCTCGAAGAAGAGGGGAGGGGCGACGAAAAAACCCGAGGTCTCGCCCACCACGAACGATGGAATCATCTGCCTTAGGCCTTTTTATATGATGACTTTCTCTTTCAACAAAGTTTTCAACTGCCCCTGCCCTGACTGGATCAAACGCAGTATCGGTGACATTAGGTCAGGTACCATTGCGGAAATCTGGAACGGAAAAGAGGCCCGCCTCATCCGCAGGAAAATGTACCGGGGAGAATGGCAGGAAATCTGCAATCCTTTGTGCCCCTATATCATCGAATACAAGCAAGAAGGGAAAATTATCCGGTTCGCTGAACTTGAACAGCAGGACTGCCTTACTCCGCAACTGATCGGAGATATAAGAAATCGGAAAGATTACCTGAATAGCCCTCCAACGGTTTTCAAACCAGACCATTCCAGCATATGCAATCTTTCCTGTATCATGTGCTCACGATCTGCATATACCGATGATCCAGCCTTGCTCAAAAAAATTATGGATGATCTCCTGAGCTACCTCCCAACAGCCAAAAGAATCGTCCTGACAGGAATGGGAGATCCACTTGCAAGGCCGGACACCCGTCAATTGATGATCAATTATTGGGATGGGAATCTCAAATTTGACCTGATTACGAACGCGCTCCTTCTGCCCAAATACTGGGATCAGATTAAGCACCAGAATTTCGGTCACCTCCTTGTTTCCATCGATGCAGCGGACAAGGAAACCTATGAAAGAATTCGCATCGGCGGCTCCTGGGAAAGCCTCTTGAAGAGTCTTGACCTGATCAGGCGAAACAGGGAGAGGTTTGATTCCATCACCCTGAACATGACGGTCATGCGGGAGAACTACGAGACAATTCAAGCCTTCATCGACTTCGCCGAGTCCTTTGGATTCAATGCTTCGTTCCAAAGAATCAGAGGTATGTACGGAGATCAAAACATTTTTCAAATGGGCGATCAGCAAGCCCTTGAAAAACTAAGCAGGATCATTCGGCACGAGAAACTCGAAAGAAAAAAACCCCATGTTTATTTCGGTGATCTTGTCGAATTGATACAGGACAATCATCCCGACCACTTGATCCAAGGAAAGATCATTCCCTTGATCGAGCAAGGCCGTGGGGAGGAGGCTGCGGTCCATCTCGAATCTCTTCTGGGCAAGGCACCCGACCATGGGACCGCTCATAATCTGCTCGGCGTCCTATCTTACAACAAGGGCGATAAAGAAAAAGCACTGATCCACTATGAAAGGGCGGTTGAACTCGAGCCGGAAAACGTCACCTTCCTGAAGAATCTTGCCGATTTTTACTATGTGGAGCTTGGGCGTACGGAAGACGCCCTGAAGATTTATCACCGGATTCTGACCGAGCATCCCGATGACGTTGAGGCGCTCTTTGCTTTCGGGCACATCTGCACCTCGCTGAATCGCATCGATGACGCTCTTTCCTTCTATGAGAAGGTCCTGCAAATCAACCCTGATCATAGGGAGGCAAAAGCGGCGATCGAAGAAATCTTCAACAAAATCAGATTGGGTCAAGCCCAAGGGCAAAAAGCGGCGCCTGAACCTAGGGTATCCATTATCATCTCTGTGAATCATGACCTTGGGTCCTTCCAATCTAGCATCGGGACCGTTCTGCAAAATACGGAATATCCAAATTTTGAAATCATTCTGGTCTCAAAAGGTCCGTCGAAGGCTATCGGAGATTTTGTGACCTCACTTGGAAATAAAAGCATCAAACAATTCATCCCCCCCGAAAATATTCAAAAAATAGCGGGCCTCAATCTTGCCGCCCGGAGTGCAATTGGGGACTACCTCGTTTTCATGGACCCCAGAAGTCTCTTATCGAAGAATTGGCTGTCTCCGCTTCTGAAGGTGGCCTCAAACAGCCAAAACTTTGGGTCTGTTGCTCCGAAGGTCATCGATCCCCCTGCTTCCATCATCGAGGCGGGATTTTCTCTTCCCGACAGGGATGGAATCAAAAACGCCGGTGAAGGCGAGGCTATCGACTGCCCGAAGTATAACTATTTTAAAGAGACCCCTTCGGGGTCACGATACCTCATGCTTGTTTCAAAGGAAGCCTTCGTGGAATCCGGGGGATTCGACGAGAAAATCACTGACTTTGGCCTCGCCATGATCGATCTGGGTATTACCCTCAGGGGCAATGGGAAAGCGCTCTTCTACCAGCCATCCTGTATCGTCGGTCTCACAAAAGAACAAGATGGTGATGCGGCAGATCAGGGAGCGGTTTTACTCGATGAGAGAAAGATAAAAAGCCTCCGACCTTCCATCGTTAAACCCGTGGCAGACGCTGCGGATGTGGGAGCCACTTCACGCAAGAAAGTACTTGTTTTCGGTATTTACCTTGCAGATAAGCTCAACAACGTCGATGATATCGTGGCGAGGCTTTCAACATCGAGAAAATATGATGTCATTCAGCGTTGGGTTGCTCTCGGCGGAACCCCCCCGAACCAGAAGGTAGCGGATGTGACGGTGAAGACGATCATGGGGAAAAAGCCAAAGTATGAAATCATGAACGAACTGATATCGGCAGAAGATCTCTCACAGTACGAATATTTGCTCATGACGGATGATGACGTCGTCCTCCCGGAAGGATTCCTGGATGAATTCATCACGCTACAGGAAGATCTCAAATTTGTCATCGCCCAGCCAGCGAGAACTCCCAATTCACATATTGATCATCCTATCGTGGAACAGCAGAGTGGGATTCTGGCCAGGGAGACGCTCTTCGTGGAGATCGGCCCCGTCGTGAGCTTTCACCGTTCAGTCTATGACTTCATTTTCCCCTTCGATCTCACATCCCCCATGGGATGGGGATACGAGAATGTCTGGTCCTACCTGGTCAGAGAGAGAAAGATGAAAATGGGCATTATCGATAACACGCCTGTCGATCACAGCATGCGGAAGCCCGTTGAAAATTATGACTGGAACAAGGTGGATCAGGAAAGAAAGATTATCTGCGCAGGCATAATCATATTCCGCTTGAGACCTGCTTTACGACCCTGAACGTGATCAATTCTACGGAGGAGTGAGATGATGAAGGAGAAAACGATCATCCCCTTATCAGTGTCATCATCCCGACTTTCAACCGTGCCGACCTTCTTAAGTAGTCGCTGAGAAGCCTCGTGAAGCAGAGTCTTCCCCATAAGCATTACGAGGTCATTGTCATCGACGACGGCTCACAGGATCACACCCGGGAGATTCTGCAACAAAATGCAGAAAGCATTGCCCCTGAGATATTATTACCAGGAAAACTCGGGAATTGCGGCGGCGAAGAACCTGGGGATTTTTACATCCCGGGCACCGATCCTTTTCTTCTTCGATGATGATGACGTGGCCGATAAAAATCTTCTCAGAGAGCACCTCAGGATCCACAAAGAACATCCCGAGGAAAACGTCGCCGTCCTTGGATATACCACCTGGTCCCCAACGCTTAAAAAAACTCGGGTCATGCATTTCGTGACGGATATAGGGCATTTCCTTTTCTCCTACTCACACCTCAAGGACGGGCAGGAACTTGATTTCACCTATTTCTGGGGTGGACGTTCTTCCTGCAAAAGATCGCTCCTGGTGAAGCATGGGGTCTTCAGGCAGCAGTTTCGCTTCGGTTCGGAGGATATCGAGCTCGGATACCGCCTTTCCAGGTTCGGACTCAGGGTCATTTTCAACAAGAACGCGATTAGCTATATGATTCGCCCCATAACCTACGATGAATTCTGCAGGCGATGTGAAAAGCAGGGGAGATCACAGTACTGGTTCAGCCAGTTACATCCTGATCCGATCATCCAGAAGTACTGCATGATAAGTAGATCCGAGGAGAAATGGCGCTATATCGAAAAATCTCTGGAGAAGAAGGTCAAAAGGGTCCATGAACTCGAGTCACTGCTTGCCTCAGGATCCACAAAGGATTTGTTGAAAGATTCGCATCTTGAGCTGGGTAATCTCTATCAGTGGACCTTCAATGCCTTCAAGATCAAGGGGATCACGGAAGAGATGCGCTCTCATAAGGCAGAGAGCGGCGAGAGATCAGAAAGGAAATTCCCTGTCAGTACCATACCGCAAGATGATCTGAACTATTTTCACGAGAAATGGCGATCCCTGCCTGCCGCGCCCAAAGAAAAGGAAAATATCCTTGTGGTCGATCCCTTCCTTCCCATGTTTGACCGCGCCTCTGGATCGTTGCGGCTATTCCAGATCCTCAAATCCCTCATCCGAATGAATTACCATGTGACCTTCATAGCCAGGGGCGATGTCCATGCCGACTGTTACCTTCCCATCCTCCAGGATCTGGGGATCGAAGCCTATGCAGGCGATCCGATGGCGCTCGAAGCCGCTGGGGCCAATGTGATTGCGCCCTATCTGGATCTCGAAAAGATCCTCGCGGAGAGGCACTATAAGGCCGTGATCCTCGAATTCTGGAGTCTGGCGGAGTATTACCTGCCACTGGTACGAAAATATTCTCCAGCATCCAAAGTTGTCGTCGACAGCGTGGATATCCATTTTCTCCGAGAGATCCGCGAGGCGGAGATGAAAGGGGACGAGAAACTCAAAGCAAGGGCATTACAGAATAAGGAAAGTGAGATAGCAGTGTACCGGAAGGCAGACAGGGTCTGGGTTGTCACCCCTGATGACAAGAAGGCCATTGAAAGTTTGATCCGGGGCATTCCCATCGATGTCATCCCGAATGTCCACGAAAAAATCGACTTTAAGAAGATCTACGGCGGAACGAAAGACCTACTCTTCGTGGGGAATTTCAATCACACACCCAACATCGATGCCGTTCTCTTCTTCTGCAAGGAGGTCTTTCCTCCCATTCTGGAGGAACTGAAGGATGTGCAACTCTTCGTCGTCGGCACCAACCCTCCTGACGAGATTGAGGCCCTGGCATCGAAGCATATCGTCGTTACGGGATATGTACTAGACCTCATCCCCTATCTTCGAAATGCCCGTATCTCAGTAAACCCCCTGCGTTACGGCGCCGGAATGAAGGGAAAGGTCGGGGAGGCCCTTTCCTGGGGACTCCCCGTTGTAACCACATCCATCGGCGCAGAGGGCATGGGTCTTGTCCACGGCCACGATGCCCTCATCGCCGACACCCCGGAGAATTTCGCAGCGCAGGTGGTGCGATTGTACCGTGATGAAGCGCTTTGGAATCAGCTCTCGTCGAATGGCAAACACACCGTGGAGAGTCAGTGGTCACCCGAGGCGATACAGAAGAGGCTGGAGTCGGTCTTCAAAGAAATCGATCCGCTGGGCAAAAAAGTATCAATCGTCATCCTCACCTTCAACGAACTCGATTATACGAAGAAATGCATAGAAAGCATCAGGAAACACACGCCGGAACCGTATGAGGTTATCTTTGTGGACAACGGCTCGAAAGACGGGACGATCAAATGGCTGAAAAAACTCACCCAGGAGAATCCAAACTTCAAACTCATCGAAAACAAGAAAAACCTAGGTTTTTCACAGGGCTGTAACCAGGGAATCACCGCATCCTCTGGAGAATACATTCTGCTTTTAAATAATGACGTCCTCGTAACGGAAGGCTGGTTATCAGGAATGCTTGAATGTATCAACAGCTCTCCTGATATAGGTGTTGTTGGGCCGATGACAAATAATATCAGTGGGCTTCAAAAGGTCGTAAATGCAGATTATGGCGATATCGATCATCTTGAAGGGTATGCCAGAGCATTCAGGGAAAAGAATCGATATCGGCGTATTCCCACGAGAAGAATCGTCGGGTTCTGTATGCTTTTTAGACGAGAATTAATCGAAAAAATCGGTTTAATCGACGAAACCTTTGGCTCGGGAAATTATGAGGATGACGATTTCTGTCTCAGGGCATCATTGGAAGGTTATAGAAACCTTATTGCCGGGGATGTATTTGTCCATCATTATGGCAGTAGGAGTTTTATAGGGAATAAGGTCAGATTATAATTCATCCATGTTGGCAAATAGAAAAAAATTTAACGAAAAGTGGAATGGTTTAGAAACTCAATCCCCGCTCGGGAAGAAGGCTCTTGGGTTAAAGGCAATGGAAAAGGCGGATGAATTAAATCAGAGAGGACAAAATGATGAGGCAGTTAACATCCTCGTTGGGGGGATAAAGCTCTTTCCCGAGGATAAAAGGTTTTATTACATGCTTTCAGAAATTCTGATGGATTTGAAAAGATATAAAGACGCTCTAAGTATCCTCAATGAAATGCCCGCACATAATGATGATACAAAAACACTGGCCCTGATTGGTTATAGTAAAGAGGGTATGGAACTTTATGAGGAAGCTCAGGAGTATGCAGACCGTGCGCTTTTATTAAATCCTACTTCTCCGTTAGCCCTGAATCTAAAGGGAATACTGGCTTACAAGAAGGGGGATAAGAGTACGGCTGAAGGTTTTTTCAAAAAGGCCATTGAAGCAGATCCGGGTTATGGTGAACCCCATACGAACTTCGGGGTTTTGAAGTGGGGCGCAGAGCAAAAAGAAGAAGCATTAAATTTTCTTGAAAAGGGATTCATCTTGTCCCCAACCGTAACAGACCTTGTCACGGCGTATTATTCGGCGATTGCTGCCACGGGGGAGTTTTCCCGGGCTGAACGGGTATTTCAGGAAGCAAAAGGCCTATACCCATTGAACAGAAGAATTGCCTTTCTCTTGATTGATATCCTAATACAGCAGGGGAAAAATAAGGCCGCCATGGAAAATATTGAGGAGGCCATGATTGTATTTGGGGTCGATGATGGCATTCTCAGTGCAGCGATTGAGATGCGGAGTAGAATAGGGGTTAAGGAAATCGATGTGAAAACTAAGGGAAAGAGTACGCTCTCCTTATGTATGATTGCAAAAAACGAGGAGCAATGCCTGGCCAAATGTCTTCGAAGCGTTGAGCCAGTCGTTGATGAGATGATCATCGTAGATACCGGATCAACGGATAGGACGAAGGAGATTGCCCGGGCCTTTGGCGCAAAAGTCTACGAATTGGAATGGCCGGAAAGCTTTGCAGAGGCAAGGAATTATTCAATTTTCAAAGCATCCGGACAATGGATCCTTGTTATGGACGCTGACGAGGTCTTATCTTCAAGCGATTATGAAAGGCTGGCCAGGCCTGTCAAAAACGGAAAACCTGGTTCAGCAGCATATTCTTTCATTACGAGGAATTACATAGACCGACCGAACGTGGAAGGATGGAGGGAGAATGACGGGGCTTATGCCGTGGAAGAAGCGGGCATCGGCTGGTTTCCCAGTCAGAAGGTAAGGCTGTTTCCGAATGACAGCCGGATTAAGTTCGAAAACCCTGTCCATGAATTTGTTGAACCCTCTTTGATTAGGTCCGGGATCAATATATCATCCAGTAACGTCGTCATCCATCATTATGGCAAGTTAGATGAAGAGAAAAGTTTATTTAAAGGCGAAACTTATTATAATCTCGGAAAAAGAAAGCTCGATGAGATGGGGCGAAACGCAGGCGCCTTAAGGGAGCTTGCGATCCAGGCAGCGGAACTGAAGAAGTTTGATGAAGCTGTAGAGCTATGGAAAAAGATTATTTTGCTTCAGCCGAACAACGCCTCGGCTTACCTGAACCTGGGGCATGCATATTTGCAACTCGGGAAATATGAAGATGCACTCCTGGCGTCAAAAAAAGCCATGGAGCTTGATCCCAAGATGAAGGAAGCGGTTCATAACTACTCCACTTGCGAACTCTGCGCTGGCAATGTGCAGAAAACAATCGCTGCCCTTGAAAGCCTATTGAAAAGGGTTCCTGGGTATCCATCTGCAATCGGCCTTCTGGGCGTGGCCTATATTATTGACGGCAGGACAAAATTGGGGTTGGAATATATTGCAAAATTATGGAGAAATAAAAATGACGTCGCTGAATATCTCTTCAAACATACAGAGAGGCTTCTTAAGGCGGGGAGGAAGGAATACGCTATTTTACTGCTTGAAGCGGCTATTGGAAGCAATAATTTCAATGAGGCCATCCTCACCCTTCATGAAGAATGTATGAAGGTGGCAGAGTTTCGCGATGAGAGCGATCAAAAGGGAGAAATATCATTTGCTCCCCAAGTGTAAGCAGGATGAAATGCCTAAGATGGCGAGCCATTAAGACCGGCGGCAAGATTGAGATTAATATTGATAATGGCGGTGAGCTTTTCAGGGGCGGGGTAAGCCATGGTTTCAAAAATCCGCTGGTCAATAAAAGCACTCAAGCTAAGTATATCTTGACGCAAGTTTTTGGGTAGAGGATTATCCGGTCTAACCAGCTCCGCTTGGAATATACTCCAGACCAGTTGGTTGAATTTTAAAGCTTCATCCAATTTGGCACTTCGATCTTCAGCCTCCCAGTTTTCCTGACAATTCTTGAGCTTGAGAGCTGCCTTAGTGAGAACTGCTGCCTCCACTTGCCGGCCGGACAAGGTGGCCCTGCTAACGGTTTCGTAGGTTCTTAGTTGATTCGCGTACATTCTTGGTAATCTCCTGTTCGTAATCTATCAACTTTCGGGCAAGTTTCAAAGCCTGGTAATATCTGCTGGCCAGGATATGCATGCTGATTTGATCAATCAAAACCAATGTACTGGGAGCAGCTTCCACAAGCCCTTGAACTAATTTCCAATAGGTGTTGTGATGAGTTACAAGGTTTTCTTCATCCACATACATGAGTTGGATGACAAAATAAATTCGACGGCAGGGCGAATTGGCTTCCTTTTCGCTCAGTATATCCTTTTGGCGCAGAATGGGGACATTATTTTCGATGATCAATTCAGTTCTGCTGTTCCCATTGGTGATGACGGCGCCGCCGAGGATCATCCTTTCATGGGGTTTTAAAGTGATTTTCAGACCCATCGTTATTTTAATAATTCCGATAACTGGGATTGATCTTTGGTTAAACTTTTGATCGATTCAATCGTCAGTGTTTGGTTGGGCTCCGAACCTTTATTCTCCGCAGTGATTTCTGCCATGTCGGGCGACTTGGGCGCTTCCACATAGCTGCCAGCGACTTTATTAATTTTGGGATTAGATTCCAGAAAATGTTGGATGCCTAGGGCATCTGTGGCCAGCCCAGATTGCCTTTGACCGAGCGTCTTGCTGGCATCATCCAGATTTTTTATGGCAGCATAAATTTCCTTATCTGTAGCAGTTTCTGGCAGTTCAGGAATGTTGAGTCCGGTAGGCCCTGTGTGGACTTGCTGGCTGTGAATTGTCACGGGGGGTCCATTACCGCCAATTACAACATTCCAATCACCTGCTTGGGGAACCACCGCGGGATCAGCCGTGATCTTCAAGGCGCCCTCGTCCTTGGGTGAGAAGCTTAATTGATCGATCTGCCTGCGGAGAGCGGCAAAGGCTCGTAAGAATTTAACTCTTTCTTCGCTTCCTGGAGGAAAAGGCGGGTAATTTTTAAGTATTCTTCCCAATTGTTCTATCATCTGATCAATAAGGGTTTTAATCTTTCCCATGGTGGTGTCAGCGACTTTTATGCTCGTTGCCACCGAGTTGAGAGTGGCATTGAAAGCCTGAAGATCATCGAATGCAGACCGACTCTGGCTTACCTGTACCGATCCTGAAGAACCCTCTTTGAGAGAGCTTATCCTCTTATTCTTTCCCAACTTACCGGTCAGGTCAAGAGTATTCGTAGTATTGTTTAATTGTAAGAGAGCCTGATTGCTCCCTATCTCCGTGATTGGCATGGTTTCAGCACCTGAGGAGCATTGAGGGGAGAATCAGTCTCCCCTCTTTGCTCAGCTGCTGCTTAGAACAACTTCAGGACGGACTGGGCTGCCTGAGCTGATAGGCCCAATGCGGAGATGCCCAGTGCCTGGCGAGTCTGGAGCATGAGCATATTTGCCCCTTCCTCGTTCATGTCCGCCAGCGTGAGATTGTCAGCACCCTGGGAGAGCGTGGAGATCATGTTGTTTGCGAAGGCCTGGCGGATGGTGACGATGTTCGAATTCGAAGAAAGGCCTTGGGAGTCTACTCTCAAGGTGGAAAGAGCGCTGTCAAGCGAGGTAATGGAGGCAGTGATGTCGGTTGAACTTGACCAGTCCGCCTTCCCCGACGAGCTTCCATTATTAGCCTGCGAAATTGACAAGCCTGAATAGGTAACATTAAACCCAGTCACAACTAAGGTGCTGGAATCGCCCAGATCGACAGTAAGGGTATTGGAGGCGCTGTTCAGTAAGTTTGTGCCTTTGTAGAAGGAATTGTTTGCGGCGTTATCGATCTGGGTCAATATGCCGTTATACTGGTTTACTAGAGAAGTGATATCGGCTGCGGCGGCAGATAAGGCTGAAGTCGCGACTCCCTTCGCAGCCCCGATCAAGGCAGTAATTGCCGTGACACCGTTATTCGCCGCGGTGATGGTCTGAATTCCTTCGCTCATGCTGTCTTTAGCCGTGGAGATGTCAGAAGCACGGTCCGTAAGGCTTTTGGCCACAAAATAGTTTAACGGATTGTCAATCGGAGTATTGACCTTCTTACCTGTGGACAAACGTTGCTGCGTTCTGTTCAAAAGGTCAACGGTACTCTGAAGGTTCAGAAGATTGGCCCTCATTCCTGAGGTCAAGGAAATGTCGTTAAGCGCCATGATTTTTCTCCTCTTCTAGGGTTTTTTTTGGCAATTCTTGCCAAATGTTTTTTGCCGAATTGATCGGCCCTACTCAAGGCATTTACATGGTCCTTTTTTGTATTCACCTCTCTTTTTGACCATAAATTGTTTCAGCCTTTGCTCTTCTTATCGGTTAGATCATTGGGGAGCTTTAGAAATTTGTTATGCAAAAAAATTTGGCAGCTTAATTGATACGGAATATCCAGATGCGGGGGTGAATCTCGGCGATCGGGAGATAGCTGATCCTAATGTTAACCAGACTGGCCATCAAGCTCATGAAACCATTTAAGAAAGCTGTCGTCGGCGTTAGTGTGAGGCGCGTGCTTCATTCGTAGCGCAGAGCTTCAATCGGGTCTAAATTGGCGGCCTTGCGCGCCGGGTAGAAGCCGAAGAAGACGCCTACGCCGCCCGCAAAGGAGAAGGAGAGAAGCAAAGCCTGGAAGGAGATGAGGGTTGGCCATTTGAAAACTTGGGCGACCAGCCGGGAAGCGCCCACCCCCAGGAAGATGCCGATCACCCCGCCGATCAGGCTCAGGACCAGGGCTTCGATGAGAAACTGGTAAAGGATGTCCCGTCCGCGCGCGCCCACGGCCATGCGGATGCCGATCTCCCGGGTGCGCTCGGTCACGGACACAAGCATGATATTCATGATGCCAATGCCGCCGACCAGCAGGGAAATGGAGGCGATGGCTCCCAGGAGAAGAGACATCACCCTGGCAGATTCCTCGGCCGCAGACATAAGTCTCGGTCAGGTTCCGGACCGAGAAATCATTCTCCTGGTTGGGACGAATCCGGTGCCGTTGTCGCAGAAGCTGGGTAATTTCATCCTCGGCCTGTTTCATCGTATCCGGCCCCGTTGCCTGGACGCTGATGGCGCGCACCATTCCTGGGAATTGCTGTCCGAAAAGGAGTCTTTGTCCTGTAGTGAGGGGAACGTAAACCACATCATCCTGGTCCTGACCCCACGTGGTTTGGCCTTTCAGGGAGAGCACGCCGATCACCGTGAAAGGGAATTGCTTGATGCGCACGACCTGGCCCACGGGGTCGATATCGCCGAAAAGGTTCTCCACCACAGTCTGTCCCAGGAGGCAGACTTTGGCTGCTCCTTCCACGTCAGACTGAATCACTGTTCTGCCCCTGACCACCGGCCAGTCCCGGATGAGCAGCGCCTCGGGCGTGCTGGCATAGGTAACGGTGGACCAGTTCTGGTTGCCGTAGACCACCTGGGTGACGCCCTGGAGGACGGGGGCGCTGTACTTTACTGCCGAGCACTCGGCAGCGATGGCTTTGGAATCCTCCACCGTGAGAGTGGGAACCGAACCCGAGCCGAAACGCATTCCGCCGCTGGTCGCGCTTCCCGAAAGCACGATGATCAAGTTGGACCCCATGGAAGCGATCTGCTCCTGGATGCGGGCCTTGGCTCCGGAGCCGATGGCGATCATGGCAATGACCGCTCCCACGCCGATGATGATACCCAGCATGGTGAGCCCGGAGCGCATCTTGTTGCGCCCCAGGGCCTTGTAGGCGATGCGGAAGGTCATAGGAAGATTCATGGATGGGCCTCATCTTCTGTGACGGGCATCCGGGCTAGGTCCTCCGCCGCTTGGAGAGGCGTGATCCGGATGTCCTGGAGGATCTTCCCATCCCGGAAGACCACATGGCGCTCCGCGTATTTGGCGATGTCCGGCTCATGGGTTACCAGGATGATAGTAATCTGCGCCCCCTTGTTGAGTTTCTGAAAGATGTCCATGATCTCCAGGCTCGTCCGGGTGTCCAGGTTACCCGTAGGCTCATCCGCCAGGATCAGTGAGGGCTGGTTCACCAGGGAGCGAGCGATGGCCACCCGTTGTTGTTGGCCCCCGGAGAGCTGGCTGGGGAAATGATGTTCCCGTCCCTGGAGCCCCACGTTGGCCAGCGCATCCAGGGCCCGTTGGCGCCGTTCCCGGGCCGAAGAGCCATTGTAAAAGAGGGGGAGTTCTACATTTTCCAGAGCGGAAGTCCGGCTTAAAAGGTTAAAACTCTGGAATACAAAGCCAATCTTCTTATTGCGGATCTGGGCAAGCTGGTCCTTGCTGAGGCCGGAGATGTCGGTCCCTTCGATGTAGTAATGGCCCTGCGTTGGGCGGTCCAGACAGCCAAGGATGTTCATAAAGGTGGACTTCCCTGACCCAGATGCCCCCATGATGGCCACGAACTCGCCAGCCTGGATGGTCAGATCTACCCCCTTCAAGGCCGGGACCTGCACTTCTCCCAGATAATATATTTTAACCAAATGCTCAACGCGGATTAGTTCAGGCATAAAATAGAACTCAGAAGTCAGGAGCCAGAATTCAGAATAGAGTAGCTATATGCTTGCAATAATTTGCTAACCTCTTCCAGCTGAAGAGCTGATTCCTGGCTGTTACCATAACCCAGATCTTCAGCCAAGATTAGATAATAGAGACATTCTTCAATAGATCCGTGGGCAATGTTCATAAATCGAACTTTATCCATCATGGTCTTCTTTTTAAACCCTTCTGGGATATTGGCGGGAATAGACACAGCAGCCCGCCTGACCTGGGAAGTAAGCCCATAGATCTCTCGTTTTGGAAATGTGTCAGTGAAATGGTAAGTGGACAGAACAAACTGATGTGCCTTTTGCCAAACGATTAAATCCTGGAAAGTTTTTGCAGGTATCCTTTTCATTCTGTTTTCTGAATTCTGGCTCCTAGATTCTGCTATTTACCGCCCTCCTTTGAAAGCAGGTAGCGTCTGCGGAGCGGAAGTGGCCCCGCCTTTGTTGCTGCTTCCCGCGGCCTCCAAGATCACTTCCTGTCCCTCCTGCAGGGGACCAGATAAAACTTCCGTGTAGGACCCGTCCGATATGCCGGTCGTGATTTCTACCGGTATCGGCTTTTTCTGGGGCACCGGGACCCAGATCTTAAATTTAGGGAGAATGGTCTGGGTTCCCGTCTGTTCCGGCATCTGGTCAAATTTTTTCCGCTGCTCTTCAGTGAGCACGGAACGGATCTTTGAGCGGGTGAACACGGCAAGTTCTTTGGCTTTGGTCAGAGCGGTCTCCGGGCTCGCCTTCTGGGCTCCCTGCATCTCCTTCTGTGTATCCGCGAGGATATGGGAGATGGCGGTCTCTTGAGGGGGTGAAAGATTCAATTCACCTTTCAGTCGCTCCAGGCTCGGAAGGGATGGGGGGGGAGGGGCCCCGCTCGCGGCTGCTTGCGTCCCCTTTTGGGCGCCGGCTTCTTTCTTGACGAAATCCGGCCGGAAGCGCAAGGCAGCATTGGGAATCCTGAGGATATTATCCTTATGGGCCACCAGAATCGAGGCATTCGCGGTCATCCCCGGCCTCAGTTTCAAGTCGGGATTCTTCACCTGAATGACTACGTCATAGGTGACCACGTTTTGGATGGTTATCGGGGCATTACGGATCTCCGTCACCTTTCCCCGAAAGGTGGTCTGGGGAAAAGCATCGACGGTGAAGGTGGCGTCCTGGCCGACGGCTACCCGGCCCACATCGGCCTCGCTGACATTGGTATCGACCTGCATTTCGGTCAAGTCCTGAGCAATCGTAAAGATCGTCGGGGCCTGCAGGCTGGCCGCGACTGTCTGCCCCACGTCCACGTTCCGGGAGATGACGGTCCCGGTAACGGGCGCCGTGATACGACAGTGGTCCAGGTTCACCTGGGCCAGCTCCAGCGCAGCCCCGCTCTGCTTGACCCCGGCGCGGGCCGCTTCCAGCTTGGCAATGGCCGATTCCAGTTGGGCTTCGTTGGCCTTCTCCTGCGCCTGGGCGGCTTCGAGCTGGGCCACGGCGGAATCGTAGTTCGTCTGGGCCGTATCCCGGTCGCTGGCCGCGATCAGATTACGGCTGAAAAGCTCCAGGGAACGGTTCAAGTTGCGCTTCGTGTCCTCCACCGAAACCTTGGCCTTAAGAACGTTAGCTTTTCCTGCCTCCACATTCGCGCGGGCCGTGGTAATATCCGCCTGGGCGGTGAGGTATGTGGCCCGGGCATTCTCTAGTGAGGCCTTGGCCTGGGAGACCTGGGCCTGGAAGATGGCCGGGTCGATCTGGGCAACGAGCTGCCCCGTCTTTACCTGGGTATTGTAATCCGCATAGAGCTTCTGGATCGTACCCGAAACCTGGGAGCCGACGAGTACAGTGATCACGGCGTTGACCGTGCCATTGGCCGTTACATAAGCGGAGATACTGCCTCGTTCCAGCCGGGCGGTACGGTATCCTACCACAGTTTCCCTGTTTTTGAAGAAATAGGCATAGCCGAGGCCGGCCGCTACAATTAGAATAACAAGAATGATCCAAAGAATAGGTTTTCTCTTCACGCTTTTTCTTCTTTAATTTTCTTACCGGAGATAACCTGGCCCGCGCGAAAGGCGCTTAAACCGGCGATCGTCGGGATGACCAGGACGATAAATGTTTTTTTAGTTCGATTCATAAATCCCCTTCTCCAGGGAGTTACAAAAAGTCAGTATCCCCAAATTCAGGGTTCGGAAGGATAATTTTTTCCTTTGGATCAATTTATCGTTTTGAAAAGAACCGACGAATTTCATTGAAAAATGAAAGTTGCAAAATGAAAAATGTAAATTTCAGGGGAAAAGGCCCGCCCTTTTGAAATTTGCAATTTATATTTTGCATCTTGTCCCGCTGGGGCGGGAAAAGTTTTTCATTTTACTACGCCCATGGCCTTTTCGATCTTGGCTTCCGAAACCTTGTAATTATAAAGGGCAGTAATATAGTTAGCCCTGGAATTGGCCAGCAAAACTTCCGCATCGGTCACCTCCAAAGGTGAACCCACGCCTACCTGGTAGCGGCCGGTAGCCAGTTCAAAGTTCTCCTTGGCCTGGCCCACTGATTTTTCCGTTACCCCGACCTGCTCGTTGGCAAGTTTTAGGCTGAGGTAAGCCTGGTCCGCTTCCAGACGGATATTCTGCCGCGTAGCTTCCTCCTGGGCCTGGAGGTTCCTCAGGTTGGCCCGGGCCTCAGCAACTTGATTGGGCGAAGAGAAGCCACTGAAGATGGGAACGCTCAGAGTCGCTCCGAAGGAAAAATCCCAGTACATAGGGGCGGGCCCAGTGCCCCGGTAAAGGTAGTTCGCCACGCCGGAGAGGGTCGGGTAATAACCCGCGTAGGCGAGCTTAACCGTTGCTTCCTGGGCGCGTTCTTGAGCTTTCAATTTTAAAATCTCGGGGCGCTGTTCATAGGCATTTTTAAGGATCTCTTCTAATGTGATCTCCAGCTGTTTGATTCCCAAGATGTCCTCGATGGAAAAAGTAAGATCCTGGCGCAGACCCAGAGCGTTGTTCAGGGTGGCCTGGGCCACCTGGTAATTATTCCTGGTTTGGATCAGGGCCAGCTGCGCATTGGCCAGATCTACCTCAGCCTTGGTCACGTCGATCTTCGGGTGGGTTCCGGCTTGGTAAAATCCCCGGGCCTGGGCTAAATGGTCCTGCATTTGTTTGACTGTATCCTCAGCGACCTGTATTAGGCGAAGAGTCTGGAGGACGCCGTAGTAAGCCTGTTTGACATTCAGGACTACGGTCTGCTTTGTGGTGACCAAATCCTGCTCGCTGGCCCTCGTGTTTTCCCGGTTGATTTTTACGCTATTGGAAGTCCGGCCAAAGTCGTAAATATTCTGGTTGAGGGAGAGGCCCGTAGTGAAAACGTCATAAAAGGTCCATTTTTCACCTATGCCTCCAGAAAAATTGGTCCCCCCTAGGAAGATAAAGTTGGCAGTTGCTGAGTTATAGACGCCGGTTGCATTCACCTGTGGATAATAGCTGGCCAATGCCTGCTCCACCCTTGCTTTGGATGCCTCTACTGTGGCCTGGCTGGCCTGCAAAGAAGGATGGTATTTGAGGGCGAGGGCCGTACACTGGTCCAGGGTCAGTGGTTTTCCCGGTGGAGGTAGTTCCTCTTCAGCCCAAGCTGAATAGGCCAGAAAAAAGATCAACAGGCTCAGAAAATAAAATAAAACCCCCTTTCTCCATAGATCTATCATTCGCCTAGTCCCCTTTCCTTGAAAGTTTTATTTGCATTCCACTTCGGTTTCAAATTTATTTTCGATCCCATGGAACCTTCAATCCGATACACCGACTGACTTAATCTGCTCAGGAAAGCGCGTGTTACGGATCAGCAAGGCCGGAATAATGCCGATAGCCATGACCAACCCCGTGAAAACAAAGGCGTCAGCAAACGAACCCACCGCGGCCTGGCGTTGAACCCATAAGGCCAACAAGGTTTTCCCTTTAACTAAGACTTCGGCCGGTGCCTGCCCGGACTTGAGTAGTAGGTCCTGCATGGCCAATTGCGCCCGATACACGGGGGGAGAAAAGGCATGATTGATCTGTTGCAGATAATGGGCATAATGGAAGAACTGCCGGCGTTCCAATAAGGCCCCCAGTAACGCAACTCCGAAGGCACCCCCGACGTGGATGATAACCATCAGGAGACTCGAGGCGACAGCGCCCTGCTCCCGGCGGACGGAATTGAGGGCCACACTTATGAGGGGAGCATTGATCAATCCGAACCCCGCTCCCCGGATTATTTGCGGCCAGAATAGAAACCAATAATCCGAGTCGAGGGAAAGGTCCTTGTAAAGATAGAGGGAGAGAGTCACCAGAACTGTTCCCAGGAAAATAGGGATCCTTGGCCCGATCCGGTCCGAAATAAGTCCTGAGAAAGGCGAGACGATACCAACACTTATGGCCATAGGCGCCAAGACGATACCCGTACGCAAGGCCTTATAGTCCAGAACATTTTGCAGAAAAAGAGGCAGAAGAAACAAGGAGCCAAAGATAGCCATCGCCCGGACAAAGTTGACGATGTTGGCCATCAAGAAAATTTGATTGGCGAAAACACGCACGTCAATGAGCGGATCCTTCACCCGGAAGGCAGAGACGGTGAAGGCAACCAGCCCCAAGAGGCTGAAGCTGAAGCAGGAGATGATGTAGTCGGAATCCCACCCCTCCCGCTGGCCCTGGGCCAAAGCGATGAGGAGGAAGGCGAGGAATATGGAGAAGCTGAGGAAACCAATGAGGTCAAACCTCCGTGCTGGGCCAAGTACCCTGGCGGGGGGGAGAACGAAGAACGCTGCCAGAGTGGCGACGACTCCCACCGGCAGGTTGATGTAGAAAATAGCCCGCCAGCTGACTTCATCTACCAGATAGCCGCCCACGAAGGGTCCGATCGACGGAGCGACCATGGCCCCGATAGACCAAATCCCCATGGCCAACCCCCGTTCCTCGGCGGGGAAAGTTTCCGAAACAAAAGTCAAACCCGTAGGTAACAACGCCCCTCCCCCGAAAGCCTGGATGATCCGAAAAACGATCAGAGAGTCTTTATCCCAGGCCATGCCGCAAAGAGCCGACCCAAAGCCGAAGAGTACCATACTGATGATAAAGACTTTTTTCAGGCCAAAAACTTCCCGCAGCCAGCTGGTCATTGGCATGGAAATGGCGAAGGCGATCATGTAAGCGGTGACCACCCATTCAATTTGATCGACCGTGCCTCCGAAGGCAGCCATCATATAAGGTAAGGCGACGTTGACGATGTTATTATCCAGGATCGCCATGAAGCTACCAAAGATGATGACCGCGAGGATGCCCCATTTATGATTTTCGCCCCGGGGAGAAAAACTGTTCAACTTGGCCCTCTCCAAATTATCATAGAAAATACCCCCTTACCCCGCCCTGTGGAGTAAGATTCAAAACTCCACAGGGGAAGGGTGAGGGGTAAAAATTTCCTTGGTTCGTGGGTGACGATCCCATCATGAAGATTCGTGCAAAATTTCGGGTTGCGAGTCTAAAAATATTAATTGGGAAACTGAAAACTTGCAAATCGAAACTCAGAACTCGCAACATTCTTACTTGGCTTCGATGGCCACAACCACCATCATCCCCGGTTTGAGCAGGCTTTTCGGGTCTTTTACAGAAATTCGTACCGGCAGCCGGTGGGCGATTTTGATGAAATTACCCGATGGATTTTCGGCTGGAAGCAGGGCAAATTCCGACGAGGCAGCCGACCCGATAAATTCCACCCGCCCTTCAAAAGTCTGACCTGGAAAAGCATCGACTTCAATTTTTACTTTCGCTGCCGGGCGAACCCTGCGGACCTTTGTCTCTTCCACGTTCGCCACGATCCATTTATCTCCCGGATCATTCACTACGAAAATCGGCTGGCCGGGCTGGACCATTTGCCCTTGATCCGCCATCCGCTTGGAAATCACCCCGCGGATGGGGCTGCGAATCGTGGTCTCCTGAAAACGAATCTCGGCCAGCTGGAAAGCCGCTTCCGCTTCCTGAACTTTGGCCTTAAGAAGCTCAATATTTTTTTCTTGCAGGATGATCTGCTTTTTTTCTTCCTCCGCCAGGTTCAGATTGTGTTGGGATTTGCGTAAGGTCTGTTCGGAAATGCGGATATTCTGTTTCTTCAAGGTGATTGAACGCTGGTTGGCTTCGGCTAATTGAAGCTGGGAGAGGGCTTCGCGTTCATTTTCCAGGGCCGAGTGGTACTTGCTTTCAGCCACCTGCCAGGCTGTTTCCGTGGCATCCCGGGCGGTTTCCGCTACGTATTTTTGGTGGAAAAGTTCCTCAAGCCGGGTGAATTCCTTTTGGGCGTTGTCCATCGTGGCTTTGGCCTCCGATACTTTGGCGCGGGCCGCCTGGTAACTGGCGCGGGCCCGCTCGATTTCTTTATTCACCCGATCCGTTTGCAGGACGGCGTCGTCCTCGGCGAATTTAAGGCCCTCTCTGGCTTCCCCCAAAGAAGCCTGGGCCACTCCGATTCCCCCAAAGACACGGTCTTTGGTTAAGGAAAGCTGGGTTATGGCTTTGGCCAGTTCATGTTTGGCGGTTTCCAGGGTGGCACGAGCTTGGTCCCGGGCGGCGGCGTAATCCTCTTTTTCCAGCTCCACGAGAACCTGCCCCTGCTGCACCGAATCCCCTTCCTCAACCAGGAGCTTGGCAATCTTTCCCGGAACCTTGGCGCTGAGATTGTTCAAATTCGCCTTCACTTGCGCATCATCGGTGGAAACATAATGCCAGCGAAAAATCACCCACTGCAGGCCAAAATAGATTCCCACCCCCAGGGCGGCCAGCGCCAATACCAGCAAAAAGGTCTTTTTTCGGGCTTTATTCGGCGGGTTTTCTTTCTCCTGGTTCATTTCTGCGGCTGGCTTCCCTTCAACCCGTCTAAAAAGGCATCCACGAATGTATCCACAACTTTCTTCTGGGAGAAGCGGAATAAATGTTTCATCCCGTATATTTCCTGGGCCTGGACGTAATAAAGGCTCGCTCCGATGAAAGCCCGGGCCGCCAAAAGGGGAGGGACCTTTTTGAAAGCCTTTTCTTTGATCCGCTGGCGAATATATCCGGAGAGGAGCTTGGTTTTTTCGATGGCGTGATTTTCAAAAAAGATCTTGGAAAGGTCATGGCGTTCCAGGGCGCTGAAAAGAATGAGGCGCAAAAAGGTGGGATCTTCTGTGTTCTTCTTGATCAAATAGGAGGCGACAGCCCGGAATACGTGCCGGTCATCCTTGGCCTGGATAGCCTCCTTGGGAAAAAACATCTCCTCTGAACCATCCATCCTCTTTCTAATAATCGCTCGGTAGAGAGCTTTCTTGCTGGGAAAGTATTTGAACATGAGCGCCTCGCTGATTTTCAGGCGCTGGGCAATCTCCCGGGTGGTGGTTCCGCGGAAGCCTTTCTGGGCAAAAATTCGCATGGCCCCTCGGAGAATTTGTTCCCGGCGACCCCCCGCGGACAATCGTCTTTTCATCCTCTTCCCCTTTCGCTTTTGGATGAAAAATAAGTGATCACTTACTAATATAATATTTTCTTCGCCCCGTCAATAAGAAAGACGTTCAGGTCATAAGCGGAACATATCTTCTGAGATCGATACCCGCTGACAGGTAATTCATTCTGATCTTGATTCCGCTTGGAGAATCGGTTATTTTACCCGTGACGGGTTTCCCCCCGGTCGGCAAAGAAGGGAGAAATTTTTGGCCTCGAGATCCCAGGCCAGACGGACCCCGAGGCCAATGATCCAGGAGGAGCAAATGATTCGACGCATTGACCACATCTCTATCGCCGTTCGCGATCTGCAGAAGGCCAAGGCTTTCTTTCTGGATGGTCTTGGTGGACAGGAGCTCTTTTCCATGCCTATGAGCCAACAGAAATATCGTTGGACCACCATAGAACTCGGGACTTCTTGCCTGCTGGAACTGATCGATCCGCTGGAAAAAAATGGATTTTTAGATCGATTCCTGGAGACCCGAGGGGAGGGGCCTCACCATATCACCGTCCAGGTGAACGACATCCAGGAAGCCCGGCAGACCCTGGAAGAACGCGGAATCCCCACCTTCGGATATTCCGAGGCCCTTCCTGGGTGGAAGGAGTTATTCATCCATCCCAGGGACGCCTTCGGAACGCTCATCCAATTCGCCGAATTCAACCCTCTGGACTGGATTAACCCGGGGTACATTCCTCCCTCTTACCAGGAGTTCGCACCCCCCCAAGAGAATGGCCCCGCGAAGGGGAGAGTGGAGGTTCTCCGGGTTGAAACCGAAGAGGGTCCCCGGGTGGAGATTCGACAAGGAGGCGCGGTCGTTTGCATCCCTCAGGCCCAGCTGGAAGATCTCATTCAAGCCTTAAAAGAAAATAAATGATCGCCGATCCTGCAAGGCCGCAGGCCCATGTTTTTCTCGATGAATATATTTCCTTTTTCCAAAATCTTAGCGCAAATACTTGACAATTTACTTGATCTTGATCAAATATAGACCGCAAGAAAAGAGGTAAGGGCCTCAATGAAATCGATAACGTCTTTTTAAAAGAGAGGTAAAAATGGAAAAAACTCCGCCACCTGATTTTGACCTCCTTTTTAACCCTAAATCCATCGCCCTCATCGGAGCCTCGAACAACATCGGGAAATGGGGCGCTATTGTTTTCCTTAACATTCTGCTGGGTGGGTATCAGGGCCGGGTTTATCCGGTGAACCTAAGAGAAGAGGCGATTTTCGGGCATAAGGCGTATGCCAAAGTTAGCCAGATCCCCGATCCAGTTGATTTAGCGGTCATCGCCATTCCGGCGCATCTGGCCATGGAAGCTGTTCTGAACAGTATTCGCAAAGGGATCCACATGGCCATTGTCATCACCTCTGATTTCAGTGAGACAGGGGAAGAAGGAGCCCGGCTGGAAAAAGAACTGATCGAATTGGCCCGGGGATCTGGAATGCGATTGGTGGGGCCGAACACCATGGGGATCTTCAGCGCTTCAGCCAACCTGTCGGCCCTGATGCCTCCGGTGAGGCCGAGAAAGGGAAAGGTGTCCCTGGTCTCCCAAAGTGGAAACATCGGGACGCAGATGCTGGCCTGGGGAGAAAAATTTGCCGTCGGATTCAGCAAATACGTGAGCAGCGGAAACGAAGGAGACCTGCGGTCGGAAGATTACTTATCTTTCTTGGGAAAAGACCCGGAGACGAAGGTCATCCTGACGTACATCGAAGGCTTGGATGACGGAAGAAGATTTTTGGAAATTGCTAAGGGGATCACCCCTTTCAAACCGATCATTGCTTTCAAAGGGGGAAAAACTCTCGCCGGGGCCCGGGCAGCCAAGTCCCACAGTGGTGCGATGGCCGGCGTGAGTGAGTTATATGAGGCGGCCTTCCGGCAAGCCGGCATCCTTTGGGCGTCCACGACCGAAGAGATGTTAGAGTTGGCCGCAGCCTTTTCTTTTTTCCCTTTACCCCGAGGAAACCGGGTGGGAATTCTTACCCGGGGAGGAGGATGGGGGGTGATTGCTGCCGACGCCTGCGTGGAGATGGGCCTGGAGGTGCCACCCCTGGAGGATGCCCTCATCCGTGCTCTGGATAAAATTCTTCCCTCCTATTGGAGTAAAGGGAATCCTGTAGATATGGTGGCCTCGATCAGCATAGAGGCCTACCTGAGTTGCCTGGAGATCCTCATCTCCTGGGAAAAGGTGGACGCTGTGATCTCCCTGAGCGGAGATACCAGCCCTCTCCCGGGGATCCTCTCGGACGTTAAGAAAAAGACGGAAGGTTTCATTCCTGCGGAAAATCTGGAAAAAATTTCGAGCAAAATTTCTAGCGCCAGGATGCAGATTAACCAGCGGCTACGCGAGCTGATCGAGCTACACAAAAAACCTATCTTAGCGGTGGGAAGCAACTTGGTGAAAGGGGAGAAAGAAGCCCAGCCGGATTTTTCTTTGCCCCAATTCCGAACCCCCGAGCGAGCGGCTAAGGCTGCCGGTAGGCTCTACCAGTATTCTCGCTATCGCAGCGCGATCGGGACATTTTAAATCAACCTCTTAGAATTTCTCCAAACGCTGAACCGTAGTGGGGCATACAAAATATTTAGCCAGTGAGGAAAAGGGGTGTCTTAAAGTATTCGTGTAGGATGAAAATGGAAAGAAACCGCGTGATCATTGAAGGAGGGAATAACATGTTACTGCTAAGAATTCTCCGGAAGGGAATCAGGGCTACTCTCCTAATCGTCTCTTTAATCTTCTTCATCTGGGGACCTGTAGGGGCAGCCGAACCCATCAAATTTGGAGTATCGACTGCCATCTCTGGCGATGCCGCGGCCTATGGAAAACCCTTTTTGGATGCCATCCAAATGATGGCCAACATTTTCAATGAAGAAGGCGGGATGATCGGTCGGCCTTTGAAAGTGATCTATTATGATGATAAGGGAGTCCCGGATGCCGCCCTGGAAATCTGCAAGAAACTGGTCCATGAGGATAAAGTCCATACCCTTCAACCCGGAAGCACGAGTGGATGCATTATGACAGGCATGCCTGTAGGGAAAGAGGCAAAGGTTGCGATGTGGGGGTATGGGTTGGCCCAGGATTGGCTCTCGCAGGGCGAGGGGATGATCTGGCGGTGTGCTGCCCCGGATGAGGTCATGATCGCTGCTCTCGCTCAATATGCGGTTAAACGGCTGGGGGTGAGGACCGTTGCCATCATGCATTTGGACACCTTTTATGGGGAAACCTCCAAGAATGTATTTGTCAGATGGGTCAATAAGTTAGGAGGCAAGGTCACCCTAATTACCACCTACACCGAAGGAGACAGGGATTTCAGTTCTCAGTTCATGACCTTGGCCAGTAAGAAACCGGATGCGGTTTATTTAGTAGCCCAGGGGGGTGCCGCTGCCCCTGCCCTGAGGCAGCTCCGACAATTCATGGGGAAAGAGATCAAGGTCCTGTCCGACAATAACTGGTTCAATCCCCACGTCCGGAAAGAGGCAGGGGATTCTGCAAACGGTATCTATTATTATGTGCACCCTGCCGTGTCAGTCAATCCGGATCCTATAGTGCAGAAGTGGTTAAAGGAGTGTGAAAAAAGACTGGGTACCTATCATGAGATCATGGGTCGGGCGTTGGTGGGGATGGCCATTATGAAGGAGGCCATTACCCGAGCCAAAACGACCGAGGCCGTTCCCGTGAATAAAGAAATTCATAAGATGAAGAACTTCCCCACCGCCATGGGTCCCTTTACCTACGATCCACGGGATGGGGAAGGCATAAAAACCGGTATGGTCGTGACCCCAAAAGCGGGGGGGGATTTGACCAAAGATCAAGTCGTTTTCACCCATACCATCAAGGATGCGCTATATGACAGACCGCCGAATTATGCCAAGTATTTCGGGAAACTTTATTATGATCAGCTTTTGAAGTTCCATGGGTTGAAATGAAGGTGGGCGAGGATGGCGTGGAAATAGGAATCATTATCAACCAGATCATATGGGGAGTTCTTGTCGGGGTGAGCTACTCACTTCTGGCCATCTCTTTCAGTTTAATCTTTGCCGCCGCGGGTACGATCAATTTTGCGAACGGTGAATTTGCCATGCTCGGGGCCTATTTTTGCTACACCATTGTTTCCAGGCTACAGGGCAGTATCCTTTTAGGCGCGCTCAGCGCCATTTTCCTCTGCTTCCTTTTTGGCGTAATCGTGGAGCGGCTTGCTTTCCGCAAACTATATAAACTGGACCCAGTATTAATTGTTATCGCTACCATCGGGATATCGACGATCTTGAAAAATCTCGTTCTCATCATCTGGGGTTCTTTCAGCCAATCCTTCCCGGAAGTAATCAAACTGGAAACCATCCGGGTCGGAAGCCTGACGATCGTCCCCCTGAATATGATCTTGCTGATCGTAGGGGTATTCGTGATGGTGGTTTTTCATCTTTTTATGACCCGGACCCGGATGGGGACGGCCATGCGGGCCACGGCCCAAAACAATAAAGCTGCCAGCCTGATGGGTGTCAACACCCGAAGGACAATAAGCCTGACATGGGCCCTGGGATCCCTCATCGCCGGCATCGGCGGGATCCTGATCGGTTTCATCTACAACCTGTCCATTGAGATGGGATCCTTGCTCGGGATCAAGGGGTTTGCCTCGGCGGTGATCGGAGGATTCGGTAATATCGCAGGAGCCATGTTTGGAGGGATCCTGATGGGAATCACCGAAAATCTTGGAGCATTTGTGGTTTCGTTCTATTACAAGGATCTTATTGCTTTTTTAATCCTTATTGTCATCCTTTTGGTAAAGCCGACAGGTCTCTTCATCCGGGGAAGGGCCTTTCGACGGGTTTGATGTAGATTCGTATAGAGGGCAGGAAGCCGCTGCAACTGGCCATTGCTTGAAACCCTCGGCCGATGAGCATCGTTTTGATAAGAGGGAGATGAGAGGGAGGAGGCTGTAATGGAAGGAGGGTTTTATCAACGGCTACACCGGATCAGCCGAAAGCCGTTGAGACTCTTGATCCTGTCCATTCTGTTCCTGGTCGTTTTGCCTTTTTTCATCCAGGACAAGGTTTATATCCTCCACCTCCTTTCCATGATCTATCTCAACGTGGTGATCATCCTTGGACTGGTTTTGATTCTGGGCTACACCAAACAGTTCTCTCTGGGACAGGTTGCCTTCTATGGGATCGGGGCTTATACGACAGCGGTACTCACGGCGAACTACCACATCAGCTTTTTTCTTGCCTTGGTCGTTTCAGGAATGTTGGCTGCGATATCGGCGGTGTTCGTGGCCATCCCCGCTACCCGATTCCAGGGGCCATGGCTGGCTCTGGTCACCTTTTCGTTTGGTGAGATTATCCGGATTCTTATGATCCGGTTGAAAAAGATCACCGGGGGCTTTGGGGGTTTTTTTAATATTCCCAAACCGGGGTTCGGTGACTTCGTCTTCGATGATAATTTCAAATTTTATTATATCTTTCTGGCGGTGATGCTGATCATTCTGGCGATTACCTACCGCCTCCGTTTATCGCCCTTGGGCAGGATCTGGATCTCCATGGGAGACAATGAGGATCTGTCCTCAAGCCTGGGGATCAATATCTTTTTTCATAAGCTTCTGGCCTTTGCGGTGGGTTCCTTTTTTGCAGGAATTGCGGGAAGCCTTTATGCCGGATATGCCAATTTCATCAGTCCAGAAAGTTTTACTCTTCGGCACACCATCTATTATCTGAGTATCCTGATCGTGGGAGGCCTGGAAAGCATCTCCGGGGCCATCGCGGCGACGGTAATCTTCACTCTATTCTCGAGCTACCTCATGGCTCTTTACCCCTGGGACATGGTCATCTTTGGTTTGATTATCGTCCTTTTCGTAAATCTTATCCCTGGGGGGCTTGGCGAACGATTTGATTTGCTTAGAAACCGATTCCGATCAATCTCTCCAACATGAAAAAGCCACCTCCTGTAAGATAAGTAAGAATCGAAGGGTTGGGTCCCGTGCTGCTGGAAGTGCAGAACGTAACGATGAGCTTCGGAGGATTGAAGGCCCTGAACAGCGTGAGTTTGGGCGTTGAGAGGGGCATCATCAAAGGATTAATCGGACCGAATGGCTCGGGGAAGACTACCCTCTTCAATGTCATCTCGGGCTTTTATGCCCCGGTGCAGGGCGAGGTCTTTTTTGCAGGAAAGGCGATAGCGGGGAAAAATCCCTACCGGATCACGCGGGCGGGTATTGCCCGAACCTTTCAGGGGACCCGCGTTTTTGAAAAGCGGTCAATCCTTGATAATATCCTGGTGGCCTGCTACTGCCATCGCAAGAATTTAGGAACCGATCTCTTTTTTCCACGCAAAGAGAAGCAGGATCGTAAGAGAGCCGAGGAGATCCTGGAAATGATCGGACTCTTGGATCTCAGGGAGGAGAAGGTCGCGAATATTCCCATCGGGATAAGGCACCGATTAGAGATCGGCAGAGTCCTGGCAACGGACCCCAAACTGATTCTTCTGGATGAACCCTCCGCAGGGTTGAATCAGACCGAGGTTTCGCAGGAGATAATCCTGATGAGGCAGATCCGGGACAGGGGAATTACCCTCTTCATTGTAGAACATAATATGAAAGTGATCATGGACGTTTGCCACAGCATCAGTGTCCTGGATATGGGGATGAAGATTGCCGAGGGGTCCCCCCAGGAGGTGCGCATCAATCCAAAAGTGATTGAATCCTACCTGGGAAAGGGAGAATGAGATGCTGAGGGTTGAAGACCTTTCGGTCTTCTACGGGAAAATACAGGCTCTCTACAGCTTCACCCTGCATGTGGAAAAAGGAGAGGTGGTTGCCCTGATCGGGGCCAACGGAGCGGGGAAAAGCACGATGATTAACACCATTTCCGGTTTAATTCCGCCTCGGGAGGGAAAGATTCTTTTTGCAGGAGAGAGGATAGATGGAATTCCTCCAGAGAGGGTGGTCGAGAAGGGATTGATCCAGGTGGCCGAGGGGAGAGAGCTTTTCTCTGCCCTCACTGTTTTCGAAAACCTGATGATGGGGGCCTATACGCTCCGGGACCCAAAAAAGATCGAGGAAAACCTAAAAAGTGTCTTCGATTTATTTCCTGTCCTGGCAGAAAGAAAACGAAATCTGGCTCAGACCTTGAGCGGAGGGGAGCAACAGATGCTGGCCATCGGTAGGGCCCTCATGTCCAATCCCAGGATGATCATGCTCGATGAGCCCTCTTTGGGACTTGCCCCTATTCTGGTGTCCCGAATTTTCGAGGTCATCACCCGCTTGAACCAGGAAACAGGGATTCCCATCCTTCTTGTGGAGCAGAACGTCTTCCTCTCCCTCAAAGTCTCTTCCCGGGGGTATGTGATCGAGCGTGGAAAGAAGGTTTTCGAAGGAAAAAGTAGGGACTTACTCATTAACCCGGACGTGGAAAAAGCTTATATGGGGGTGTAGCTCAGAATTTAAGGGGGGAAAGGAGAGATAAAATGAGAACCATGACTCACCGGGAGAGGGCACTGGCTGCGCTAAATCATCAAGAGACGGACCGCGTGCCCCTCGATTTTGGAACCACCATCTCGACGACCATCATCATGCCCGCCTATGAAAATTTGAAAAAATACCTTGGCCTTGAACACGAAACGAAATTCATGGTAAAGCGTGCACGCACGGTGATCCCGGACCCTAAGGTACTCGACCGGTTTGACGTCGATTTCTTGGGTCTCCGTCTGGGAGACTTTCGGGGCGGAAATTACCGAGAACTGGATGCAACCGCATTAATCGATGCCTGGGGGACTACATGGAAAAAGGCCCCGGATGGACATTACATCAATGTCAAGGGACCGTTCCAAAATGTTGAGCCGGATAGGAGAATTCTGGAAACCCATCGCTGGCCGGATCCAAATGACCCCGGTCTTTATGAAGGGCTAAAAGAACGGGCTATCCAAATGCGCAAGACCTCGGACCGGGCCATCATTTTAGATCTTCCAGTAGGCATTATTCATCAATGTCAATTCCTGCGAGGTTTTGCAGAATGGCTGATGGACCTCCTTATGAATCCAGAATTTGCCGGCCGGATGATGGATTTTGTAGAAGAGGTCTGGATTCGGATGGCCCAAAATGCTCTGGAAGCGCTTGGGGATAATGTGGATGTAGTTGCCTGGGGTGACGACGTAGCCTCCCAGGAATCGCTCCTGCTCAGTCCCAAAACTTATCGCGAACATATCAAACCGCGGCACAGGCGAATGGTCCAGGCCATCAAATCACTCCGGGATGTCAAGGTAAGCTACCATAGCTGTGGTGCGGTATACGAGTTGATCGAGGACCTGATCGATATCGGGGTCGATTCTTTAAACCCAGTACAAGTGAGTGCCCGGAACATGGATCCAGTGAAACTGAAGAAGGAATTTGGAGGACGCATGGCATTCTGGGGGGGCATCGATACCCATCGCGTCCTGCCATTTGGGACCCCGGAGGAGGTACGTAAAGAGGTCAGAAGAATGATCAACATCCTGGGGAAGAAGGGGGGATATGTTCTGGCGAGTGTGCACAATATTCAGGCAGAAATTCCGCCAGAAAATATTGTCGCTATGTTTGAGGAAGGTAAATCCAGGCCAGATTTCAAGGTTCGACCAGGATCTTGATCTCTTACCGACCCCCACAATTTCCCCGCAGGCCTCATGGCCAAAAGGGCTCTGGGGAAAAGGACCGTGGAGATATTCGTGTAAATCCGAACCACAAACTGCTAAGATCGGCAAGGTGCCGTGAAGGATGGCGGGTGAAGAAAATTCCATGCGCCTTCTGCTCATTAATCCCCCCTATCCGGTCTGTGAGAGCCTCACCATGCCTCTCGGGCTTCTCTACCTGGCTGCTCGTCTGGAAAAGGCCGGACACCAGGTGACCCTGGAGGATATACAACTCTGCCGTTCGCCGATGAGAAGGGTGGAGCGAACCCTTCTGCGTTTTAATCCCCAAATTGTGGGGATCACCGCATTTTCCATCAATCTACCGATTGCCTCGAAGATCCTTAAGGTCGTCAAGCGCCTTTGTCCCGATGCGGTTACCGTATGGGGAGGTCCCCATGTTTCCTTTGACGATGAAGCCATCCTTCGTAATCATCCCTGGGTCGATGCTGTCGTTCGGGGGGAGGGAGAAGAGACTCTGTTGGAGATGGTCGAGCAGGTTAAGCGGGGAGGGAGGTTTGATGAGGTGTTAGGAGTAACCTGGAGGAAGTCGGATGGGAGTTTTAATCGAAATCCTCTCCGCCCCTTCCGGGAAAATCTGGATGAGCTGCCCAAGCCCGCATGGCATCTCCTGAAACTTTCTCAATACAGGGCTTTCGGGGAGGGGGCGAGTCTACTCACCTCCAGGGGATGCCCTCACCGTTGCGTCTTTTGCGTGGGTCGCAAGATGATCGGGGAGCGTGGAAGATTTCGCACCCCCACTGCCGTTGTAGATGAGATGGAAGCTCTGATAAAACTCGGGTTCCGAAGGATTCGGGTGGAAGATGACCTGTTCACGTTCCGGAAAGAGCGGGCCCTGGCCATCTGCCAGGAGCTGGGCCGCAGAGGTCTTTCCGTGCGGTGGCGGGCCTATGCCCGCGTGGATACGGTGGACCCGGAGCTCCTGGCCTGGATGCGGAATACAGGCTGTGAGAGGATTCTCTTTGGCGCCGAAAGCGGAAGCCCGGAGATCTTACGCCGGATCCGCAAAGGGATCACCCCTGAACAGACTCGCCGGGCTGTAAAGATGACCCGTGAGGCTGGCATCGGGGTGTTAGCTTCATTCGTGCTGGGACTCCCCGGCGAAACCCCGCAAACCTTGCGTCAGACCTTGGAGTTTGCCGATTCTTTGCATGTACCTTACACCCTCAACCTTCTTACTCCTTACATGGGGACTGAGATACGAGAACGGTCCGCCGAATGGGGGATCCGAATCCTCTCCAATGACTGGCGTCTTTACGGGCAAGGATTCCCCCTCACAGCGACCCCAACCGTTGGTCCTTGGCACCTGAGCAGAGCAGTTGGGCGGTATCAGCGAAGTATAGGCCAATACCTGAAGGATCTGCTTGAAGGAGAATTGAAGGGCGTTCTCAGTAAGGAGCAGGTTGAGGAACTTGAGCGCCACCGGCACCGGAACTTCCTAAGACGGCTGATTGGAGAAGAGATGCTTGAACGTTATGGAAATCTCTTGCCTGATTCAGGTGAAAACGAAGCCCACTTTTTGTCCAAATCCCTCGCCCCCATTCTTGGTATTCCTGTAGAAGAGGTGAAGCGTCACCTTGGCCCGCTTATTAGTGATGGGCAGATCCGGCTCGCTCCGGAACCGAAAGGTGGCTTTCGATGGATCTGGGCCCCCTCGTGAGCCCCCAAAAAATTTTCCTCGCAAGAGCTATTTTCCCATCTTTTTCTTTCACATTCACGTCCGCGCAGTTATCTATCAAAAATTGACCTCCTGCAGGGGAGTATTACAGGCCGCTTCCTTTTTCAATGAAATTTTCCATTGTGAGTTTACTAACCAAGAAACAAACCCCTCCTTGCTCCTCACAGAGATCCTTTGGCTAGTAATAAGCCCCGCCCAACTCCGAGCGGGGCTTACTTGGATTTTCCCCGGCGCCGGTGCGTCAGGGGAGCAGATAGCCTTTCCAACCGGAAGCCCAAGGGCGGCTTCTTGGATGTGGGCAGCGCCTATTTTTAAGTTATGGCGAGTTTAGCAGTCACGATTGCGCCTGCACTGTCCTTGATCGTATAGGTCACAGTTTGAGAGAGGGTGGGTATCCCCTGTGAGGTTGAAGATTTGCCAGACTTCGGTAGCCCCTACCGTTGGGGTCTCGGTGGGGTTTGCGAGGTATGGTAAACCCCATGTATTTAATCCTTGGTTATTTTGAGACAAACTGGTGAAGGTGCTCTCCCTCTGGATCAGGCGGCCGAATTCGTCGAAGTCCTCGTTCAGGGTAAGCATGCGATCCACCGTTCCCGCATACGGCACCGGGCCAGGGGTTGCATAGTCTGCCCCGGGGTAAAGCAGCGGCTCTTGCTGCTGGGCCACCAAGTTGCCTCCGGTGAAGTTTTTCTTTAAGGCGTCGGTCAGCATGGGCAGGTTCGGGAATGCGCCGCCCGCTAGGCCAGTGCTATTATTCACCACGATCTTCATGATGGTTCGGGTGTTGGGTCCTTGGGCCTGAGTGGTGGGGGCGCCGCCGCTGAGGGGATATGGATTGCTTGCAGACGGACCGGGACTAGTAAAGTCCGGGTCCCCGGTGTAATAGTCGTTCCGGGGGTCTCCGCCCGGGAACGGTGCTGGCGCGTCGTTGTAGAGGATGAAGCTACCACTCCAACCCGTGAAGTCGATGAGGATGTCGCCGGCGACGCCGCCCACCTGATGCCGCCCTTCGCGGGCCAGGGCATGTGCTCGGGGCTGCGCGACGCCGCGAACCTCGCCTGGAAGCTCGACCTCGTGCTCGCCGGCGACGCGAGGACGCTCTGCTCGACAGCTACGGCAGCGAACGCGCGCCGCACGCGCGCGCGACGATCGATTTCTCGGTCGCGCTCGGCCGCGTGATCTGGTCGCCGATCCGCGCGAGGCGGCCGAGCGCGACGCGCGGATGATCCCGCGGCGCGCGCCGATCGGCCTGCAGACGCCGGCGCCGCGCCGAGGATCGGCCCGGGCTGCTACGACGCCACCTGCCCGAGCCGGCGGCGAGTTGTTCCTCCAGGGCCGCGTCGAGCGCGTCGGCGAACGCGGCCGCTTCGACGACGTCGTGGGCGGCGGCTTTGCGCTGGTCTCGACGCAAGGCGACCCCGCGCGAGCGCTCACACCCGAGCAGCGCGCGTTCTTCGCGTCGCTCGGCGGTGTCGCCGCGCACGTCTCCCCGGACGGCGCGCTGCGCGACCTCGACGGCGCCTACGCGCGCTGGTTCGACGCGCACGGCGCGGCATCGCGTTGCAGCGCCCGGACTTCGCCGTTTTCGCGACATCGCCGCGAACTCGCGGGCGCGGGGGCGCTGCTCGACGCGCTGCGCTACCGACTCGCCTCCGGCTGACCCGCACGAAAAGGCGCCTCTACACGCGCAGCAGATCTGCGGCGAAATACTCGTCACCCACCTCGTTCGCGCGTCGATCAGGCGTGCGCGGGTTCGAGGCAGGCGCGCTCGGCATGATTGCGCGCGACGATCTGAGTGCCGATCGGCAGTCGCTGCGCGTTGAGGCCCGCCGGCGCGGCGGGGGAAGAACAGGACAGCCCGACATCGTGACAGGGCAGCACGACCTTCGTCCGGCTCGTGATACATCTTCATCCTGCGACCGCGATCTCGTCGGGCCGGTCGAGACGTAACATCGACGGGAAACAGCTGCGCCGTCGGCAGGATCCAGTAGTCGTAGGTCCTCGAAGGACGCGCGCCCCGCTTCGTACCCATGCCGACCGCCGCCGCCGAGCCGCCGAGTGTCGTAGGCCTTGAGCTTCGCCCCTTTCGACCTCGACGCCGCTTCAGTTTCATTGTGCGGGCGCATCGACGCGTCTCGTAACGATGCAAAAAATACTGCCGCCTGCCATGCGCGCAGCATGAGCCACCGCGCCAGACGGCGTCAATGTCGAAGCGCGGATCGCTTCCTCGACGATGCAACCATCTCCTCGAAGACGCCGAGCGCCCGGCGCCGCAGGTGTCGAGCAGCCCGCTCGAAGGGCAGCTGGCCCGTGAATATAACGGACCAGGCGATGCGTGCGCCTTTGAAGTCGCGGATCGAGACGAGCGTTCCGAGATCGAGGGCGCCGTCGACGACAAGCGGCGCCCGCGCGCGTCGTCGCCCGCTTCGCACCGAGCAGCAACGCCAGGTCGGGCACGCTGCGCGCCATCGGCCCGAGCACGCCCATCGAGGGCAACCGGCGTGCCGCATCCGACGGCACGCGGCCGAAGCTCGGGCGCAGGCGCGGAGACGTTTTCCGGGCCGGCGGGTTCGCGGCTCGCCGTCGTCGCCGCCGTCGGCGACGGGCAGCATGCGCAGCGCCAGCGCGACGGCGGCGCCTCCGCTGCTGCCGCCGGCGCTGCGGTTCTGCGTCGTCAGGCGTTGCGCGTGGCGCCATGGACTTTGTTGTAGGTGTCGAGCCGAGGCCGAACTCGGCGTGTTCGTCGAGACCGAATCGATGCGCGCCGGCGCGGCGCAGCCGCTCGACCATGATGCCGTCGGCGGGCGCCATGAACTCGGCGCGACGGCGCGAAGCCCATCGACGTCTTCATGCCTTGCACCGGTTCGAGGTACTTGAACCGCATGCGGGAAGCCGTGGACGGGCCGTGATGGATTCCGCGCGCGATTCGTCGTCGCGCAGCCGCGCTTCGGCGATCAATTCGTCGGGTTCGCGCAT
>CAVXFA010000002.1:0-68511 GCA_963760605.1 uncultured delta proteobacterium | reverse complement strand
GCGGACCTCGTAAAGCTCATGATCTTCTCTGACAAGGCACGCGCGCTCTGTGGTCGCCTTCTCAAAGATCAGCTTTGCACTGGAAAAGAGATCGGGGTTTTCGGCCTTCAAATATCGTGCTGCCATCCGGCAATACTCTGGCTCGATTTCAACGCCGATGCTGTTCCGGCCTGTTCTGAGAGCAGCAATCATTGTCGTGCCAGATCCGCAAAACGGGTCAAGCACGGTGTCGCCTGTGAAAGAAAACATGCGGACGAGACGGGTTGCCAGTTCCATCGGAAACGGGGCGGGATGTTGCTTGGTGGATGCTCCCGGGATATTCCAGATTTGCTGAAACCATTGATCGAACTCATCCTTGGATATCTTGCTTGCTTTGCGCTGTGTCTCAGACGGCTTCCGGTATCCTCCCGGCTTGCGCTGCATGAGGATGAATTCCATGTCGTTCTTGATGATGGCGTTGGGTTCGTACGGCTTGCCCAAGAACTTCGACCCGTTTGCCACTTCATAGGACGCATTGGCGATTTTATGCCAGACGATGGGATTCAGATTGTCAAAGCCAATCCGCCGGCAAATGACACAGATATCGGCGTGGAGGGGAAATACGAGGTGCCGTCCGAAATTGCGTCTGGCCACGCAGACATCGCCGACCACGCACACCAGCCGCCCACCGGGGACAAGGACACGAAAGACATGCCTCCAAACCTTTTCCAGTTCACTCAGAAATGCCTCGTAATCCTGGATATGCCCCAGTTGATCGGGATTCTCGTTGTATCGTTTGAGATTCCAGTACGGCGGAGAAGTAACGACGAGGTGGACGGACTCATCATCCAAGAAGGACAAATCCCGTGCATCGCCATTGATAAGCCTGTGAAAGGTCGTCAACATATTTTTACACAAAGGTTGCTGCATGGGCAACCAGCACCTTAGCAAACCGCTCGATAGAAAGGTCGTCGGCTGGCGTCTTGAAGTCCCCATGGATGCCGTCTTGGCTCGTCGAAGTAATGAAGGCGGATGCCGAATAATGACGCTCCAACACAAGCTTCCGACAAAACAGCTCATAGCGCTTCATGTATGAGGCGCCAACGAACTCCGGGAAAACCTTGAAATGCGGTTCCTGGACACCGACCGGGCGATTCGACGCTTCGCAGTCTTCCAGCATAAAAAAATAGCCGAGGAAAGGCTGTGGACTCTGGAGATAGGCGCGTTCCCGGAAAGCCGTCCAGAGGTCAAGGGCGCTGCCCATTGCCTCCTCAGTCCGGTTGTTGAAGTTGTTGCCGAAAGAGGGACCGACTTGTGACTTGGCCTCTATCGCGGCAATCAATGTCCGTTCTCTGACAACAAGTAGGTCCCATTCCTTGGTGGGTCTGAAGAAACCGGGAAGTTCAACGGCCTTCTTCCTGAAAATGTACCGCTCAGGTATCCCAGCCTGAGTTATGAGTCCCGTAAAAAGATCGATGAAACCGTCCATCTGTGCGCCGCCGGTTACTGCACTGCGCAAACCCTGATCTGCCCTGCCACTCTGCTCTTGTTTCCGCCGTTGGGCGGACCGCGTTTGCCAGTAATGGGCAACTGCTCGCTTCGTTCTCTCCGTCAAGTCATGAAGAATTCGATTCTGTTCCATAATGTCAGCAGTATAGCAGATTCAGTTTAAATGCATCCTCAGGAATGAGGACTCTTTTCTCAGCCCGGTTCAAAAACGTTCATTTTTCCATTTCGGCCGCAGAGACGATTGTTTACCCTCTTCTTTACAGAAAAAAGTTACGCCTTTGAATAGAATCTGTCAATCATTCCTTTGTATCGTCGATAAAGGCATCGCCAAGACAAATCTTCTTATCATTACCTGATGCGCCCAGTATCAAGTCTTGCTTTTTGATATTTTGGATATCCCTCTCTTCTTTAGTCCGATGTTACCTTAAGAAGCCCGAGGAAAACATCTTCCATTGAAGACCCCAAAATAAAAAATGCCTAAAGTGCGCTAAAGTGCCTGGAATGCCTAAAATTAGCCCAACAAAAAAATTCTAATAATTTCCTAAAAAATAAAAAAAGCCCATCCCATATTTCGAACAGGCTTTTTGTCTACCGCCCATTTTCCCGCCCCCCTGCTGTGAGGTTAGCATAATTCATCGTGCTCCGATTTCATGTTCAGCCCACCCCACAACTGCTTCGGCGTGTCTTAGTGCCTCTTGGTATTCTTCGTGGGTGACGGGTTCGGCCAAACCCGGATAGCGGGCCTCCCACGCGAAGCTGGTCAACACGATGGCCTCATCGACCTCGGGCGGGATCTTGACGCCATGCCCTTTCAAGCCGCTTACCAGTTCTTCCAAGTCATGGGTATAGCGAAACATCCATCCGTAATATTGGTACACTGCTTTCAATGCCTTTTCCGCCGCCTGCTGGGCATGAAAACACAAACTCTCATAAAACGCCCCTTCCGGCAATGGCAAGCGCGCAAAAGTCAAATCGCTCCTGGCATGGGCCAGCCTAGGCAATTTACCCGTCGGGTGCAAGACTGCATAGAGGGATTAAGTCTTGGCCATTCGCAGTGCTGTCCATATCCTGTTTGTCCCGTTTATGGCGCATTTACGGATCATTTCCTCCGGGGCGGCCTCCTCCAGATTCCATATGGAACGAGCTCTTTGAACCATTTCTGATCCGTTTTCGCACCATTTGATAGTAGGCGCCTCGCCACACAAGCTGACAGTATCCCTCGGAACAAATCCAGATTCTTACTCTTCATAATATGTAATGATTTCAAGGTTAGGAATAGAATGATCCAAAAAATCCTTGTCGTGCACGAGCAAGGGAATACCCCGGTGAACCGCTGTTGCCGCGATCCAACAATCGCCTGATTCGAAACGGCGTCCCTCCATCTTGCTTGCTTCCATCACTTTTGCCCAAACTTGGGCTAGCATGAAATCATACGGAATCACCAAAAAGCGCCGGATAAAAGCATCCAGACCCTGGCGGCCTTTTTCTCCCCATCTATTGGCTTCTGCCCAACCCCACAATTCGGCAACTGTTTGAAAGCTCAAGGCCAAGGTCTGACCGCGCATATGAGGAGCATACTTCTCCCGCAGTTCGCTCCCCTTCTTTTTCGGATGTAGCAGGCTCGCCACCGACGTATCGAGCAGGACCGCCCCCATCAGCTAAGCCCTCCGCGAGAAATCCGCCGACGAGCTGAACGATCCTCCAAAATGTGATCCATAAGTTTGTCGGGATCATCGTCTACCGGCCACAACGCGCTTATCTCATCGAGGTCCTCTACAGGCAAAACCTGTTGTCGCTCTGCAAGTTCTTCCAATGAAAGGGATGACCAAAAAGGGAAGCCTTCCGCTGTCACTGCTCTTTCCTCAATTTCTCCATCTAATGATAAAATGGATTCCACGGAGAGGGTTCGCTCCCCCTCTGGCTCGATGACAGTTTCCCCCACTAACTTCACTGTCCGCAGCCAAATGTCTGGTAGGAGCTCAAGGTGATTTGGTTTGAAGATACAACGCCATTTGGTTCCATCCGCCTCCCAGAGGCGACCTGTCAGACCTCCATGACCATTCAGCTCCTCCAATCGCCCGATCTTCTCAACTTGCCTTTGACCAATAGGTTTGCCTAAAAGCCCACGTACTCGCTCACGAAACGCTCGGTCGAAGGAAATCGAAGGTAAGGCCAATCCGTTTCTGGGTTCAAACCTGATGGATTCAATTCCGTGTTCTAAGACTCTGCCTAGGGAGTCACATGTTTGCAGCACTCCTGCATCGTAACCCGTTGGCAAAGAAGGACTTGATTCGGTTTGAATCGTATCCATTCCTTTTATGAAAGCTTTGAGGCTTTCCTCGCCGATATAACCAAATAAGCTGAGCTGAGGGGGTGGCTCCGCTAATTCCACTTCCGCGACCGCGCTACCTGGCTTCCAATCTACGAGAAAAATCTCACACAGATCCTCTATCTCACGTTTCTTTCGTCCCTTGCCAATCGAGAATTCCCCGTAGAGTACCTGTCCTATCCGTTTCAGTGCTTGTTGAGTGCGATGCAAGATTTCAGCAAAATCACCTACGGCAACTCTTGCTTTCCCCACTCTTGGCCCCTCAACTGTAATCGACAATCCCGCTGTCCCTTTGGAAGTTATATGTTGTCTTGAATGAGCCATGGTATTATCCTCCCTTCTTTAGCGACGATCAGCCTTATTGAGGGAACCCGGCGCCATCCCAAAGAAACGTGCGCCGACAATTTCTTATTATACTATCAGGCATAAAAACTGCATTGTGAATGCGCACAAGCTCAGGCGAACCGCCCAGCGGGTTCCAGACCACATAGAGCCGGGAATCGGCCTGTTTTCAGGCATGGTAAAGCTCCTTACCCTGACGGAGGGCCGGAGAAATGATCAGCGACGGGTTATCCCCGTACTCCCGGATATCTCTCTCTGTCACCACGACTACATCCTTGGCGAAGCCGATTCCTCTCAGGCTTTTGTAAACAGCCTGGGCGGTCCGCCGCCGGTGAACGCCGTCAGGCACCACCACCAGCAGGTCAAGATCGCTGTCTTGCCCCATCGTCCCCCGTGCCGCCGAACCAAAGAGGATGATGCGTAGTGGTTGGACCGCCTCCACGGTCCGCTTCACCACTTCATCCAAAAGCCCTTGTTCGTGCGTATTGGTCGCACGTGAAGTGCGTTTGTTGCCCATTCTTACACCCCTCTTTCTTCAGCCTTCGTGCCTGCATCTACCGCAATCTCGTAGACGCTGCTGATGAATATCCTTCTTTGTACCGCCGCCGTCAAGATGAACCTCCATGCCCACGGGCCGCTTCCTCCACAGCCTCCGCCGATATCTCGTAGAACCTCTCAGCTTCGATCTTCCGCTTAGCGCATATCCGGGGTCATGCCCGCACATGAGCGGGGTTACGCACATGACCGGGGTCAAGCGTTGCTTCTTGATATTTTGGATATCCCTCTCTTTTTTAGGCCAATGTTACTAAGGAGTCCATAATTGACCAGACATATTCTTCCAAAATCTCCCCTGACCCCTCTTTTCCAAAGAGGGGAAATTCCTCCCTTTTGTAAAGGGAGGGAAGGAGGGATTTGGTCTTCGGTGTCTATATAATTATGGACTGACTAATAAGTTAAGAAACCAAAAGGTAAGTATGACCTTTGAAACCGCCAAAAATAAAAAAAGCCCATCCCATATTTCGAACAGGCTTTTTATCTACTGCCCATTTCCCGCCCCCCTGCTGTGAAGTTAGCATAATTTTAGTTTCTCGGGGGGCACATTCCCTATTCCCCAAGAATACGGCATCTGTCCCCCCGAATATCATGGTGAATTACAGTTTTTCCTTTTCATCTCTTGAATACAACTATTCCCGTTTTCTTGATTTCTTCAACAAGAATCCCGCCGTTTTCAAAATCCTCAGTCTTAAAAGGAAGGGGTTCAATCCTGCTGTCAATCTTCCTTCTCAAGGGGATGATTTTCCGCCTATCTTCAAACCGATCCCCCGAAAAGACTTCAGAAACCAAAGCAACATCTATACCACTTTCCTCTTTTGCGTATCCCTGGGCGTATGAGCCGAATAGGATAGCTTTTTCTATGGGAATCTTGTTCCTTTCCAATTCCCCGATGTACTTTCTTACAAGCTTGACTGCTTGATCTGCTTTGAGAGGCATTTTTTCATAACTCCAATCTCGTCCAGATATTCCTTCGTAAACTTCTTTGTGCGCTTTCTCTTGAACGAAAATTTCTCGTCCGGGTGCCTGGCTTCTAAATTAAAATCCGTAACAATCTCACGGAGCCTCAATTTCTCTTCCGGCAGTTCAAGAGATGCTTTTTCTGTCAAATAGACGAGTCTGTGGGTAAAAGGAGGATTGTCATTCAGGCGGTCGACATAAATTGCCTTCAGGATTTTTTCAACTGCCAGATGCCCAAAGAACAGGGAATAAGAATAATCCCCCTTTTCGAAGAGATGTTTGGCGACTCTCCAGTCATCTTCTGATGATTCAAGCCAATATTTGACTTTTTCCTTGGTTTTCTGCCCTGCTTTTTTCCTCGTCCGCAATCTTTCTGCCCCCTGTTTAAAGATCATTTCCTCAGGTCTACTCTTGACTCTTTCCCCCTAGCTTTCCAGTCTACCCATCGTGTCCAGAGAGCGGAACACATAATTTTCAGATCGCCCAGTTCACACATACCAGGGGTCTTGCTTTTTGATATCTTGGATGTCCCTCTATTTTTTAAGTGGATGTCACCTTAAGCAACCCAAGGAAAGCATTGCCATTGAAGCTCCCAAAATAAAAAAAGCCCATCCCATATTTCGAACAGGCTTTTTGTTTACTGCCCATTTTCCCTCCCCCCTGCTGTAAGGTTATCATAATTTAGCAGAAATAAAGGAGAAAGTCAAAAAACGGTCCAAGATTTAGAAAAACAGGACCGAGGGTTGAGGCACTTGGTCATGCTGCCTTGAGACGATCCGCGGCTTGCTGCATCGATTGTCTTTCTTTCAGGCGGGCCATCTCTTCCTGAGACTCTTGAAACCTCTCCAGGGCGTTGAAGAACCGGTCCAACAGATCACCGCTAAATGTTGGGATCAAGAAAATGTGGGTATGAGGGATTCTTCTGCCCCGGGCGTACATGCCGACAAAGTCCGGTTTAAAGGCCTTCATGATCTTTTGGGCCATCGCTTGGGCGACGTTGAAAAGACTCTTCGTCTCTTCCTGTCTCAAATCGTGCCACCAGGGAACATGTCTTTTCGATATAACCAGGCAGTGGCCTTGCGTGAAAGGATTGATGTCTAATATCCCCAGGGAGTGGTCATCTTCATAAATCCGATAAGCCTCCGCCTTTCCTTCTACGATGTCGCAGAAAATACACTTTCCCTGCTCGTCTTTCGTCATGTCCACCTCAAAATAAATGAAGAATGTCTATCTTTTGAAATCTCCACCTTCGCCGCGAAGGTTATCATACTGAGGTTGTTTTTTCAAAAGCTCCTTTAACCTTTCGATCTCCTTTTTCAGGCGTTAAAAATGTTCTGCGAAATCTTTCCAACAACCTGGACAGTAAAAGCAAGCCATCCGGGAAACCAGATCAGCTAAATTGCCAAGTGTTCTAATTGTGCCCTAAGTTCATCCATCGCGCGCCGAATCTCATCCGTCTGGCCGCCGACCTGGGATAACAGAGCCTCCATCGTGGCCGACTCATCCCGTACATACTGGATCGCCTGTTTTTTCATCCCTTCGATGGCCCGGTTGATTCGTTCTTCCCATTGGGCGGCCAGACGGGACAGGTTTACTTCCACCTCCCCGGGAATTTGCCGCAAGTAGTGTTTCTCAAAAACTCTACGAAAAATAAACAGGGGGATAAGAAACCAAAGGAGGTCAAAATGATAATCAAAGATTCTGCTGGTTTTAATGTCCGGTTGCGAGGGCTCTCCTACTTCAATCTTCCATTCCGTCTCGGCTAATTTCACCCCCAATACTTTTTCGATATTTCCTCCCAAAAACCCCCGAAAGGATTCCAAAGCGCGGGAGATTTGGGCCCGGACTTTTTTTAACGGGCCGAAAAAATGCTTATATTCCGTCCTGGAAATACAGCTAATTTCTTCGGTTAAGGTCTCGGTGAGCCAGCCCTCATATTGGCGGGGTGAGTTTCCAAAGACTTCCCTTCCAGGTGGGCATTTCTTTGTTCAACTCTTCTCGGAGTTTCTTTAGCAGATAAGGTTTAAAAAATTTATCCAAACGGTTCTGGATCAGCAAACGGGTCTGCTGTGCATTTTCCCGGGCAATGAAGGAAAGCTGCTCTCGCACCAGGTCAAAATTGACTTTTTCATCCAATATTTTTTTCCGCAGCTGCTCCCGCTCTTCCTCGACCTGGAGGGAAGTCTTCAGGGCGATCTCCAGATAGCTCAGGCAGCCTTTGACGAGCGATTGCACCTTATGGAGAAGAATTTTCCTAAACTCCTTCTCGCGGTTTATGGATAATTCAAACAAAAGGTTTTCTTCGATCCTCCGCTTTAATCTTTCGGAATCTGTACGGGTGGAGTATAGGAAAATTGGGAACTCCCGATTCAATTCTCGATGCAAGGCTTCCTTAAAAAACTGGAGGACTTCGGCTTGCTGCTCCAGGGAAAGAAGATCTACCTTGGTCAAGAGGAGAACAATCCGGGGTGTGTGCTGCGATAATTCCCGAATCAACTGTAGATCATTCCCGGCCAGAGGACGATCGGAACTGATGGCCAGCAAAGCGGCCCCAACTTCGGGCAGCCAGTTTTCGGAAGTTTTCATGTTATACTTGAAAACACTCCCCAAACCCGGCGTATCGACTAGCCGCAGCCCGGCGTAAGGTCTTAGGGAAGGAAGTTCCACATCGACGACTTCTACGTTTTCCTGATTGGCCGGGTTTTTGGCTTCGGCAGTAAAATTGGCGACGTCTTCGATGCCCACCTCGAATTCTGATCCATCGAAGTACCTGATTATGGCCCTTTCTTTTTTCCCATATTGAAGGCGGGTGATCACAGTAGTTACAGGAATGACGCCAATCGGGAGGACCGATTGGCCGATCAGGCTGTTAATAAAAGAGCTTTTCCCCGCTTTAAACTGACCCAGGATGGCCACATCTATAAGTTGGTTTTGCTCGAGAAGATTTTCGCAGGCCTGAATCTGGCGATTCAGCGAGGGCATCTGGTATTGAAGGTGGATTTCGCGGATTCTTCCCAGCAGATGAGGAACTATGTCCGAAGAAGAGCGTTGAGGGATATGGATTGTCTCAACAGCCATAAAAAAAACTCCTCCAATTTTTCCCCTGGAGGAGTTTCATCTTTTCTTTCACCGTTGACCACTCCCCCAGGGAGAATTTGCCCACATAGGAGTTATCAGCCCCGGGGGCGGTTGTGCGGTGAACTCCATCACCCCTTTTTAAGAATTTGTACCATTTTAAGGAATTCTAATCAAGGCTATTTTCAAAGATAATATGTCTTTTTCCTTTTCTTGTCGGTTATTCCTCTGCTCCTTCTTTCAGCGCTTCCTGATATTCTGACCAGAGGAATTCCTTTTCGATCCCGTGGTCAATAAAGTCCCAGGGGAGGATTTCCGCGAAAGTTCGTCTCCGGTAAACGTAAAAATCCGGGTTCACATCCACGGAACGGTAGGCCTGAGGCCAATTCCCTCCGAGGTGGTGATTGGTTAACAGTAACCTTCCGACCCGCCGATCGCCGCGCGACAGCAGGCTTTGTAAATAGGCCCATTTGGGTACATCGGCCGCCACCGAGACGCCCCTCTCTTTCTGTAACCCCTTCCTCACCGCCCTGATTTTATCCTGCAAGCTGCGAACGTCTTCAAAGGGGTGCCACTGGAAGGGAGTGGCGGGCTTGGGAACGAAAGAGTTAACGCTGAGATGGATCCTTTCCGTTCCCTTCTTGCCTCGACTTTTCTTCAAGAGGTGGTGACGGATTTTTTTGGTCAGGTCGATGATCGCTTTTACATCCTCGGCTCTTTCCCCAGGCAGGCCGATCATGAAGTAGAGGCGCAAGCTGCTGACCCCGCGATCCGCCAGGATCTCGGCCGCCCGGACGATTTCTTCCTCTGTAAAACCTTTCCGCACAACCCGGCGCATGCGCTCAGAGCCGGCCTCTGGGGCCAGGGTGATTGTCTTCTGCCCGCTTTCTAAAACAAGGTCAGCCAGTTCTGGCGTGAGGGAATCCACCCGCAGGGAAGAGAAGGAGAGAGGTTTTTGAGAATGGAGAATTTCTTGTCCGAAGGAGATGAGTTCAGGATAATCCGAAATGGCCGCGCCCACCAACCCGATTTTTTCCGCCGGGCTTGAGCCCTTTAGGGCCGCCTCCTTAAGAAGCGGTCCGTCTCGCACGCGATGGGGAAAATAGGTATAGCAACTTGCGCAGAATCGGCATCCCCTGCGGCAACCCCGGCTGAGCTCAACCAGAAGCATTTTAGAGAGCTCCGTGTTTGGCGTCACCAGCGGAGAGATCGTAAGGGAGTCATTCAGGTCTTTGAGCCAAGCTCTCTTCACCCGGTCAGGAAAACCCCCCTGGGGGACAAAAGATTCAATCGTTCCATCTGGCTTGTAGGAGATCGTGTAGAATTGGGGAACGTAAACCCCCTCCATCGTCGCCAGTTCGGCCAATAATTTCTCTTTGGCCTCGCCCGTTTCCTTCCCCCTCCGTAAGCTCTCCGTCAGGGGGGCGGCCACAACTTCAGCCTCCCCGATCACAAAAAAGTCCACAAAATCTGCCAGCGGCTCAGGGTTCATCAACAGGGTAGCCCCGCCCGCCATGACCAGTGGCTCAGCCTCTTTTCGATCCTTTTTGAGGGGGGGAATCCTGGCCAATTCCATCATCTGGAGGAGGTGGGAGTAATCGTTCTCGTAAGAGATGGAAAAGGCCAGGACATCGAAGGTATGGACTGGCCACTGAGATTCCAGAGAAAAGAGCGGGGTCTCTGTTCTGCGGTATTCCTCGAAATCTTCCGCATCGGGCAAGAAAACCCTCTGACACAGCGTGTCGGGCTGTTCGTTAAAAAGCCGGTACACCGTCTGGAATCCTAAGTTTGACATAGCCGTGTAATACCGATTTGGGTAGGCCAGCGCGATGGACAATTTTCCCTTCCGGTCGTTGAAAGCAGGCTGCTTGCCAGCAAGCAGGGTTCTCCGCTCTGCGGAAAGGAGGGTCTTCGCTTTTTCGATCAGCTTACTCTTTAATTGACAAATTTCATCGCAAGATCGCCAGTCCCAAGCAACATCCAATTTTCAGCAAACAGCAAGGGTGCCCCTGCTTTAGCTGTTAAAGCTGATTCCGCGCTCTCTGCCTGAATAGCTCTTTCTTAATCCGCCTGCTTCCTCAAAAAAGTGGGGATGTCGTACTCGTCCTCTCGCAGGTTACCCGGCAGGCGGCCCCGGGCGGATTTGGCCAGCTTTTCCTGGACCTCGGCAGTTTTTTCTTGGCGAATGAAAGTAGGGATATCCCGATTGTTTTCCCTGCGGCCAAAGCTAACCACGGTCTTCCCCTCCTCTGCGGAAGCGGTTCGGGATTCGGGGATACGCTCTTCTCTCTCCTCGTCCCTTCCGAATCCCGTGGCAATTACGGTGACGCGCATCTCCTCCCTCAGATTCTCATCGATCACAGCTCCAAAAATGATGTTGGCCTCCTCGTGGGCCTCCTCCTGGACGAGGGTGGAAGCCTCGTTAACCTCATAGAGGGTCAGGCCTGCTCCTCCCGTAATATTGATCAAGATCCCCCGGGCTCCGCAGATGGTGATGTCCTCCAACAGGGGGCTGGAGATGGCCCGCTGGGCAGCTTCGATCGCTCGATTCTCCCCGCTCGCGGCTCCCGTCCCCATCAAGGCCATTCCCATCTCGGACATCACGGTGCGTACATCGGCGAAGTCCAAATTGATCAAGCCGCTAACGGTAATCAGGTCGGAAATTCCTTTGACCGCTTGCAGCAGAACCTCGTCCGCTTTGCGGAATGTATCCAGCAAGGACATATCCCGGCCGGCAATATTCAACAGCCGTTGGTTGGGGATCGTAATCAACGTGTCCACGCATTTCCTAAGCTCCTTGAGTCCCTCCTCGGCCTGTCGCTGTCTTTTCTTTCCCTCAAAAAGAAAGGGTTTGGTGACTACGGCCACGGTTAGAGCCCCTACGTCCCTGGCGATGGAAGCCAGGATCGGCGCCCCGCCTGTCCCCGTGCCTCCCCCCAATCCGGCCGTTATAAAGACCATGTCTGCGCCCGCCAGCATCTCCCGGATTCGGTCTTTATCCTCCAAGACAGCATTTTTCCCGATTTCGGGGTTGGCTCCCGCTCCCAGTCCCTTGGTTAGCTTCGCTCCCAGTTGAATTCTCATGGGCGCACCGCAGGCCGCCAAGGCCTGGGCATCTGTGTTGGCCCCGATGAATTCCACCCCCCCCAGGCAGGCCTGGATCATGGTGTTGACGGCGTTACACCCTCCGCCGCCGACACCCACCACCTTCAAATTGGCCCCGGAATTCGTGTTCTCTTCCAACTCAATCATCCCCCACCTCCCGAAAAGAAATAGGCTTCAAGGATTCAGGGGTCCCACGGTTCTAGGGATTTCTCTTTCACTGGTACCCTGGAACTCTAGACCCCTCCGACCCTGTTTAAAAGAACTCGCTGAACCAGCGTTTCGCTTTCCCGAAGAATCTGCCCTTACCGTTTCTTAGACGCCCCTCTGAGCCGTGACGTTTACCGTATAAAACCAAACCAACACCCGTGGCATACATGGGATTATTCACCACATCCAACAGGCCGCCTACTCCTGACGGATACCCTCGGCGAACTGGAAGGTTGAAAATCTGCTCGACCAGCTCGGGCAGCCCTTCTAAGGAAGCGGTTCCTCCCGTTAGCACGACCCCCGAAGGGATGAGGTTCTCGTACCCTGATTTGAGAATCTCGCGATGAACCAGGGTTAAGATTTCCTCCATCCGGGGTTCGATGATCTCAGCTAGGATCTGCCTGGACAGCACGCGGGGTCGCCTTCCTCCCACGCTGGGGACTTCGATGGTCTCCTCCCTCTTAACCATAGATGTCAGAGCGCACCCGTACTTCATCTTGATCTTCTCCGACTCCACCAGCGGGGTGCGCAGACCGACCGCAATATCATTGGTCAAGTGGTTACCCCCCAGGCCGAATATGGCGGTTTGCCGGACGGCTCCCTGGCAGAAAATCACGAAGTCCGTGGTCCCGCCGCCGATGTCCACCAGAGCCACGCCGAGCTCTTTCTCGTCCGGGATGAGCACCGCCTCGCTGGCGGCTAGCTGTTCCAAAACGACGTCATTCACTTCCAGGCCCGTTCGGTTGCAACAGCGGATGATATTCTGGGCGGACGTCACAGCCGCCGTGACGATGTGCACCTTGGCCTCCAGGCGGACTCCGGACATTCCCAGGGGCTCCATGATCCCATCCTGTTCATCCACGATGAACTCCTGGGGAAGAACGTGGATGACTTCACGATCCATGGGAATAGCGACCGCCCGGGCGGCGTCGATGACCCGTTTGATATCGCTTTCCGCGACTTCCCGATTTTTAACGGCCACGATGCCGTGGCTGTTAAACCCCCGGATATGGTTCCCGGCGATCCCGCAATAAACCGAGGTGATCTCGACCCCAGCCATCAACTCGGCTTCCTCCACGGCTTTGCGAATCGACTCCACCGTGATGTCAATGTTGATGACGACTCCTTTGCGCAATCCTTTCGAGGGGTGGGTGCCGATGCCTACGATGTCCACGCCCCCATCATGGACCTCCCCCACAATAGCGCAGATCTTCGTGGTCCCAATGTCCAAACCGACGACAATGTTCTCTCTCTTCCCTTTCTTGCCCATGGGAGTCCCCCTTCCCAAAACTCTTTACCGCCGAGACCGCGGAGATCGCAGAGAGAAATAGTCCAATTCACCTCGGCGCTCTCTGCGGCAAACCCATTCTCAAATTCTCCTGCAGATCAGGACTTCCGGGATTTTCCTTTCTCGGCGTCCTTCATCTTGACCACGACTTTCCTGGGATAATTAAGGTCCAAGTACTCCACGTTCTTGGACTTCTGTTGTAAATCCGGCAGCACCTTTTCCAGGCGACTTAATTTATCCGATAGTCCCCCTGAACCCAGGCGAATGGGCATTCCTCCGTTGAAGGTGAATATCGTCAGCCCATTTTGTTTGCTGAGATGAATTTCAGAGACTTCTCGGCGGGTAAAAACTTTCCTTTGCCCGAGGAGTTCCAGAAGTTCCAACGCTTGGCGCAGCAAATCTACAGCCCGGTTATCCCGCTCCATGATCTCCTGACGATTGAGCCCGGTGAGAACGGGATAATCCAATCGGTCCTTGGGTTCTGCCTTCTTAAAAACTTCCCCCTGACGGTCGACCAGGTAGAGATCTTCCAAGAGGATCAAAGCCTGGGGCACCCTTTCTTGAACCTCGATGATTAATGCCCTGCGGGTCCAGTCTCGCTTCACCTTGGCCTTTTCCACCCAGGGGTGCTTCGCCAGTCGGCTGCTGACTTCCTTTAAGTCCAGGCGGGCAAGGCTGGCTCGGAAGTCCACCTGGGCCAGTTTCAGCAGCTCGGATTCCTTGGCGTTCATACATCCCATGACCTTGATTTCCCCGACATTCAGGCGCGCGGAGCGCTGGAAATATTGGTAGATCGTGAAGCCCAGCAGGGTCAGGCTGGCCAGCATGGCCAGGCCGAGGGCACCTCTCCCCACCCTGCTCGCCCACGCTCGGGACCCGCCCGCTTTCTTCTTTCGGTGGCGGCGGGTCTTGCGGCTCGGTCTGGAACGATCCCGGCGAGACATTCTTTCAGTTTTTCCACGGCTCCTGGTTTTTTGACTTTATCCCTGGGCGGTTTTGCCGGAATCTTTAAACGCGCCCCCATTAATATTCGCTCCACCAGATTCTGAAAATCGATCCCCTTCCCTCTAGCGATCTCCGGCAGAAGGCTGAGGCGAGTCATCCCCGGGAGGGTGTTCACTTCCAGAACGTAAAATTGGCCCGGTTCCTGGTAAAGCATATCCACCCGCGTGCCTCCTTCGCACCCCAAAACAAAGTGCGCCTTAAGCCCCAAATCTAAAGCCCGGTCATAATCTGCTTGCGGTAAAGGAGCTGGAAGGATGTGCTCGGCCAACCCATCCGTATACTTGGCTTCGTAGCTATAAAACTGCACTTTGGGCACGATCTCGATCGCCCCCAGAGGTTGATCATCCAGGACCCCTACCGCAATTTCTCGTCCTTTGATGTACTCTTCCACCAATATTTCCTGGCCGTATGCGAACGCCTTTTCCATGGCTTCAGGGATTTGCCGTGCCTCTAAAACAATCGTCACTCCAACACTGGAGCCTTCCTCGGAGGGCTTGAAAACGATGGGTAGAGAAAAGGGTAGATTCGTTAGGTCGAACTTTTCCCGCTCCCCGCTCTTCAGAATGATGTGGGGTGGCACGGGGAGGCGGTTGAGGAGGAAGATCTTTCGGGAGAATATTTTGTTCATGGCCAGAGCGCTGGCCAAGACTCCTGGACCGGTGTAGGGAATGCGCATTATTTCCAACAGCCCCTGCACGGCCCCGTCTTCTCCCAGGCGTCCGTGCAGTCCGATGTAGGCCACCTCGATCTTCTTTTCCACCAACCGCCGGGCTAGCTGCTCATCGGCCTCCACAGGCCAGGCATCATACCCTAGACCTCGTAAGGCTTCTAAAATCGCTCTCCCGGACATCAGCGAGACTTCCCTTTCTGCAGACATTCCGCCCAGGAGCACGCCGATTCGCTTTCTCTTCAATTCTTCTTTGCTCATAAGAAGTGCCTAAAATGCCTAAAGTGTTTAAAGTGCGCTAAAATGCCTGAAGTGCCTAAAATTAACTGAATGAATTTTTCTTATGCTTTAACTCGAAACTTATTTTCTAATCTTCCCCGATCACCTGAATTTCCGTTTCCAGCCATACGCCTTTCTCTTGGAAAACCTTTTTCCGGGTTAATTCGATGAGGGCCAAAATGTCCCGAGCTCGCGCTTGGCCCCGATTGACGATGAAATTAGCATGCTTCTCGGAGACCTGGGCGTCTCCGATGCGATAGCCCTTCAACCCTGCTTCCTCGATGAATTTCCCCGCCGGCCCTTGAGCGGGGTTCTTGAATACCGAACCCGCGCTGGGGAGGTCATAAGGTTGTTTGTTCATCCGGAGGCGAATCGTTTCTTCCGCTTTTGATCTGACCTGGTGACCGTTCTCTGCTTTTAATCGAAATTTTCCCCCCAGGATGATCTCCCCTTTTCGCAGCTCCATCGACCGGTAAGAAAATTTCGCCTCCCCTCTGCCTCTTTCCAGGACGCTCCCTCCCGCATCCATCAACCGGACAGAATCAAGAACATCTTTCATTTCCCCCCGGAATGCCCCGGCGTTCATGAAGAGCGCCCCCCCGATGGTCCCAGGAATTCCAGCGGCGAATTCTAATCCCGTCAGTCCCCTCTTCCAGGAAAACTCGACAAGCTTTCCCAGGGACTCGCCGGCTTCGGCAAGGACCAGGCTTCCCTCCGGCCCGCGCTCTACCTCCTCGACCCGGAGAAATCCCCGAGACAGGGAAACGGCCATGCCCCGAATCCCTCCATCCCGCACCAGCAAATTCGTCCCATTCCCGAGTATAAAGGTTTGGATCCCCTGCTGGCCACACCCCTGCAGGATCCTTTGCAAGTCTTCCAGGTCTGCAGGAAAGGCCAGATAGTCAACCGGCCCTCCTACGCGAAAGGAAGTGTATTCGGACATGGGAACAGAGTACCGGATCTCCCCCTTGAACGTCCCCGCCAATGAATCTCTGTCCCAACCCACTTTATTTACCGCCGAGTACACGATTTCCTCAGCGCCTTCGGCGCTTCCTGCGGTGAACGGCCAATTTGCGCCGGGATCTCTTCCCTTTTTGCAGCAGACGAATCAAGCCTTCGCCGACCCTCCAGATATCCCCGGCCCCCAGGGTCAAGACCATATCCCCAGCATTTAGACGGGGAAGAAGTCGCTCGAGAATTTCGTGCTTTTCCGGGACGAGGGTCACATCTTTGTGCCCGTGCCCTTTGATCCCCTCGTAAAGTCCCTGGACGCTCACTCCCGGGATGGGATCTTCGCTGGCAGGATAGATTCCGGTCAAGAAGAGGACATCCGCCTGGTTGAAGGCGGTCAAGAAATCTTTGAACAGGTCCCGGGTGCGGGTATAACGATGAGGCTGGAAGACGACGACGGTTCTCCGCCCCCATCCGTGCTTGGCCGCGCTCAGAGTGGCTTTGATTTCCGTAGGGTGGTGTCCATAATCATCTACCACCATCACCCCGCTGAATTCACCTTTAATCTGGAACCTCCTCTGCACCCCGCTAAATGACGCCAGCCCTTCCCGCACGACTTCGAAACTGAGGTCCAGCTCGGAGGCCGTAGCCAGCGTCGCCAAGGCATTGTAAACACTGTGGAGTCCAGGCATCTGAATGGAGATCTGGCCCAGTTCCTGGTTATTTTCCAAGGCGCGGAAAGAAGTCGTCAACCCGTGGAAGGATACGTCCTCCGCCCGAAAGTTCGCCTGGGTGCTTAGGCCATAGGTTACGAACCGTTTGCGGACCTGGGGGATCAAGGCCTGGACGTTTTCATGGTCGAGACAGAGGACGGCCAGCCCATAGAATGGCACCTTGTTGATAAATTCCAAGAAGGCCCGCTTGATCTCTTCGAGGTCCCGGTAATGATCGAGGTGCTCCGGATCGATGTTTGTCACCACGGCAATCGTCGGCGAAAGCTTCAGAAAAGACCCATCGCTCTCATCCGCCTCAGCCACCAGAAGTTCTCCCTGTCCCAATTTGGCGTTGGACCCAAAGATGTTCAACTTTCCCCCGATGACCGCCGTAGGATCGAGCCCTCCGTGGGCGAGCACAGTGGCGATCATCGAGGTGGTCGTAGTCTTGCCATGGGTTCCGGCAATGGCCACACCAAATTTCATGCGCATCAGCTCCGCCAGCATCTCGGCCCGCGGAATCACGGGGATGGGGCGCTCGTGAGCCGCGCTGACCTCTGGATTATCCTGCCGCACCGCCGAAGAGATGACCGCCACATCCGCATTTTTGAGGTTCTCCGCCCGATGTCCGATGAAGACCTCCGCCCCCAAACGTCGCAACCGCAAAGTTGTTTCCGATTCCACCAGGTCCGAACCGGCCACCCGGTACCCTAAGTTCAGGAGCACTTCGGCGATCCCGCTCATGCCGATCCCGCCGATGCCCACGAAGTGCACCCGGGAGATTCGGCGTTTCATCCCAAAGGGGGCATTACGCATGGACCACCATCTCATAGCAGAGGTTCACGATCCTCTCCGCCGCCTCGGGTTTGGCCAGGGCTGCAGCCCGTTCTTCCATCTCTTTCAACCGCGCCGGGTCGGCGTTGAGCTGGCGCAGAATTCTGCTCAGCTGGACTCCGGATAGATCTCCGTTGACCACCATCAGGGCAGCGCCGGCATCCACCAACGTCTCGGCGTTGAGCTTCTGATGGTCATTCGCGGCATATGGGTAAGGCACTACGATCGCTGGCTTTCCCATGGCCATCAACTCAAAAAGGGTGGTGGCCCCGGCTCGGCATAAGACTAAATCCGCCGCGGCATATGCCCGATCCATGTCGTGGATGAAAGGATAGACTTCTGCTTCGAACCCTTCTCGCCGGTACGCTTCCTGCACCTCGGTATAGTCTTTATCGCCAGTCTGGTGAATGATCCGCAATCTTCCCTTTAGTTCCCGCAGATGAATCAGGGCCTCCTCCATGGCTTGGTTCAACCGATGCGCTCCCTGACTTCCCCCAAAGATAAAGAGGGTGAACTTTGATTCCGGCCCCCGTTTTTTCATGGGCTCCTTTTGGCGCATCCTTCTCCTCACCGGATTCCCCGTGAGGATGGCGGTCTGCTGGGGGAAGTGCCGGGCCGAGCCCGCGAAAGAGAGAAACGCGCGGTCCACGAACTTCCCCAGGATTCGGTTACTGAGTCCAGGAAAAGCATTCTGCTCGTGGATGGCCGTCCTATACCCCATGGCCCAGGCGGTTAAAACCACCGGCCCCGAAGCGTAACCCCCTACCCCCAAAACCAGGTCAGGCCGGAAGGAATGGATTAACCGCCAGGACTGCCCAAGGCTTCTGGGAAGAGCCAGTAGGCCCCGAATTTTCTCCCCAAAGGTTCTCCCTTTTAAACTGACGACTTCGATTGTTTTAAAAGGATAGCCTTCTCGGGTCACGATGCTCGCCTCCAGCCCCTTCCGACTCCCCACGAAGAGGATTTCGTTCTTGGGTTCTCGATCTTTAAAGGCTTCCGCCAGAGCCAGGGCCGGGAAGAGATGCCCGCCTGTTCCCCCCCCGGCCATGATGATTCTCATCGCCTAATTTCACTCCCTGGGATGAAATATTCAGCAAAATCCCCACGGCCATCAAATTGACCATCAACGAGGTTCCCCCATGACTGATGAAGGGAAGGGTTGACCCCTTCGTCGGAAGCAGGCCCATGACCACTCCCATATTGAGAAGAGTTTGGAGGCCGATCAGGAGCGTCATCCCCAAAGCCAAATAGTTCCCAAAGAGGTCCGGCGCCCGGTAGCAAGCCCAGAAGCCTCGGAGGATCAAAAATACGAAAAGTCCCATGACCAAGGTCACGCCGACCAGACCCAACTCTTCCCCGATCACCGAAAAGATGAAGTCGGTGTGAACCTCCGGAAGAAAAAAAAGCTTCTGTCGTCCGTCGCCCAGGCCCACGCCCAATAGCTTGCCGGCGCCAAAAGCCAGAAAGGATTGAATGATCTGGAATCCGGCGTGGCCCGGGTCACTCCAGGGGTCCAGGTAGATGAGCAGCCTTTCGAGGCGGTAATGGGCCCGGGTGACCAAAAAAAACAATACGGGCAGCACCGCCACAACCGCCGAACCCAAGAAAAGGAGGCGCGTGCCGGCCGCAAAAAGCAGGAGGAAGACAAGGGCAACAAAGACGATCCCCGTCCCAAAATCAGGCTGCTTGAGAACGAGGGCGAAAAAAACACCCAGGATGAGAATGTAAGGGAGGAAGCCCGCTTTGAAGCTCTTCATTTTCCCTTCCTTCTTAGTCAGAGAATGGGCCAGGTAAATCACCAGCGCGAACTTAGCCAGTTCCCCAGGCTGGAAAGAGAAGAAGGAAAGCCTCAGCCACCGGGCTGATCCTCCGACCTCATGGCGCATCCCCGGAAGAATCAGAATCCCCAGAAGCACTCCGCTTAAAGTCAGGAGAGGAATGGCCAATATTTGCCAGCGGTGATAGTCCAACTTGGCCAGGCAGAACATCACGGCTATTCCCAAGGCAGCGGCCACGGCCTGCTTCTTTAGGAAAAAATAGGAATCCCTGTACCGCTCTCCGGCGATGGCGAAGCTGGCGCTGTAGACCATGACGATTCCCAGCCCGACCAAAATCATCGCTGGGATGATGAGCAGGGGATCAAATCGGCGCTCGGACCTTATGGACATGAGATTTCCCTCCTTATCCCTGCCCGCTCAACCCATGTCCACTTAACCCGTGGACGATGGATTTGAACCGCTTTCCGCGCTCCTGATAATTCTCAAACATGTCAAAGCTCGCACAGGCTGGCGAAAGCAGCACCACATCTCCGGGGGCAGCCTTAGAAAATGCCCAGTGCACGGCTTCCTCTAGGGTATCTACTTTGACAGTCTCCGTCAGTCCTCCCAACGCAGCGCATATCCGTTCTCTAGCCTCCCCGATCAAGGCCATTCCTTTGACATGTTCGGCAATCAGCATCTTCAACGGACTATAATCCCCACCTTTGTCTCTTCCCCCGGCAATCAATAGGATGGGCTTTTGAAAGCTCATGACGGATTTAACCACCGAACCCACGTTGGTCCCCTTGGAATCGTTGAAAAAGCTTACCCCATCTATCTCCCGCACCCATTCCAGACGGTGCTCAATCCCCTGAAATTCGTCGATCACCTTCTGTACGGCCTCGCGCGGGCAGCCGCAAATCTTGCAGGCGGTGATGGCGGCCATCAAATTCTCCAGGTTATGGGCCCCCTTTATTTTCAGACGGTCTAGCCCGAACCGCTCTCTCTGTCCATCCGCTCCCTGGAAAAGGATGGCCCCCTGCTCAAAAAAACCTCCCACCGGAACTGGCCTCTGGGCGCTGAAAAGAATCACCTGGGATTCTACCTGGTGGGCAAACTGGAAAGTCAAGGGATCATCGGCGTTGAGCAGGGCGTAATCTTCTTTCCCCTGGTTTTGGAAGATCATCCCTTTGGCTCGGATGTACGCTGGGAAATTAGGGTATCGGTCCAGGTGATCCTCGGTGATATTCAAGAGGATGCCGATGGTTGGCCGAAACTTCAGAGTCCCCTCCAGTTGGAAGCTGCTAATCTCCGCCACGACCCATTCATCTTCTTGCTCGGTCTCGACATATTCAATCAGCGGGGTCCCGATATTGCCACCGACAAAGGCCCTCTTGCCGCTCGCCCGGAGCATCTCGCCGAGCAGGGTCGTGGTGGTGGTTTTTCCGTTTGTGCCTGTGACGGCGATCAAAGGCCGCCGCAAGAACTGGAAGGCTAACTCTATTTCACTAATCACCGAAATCCCTTTGGCCCGCGCTTTCGCCAATGGTTTTAGATTCATGGGAACGCCGGGGCTGACCACGATCAGGTCCGCATCTGAAAAGAAGGGAAGGGTATGCCCGCCCAGTTCCCATTTGACCGGAAGGCCCTTGAGGGTTTTCAGGGGAGCCCCAAGCTCTTCGGCGGATTTGGCTTCCGATACTTTCACCTTGGCTCCTCTTCCAGCCAGGAAGCGCACCGCCGCAACGCCCGTTCGAGCCAACCCAACGACCAGAACCTTTTTGCCCTTCAAATCCATAATTTTCCCTTTTATTCATCTCAGCTTCAACGTACTCAGGGCGACGAGCGCCAGGAAAATGGTGATGATCCAAAAGCGCACAATCACCTTGGGCTCAGCCCACCCCTTCAGCTCGAAATGATGGTGCAGCGGCGCCATGCGGAAGATCCTTTTTCGCCGAATTTTGTAATAAGCAACCTGGAAGATGACCGAGAGGGTCTCCACGACGAATAGCCCGCCGACGATCGCCAGGAGGATCTCTTGTTTGGTCATGACCGCCGCTGCACCTAGGGCCGCACCGAGGGCCACCGAACCCGTGTCCCCCATGAACATTTGCGCCGGGTAGGTGTTGTACCAAAGGAAGCCCATGGAAGCCCCAACCATGGCCCCGCAGAAAATGGTCAATTCCCCGCTTCCGGAAACATAGGGAATCTGAAGATAGCTGGCGATTTTCACGTGCCCGGCCAAGTAGGCCAGGACCATAAAGGTTCCGGCCGCAATGAGCACAGGCCCAATGGCTAGCCCATCCAGGCCGTCCGTCAAGTTTACGGCGTTAGAAGTTCCCACGATGACAAACATGGTAAGGAAAATGTAAAACATTCCCAAGTTGGGTATAAATCCCTTGAAAAAAGGGACGCTCAGCGTGCTCTTGAACGTGGGGTAAGAATAGAGCAGGAGAGAAGCGGCACCCGCCACCAAGACCTGGAAAAGCATTTTTTGTTTCACCCCCAGGCCCCTGGAGTTCTTGTGGGTCAACTTAAGGTAATCGTCCGCAAACCCTATGGCCCCGAATCCCACGAGAACCAGCAGAATGACCCAAATGTAAAAGTTGGTCAAATCTGCCCAGAAGATTACGGAGAGAACGATAGAGGATAGGATCAAGGTTCCCCCCATCGTGGGGGTTCCTTCCTTTCCCAGGTGCCCGCTCGGCCCGTCGTCCCGAATGTATTGCTTGACCTCAAGCTGCTGAAGCTTTCGAATGACCCATGGGCCGCAGACAAAAGAGACCACCAACGCCGTGAGGATAGCCAGAATCGCCCGAAAAGTAATGTACCGGAAGACGTTAAAGAAGGAAAATTTGGTATGCAGGGCATAGAGTAAATAATAGAGCATCGCTTACTTTTTCACGCCCTCCCCAGGAAATCCGTCAACCCTTCGATGATCCGCTCCATGTGCATCCTGCGGGAGCCCTTGACCAAAATCCAGTCTCCCTCTTCGACAACTTCTTGCAAGCCCTCCAAAACTTCCTCATGATTTTGGGCCCCGTGCACCTTCTGAGCCCTCATCCCGGCAGCCTTCGCCCCCCCCGCGAGATGCTGGGCCTGTTCTCCCAGTAAAAAAAGATGCCCGAATTTCATCTCTCCGATCCGCTTTCCAGATTCTTCATGGGCTGCAGCCGAGTCTGGGCCGAGCTCAAGCATATCTCCCAACACCAAGAGGCCCCGGTTTTTCCCCTTCATCTCGGTAAAGGCAGATAGCACCGCCTGAAGAGAATCCGGGTTAGAATTGTAGGAATCGTCCAGAATCTGAACGCTTCGCCGGAGACGGATGACCTGCCCTCTCCCCGGGAACGGTTGAAACCCTTCCAGCCCGGCCACAATTCCCTCCGGGGGTACCCCTAAGATCGCTGCCAAAGTCGCGGCAGCCAGGGCGTTGAGGACATTATGTCGCCCGACCGCGGCCAGACCTACCGCACGCTTCCTCCCACCCATTCTGAGAGAGAATCGAATCCCTCTCTCCGCTTCCGGAAAAAGATCTTCGCCCCGGACGTCTGCCTCGTGGACAATTCCAAAGGTTTTTTTTCCGCATCGGTGCGGGGCCGCCAATTCGGCCACACGGGGGTCGTCCACGTTGACCGCAATCCAATCCTCATTCCTCAGTCCTTCCCAAAGTTCTCCTTTGGCCCGGGCCACCCCTTCCAGGCTTCCCAAGAATTCGATGTGGGCGTAACCGATGTTCGTAATCAGGGAAACCTGGGGTTCGGCGATTGCTTTCAGCCTGCGGACCTCCCCAGGCTCGCTCATTCCCATCTCCAGAACAGCCACATCATGGCCCGGCGACAACCGGAGCAGCATCAGGGGAAGGCCGATGAGGTTATTCAAATTCCCCTCCGTCTTCAGGACATGGAAGGTTTCTGAGAGGATTCGGGCAGTCATCTCTTTGGTCGTAGTCTTCCCATTGCTGCCAGTAATGGCTACTACTTTCGCGGGTTGTCGGCCGCGCCAGAAATGAGCCAGGTCACCGAGGGCATGCAAAACATCTTCCACCGCAATGAAGAACTTTCCGGGGAAATTGGCACATGCCGCACTCTCCTCGCGGCCACGCTGCACGAGCGACCCGGCCGCTCCCTTGGTCATGGCGTCTCCGATGAAGCTATGCCCCTCGAACCTTGGCCCCTTCAGGGGAATGAAAAGTTCCCTCTCGCGCATCTGCCGCGAATCGCTGCAAACCCCTTCAGCCCTAAATAGAGGGTTGCCGCAGAGAAGTGTCCCTCCCGTTGCCCGGGCAATCTCTTCCGCAGAGAGATCAACGATTTTTCTTCTCCCCCAGGAGGCGAGTGCACTCGCGGCTTCCTCGCGGTCGTCAAAATGGACCCTTTTCCCTCCCACGATCTGATAGTCTTCATGGCCCTTACCGGCGATCAAGACCACATCCCCGGGGCGGGCTGCGCCGATGGCCAAATGAATGGCTTCTCTTCGTTCTGGTATAACCACGTATCCTGCATGATCCCATCCGCCAGGCAAATCGATGGCCTGGTATTTTTCCCGGCCCGTCTCCCGAATTCCCCTTTCCACCTCCTCGATGATCTCCAGTGGGTCTTCGGACCGAGGATTGTCAGAGGTGACGACCGCCAAGTTGCTTCCCAAAGCGGCCACCCGTCCCATCACGGCTCTTTTCCCCCGATCCCGATCTCCGCCGCATCCGAAGACAATGATCAGCCGCCCCGGCCGCATTCTTTTCAAGGTTTCCAGGGCTCTCTCCAGCGCGTCCCCGGTGTGGGCGTAGTCCACGAACACCCAGATCCCGTCACCCCCCGGCACACGCTCCAGCCTTCCCGGAACCCGGGTGAGCCTTTCTACCCCAGCAGCAATGGTCTTTGGGGAAAGTCTTAGAACTTCGGCCACACTCACGGCGGCCAGGATATTATAGAGATTATGGATACCGATCAAAGAGGAAGCCAGATCAAAAGAGCCCCGGGGGGTATGGACACGGGCCCGCAAGCCCTCCGGGGTTTCCTCGATCTTTTCCGGCCAAACCTGCCCGCGCTTTTCGATCCCATAGCCGATGAGGGTCCCACAGGCCATCCGGGAAAGCTCTTCTCCCTTGGGGTCATCCAGATTGATCACTGCGAAAGCTTCCCCTTTTTTACTCTCTAACAAGCACTGGGTAAAGAACAGTTGTTTGGCCTGGAAATAATTCTCCATCGAGCCGTGGTAGTCTAAGTGGTCCCGGGTGAGGTTCGTGAAAAGAGCCACGTCAAAATCACAACTGCGGACGCGTTGCATGTCTAAAGCATGGGAGGAGACTTCGAGGATCGCGTGGGTGACGCCGGCATCTCGCATGGCTCGCAGATTCCTTTGCAGGTCCAGGGATTCGGGCGTGGTCGTGAAGGCGGGGTGAACTTGACCCGCGAACCGGTAGTTAATCGTGCCCATCACCCCGACGCTCTTCCCAGCCGCTTCTAGTATCGATTCGATGAGGTAGGAGGTCGTTGTTTTGCCATTCGTTCCCGTTATCCCCACCAAGGTGAGGGACGAAGAAGGGTCTCCGTAAAAAGCAGCGGAAAGCCGGGCCAAGGCTTCTCTTACGTCTGGCACCACGACCTGGACAACCTTGGCGAATTCCAGGTGTTCGCCGACCAAGAGAGAGCAGGCTCCGCGCGAGAGGGCCTCGGGGATGAAACGCTTTCCATCTTCCTGCGAGCCAGGGATGGCTGCAAAAAGGAATCCTTCCTCAACCTTCTGGGAGTGGTAGGCCAGCCCCTTCACCTCAACCGCAGGGTCTCCGAAAATTTCTTTTATTGGCAAGCCCGAAATGAGTTCCCCCAACTTCACCTGTCCTCTCTCCTTCCGCAGCGGTCTTAAATTACAAAGGGGGCCATAATTGAGCAGACATATTCTTCTGAAATCTCCCCTACCCCCTCTTTTCCAAAGAGGGGAATTCCTCCCTTTTGTAAAGGGAGGGAAGGAGGGATTTAGTATGCGGTGTCTACATAATTATGGACTGACTAATAATTGGGACATAGATTCTTGCCGCTGCCGGCGGAAAAAATTTCGGAATTTAGAATCTTGACCCATCGCGGGGCATTCATCTGCGTCCAAAAAAGCAATTCATGGGCTCTAAATTTTCTTCATTATACTCTCTTTCGTAAGGAGATCAAAACCACGGAATCGGCCCTGGAGGCTGATTTTCAGCCTGCCGGTAAATCATGGCAGGTTGTTTTCCGGGACCTGCTAAATCGGCGACTGGAATCTCACCACCCCTTTCGTGTTTCCCTGGAGGACTCGGCCGGGTGAGGGGCTTTGGGCAATCGCTCTCCCACTCCCCACCAGTTGCAAATCCAGCCCCAACCTCTGCGCGGTTTGCACGACTTGGCGGATGGATTTTCCGGAAAAATCGGGCATGATCCCCGGTTCTTCCGAGACCTCGACTGCTTTGGCCTGGGCAAGGGGGCCGGATATTTTTTGTTCTTCACCGCGCGGATTGGGGGGAGCCGCTTTGGCCAGATAGGTTACCCCTTTGGGGTATACCCCCATGTAGGGCAATACCTGTTCGGCGATTCCTTTGAAGGCTGGGGCGGCAACCACTCCTCCGTAACTGATCCCCTGGGGTTCGTCGATGATCACGGAGATGACCACCTGGGGATTGTCAACGGGGGCGAAACCGATGAAGGAACCCACGTGCTGGTCGGAATAGCCCCGGGCGTTGGCCAGAGCTTTTTGCGCCGTACCGGTCTTGCCCGCGGCCTCGTAGCCAGAGAGGAGGGCAGCGGTTCCAGTTCCTCCTTCTTCCAGGACTGTCTTCAGGATCGAGGCCACCATTCTGGCCGTCTGCGGCGAAATCACCCGCCGTACCGCCCTGGGTTGATTTTCTTTCACCACATTGCCCTGCTGCTCCAAGACTGCTTTCACAACGTAAGGCCTCATCAAGACCCCACCATTGGCAATGGCCGAAAGAGCCGTGGTCAACTGCAAGGCTGTGAGAGAAGCTCCCTGCCCAAAACTGATGTTTGCCAGCCCCACTTCCGACCAATGCTGAGGGGTAGGGAGATAACCCGGGACTTCTCCGGAAAGGTCAATTCCGGTCCTCAAGCCGAACCCAAAACTCTTGAGGTAACGGTGGAAATTTCCCCGGCCGAGCTTCTGTCCCACCTTGATGGCTCCGATATTGCTAGAAACCTTGACGATCTCCCCCAAGGAGAGCCACCCGTACTTATGGATATCGTGGATGACCTTTCCTCCCAAGGCATAGGTCCCATTCTCGCAGAAAAAGACATCGCTCGGTGCGGCTGCGCGATCCTCCAAGGCGGCGGCCAAGAGGAAGACTTTGAGCGTCGACCCCGGCTCGAAAGTATCTGTGATGGTTCGATTCTTCCAGACCTGGGGGGGGGATAAGGAAAAGCGATTGGGATCGAAAGATGGCTGGATGGCCAGGGCCAACACCTCCCCTGTTTTCGGATTCATGACAATCGCCATCCCGCCTTTTGCCGAACAAGCCTGCACGGACTTTTTCAATTCCTTCTCGGCGATGTATTGGATATTTTTATCGATGGTCAGAATGATTTCGAAGCCCTCTGCAGAATGACGGAACCCCGGGTCTTCTGGGGTAATGGCTCTTCCGAATCCATCCTTGGAGATGAGGATGTAACCGGGTTCTCCTCGGATGAACTCATCATAGGCCACCTCCACTCCCTCCAGGCCCCTGGAGTCTAACCCGGCAAACCCGATGACGTGGGATCCCGTTTCACCGTGGGGGTAGAATCGTTTGGTCTCTTTCAGAAAATCCACCCCTTCCATTCCCAGCTTCTCGATGACCGCCCTTTGCCCCGGGGTGATTCCTCTTTCCAGCCAGACGAAGGGCTTGTCCTCTTTCATTTTCTTTAGCAAAGACGCGGGTTTTTTGCCAAGCACCGGGCCAATTTTTCGCGCCGCTTCCAGGATGTTCGCGACCTTCCCCGGTTGAACGAAGACCGAATCCACTTCTAGGCTAATAGCCATCTCTTCCCTTTTCCGGTCGTATATGATTCCCCGTCTGGGGACCAAATGAACAATCCCCCGGGATTGCCGCTCGGCTAAAGCGGCCAGTTTTTTGCTCTGGACCACCTGGAGCTGGTAGGCCCTCGCTAAGACAATCAAGAAAAGGATAGAAAAAAGGCAGAGGAGGAAGGCGATGCGAAATCGAAGCCATGTCTTCGTGGGCGGCTTCATCGGACGATGATCAATTGTTCCTTCTGGGGGTTTACAAAGCCCAACTCTTTCAAAGCCATGTTCTCGATCCGCCTGGGGGATTTCAGAGCGGCCAACTCCAAACGCAATCTCTTATTCTCCTTCAGCAAATTCTGTTCCTCCTGGCTCATCTGAGAGATCTCGTACCCAAGAGAGATTACCTGATGGTGCGCCCACACATTAAAAAGAGAACATCCGATTAAAGCCAAAGCCCCAAACAGAGCTACGGTGACTAAGTCACGGTTAACCCTTTTTGACAGGGAACCTGCTTCTTGCTCCCGCTCCGGAGTGCTGAGGACAATCGGTTTATAGGTTGCTTCCGCCATCCCTTCCCCCTTTCATGTTTCCGAAAGCTTCTCGGCCACTCTCAGCTTGGCGCTGCGAGCTTTTGGATTGGAAAGAACTTCTGCGGACGATGGAACCACAGGTTTGGGCGTCAGGATGCGGAAGGAAGGAGATCCTCCCCCTGGCCCTTTGGCCCACTGTCGGAAATGATTTTTTACGATTCGGTCTTCTAGAGAGTGAAAAGAAATAATGCAAAGTCGCCCCCCGGGAAAAAGGAGGTCTGGACACTCGGCCAGAAAAGTTTTGAGATTGCCCAGCTCGTCGTTGACCGCGATGCGTAAAGCCTGGAAGGTGCGGGTGGCCGGATGGATGCGTCCGCGGTGAAAAGGGACGGATTTTTCGATCACTTCGACGAGTTCTCGAGTTGTCTGGATTGCCCTGGTTTGGCGCTGCCGACCAATCGCCCTGGAGATCCGGTTGGCCCATCGTTCTTCCCCGTACTGTCGGAGGATTCCGCTCATCTCCCAGACAGAAAGTTTCTGCAAAAGATCTTGCGCGGTAATCTTCGTCTCCCGACTCATGCGCATATCCAAGGGTCCTTCCCAGCGAAAACTGAACCCTTTCTCCCGATCCTCAAGCTGTTCGGTAGAAACCCCCAAGTCTAATAAAATCCCATGCACGGCCGTGAGAGAAAGGGATTTCAGGACCCATCTCAAATCTTTGAAATTTTCCTTCTGGAGTTCGACTCTATCTCCAAAACCAGCCAGGTTTTCCTTCGCGCGCTGGATGGCCTGCTCATCCCAATCTAAACCGATCAATCTCCCCGTGGGCGAACTCCGTTCCAAAATTGCCCGGGCATGACCGCCGCTCCCAAGGGTTCCATCTACATAAACCCGGTCGGGCTGGCAGGCGAGATATTCGAGGACTTCTGGCAAAAGGACCGGAAGATGTCGGCTTCCTTCCATCTCCTTCTAAATCCCCAGATCAGCCAAGGCCTCACTCATGCCCTCGAAATTCTCCTCTGAACGCTTGATCTCTTCCTGCCAGCGGTCCTTGGACCAAACCTCGAACCTTTTCAGCATGCCGTTAAAAACGACGTTCCTCTCCAATTGGGCGTAACCGCGAAGCGTGGGGGGAATCAATATCCGACCCAGCTTATCGATCGGGCATTCCGAAGCCCCGGAAATGAAGAATCTTTGGAACGCTCTCACTTCCTTTTTGACCATGGAGAGCGAGCCCACCTTCTCTTCCACGACCCTCCATTCTTCGAACGGGTAAGCCACTAGACACCGGTCAAAATTTGTCAGGATCAACCGCTCATCGTATTTTTCCGCAAGCAATTCGCGAAACTTTGCGGGAATGGATACGCGTCCTTTGGAATCTATGGTGTGCTCAAACCTTCCTCGAAACATGTCCTTATTCTCTATAGTATCCCACTATTATCCACTTTATACCACTTTATAATGGGTTTTCGGAAAGTTGTCAAGAAAAATTTAATGTTTTTTTATTTTTTTATTTCAGGTGGAAACGGACCAAGGGGAGATTAAAATCTTGGGCAAGGACTTTCTGAGCCGCAGGGAAGATTGGTAAGGAGAGATTAACTGCTAAGGGACTTATCCATTTCTCCCTTCTTCTCCTTCTTCACTCTTCGGTGGTATTTGCCGACTGCCCGGTTATGCTCTTGCAGGGTGCTGGAAAAATGGTGGGTTCGATCATTCTTGGACACAAAATAAAGATAATTTACATCCGCCGGATATAAGACAGCCTGGAGAGATTTTAATCCGGGGTTAGCAATGGGCCCTTTCGGAAGGCCCATGATATGATAGGTATTATAAGGCGATTTCCTGAGCAGGTCCTGCTTGGTAATTCTTTCATTTCCTACCTTTCTTGTTCGGAGCCCATAGACCGCGGTGGGGTCGCTCTGCAAGGCCATCCCCCGATGAAGGCGGTTGTGAAAAACCGCCGAAATCAGCCTTCTCTCTTGATCGTCTACGGCCTCTTTTTCGATCATGGAAGCCAGAATGACCACGTCTTTCTGGTTTAGCCCCAATTGCTCCGCCCGTTTGTCCAGCGAGGCGTAAACAGCTTTGAAGCGCGCGACCATCTGATGGATAACCTGTTCTTCCCCAAACCCTTTGGGGAAATTGTATGTATCCGGGAAAAGGTAACCTTCCAAACTTTCTCCGTCTAAACCCAAGGAAGCGATGAAATTATGGTCCCTCGTTTTTTCCAGAAAAATTTTCTTGGTGCAGACTTTAGCTTGCTCCAAAACCTCTCCGATTTGAAAGAGATTATACCCTTCCGGGATGGTAATAGGGTATTTAATCACATCTCCGCGGAGCAGCTTTGACAAAACTTCGATGGGCTTCATTCCGGTGTCAACCTCGTATTCTCCGGCCTTAACCCTTGAAATAGCCTCCTCAAGGCGCGCCAGCAGATAAAAGCTCCTGCGGTCTCGAACGATTCCATTTTCTTCCAGGATCCTGGCGATATCATGGAAGTTCGCCCCAGCTGGGATGATCACGACTTTTGCGTGCCGCTCCCAGCTTGGCGGGGTCAAGAAATGAACATAAATGGTCGCTAAAAGCACAATAACCAGTCCCATGAAAGTGATTAAAAGGTCTGACTTTCTTTCCTTAAACCAGCGGGGTAGCAACCCCCCTTTTCTGTCAAAAGATTTCTTAATCACCATCTATATTTTCCTGATTAAATCCAATCACTTATGTTGGTATCCGCTCTTAAAAATGCGGGAGATTGAAGATCATGGTCAAGGGAACCTACTCAAAGCTCCTCTAATTTTTCGGTTTCTACCATCCAAAACTAAAGATCAAACACCAGTTAAATTTTAAGGGCGCTTTTCCGCCTCGTCAAGCCTTTTTCCGCTGGCCTTGCGAAGTAAACAAACATGGGTGACACTTTGGCCTTTGAATGTTTGGGTGTGAATTTATAAGAAAACTCGAAGTTCAAGGCGATCTCGGCGCAAGGCCCCTGCTCTTGCAGAAATGAGGGCGGGCTCCCTTTCTGGGCCGAGCGGGGGCTGCAACCCTTTATTTTAGCTGGGTCCAATTGGGGATCCCCGATTTCTCCGGGCGGATCCCGAGCTGTCCTTCCACCCGGACCCCAATTGTTTTGCGATGACAGGAGTGGCCTGGGCGGCAGGGCGATGAATCCCGCCATGGCGGGACGGGAGAAGATTTGCCCGGAGGCCCCGACCTTGTTTCCGCGAAGAGATGGCGGATCCGAAGGATGGCCGAGAATTCTACCTCGAAGTCCGCTTTGGCTAAGGAGGGATCACTGCTTGATGATTCCGAGAGATTCGGCCTGCCGCCCAGGCGTTGACGGAATTTTTCCAAAGAATGAGTGGGGGCAAGGTCGGGTAATGCCTTGACTTCTTTGTGGAATGGTTGTAGGAATAATCGCATTAACATGAAGGGAAGGGCATTATGAACAACGCTCTAACTGACGTGCCGGGGTTCCGGGTGGGTCATGCTGAAAACCGCCAAGCAGCTACAGGATGTACAGTAGTTCTATGCCCACCGGGAACGGTAGGAGGGATGGACGTCCGGGGATCTGCGGCAGGGACGCGCCAGACCGATTCTCTTCATTCCTTCCATTTTGTCGATGAAGTCCACGCCGTGCTTCTCTCGGGGGGGAGCGCGTTTGGCCTAGACGCTTCCGGAGGGGTGATGAGATTTCTTGAAGAAAAGTCCATTGGATACCAGACTTCCGCAGCCAAGGTCCCGATCGTCCCCACCGCCATCATCTATGACCTGGGTTTAGGGGCAAAGGGGGTTCGACCAGACAGGGAGATGGCCTATCAGGCTTGTCTGAATAGCCAATCCGGACCCATTGAAGAAGGAAGCGTGGGTGTGGGAACCGGAGCCAGCGTGGGAAAGCTCCTGGGTACCCGCCTGGCCACAAAAGGAGGGGTGGGGACGAGCTCCATCATCCTGCCCAGTGGGGTGATTGTGGCCGCCCTTGTGGCCGTTAATGCCTTCGGCGATGTAATTGACCCGAGAGAGGGAAAGATTCTCGCCGGAGCGAGAGACCCCCAGAACCCTGCCCGTTTCATCGACTCGGCTGCCATGATCAAAGGGGGAATCTCTCTACAAAGCAAGGATGCTGGCCTCCAGAGTACCACCCTGGGCGTTGTGGCTACGAACGTGAAGCTATCCAAGCGCCAAACCATCAAGGTCGCTCAGATGGCCCAAAGTGGGTTCGCTCGCACCATTTCCCCCATCCATTCCACAGTAGACGGAGACTTGATCTTCGCTCTCTCCGCGGGGGATTTACAGACAGATGTAAACGCGGTGGGTTTGATGGCTGAAGAAGTTGTGGCGATTTCAGTCACCCGGGCCATCTTGGCAGCCGATGGTTTAGGACTCCTTCCGGCCTACCGGGATTTGCCTAAACCCTAAAGAAGGGTTCTAGGGATCTAGGCTTCGAGGGGCCAAGTGAAATGCCTTACAAAAAACTAAAACCCTTGAACCCTAGACCCCTTGAACCCTGTTCTTTTACCACTTTCTCCGGATCGTATAATCCGAGAGGGCCAGGAGAGCCTCTTTCTCTCTGCTCGGCGGAAAGAGGGAGAGAAAGGATTTGGCTTTAGCGACAAACTTTTCTGCGCGCTGGGTCGTGTACTCAATTCCCCCACAATCCCGCACGATTTTCATTACGTACCCCAAATCTGACTGCCGCCGATGCGGGTCCTTGATAATTTCGGTGAGGCGATTCCGTTCGGTGTGGGAACAGGTCCGTAAAGTATGGATCAAAGGGAGGGTGATCTTCCCCTCGTTCAAATCTTTGCCGATGGCTTTGCCCAGCGTTTCTTCTTCGGATACGTAATCTAAATTATCATCCATCAGTTGGAAGGCAATTCCCAAATCCAGCCCGAAATCGGCCAGGACTTTCTCCTTTTCCAGAGAAACGTTGCCGAGAATCCCCCCAATCTCGCAGGCCGCGGAAATCAAAACCGCCGTCTTGTTGATTACCACATAATCGTAATCTTCCTCCGTTATCTCGGGGTTGCCCATTTTCACTAGTTGCATCACCTCTCCTTCGGCCATTCGCGTCGTGGCGTCGGAGATCACTTCTAAAATATGCAGGTTTCCATCCTGGACGATTATGGAGAAGGATTTGGTAAACAAGAAATCCCCCACCAGCACGCTCGCTCCATCGCCCCAGACAGAATTGGCTGAAGCCATTCCGCGCCGCACGAAGGCCCGATCGACCACATCATCGTGCAGAAGGGTGGCGGTGTGGATGAATTCGATGGTGCTGGCCAAGGCCACGGCCCGGGGGCCGTGATAACCACACAGGTGAGCACAGAAAAGTAGCAGAATGGGACGAACCCGTTTTCCCCCGCTGGAGATGAGGTAGTGGCTCACAGTCGGGATCATGAGGATCTCGGAGAAGAGGTTTCGGCTCATCTCCTCCTCTACCGCCTTCACCTCCTCCTCGATCAAATTAATGGCCTGCTCGAAATTCAAAAAAGCCTCTCGCTGACAGAAATTTCCGGTCAGAAGGGAATATCTTCCTCATCTTTCGGCGCAGGGGGGGCATACTCCGTCTCCGGTTCCTTGGCCTTGCGGTTGGCCTCTCCGACCCCGCTGAGCATTTTCATATCCGTGGCTTCGATCTCGGTGGTGGACCGCTTATTCCCTTCCCGGTCCTCCCAGGATCGGGTCCGTAACCTGCCTTCGATGTAAACGAGTTTTCCCTTACTCAAGTACTCCCCGCAGATTTTGGCCAATCCCCTCCAGGCTACGATGCGGTGCCATTCGGTCCGCTCCTCTTTCTCGCCGCTTTTGTTCGTCCACGTTTCACTGGTGGCCATTCGGAAGCTGGCCACCTCCGCTCCGCTCGGCGTATAACGAATCTCCGGGTCCGCGCCTAATCTGCCGATGAGAACAACTTTATTGACCACGAGTCCCCCTCCCTCCTTGCCGAACGAACCTTCGGATTTACCCGGGTCGTCCTCGAATCTCTTTTTCTGCCGGCCCTATTTCTCTTGTCTCCTTCAACCAAAGGAATTCTATCATTCGAAGGAAGGAAGTCAAGGGTTTATTGAAAAGGGCTCCGCAAAGAACGAGCGGTTCCAGCTTTTTTTAAAAACTGGGGGTGGCAAGTTAAAAACGGACGTTGACAGTTCCTGAGGAATCGAGTATGAATAGAATCATTCAACCATACCATGGAGGATCGCAAACCGATGTTCCGGACGCTTTTCGCCTGGGGGATCTGTTTTTTTTCCACTGTGATTTTGGGAACGGTCGCGATCCTCCTCTCGCTTTTCGACCCTTCCGGCAACATCCCCCATCTCGTCGCCCGCCTCTGGGGCAAGATTCAGCTTGGCACCACTGGCACGAGGGTAAAAATTCAGGGCCTGGGGAATCTCGACCCCCCAAAAAGCTATATTTTAGTCTCTAATCACCAGAGCAATTTCGACATCTTCACCCTCCTGGGATACCTCCCAATCCAGTTCCGCTGGACCGCCAAGGCGGAGCTTTTTCGCCTCCCTTTCCTGGGATGGGCCATGTCCCGCATCGGGTATATCCCGATCGAGCGCGACAGCCCCAAAAAAGCCTATCGCAGCATGCTCCAGGCAGCAGAGAAAGTTAGAAAAAGCGTATCGGTCATGATCTTCCCTGAAGGGACGCGCAGCCCGGATGGAAACCTTCAGCCTTTCAAAAAGGGACTCTTTCTCATCGCCCTCAAATCCCAGGCCCCCATCTTGCCGATCGCGATCCGGGGAACTGGGAAAATCATGCAAAAAGGAGACTGGCGCATCCATCCGGGAAAAGTGGATATTATCATCGCCCCACCCATTGAAACCGCCGGAATGCCCCCCGCAAGGGAAGGAGAACTCTCCGATCGCGTCCGCAACACCCTAATGAAATATCTCACCTCCACTTGATTGACTCCGGGGATCACCTGCATTAAACTAATAGCTATAGGAGAGCCTGTCGAAAAACCCTAAATCCGGCTATTTTGGGCTTTTCTATGACCTGTAAGTTGTTGATTTTTAAAGGTGCGAAAATTGCTATAATTGGCCAGTTGGACTTTTTCGACAGTCTCGGAAGGAAACTTTACTTCCGGCCAAGGGGAAAAGACGGACCATGTACCCAGTGATTGCTCAATGGGGTTCCTTCAAGCTCCACTCTTACGGTATTCTGGTGGCAGCGGCTTTCCTGACCGGAATCTTTTGGGCCACTCGCCGGGCCCGGCGGGCGGGCCTGCCCGCTTTTCCTTTTTTTGAAATGGGCATCTATGGGGGCGTCGCCTGCGTCATCGGGGCCCGATTCCTTTATGCTCTCACTGAATGGCCGCACTTTTCCAAACATCCGGGGGAGATATTTCGTCTCTGGGATGGGGGTCTGACTCTTTACGGGGGAGCCATTGCGGCCCTTCTCTTTACTTTTTTTTTCATCCGCGGGCTACGCCTGCCCTTCTGGAAATCTTTGGATATCTATGCTCCCCCCCTGCCCCTGGGGTTGGCCATCGGGCGGCTGGGATGCTTCCTCAATGGCTGCTGCTACGGCCTGCGCTCTGACACCTGGGGCCTTTCTTTTCCCTCTGCCCATCATCCACCGGTCTTCCTGCAGCAGGTTCGCGATGGCCTGATCAAAATCGGCAGCCTGCGCACCCTGCCTGTTCTGCCAACCCAGCTTTTCTCCGCCGCAGCAGATCTGGGGATTCTTTGCGTCCTTATCTGGCTGGAGCGAAAATCCCGCTTCCCCGGCTTTATTTTTTGGACTTTTATCCTGCTCTACTCGCTTGCTCGCGGGGGAATCGAGTTCTTTCGCTATCATGATCCGGGAGAAATGCTTCCCGCATTCTCCCCCCTATCTTTATCCCAAGTCATCTCCGTGGCATTCACCTTGTTGTCCCTATTCATGCTCTTTATCTTAAAACCGAAAACTGAAGGAGGCGTTGCTTAGAATGGATACTCAAGAGAAAGTCAAGCATTTCGCCGCTGTTCAGACCGCCAAAGCAGTTCTCAAAATCCTACCGCACATCAGCGACCAAAGGCTCCTTGATTTCCCGCTGGTTCGCAAAGGCCTGGATTCAGTCTCCTATTACCCCGAAGGGAAAGATTTCCTCAAAAGTCTTCTTATCCAGGGGAGGCGAGCCATCGGCCGATGTTCCAAGAGTTGCCGAGCTAAGTTCGCCGAGAACCTCATCGTCAATGAGTTCATCACCGCCAGCCCCAGGAGGGACGAATTCCACTCCCGGTACGGGTTTTACCCCCCATTCCTTCTCGTGATCAGCCCGACCATGCGCTGTAACCTGAACTGTTATGGCTGTTATGCCGCCGATTATGATAAAGGAGAGGAATTGGAGACGGAGCTGATCCATCATCTGCTCGGTGAAGCCAAAGAGATGGGGATTTATTTCATCACCATTTCCGGGGGTGAGCCTTTCATCCGCCGGGATCTCCTGGACATCTTCGCGGCCCATGATGACCTCTATTTTCAAGTTTACACCAATGGCACATTCATCGACAGTTCCTTGGCTAAAGCCCTTTCTCGTTTGGGGAACGTTTTGCCAGCGATCAGCGTCGAGGGCTGGGAGAAGGAAACCGACGCCCGCCGCGGCCCAGGAGCCTTTCAAAAGATCCTTTCGGCCATGTCCAAGTTGCGAGCGGAAGGCGTTCTCTTCGGTTTTTCGGCAACCGCCACCCGGCAGAATAATGAGTTGATCATCAGCGATGAATTCGTGAATTTCTTTGCCGCCCAGGGCTGTTTCATCGGCTGGTATTTTAACTACATTCCCATCGGGAAAAAACCGACCCTGGATCTCATGCCCACCCCGGACCAGCGGATCTATCGCCGGAATCGTTTGATTGAACTGCGAGGGAAAATCCCCATGATCCTGGCGGACTTCTGGAACGACGGCCCGCTGGTGGGCGGGTGCATCGCCGGGGATCGGTACTTGCACATCAATTGCCGCGGAGATGTTGAGCCTTGTGTGTTTGTCCATTTCTCCGTGGACAATATCAAGAAGAAGTCGCTGGCCGAGGTCCTTAACTCCGGATTCTTTCATGCGATCCGTCAGCGCCGGCCTTACTCATCAAATTATTACCGCCCTTGCCTGATTATTGACCATCCCCACCTTCTCCGTCAGGTGGTCGGGGAATGCGGAGCCCATCCCACCCATCCGGATGCGGAGGGCATCCTCACTGAATTCTCGGATGATTTGGACCAATATGCCTTAGCTTACGGGAAAATGGCGGATGCTCTGTGGCAAGCGCAAAACCAGGCCGCCCCCCCCTGAAGGAGGAAGGGCCTGGCCCACTTCTAAGAACCAAGAGATGGGTTTAACAAAAAACGATGGTTCAATAAAGGAGGAGATACCGTCATGATGGAACTAAAGCTAAGCAAGAAGCCCCTGCTGCAAAATCCCAGCTGTGCCTACTGTGGGAAGGTTTTTAATAAAAATGGAGTGAGCCTGCAACTGGAGGTCGACCATCAAGTCATCGATTTCCCCATCTGCCAGCCCTGCTTTGAAATGGTCCCCCTCTTCGAAGCAACGGTGAACCTGGAACATGGGTTCGCCCGGGTCAAGCGTTAACCCGCCTGAGGCCCGGCGTTCCCCCAGGATCTTTGAGGTCTAGCCATGGAGGTTCCAAGATGCCGCGCGAGGAAAATGAAAGAAAAGATAAAAAATGAGACGAAAGAGCTGGAAAAAAAGCTGAAGTTCCAGGGAAAACTGTCCTGGGATCGCCTGGAAGAAGGGGAAAAAGAAGAGACCTTTCGCTTCGCTGAAGGATATAAAGCTTTCCTCAACCGGGCCAAGACCGAGCGGGAAGCCGTTCAAGAAATCATCCAAGCCGCCAAAGATGCGGGGTTTCAAGATGTTTCTCAGCGGCCTGGCGGGGGAAAAATCTTTTTCGTCAATAAGGACAAATCCATTGCCTTGGCCATTCTGGGTCCAGCGCCTTTGGCCGAAGGAATGCGGATCATCGTCTCGCACATCGACTCGCCCCGCATTGACCTCAAGCAGAACCCTCTTTACGAGGAGGCGGACATGGCCTTGCTCCACACCCACTACTACGGTGGGATCAAAAAGTACCAGTGGGTGACGATTCCCTTATCCCTCCACGGGCTGGTGGTGAAATCCGATGGGGCAACCTTGAACATTCAGATTGGGGAAGACCCAGATGACCCGGTCTTCGTCATCAACGACCTCCTCCCCCACCTCTCCGGCAAAACCCAGGATCAGAAGAAACTCTCCGAAGGCATCGAAGGGGAGAAGCTCACTGTGCTCGCCGGCAGCCTCCCTTTCGCTGATGCCGAGGCCAAAGAGCGAATTAAGCTGCGGGTCATGGAGCTTCTCAACCAAAAATATGGGCTGGTGGAGGAAGACTTCACCAGCGCAGAATTGGAGCTAGTCCCGGCGATGAAGGCCCGGGATGTGGGGTTTGACCGCAGCTTGGTCGGCTCCTATGGGCAGGACGACCGCGCCAGCGCCTACACTTCCTTGCAGGCCATCCTCTCCCTTCCGGATCCGCCCCGCACGGTCATCGCCCTTTTCGTGGACAAAGAAGAGATCGGAAGTGAAGGGAACACCGGCGCCAAATCCCTCTTTTTAGAGAGGATTACCCGCACCCTGATCGAACGCTCGGATCTTACGGTTACGGAAGCCTTGCTCAAAGAAGTCCTTTCCAATTCCAAGGCTCTCTCCGCCGACGTTGAATCAGCCCTGGACCCCAACTACCCGGAGGTCCACGAAAAGCAGAACGCCGGCAAGGTCGGCTACGGGGTCTGCCTGGAGAAGTTCACCGGCTCTCGCGGGAAAGCCGCCGCATCGGATGCTCGGGCTGAGTATGTGGGAGAAATCCGCCGCATCTTCAACGCCAACAACGTCGCCTGGCAGATGACCGAGATTGGGAAGGTGGACGAAGGAGGGGGAGGGACGGTGGCCAAGTACCTGGCCATTTACGGCATGGACATCATCGACTGCGGCGCCCCCGTGCTTTCCATGCATTCGCCCTTCGAGGTCACTTCCAAGGCGGACATTTTCGAAGCTTACAAAGCATACCGGGCCTTCTTATCCAGCCCGTGAAAAAAATCTCTTAAAGAGAGTTTCCCAAGATGATTTACCCTGCATCTCTTCAAGCCCGCCGAAGGGCGAATATTCTTTCTGCCTGCGAGATCCCCTCTTAGCCCGGAAATGCCTGTATAAAATTTGTCTTGCCCTCAGCCCTCTCAAATGAGATATAATAAGTCGGCATCAAAAATTCCAAGGGGGAGCCGAGTGGCCAAAGAGAATTTCTGGTCCGTCGTGAATTTGGTCAAAGCTCCTCCGTTCCCCCCCAGATTGTCTCCCCGATCGATTCCGCCGAGATGGTCCTCATCCCCACGGGGGAATTTACCATGGGGATTAGCGAAAATGAGCTGAACCAGATCTTTGTCTTAGACGGCTCCCAAAATCCTGTCTTCATGACCGAAGTTCCTGCCCGCAAGGTATCCCTGGAAGATTATTACATCGACCTCCATCCAGTGACCAACTACCAATATCGCAGGTTCATCGAGGAGACCGGGCACCGTACGCCTCTCCTCTGGGGAAGGGATGGATGGAATGAACCGCTCCAGCCAGTGGTTGGCCTGGGATGGGGGGACGCCCGGGCCTACGCGGCCTGGGCCGGGAAGAATCTCCCCACTGAATCTCAATGGGAAAAAGCAGCCCGGGGAACCGATGCCCGATGGTGGCCTTGGGGAAACGATTTTTATCCCGGCTATTGCAACTCCGCCGAGCTGGGCATCAATCGGGTGACCGACGTCACCCGATTCCATCTGGGGGTAAGTCCCTATGGATGTTATGACATGGCCGGAGATGTTTGGGAGATGTGCGAGGGCATTTGGATCGAAGGGCACTTGCCCATGCGTGGAGGTTGTTTCCTCGGCAGCGCCACCTTCGTGCGCACCACGGTTCGCTGGTCGGCCGAGGACCAGACCAATGGAGCCCACTGGCTCGGTTTTCGCTGCGTAAAGAATATCTCAGAGAGGTGAGAGATGGAACCCAAAGAGATTCTCGATTTTATCTGCCGGAGAAGAAGTGTCCGGCGTTTCCAGAAAAAGCCAGTCCCTGATGAGACCCTGGAGGTTCTGATGAAGGCTGCCATGGCGGCTCCCAGCGGGAACAACGCTCAGCCCTGGGAATTCGTCATTGTTCGGGACCTCAAGATCAAGGAGGAAATTTCCCGTGTCCATTCCTGGGTCTACATGGCGGCCGAAGCCCCTGCGGCCATCGTTGTCCTGGGAAACAAAGGTTCCGAATGGTGGGAAGATGACTGTGCTGCGGCCACGGAAAACCTGCTGCTGGCGGCAGCCAATCTTGGGCTGGGAGCGGTTTGGTGCGGGATTAAAGAAGAACAGGCAAAAGTCGTGCGCAAGATCCTTGGAGTCGGTGGCCCTATGGGGGTTCTCTGCATCGTCCCCATCGGCTATCCAGCAGAATCTCCCTCCTCGCATACCAAGTACCGAAAAGATAAAGTTCATTGGGACCGGTATGCCAAATAAAGACGCCTTCTCCCGCAAGGCCGGGGTCATTCCGTAAAGGGGTCAGTCCAGGAATTTAGAAATACCTTGCATTTCCTTTCCCAAATATGCCCCCGAGTGATCGGGAGAATTCTCCCACATCATTCCTTGGTACGATGGATCATCTGAGCCTTCAGGGTCAGATAGAAACCGTTTCATTCATCAGGGCGAGTGGGTTGAATGGGTTCTGGCCTGTTTGGGAAAAACTGCGAGCCGGGTGACAGGAAGATTCCCCAAAAAATCATGAATTCCTGGACTGACCCCTTACGTTGCAGGTTCTTTCTCGGAAGAGAGGGAATGATCTATTGCGGTTAGGAAATAAATCGCCAAAATCTCTTATCGGCTTCGTTGGATGAGATCTAAAGTTGCTCGGCTGGCAGGGTGCCGATATGGACCCTTCCATCGGGCAGCACCAAGCTTGGAGTCCCTGTGATCCCTAAACTTCAGCAAGTTTTATGTTCGCATCGATTTCTTTTGTGTCACACTCCAGGCGGGGGATCTCCTTGCGGGCATAAGCGTCCTCGAGCATCTTCACAGATTTATTGCAGAAGATACTCTTCGATTTCCAGTAAGCATCTTTGTGAAAACGTAAGGGATAAAGAATGATATAAAAAGCGATATCTTTTCTTTCCTGAAGAACCTTTTCCATCTCTTTATGGAGTTTTTCGCAGAAGGGACAGTCCGGGTCAGTAAAAACAGCCACCTTTTGGGGGGCTAAACCATCGCCCATGACTAAGCCTTGATTCAGGGGGATTTTAGAAAAGTCCACCCTACGACTCTCCTGCAATTTTGCGAGGCGTTCTTGAGTCCTATTCTTGCCACTTTTGATATCGACAACTGGGCCTGGGAGGAGAAAGGTCTTGGAAAAGTCCACATAAAGCACCGCGGGTTTCCCTTGATTCACAAAGGAGACCTCCCAAATGCCCTTCACAGGACTTAATTGAACCTTAAGAATTTCCGCCTCCGGAATTTTCATATTTTTGAGGATTTCCTTTGCCTCCTGGTTCGTCAGGACATGGCATTTTTGACAATCCATTTCATGACCGGTTTTATCAAAAGCCTGGAGGCCATCGGAATTCAGTTGAAAAAGAGCAGAGCCCAAAAAAACTGCGGCCAGCAGAAGAATGAAAAATCTCGTCATCGGGTTACCTCGTTTCCCCTGTTTTACCCATTTCATGCCTTAAAATATTTTTCCAGCAAATTTCATTCGCAAATTTTTCTGAAGGGGAATATTTTAGATAATTATCGGTAAAAAGGGAGAAAACTTGAGCCCTTTTAAATGCTCCTGCTTCTCCCGAGCAATCGTTCAATGTTCAGCTGGGGATGTGAAGAGGAACCATTTCTTCCGATCCACCCGGATATTCGCTCTATTTGCTAAAGTCTGCAAGTCTATCTCTAATTGGCGCAACCGCCGATTTGAAGCCTGGCCACTGCTTCTTTATCTAATTTTTTGTCTACAAATATAACCGATTCATCTTCTCCCAGGAGCTGCTTTTTAATCGGATATCGAATCTTTTCCTCCTGGCTATATCTGGCTATAATCTCACCGATCATCCCTTCCGTTTGGGTATCCAGGCTTCCCCGGGCAAGGCAGGTGGGTCCTCGAAAATCAAAAGGCTTGAAAAGAACCGATCCAGGTCCGGCCATAGCCTGAATCTGCTCGTTCTCCACCTGGTTCCTCCCCAGGATGATCTTTAATCCTGGATCTAAACGAAAGTGCCTCCCGATCTTTAGAAGATGTAAATCCGTCATGTCGTAATCCGGAATGTGAGTGAACAGGTCGCGCAACCGGGAGGCGATGACTCGATCGGTCAGCAGGCACCCTCCAGCGGGACAGGGATAATCTTTAACCCCCAATTTTCTAGCTAAATCGATCTGCGGTTTTCTCGAACGACCGGAGAAGGATAGAAGTTTCTGGCGGTCAACGATTCCTGCCAGCTCCGGGATCGTGGGCGGAAAGTGCTGCGCGGATAAAGGCCTCAGGATGCGCCCTTCCAAGCCACTTTCCTTCTCTATCTTTCGGATGGCGGCCCGATGTTGCGACATGGGTCTCTGTCCGAGAACCTCCCCTGTGATGACAAAAGATGCCCCGCTGTTCGCCACCATTTCTTTGACTTTTTTCAGCATATAAATCCGGCAATCGATGCAGGGATTCATTCCCCGACCGTAGCCGTGGCGAGGGTTTTGTACCACCTTCATGTATTCCAGGCCTTTCTGAATCACCCGGATGAGGATGCCGAATTCCTGAGCGACTTTTAGAGCCTGGTGGCTGCACCCCGCCTTCTTCGAAGTGCAATTGCAGAAGGGACTGGTAAAATGAATCGCCATAACCTCGATTCCCTGATCGATCATCATTTTCACAGCCAGCGAGCTGTCCAGCCCTCCCGAGAGAAGGGCAATGGCTTTTTTATTCATGTTTCTTGAAGTTTTTAACCCTGGCGAGAGGGTAGAGTTTGACTTTTCACCGTGTGTCCGAAATTGGCAGCCACCTTTCGCCCTAAGGACGTAACCATCGCCTCGATACAAAAACGACAATTTTGGGGGCTTTCATTCAGACAAATTTTATTCGGGTAAATCTGGTAATGTCGCCTGAACTCCGTAGGCGTGGCATTCGGCATGATCACATTCGCCCCGCATTGGAGGGCCTTTTGCCGCCCGGCAGGATACAGAGTGCCTACAGCCGTGGTCGCCGGAATATGAGTATTCCGGGTCACGAGTCTCGTCAGGGCCACAACCTTGAGGACTGTTTCCAGTTCCCCCTTGCGGGCATCCTTCAAGGGGGTATCCGGGTGAGGAATAAAGGGCCCGATACCGATCATATCCAAATGGAGTTCCTGGAATAGCAAAATGTCCTCTGCCAGACTTTCCAGGGTTTGGTGAGGTAATCCAACCATATTCCCCGACCCGACCTGATACCCCAATTCCTTCAGCCATTCTAGACAGCGGAGGCGTTCCGGATAGGAAGAGTCGGGCTTCAATCGCTTGAACAGCCCAGGGCTGGAGGTTTCGAACTTGAGGAGATAGCGATCGGCGCCGGCTTCTCTGAACTTTCGATAATCCTCATAAGTTCTTTCGCCAAGGCAGAGGGTTACCGCCAAGTTTAAATTTTTCTTGATCCGCTGAACGAGGGAGCCTATATCCTCCGCGGAGTAAAACGGGTCTTCTCCCGATTGCAGAACGACGGTTTTAAAATCAAGCCTCTTGGCTTCCTGCGCGGCTTGGAAAATTTCCTCCAGGTTCATCCGGTAACGAATCAGCTGGTCATTGCTATTCCTGAGACCACAGTATAAACAATTCTTTCGGCAGTAATTGGAAAATTCAATGATGCCCCGGATATGAACTTCATCGCCCATGTAGACCTTCCGTATGTGGTCCGCTTCCTGAAACAAATGAGAAACCCTCTCAGGATTCTGCTCATTTAACCAGTCAAGCAACTCATCTTTGGCGAATCCTTCTCTTTTTTCCTGTTGCCCATCAGGCGATCGAAGTTGCTCCGCCATTTTCCCTCTCCCTTGCCTCTTGGCTCCCTTGCCTAACTTCGCAATAACCGATTACCTTCTGGCAACAGATTCTCACCCGGTCATCTGCGAGGCGACGACTTCACGCCGCCGGCATATTTTCATTTTCTTGGACCAGGTATCTTGAGCCTTTCCCCGGCAAAGAATACCGTTGACAAACCAACAGAGATCTCCACAATGGGATTCCCCTCATCATCACATGGTGGAGGGTCCCAGGGGCACCCAGTCTCGCTTTCCTTGGCATGCAGATAATTTATCATGAAGAGCAAAATTAGTAAGCTAAATAATTTAAAGAAAGTCCCCTTTCCCCCATTTCCCAAGCCAGGGATTTGTTGACAGAGGGCTTGAAAGTTAGTAGTATTCGTTCAGATTAAAGGGCTATCTCCTTCAAGATTCTAAGAAATGAAGCTCTATCTGGTCCAGCATGGGGAAGCGACGGCGGAGGAAGTCGACCCCCCCCGACCCCTGACAGCCAAAGGCCACCTGGACGTACAAAAAGTGGTCTCCTTCCTAAAAGTCGCGGGGGTGCGCATAAGCGCCATCCTTCATAGCGGCAAAACACGGGCACGGCAAACGGCGGAGATCATCGCCGCTCAGCTCCTGCCAGGCGGCCAGGTCAAAGAACGGGATGGCCTCGCTCCCAACGACCCGGTCAAATTCCTGGCTAACGAAATATCGGGGATGGCCAACGATCTGATGATTGTCGGCCATCTGCCCTTCCTTGGCAAGCTCGCGGCGATGCTGCTCGCCGGCGTAGAATCAAAAAATGTGGTGGCCTTCCGTCAGGGCGGCGTAGTTTGTCTGCAACGGAACGAAGACCAGACCTGGCAAGTGGCCTGGATGATCACGCCTGAACTTCTCAAATGAAACGGGGGCAGTAGAATGGTAGAAATCACTTCCAGAGAAAGATTCACTCTGGCGCTCAACCACCAGGAACCCGACCGCGTGCCCATCGATTTAGGCTCGATCGCCTCGACGATCCGCACGGTGGAGGCATACGACCGCCTAAAAGATTACCTGGGGTTGGCCCTGGATAGGAAGATCCGGCATTTTGCCGACGAGCACATCATCCCCGATGAAGAAATCCTGCAAGCGTTACACGTGGACACCTTTTATCTGCGGATGAATGTCCCAAAAACCTGGCAGAGGGTTCGTCTGGACAGGCAGACGGTCGTGGACGAATGGGGAGTGCCCTGGTATAAGGCACCGGGATCTTTCTATACTTTTCCCGCATCCCACCCGCTGAAGACCGCGGGCATGGAGGAGATCGAAAAGCTCTCCTGGCCGGACCCGAATGAACCCAGCCGCTTCGAGGGCCTACGCCAAAAAGCCAAACAAATTCTTGAAAAGACCGACTACGCTCTCGTGGCCGATGGAACCACCGGGGTGGGGGTCTTTGACATGGCCTGGCACCTGCGGGGCATGGAGAATATTTTTGTGGATATGATCACCCACCCGGACTTTACGGAAGCACTTTTCCAGCGGCTGACGGATTACTACGTCGCCGTTTACCGAAACTACATGCAGGCCGTGGGGGATTATATTCAGATGGTGATCTACTACGAGGACCTGAGCGGGCAAGATGGCCCCCTCATTTCTCCGGCCCTCTACCGCAAATTCGTCAAGCCCTGCCACCACCGGATATTCAGGGCCATCAAAGACCATACAGCGGCGAAGCTCTGCGTCCACACCTGCGGGTCGGTTTACGCCTTCCTGGACGATTATGTGGAGCTGGGCGTAGATGTCCTCAACCCGGTACAGATCAGCGCCAGGGATATGGACCCGCATCGTCTCAAACAAAAATACGGATCTGCCCTTTCTTTCCATGGCGCCATCGACACCCAAAGATTCCTCCCGCGGGCCACTCCTGCTCAAGTGCAGGAGGAAGTGCGCCGCCTGATCGGAATCCTCGGGCCCGGAGGCGGCTACCTTTTCACCTCCTGTCATAGTATCCAACCGGACGTCCCCCCGGAGAACATCCGGGCCCTCTTTTCGGCTGCTTTCAAGTATGGCCGGTATCCTCTGCCGGAGGGTAGCTCTTAACCGACTTCATCCGAAAAAGGAAGCTATCCCATGTCAAATCCCATGAACAAAGAAAAGTTTATCGAGATCCTGAACGAATCGGCCGTCCGAAGATTCGGGGAAGAAGGAGCGAAATCCCTCAGCTCGGCCATCCAAGAAATCGCTGCATCTATGGCCGCTATCGCTGCCCATGAAATCGAACGGGAGGAAGAGCCGGGGTTTTTTCTCTAAACGATAAGAGGAATTTAGGAATTAGGGAATTTAGGAATTAGTCCCTTACGGATGAAATTGTGCGCAAGATGGCAACAAATTCCAGAAATCCCCCCTAGCCCCCCTTTCGAAAAGGGGGGTTGGGGGGATTTGTAGTAGCTTGATCCGAACGCCAATATTCCTGTTTCGTTCCGGCTTGGCCGGGTTAGGGAATTACCCGAATTCGTAATTCCTCAATTGGCAATTTTTGTATTCCCAATTCTGGCATTTGAATTTCGTGATGGGCATCGCGAGATTGACTAAAATAGCAAATGGAGGGACAGATGGCTGAGCCCTATCAGTTAAATCTTTCAGAAATGATCAGCCAAATCAAACGGGGCCGGTTGTCTCCCGTTACCCTGATGGAATCCGTTTTGCAACGCATCGATTCTCTGGAGTCTTCGTTGCAGGCCTGGGTGACCATCGATCGGCGGAGCGCGCTCGATGAAGCACGCCGTCACGAGCAGGAAATCGCCCGGGGAAAAACGCGCGGGCCTCTCCAAGGGATTCCCATAGGGGTTAAGGACATTTACTACACTTCCGGAATGAAGACCACGGCGGGTTCAAAGATATTCGAAAATTTTATTCCGGCCTATGATGCCACAGCGGTCGCTCGCTTAAAAAAGGCCGGGGCCATCATTCTGGGAAAAACTGCCACCACTGAGTTTGCCTTTGGGGACCCGGCTCCCACACGGAACCCCTGGAATCTGGGGCATACGCCGGGGGGATCCAGCAGTGGATCGGCGGCGGCAGTGGCTGCCTGCATGTGCCCGGCCGCCCTGGGATCCCAGACCGCAGGCTCGACCCTTCGCCCGGCAGCCTATTGCGGGATCGTCGGACTGAAGCCGACCTACGGCCGGATCAGCCGGCACGGCGTTTTTCCCCTCAGCTGGACCCTCGACCACGTCGGGGTTTTGACAAGATCCGTTGAAGATGCGGCGATTCTTCTGGGAATTCTTGCGGGCAGCGACGCTCAAGACCCAACCACCAGTAAAGAACCCGTTCCCGATTACGTCCGGTCTAGCAAATCTTTCCGCAAGCCGCCCCGCATCGGAGTCGTGCGGGCATTCTACAAAGAAAAGTCGGAGGAAGAAGTCTGGAAACTCACCGAGGAGACCCTGGCCAAGTTGGCAAGAGCGGGCGGGCGGGCGGAAGAAGTAAAGATGCCTGCGAGCTTTCCCGCCGTGCAGGATACTCTCCGCATTATCCTGAGGGCGGAAGGGGCTTCCTTCCATGAAAAGCTCTTTGAACAGCACCGGGACCAATATCGTCCCAAGATCCGGGAACTGGTGGAGATCGGCCTTCTGGTCCCCAGCGTAAACTATCTGCGCGCCCAAAAAATCAAAAGGCAGTTCCGCCGCCAGATGGACGAGGTCATGCGGCAATTCGATTGCTTGCTAACCCCGGCCACCTCATCCGCAGCTCCTCAAGGTATCTCCTCAACGGGAGACCCTCATTTCCAGGTCCCCTGGAGCCTCTCCGGCCTGCCTGCGATTGGCATCCCGATTGGCCTGAATCGCGAAGGATTACCCCTGGGGATGCAATTGGTCGGAGGTGCCTATGGCGAAGGAAAATTATTCGCCGCGGCCCGCTGGTGCGAAAAAGTGCTCCACGTATCCCTTGTCCCTCCCCTCGGGTAAGCGATTGATCAGTAAGCCGGGAAAAGAGAAACTATATATGACGACATTAGTAGGCACAGGGCGGGTCATTCCCGCGAAATTTCCCATGCCCCGGGGCGTGGCACCCACGAATGGATGAAATGGTACACCATATTAAGTAGTTAGCTCTAAGGTCACCCTCGGATCCATAGAAGTTTCGCCTGAGAAAGAAGGCGTATTTCTAACGAAGCGGGAATCCAGAAAGACGCTGGATTCCGGGTCAAGCCCGGAATGACAATCAGCGGAAAATTTATGTCGTTGTGTATATAACCATGTCAGTCCCCTGTAAAGCCACAAACCCCCGACCCTCGGTCCTCGTCTTAGATGCGGAATATGCGCGGATGGAAGAAGTGGTTGAAAAAATCCTGCAAGCTTTTCCTTTGCCTTGGAAGGGCAAGCGGGTAGTCATCAAACCGAACATTCTGGGCCCCGCCCCTCCGGCCAAAGCGATTACGACCCATCCCGCGCTGATTCGAGCCTTAGTGCAATCCCTGAAAAAGCGGGACGCCTTTTGCCTGGTGGGGGATAATCCAGGGCTCCAGGGCTACGCCGCCAACGAGCGCTGCGCCAAGATTTCTGGCATCTTCGATGCTGCGGATGGAGCCTTTGTGAACTTCGCCAGGGAGACGGTCCAGATTGGCGTGAAATCGCGCTTTATAGAGAGGCTGGTTGTCTCCAGAGCCATTCTCGAAGCCGACATCGTCATCAATGTCCCCAAGTTCAAAACTCATATTCAGACCCGGGTCACGGGCGCCATCAAAAACATGTTCGGCATTTTGGTGGGGGCGGAGAAGGCCCGGGTTCATCTCTTAGCCCCGAAGCCGGAAAATTTCTCCGAGGCCCTGGTGGACATCTACCAAATTCGCCTCCCCGATCTGACCATTATGGATGCCGTGGTGGGCATGGAAGGGAATGGCCCTTCGAGCAGCGACCTCCGGTCCATCGGCAAGATCTTTGCTGCCTATAACGGGGTCTCTGTGGATGGGCTGATGGCCGCGATGATGGGCGTAAGTCCCGAAAAAGTAGACACCCTGCGCGTTGCCTTCCAAAGAGGTTTGGGAGAAGTAGACCCGGCAAAGATGGAGGTACAGGGCAACTGGGAACGCCTGAAAAAATACAAGATGCCCCTGACGTTTGTCAGCGAAGGTTGGTTCGGAGCAGCCGTCAACAAGCTCATTTACCGCCCGCTGGTCAAACCGCGCCTGCACGTGCGGCCGGAACGATGCACTCAGTGCGGGGTCTGCATCCAGCAATGTCCGGCCCAGGCCCTGACCATGGAAGAGGTTCCTCGCCTGGACGCCCAAAAGTGCATCTCCTGCTACTGCTGCTATGAGCTCTGTTCTAACCAGGCGGTTGAACTCACTGGCCTGATGCGGCGAGTGACCAAGAAAATATAATTGAGGATGGGGGGATTTGGGATTCGTAATTCTTAAGTGCCTTCGGAAAGACGCTGGGCCAGGGAGCGAGGAAGACCCGCGCTGATAATCTTCTTCTGGGCCGTTGGCATATCGTAGGACACGCGTTTCAGAAGGTATTTTTTCCCCGCCTCATCGTAGAGGCCGTAGGCTGCCTTGGGGTTCCCGTCGCGTGGTTGTCCCACGCTTCCCACATTAATGATATATCGAATCCCCTTTTCCAGGGTCGCTTCTTCTTTCTCATCGAGAGTCACTTTCTCATCCCCTCTTTTGGCCAGGATCAAGGGGCTATGCGAATGACCGATGAAAGCCAATTCTCCCACCAGGGCGCGGAAGGCTTCCTCTGCTTCCGGGAAAGTGAAGATGTAATTCCATTCGCCAGGCGCATGGGGCGTTGCATGTACGAAGGTGATCCCTACGACTTGACTCAGGAGAGGAAGCCCGCGGAGGTAGGTGCGGCCCTCTGCGGAAAGTTTTTTTCCCGTCCATAAGATGGCGGCCTTGGCTGCGGGATTGAAATAAGATACATCCGTCAGGCCCGCCGCTCCGTAGTCATGGTTTCCCGCCACCATCCATTCCGTTAGCTCGCGAAGGAGAAGCAGACACTCATTGGGATTGGCGCCGTAACCGACGGCATCGCCCAGGAAGGCAATCCGGTCCGCGCCTTCCCGGCGCAGGTCTGCGATCACGGCATGCAGGGCTTCCAGGTTCCCGTGGACGTCGGAGAGGATGGCCCACTTCATTTCAGGTTAGAATGGCCTGGCGATCGTTGGGAAGCGGGGCCAGGAGGGAATGGATTTTATCCAAGATTCCGTTGATAAAAGCGCTGGAGTCGTCTGCCCCGAATTTTTTGGCTAATTCGATGGCCTCGTTGAGGGTGACTTTGAAAGGAATATCCGGACAGTGGAGCAGTTCAAAAGTGGCCAGGCGGAGGATGTTGCGGTCCACCACGGCCATGCGTTTAAGGGTCCAATTTTCGGAGTTCTCCTCGATGAGGGGGTCGATCTGGTCCTGGCTCCGCCGGACCCCTTCGATCAGTCGCTGGCAAAACTCCCGGGCCTTCTGCGAAGGCTGGAAATTTCCCCAGTAGAGGTCTAAGACCTCTTGGGTGTCCCCCCGGCCCAGATCCAATTGGTAAAGAACCTGCAGGGCGATCTCCCGCGCTCTTCTCCGGATACTCATCAAAAGCCCTTTTGGCCACAGAGGGCACAGAGATCACAGAGAAAAAAATATAATGTTAAATTAAAAGGATTCTGTGTCCTGTTTTCTTTTTTCAACTTTTATTTCAATTCTGCCTCTGTGAACTCTGTGTTCTCTGTGGCGAATGTTATTTTTTGGCTTTCATCTCCCGGTAAAGGTTGGCCATCTCGACCGCAGAGAGAGCCGCATCCCAGCCCTTGTTCCCACCCTTGGACCCCGCCCGTTCGATGGCCTGCTCCAAGTTGTCCGTGGTCAGGATGCCGAAAGTCACGGGAACTTCGCTTTCCAGCCCAATCATGGCAATCCCCTTGGAGACCTCAGCGGCAATATAATCGAAGTGCGGCGTGGCTCCCCGAATGACTGCCCCCAGGCAAATGACCGCATCGTATTTTTTCGCCAAGGCCATCTTCCGGGCGACCTGGGGAATCTCGAACGCCCCGGGTACCTTGAGGATCTCGATGTCCCCTTCATCCGCCCCATTCCGGTTGAGGAGGTCCAGAGCCCCGGAAAGAAGACGTTCGCTGACGAAGTCGTTAAACCGGCTGACCACGATCCCGAACTTCAACCCTTTAGCGTTCAGCTTCCCTTCGATCATTTTCGGCATTTGGCTTTCCTCCCCCTTAATCGATGGTCAGAAGATGCCCCATCTTCTTTTTCTTGGCCTTGAGGTAGGCGATATTCCTGCGGCTGGGCTTGATCTCGATGGGAACCCGCTCCACCACTTCCAGGCCATATCCCTGAAGGCCCACGATCTTTTTGGGGTTGTTGGTCATCAGGCGGATCTTCCGCACCCCTAGGTCCCTTAAAATCTGTGCTCCCAGCCCGTAATCCCGCAGGTCGGCATCGAACCCCAAGGCGGCATTGGCCTCCACGGTGTCCTTGCCCTGGTCTTGGAGGGCGTAGGCCTTCATCTTATTGATCAGCCCGATTCCCCGTCCCTCCTGATGCATGTAAACAATGATGCCCTTTTTTTCCTGGGCCACCATGCGCAGGGCGGTGTGCAGCTGCTCTCCGCAATCGCACCGTTTCGAGCCGAATACATCTCCCGTCAGACACTCGGAGTGAACCCGGACCAGCACCTCATCATCTGGGTGAATCTCCCCCTGGATCAAGGCCAGGTGCTGCTGGGAGTCTACTTCGTTTTCATAGGCAATGGCCCGGAACTCTCCGCCATAGACCGTAGGCAGGACGGTAAGGGCCGCCCGGTGGACCAGGCATTCGTACTGCAGCCGGTATTTGATCAGATCCGCGATGGTCACGATCTTGAGGCTATGCTTCTTGGCAAAAGTCTCAAGGTCGGGCATCCGGGCCATCGTGCCATCTTCGTTCATGATTTCGCAAATGACCCCGAACGGCCTCAGCCCGGCCAATCGCGCCAGGTCCACCGAACCTTCGGTCTGGCCCGTCCTTACCAAAACGCCCCCGGGTTTAGCCTGCAGGGGAAAAACATGTCCCGGCCGAACCAGGTCTTCTGGCTCGGCCCCATCGGAGATGGCCGTATGGATTGTTGTCGCCCGGTCGGCTGCAGAAATCCCTGTGGTCACCCCTCGCTTGGCTTCAATGGAAACTGTGAAGGCCGTCTTGAAGGCCGAGGTATTGTCCGAAACCATCAGGGGAAGATGCAACTCCTTGGCTTTATCCTCCGTCAAGGAAAGGCAGATTAGCCCTCTCCCATGCTTGGCCATGAAATTGATGGCCTGAGGCGTCACTTTCTCTGCGGCGAGGCAGAGGTCCCCTTCGTTCTCCCGGCCCTCGTCATCCACAAGGATGACCATTTTCCCTTTACGAATATCCAATAAGGCTTCGTCGATGGTGCTGACTGGCATAGCTCTTTGCTCCGTCTATTTAGTAAAACCGTGCTTGGCCAGGAATGCGGCATCGATGCGGGAGGTCCTCCGCGCCAGGTCATCCCGCTGGTGCACGAATTTTTCTACATATTTGGCGATCAGGTCGTTCTCCAAGTTCACCCGGTCCCCGGCCTTCTTCTTACCCAGCGTCGTTCCCTGAGCTGTATGGGGGATGACGCTCACGCTGAACTCTTGATCACGGCATTCCATCACGGTCAGGCTGATTCCGTCCACGGCTACGGACCCCTTCTCGATCAGAAAGCGGCCGATCTCCCTCGGCACCCGAAAGCGATAGCGGAAGGAGTTCCCCTCCGGGACAGCCTCGATAACTTCTCCCGTTCCATCCACATGCCCGGCCACAAAATGTCCCCCCATCGGGTCGGACATCTTCAGGGCAGTCTCCAGGTTGGCCGACTGCCCCTCCTTGGCAGTTGCGAGGGTTGTCCGCCGCAGCGTCTCCGGAGACACTTCCACGGTGAACGTATGGCCGGAAAGCTTAACGACGGTCAGACAGACTCCATCTACCGAAATACTATCTCCGATTTTAGCCGCGCTCAGGTCCAGTTGGGTGGAGATCATCAGGCAAATTCCCCCGCTCCTGCGGTCGATAGACTGAATCTTTCCGACGTCCTGGATCAAGCCGGTGAACAAATTTCTTCTCGCCAAATCATTCTTTGAGAGTCATTTTAACACAGGCCCGCCGCCTCTGGCAAAGGTTATTCGCCCGGGCGCAGAGCTGCTTCGATGAGAACGTCTGGGCCGATGCGCCGGATCTTCAAGATCCTCACCCGTTCGGCCTCCTGGATCCGCAGAGCGCCTTCTCCCCCGATCATTGCCGGAGCGCTCTTCCCGCCGATGACTTTGGGGGCAAAGAAGAAAAGCAGGTGGTCCACCAATCTTTCTTTTAGAGCGCTGGCGTTTAAGGTGGGGCCCCCCTCCAAGAGCACCGACATAAGGCCCCGGCGGGCCAGCTCTTCCATCAGTGCTTTCAGGCTTACCCGCCCTTGTCCATCACTCTTTACAACCAATACTTCTACTTTCGCTCCGGCCAATCGTTGCCCCCTCAACGAAGAGGCCGCCCGGGTGGTTGCCACCAATGTAGGGTACTGCCCCGCGGTTCGGACCAACTGTGAGTGAAAAGGAATCCGCAGGCGACTGTCGACGATGACTCGCAGCGGATGGTGGAGGCCTGTTTCTCCCGGGAGCCGGACCGTGAGCAGCGGGTCATCTTTCAGGACCGTCCCAATCCCTACCATCACCGCATTCATGGCCTGGCGCAAGCGATGGACATAATTCCTGGAGGCTTCACTGGAGATCCAGCGCGAATCGCCGGACCGTGTGGCCACCTTCCCGTCCAAGCTGGCGGCTGCTTTCAGGGTGACAAAAGGCTTTTGGGTGGTAATAAATTTGCAGAAAGGTGCGTTCAACTCCTGGCATTCTTTCCTGAGAATGCCCACGTCCACCAGAACCCTTCCCCTCCGTAACCGCCGGATGCCCCGCCCGGAGACCAGAGGGTTAGGGTCTTTCATCCCGGCAACCACCCGTTTAATTCCGGCATGCAAAATAGCTCGGGTGCAAGGAGGGGTCTTTCCGAAGTGATCGCAGGGTTCTAGATTGAGGTAGAGGGTTGCTCCCCGAGCTTTCTTTGCAGCCTGGCGCAGCGCTAAAATCTCGGCGTGGGGTTCCCCTGCTCGATGATGATACCCCCGGCCGACGATGGTCTTTCCTTTGACAATCACAGCTCCTACCATAGGATTGGGATTCGTCTGCCCCATTCCCTTCTTGGCCAGCCGCAGGGCCAAGCGCATATATTTCTCATCCATGGTCATGGGTCTTTTCCGTAAGTCGTAAGTCGCGCGGACATGAGAGCGAAAACCTATCCTCTCATTAACGGGCCTCTCACCCTTAGCCCCCAAGCTATTTCTTATCGCCCCTGGTCAATGCCTTTTTCCTATCCCCTGACGCCTGGCGTCTTGCGCCTTACGTATATTTATTCTTTTTTGCCCTTCTGCCCTTTTTCTAAGAGTTCTTTCACCTCATTCATGAATTCGTTGACGTCCTTGAACGAGCGGTAGACCGAGGCGAAACGAACGTAAGCCACTTCGTCAAGGCTCTGGAGTTCCCGCATGATCTGTTCCCCAATCTCCCGGCTATGCACCTCCCGCTCTCCGACGTCCTGCAGCCGTTGCTCGATGCGTTCGATCAGCTTTTCTAAGACCGTCACGCTAATCGGGCGTTTTTCACAGGCTCTTTGCAGCCCGGCCAGGATCTTTCCCCGATCGAAGGTCTCCCTGCGTCCATCTTTTTTGATCACCAGGGGCAGGGTCTCCTCCACGCGTTCATAGGTGGTGAATCGGCGCTGACAATGGGAGCATTCCCGCCGGCGGCGGATCATATCTCCATCCTTACTCAGTCGGGAGTCGATGACCCGGTCATCCATATTCTGGCAAAATGGGCAACGCAAATGAATCTACCTTCTAGGGGTACTTTTAAACCCCAAGCAGTAAATGCTAGGCACTCCGTCCCTCACCTTGACCCTCTCCCCCGCTGGCGGGGAGAGGCCTGACAATTTCAAACTGGGTGATCCTTTTTTCTTTGCACCCCTTGGTTTAGTCCTCAGGCTGAAGAACAATCCTGTTATCAATAGCACAAGCCAAGAATTCCTTCAAGCCGGCATTCGTCACTTGCCCCTCCTTCACTTTTTGGAAAAATTCCATCGTGGCCCGTGCGGTCCCGTCTCAGGCAGGATCGGAATCATCAAGCCCTGACCCCTCCTCAGCCGGAGCGGACTTCGAGGTAGGACTGTTGGCCATCTTTCGGACCCGCCACCTCTTCGGGGAAACAAGGTTGGGGCCTCCGGGCAAATCTTCTCCCGTCCCGCCATGGCGGGATTCATCGGCCTCCCGCACGGACCCCGCCTGTCATCGCAGGGCGATCGGGGGCCAGTTGGAAGGGCGGCAACGGCATAGGTTATCCTTTTCTTCAATGTTATGCCTTTGGTTCAAAAGTCAGGAGATATTAGGGAGGGGTGATTTTGTTGGTTCTGTTTTATCGGTTTTGAAAAGGAGGGACTAAGAACGGGATAGGAAGGGATTATTTGGGGAAGGGCGGCCCCCCTCCCTCCTGGAGGCGCTTTTGAATCAAGGATTCAATCGAACTGGAGTATTCATCCAGGAGGGACAGGGCTTGCTCAATCGTCATCTGCGGCCCCCATTCCCCTTTGCCGAAGTATTTCTTAACCCCCCCACCTTTTACGATCTGGGTCCAGACCTCTAATACCAGCCTGGAGTCGTACTCCCTGGCCAGCTGCGAGAACTTCTCCTTCATCGCGGCATCGAACATTTTATCCAGGAGGTTTTTTCTGGTATGATATTCCATATTTTTGCTTGAGCTTCGGTTTTTCCTCTTTTTAAGCATAATTTAATCATTTTCCCAAATAAATAGGGTGAAATATGTATTTTTTACGAAAAAGGGTGGTAATTCTAAATCTCCTCGGATTTTGGGATGCCCATGACGGGCAAACCGGAAAAAAGGTTGCTGTAAGCAGAAAAAATATATTCGCGCTCCAAGCTCCTTTTTTCAGTCTGGCAGCATTCTGCGGAAGTGAAAAAGGCCTCCGGGGGGTTACTTGGGGGACGTCTGGCGGATGGGAATGCGGGCTTCCATGAGCATCTGACGGGCGAGATCATCCCCGTACCCACTCTCGTAAAGGACTTCCTTGATCCCGGCATTGATGATCATCTTTGTGCAGATCACGCAAGGCTGGTTTGTGCAGTAGAGCGTTGCGCCCTGGATGCGGATGCCGTGAAAAGCAGCTTGGATGATGGCATTTTGTTCGGCGTGTAATCCCCGGCAGAGCTCATGGCGCTCACCCGAGGGGATTTGATTTATTTCCCTGAGGCACCCGACCTCTAAGCAATGGGCCAAGCCCGAAGGAGCTCCATTATAGCCCGTAGCTAAAATTCGTTTATCCATGACCAGCACGGCTCCCACCTGCCGTCTCAAACAGGTGGCCCGTTTGGATACCAGGCGGGTGATGTCCATGAAATACTCTTCCCAGGTTGGCCGGTTCATTACCGGCCTCCTTCCCCTGCCCCAAACAGGGCTTTCTCCTTCTCCCGGTGATCCAGGACATCGGAGATGACTTCAGCGAGAGAGGACCGGGCTACTTCTTGCCGCACCGTTGGATCTTTCCTTCTAGGGATTTAATCTTCTCCAGCCTTCTTTGATGATTTCCGCCCTGAAACCTGCTCTCCAACCATACCTTAAGAATCTCTCGAGCCAAACCCTTCCCGGTCACCCGTCCGCCCAGGACCAAAACGTTTGCGTCATTATGCTCGCGGCTCATCCGTGCCGTGTAGAGATCATGGCAGAGGGCTGCCCTCACTCCCGCAAAACGGTTGGCCACGATGGACATGCCAATGCCGCTGCCACAGATCAGAATCCCCCGCTCAAACTCTCCCCGGGCGACCTTCTCGGCCACGACGGCGCCAATGTCTGGGTAATCCGCGGGGGCTTCGCTGGGCACGCCGAGATCTTCTACCTCGACGTTTTGCTCTCTCAGGTACGTCCGCAGGTCTTCTCTGAGTTCAAAGCCGGCGTGGTCGCTGCCGATGACGATTTTCATTCTAGGGTTCGAACTTCTTGAAGGCCAGAACCGCGTTGGTACCCCCGAAGCCGAACGAATTACAGAGGGCTATTCGTACCTCTGCCTTCCGGGCTACGTTGGGCACGTAATCCAGGTCGCACTCCGGGTCTGGGGTCTGGTAGTTAATCGTCGGGGGAATGATTCCACGGTAAAGGGTCAGGATGGTGAAGATGGACTCCACGCCGCCGGCTCCCCCCAAAAGGTGACCGATCATCGACTTGGTGGAGCTGATGGCCAGCTTCTTGGCGTGCTCTTTGAAAACGGTCTTAACGGCCACGGTCTCGTAGATATCATTGTAATAGGTCGAGGTCCCATGGGCGTTGACGTAATCTACTTCTGCAGGCGCAATCCCGGCAGACTTCAGGGCCATGGCCATACAGCGGGCCGCGCCCTCCCCGTCGGGTGCGGGGGCGGTGATATGATAAGCATCCCCCGTAAGACCATAGCCGATGATTTCCGCGTAAATTTTGGCCCCCCGGTTCAGGGCCTGATTCAACTCTTCCAGGATGAGGATCCCGCAGCCCTCCCCGATGACGAAGCCATCCCGGTCTTTGTCGAAGGGGCGTGACGCTTTCTCGGGCTCCTGGTTGCGGGTGGAGAGCGCCTTCATCGCATTGAAGCCGCTGACGGCCAGCGGCGTAATCGTCGCTTCCACCCCTCCGGCGATTACAGCATCGGCATCCTCCCGCTGGATAATCCGCCAGGCGTCCCCGATGTTGTGGTTACCCGTGGCGCAGGCCGTGACCACGGAAGTGTTCGGTCCCTTGGCCCCAAAACGCATGGAGATTTGCCCGGGCGCTTCATTGACGATGAGCATGGGGATGAAAAAGGGGGAGATCCGACTGGGGCCCTTCTCCAACAGCACTTTATGGAAAGACTCGAGGGTTGTCAAACCCCCCAGACCGGCGCCGACCACCACCCCAACGCGGTCGGCGATGGCCGGGGTGATTTTGAGCTGAGCATCTTCCAAGGCCATGGCGGCTGAAGCCACGGCATACTGAATGAAGATGTCCATCCGCTTGAGGTCTTTTTTGTCCATGAAATTTTCGGGCACGAAGTCTTTCACCTCGGCCGCGATCTGCGTATCAAACCCTGTAGGGTCAAACTTGGTGATCCTGGCTACGGCGGATTTACCCTGGATGAGCGCTTGCCAGGTCTTCTCCACACCCGTGCCCAAGGGGGACACCATTCCCATCCCGGTGATCACGACTCTGCGCCTCAACATAAAACCTCCCCATGCAAACCGAGAAACGTGATCTCGACCCTGAGTCCATCATCCCTGCGGTTCCCCGGCGACTCCTCACTCCTGCAGGAGGGAGTCGGATGCTCTTTTAGACATGCTCCGTAATGTAATTGACCACATCGTGGACAGTCTGGATCTTCTCCGCATCTTCGTCGGAGATTTCCAGGCTGAACTCCTCCTCCATGGCCATGATCAGTTCCACCAAATCCAAAGAATCGGCGCCCAGATCATCGATGAAGGAGGCCTCCATGGTCACTTCTTCTTCACCGACCCCCAACTGCTCTATGATGATCTCGAACACCCTCTTTTCCACTGACTTTTCCACGATCGCACCTCCTTGTTAAATCTTTGGCATAAATCTTAAGAGAACTTCAAGATGATTCTTTTAACTTATTTTAACAAATGCTGTCAAGGTTGATCCTTGGGGTCCCAGGACATTTTTCGCGGCGGAAATTACATGTACATCCCGCCGTTGACGTTCAACACCTGGCCAGTGATGTAATCCGCCGCCGGGCTGGATAAGAAAAGCACGGCCTCGGCTACATCCTCTGGAGTTCCCAGCCGCTCCATCGGGATCTGCTGAATCAAGAGCTCCCTGTCTTTCTGCGGGATGGACTGACTCATGGCCGTGTCGATGAACCCCGGGGCCACGGCGTTCACCTGGATGTTCCGGTTGGCATATTCCCGGGCGATGGATTTGGTGAACCCGATGATTCCGGCCTTGGAGGCGGCGTAATTGGCCTGTCCGGCATTGCCCATCTGGCCAGTGACCGAAGCGATGTTGATCACTTTCCCCCCTTTTTGCTTCAAGAAAGGACGCAGGGCAGCTTTGGTGCAAAGAAATGCCCCCTTCAGGTTCACGGACAAAACCCGATCCCAATCTTCTTCCTTCATGCGCAGCAGGACTTGATCCCGGGTGATTCCAGCGTTGTTGACAAGGATATCCAGGCGGCCAAACTTTTCCACGGCCTGACGAACCATCGCCTCGGCCTCACTGGCCTCGGCCACATTTCCCCCGATGGCCAGCGCTTCTTGGCCAAGAGACTCAATCGCCTGGCACGTCTCCCGGGCCTTCTCCAGGTTGATGTCGGCGATCACCCCTTTGGCCCCTTCCCGGGCAAAGAGTAACGCGATGGCCCGGCCAATGCCTTGGGCTCCACCGGTGATCAGCGCGACTTTGCCTTCCAGCTTCTTACTCATGATCCTCAGCCCCTTTATTTGCTGGCGTATTCCTTGATCAGCGCCTGGCCGACGACGTTCCGCTGAATTTGGTTTGTTCCTTCATAGATTTGCAGGATTTTGGCATCGCGCATCATCTTTTCCACCGGATAATCCCGCATGAATCCGTAGCCCCCGAAGATCTGCACAGCGTCCACCGTGACCTTCATGGCCACATCGCTGGGAAAAAGCTTGGAGATGGCCGAGTCCTTGGAGATATCCTTGGGGTTTGTGTCCACCCATCGGGCTACGGCATAAACCAGGGCACGGGCGGCTTCGATTTGGGCGGCCATATCCGCAAGCATGTGCTGGACCGCCTGGAAGGAAATGATGGGCTTCTCAAATTGATGACGTTCCCGGGCGTAACCGACCGCCGCCTCGAAGGCTCCCTGCGCCAACCCTACTGCCTGGGCACCGATTCCCGGCCGGGTCTTATCCAGCGTGCGCATGGCCACGATGAACCCCATCCCTTCCCGCCCGATGAGGTTCTCCTTGGCGACGCGGCAGTCTTCGAAGACCAGCTCCCGGGTGGCCGAGCAGCGGATGCCTAACTTTTTCTCCTTTTTTCCAAAGGTAAACCCTGGCATTTCCTTCTCTATGATGAAAGCGCTGGCCCCGCGCGGGCCTTTCGCTTTATCCGTCAGGGCAATCACGGAATAGGTTTCGGCTTCGCCCCCGTTGGTGATCCACTGCTTCGTCCCGTTCAGAATGTAAGAATCCCCATCCCGCCTGGCCGTGGTCCGAATTCCTCCGGCATCGCTGCCCGCGCCGGCTTCGGTAAGGCCGAAAGCGGCCAATTTCTTTCCGGACGCCACCTCGGGCAGGTATTTTTTCTTCTGCTCCTCGCTGCCGAAGAGAAGGATCGGATAAGACCCCAGGCCAGAGGCCGCAAAGGATACGGAAACTCCGATACAGGCGCGGGAAATCTCCTCGATGGCCAGGCAATTCTCGAAGGACCCAAACCCCAGGCCTCCATAGGCTTCGGGGATGTATACTCCGAAAAGGCCGACGTCAGCCAAATATTTTAAGGGTCCCCGGGGAAACTCTTCTTTCTCATCCAGCTCCGCGCGCACCGGAATGACTCGATCCTGGGCGATTTTCCGCGCCAAATCCCGGATGGCTTTTTGATCCTCGTTCAAAAAATAATCCATGCCTTCTCCATCTATTTATATTTAAACAATTACTGCCCCAGAGTACCCAGAGTTCACCGAGAAGGGTCAAAAATACCCACGAAAAATAGCAACGAAAAAATCAACAGAAACATTTTTATTTCATCCGGCCTGAATCCTTTTACCAGGCCTTTAATACTCTGTGTTCTCTGTGACCTCTGTGGCGATAAAAAATCACCAGCGGATTACCGCTCCTCCCCAGGTAACCCCCGTACCGAAGGAGCATAGAAGAATCAAGTCTTCGGCCTTCAGCTTTCCCCCCCGTTGCATTTCATCCAGGGCGATGGGAATGGTAGCCGAGGAAGTGTTCCCGTATTTCTCGATATTCAAATAAACCTTGTCCATGGGGAAATTAATGAGTTTGGCCGCAGCTTCAATGATGCGGAGGTTCGCCTGGTGGGGGATCATCACGTCGATGTCGTCGCTCGTGAGGCCGTTGTATTTCAGCGCTTCCTGGGAGACATCGGCCAGAGCCCGCACGGCTACTTTGAAGAGCTGATTCCCGGCCATCTTGATGCAGTGCATACGTTGATCTACGGTCTCGTGCGAAGCAGGATACGCCGAACCCCCTCCGGGCATGTAGAGAAGCTCCCACAGCGACCCGTCGGAGTGCAAATGGGTGGAAAGGACCCCTCGTTCGCCCTCTTCTCCCACGAGGATCACCGCCCCGGCTCCGTCTCCGAAAAGGACACAGGTGGCCCGATCGGTCCAGTCCATCACTTTGGACATAATCTCCGCGCCCACAACCATGACCTTACGGCTGGGGTCTTCTTTGATGAACATGTCGGCTAAGGAAAGGGCATGGATAAAGCTGGTGCATCCTGCGGAGACGTCGAAGGCCGCAGCCTTCTTGGCTCCAATCTTGGCCTGGATGAAACACCCCGTGCAGGGGAAGAACATATCCGGACTGTTGGTGCCAGTGATGATGAAGGCCAGGTCCTCTGGAGAGAGGCCGGCCATCTCCAGGGCTCGCAGGGCGGCCTGAGTCCCCAGGTCTGAGGTGACCACGTCCTTCTCCACAATCCTTCGTTCCCGGATCCCTGACCGCGAGAGAATCCACTCCTCGGTGGTATCCACCACTTTCTCTAAATCAGAGTTGGTCAAGACCTTGGGAGGAAGGTAAGAACCTGTAGCGATTATCCTAGACCTGATCATACCGGCTTTCCTTTTCTTTCCCCTTCAATTCTAAGAAGGCAAGAGTCAAGGGAGATGCCTTAAGCTCATTCTTCTTAGCGGATAATTTTCTCTTTAATTTGCTCCCAGACTCTGGCCAGGTTCTTTCCGCCGAGCCGCTGGAAGTCTTTGTTCTCTTCCAGGTTGCGGACGAGGAGCGTAGGAAGGCTGATCTGGGCAAACTCGTGGGCCAAGCGGATGGCATTCTTTATGGCCTTGGCCGAAGAACGTCCGTGGCCAATGATTACGACCCCGTTCACTCCCAGCAGGGGAGCGCCACCGTATTCAGAATAATCCAGTTTTTTCTTTATCGCGTTCACCGCCCGGCGGGCGAAGAGGTAGCCGATCTTGGCCCGCAGGCTGCTCTCCAGTTCCTGGCGAATCATGGCCCCGATGGCCTCGGCCAATCCCTCGCAAATTTTCAAGGCGGCGTTTCCTACAAACCCGTCACAAACCACCACGTCGGCCCGACCATTGAAGATATCCCGCCCTTCCACTGGACCGATGTACCCGATCGAACTCTTTCTCAGAAACCCGTTGGTCTCCCGGATCAACTCGTTCCCTTTGGATTCTTCTTCTCCATTGCTCAGCAGACCCACGAGGGGCCGCTCTTTCTTCAGGATGTATTTGGCGTACGCCTCGCCCATGACGGCAAACTGGACCAAGTGAAAAGATTTGCAGTCCACGTTCGCCCCCGCGTCGAGCAAAAGGGTCCAACCTTTTAGGGTAGGAAAGATCGTCCCGATGGCCGGCCGATCCACCCCGTTCAACTTCTCCAACACAAAGACCGCCGTGGCTAAGACCGCCCCGGAATTTCCCGCGCTCACGACCGCTGAAGCCTCCCCTTTCTTGAGCAGATCAAAAGCCACCTTAATGGAAGAGTCTTTCTTCTTCCGGATCGGGGTTAGGGGAGACTCGTCCATGCCCACCACTTCCGAGGCGTGGACGAAAGTCAGGGGAAGTGAATCGCTCCCCTGGTATCTTGCGGCTTCCTGGCGGAGGGTCTTCTCCTCCCCAACCAGCGTCACGGGGATTCCGTGCTCACGAGCCGCGAGCACAGCCCCTTCCACGATGTTACGGGGGGCGAAATCTCCGCCCATGGCGTCTACGGCAATTTTCATCGGTTTTGTTTCTCCTCAGGTTTCTTCAACTTCGATGACTGTCCGTCCTTTATAGCTGCCGCAATGCGGACATACCCGATGCGGGGCTTTCGACTCGCCACATTGCTGACAGGTGGAGAATTGAGGAGACGCAAGACGGTCGTGAGTGCGCCTCTTATCCCTGCGAGTTTTGGAATGTCTCCTTTTGGGGTTGGGCATACGGAGATTTCACCTCCTATTGATTAAACCTTGATATTCTTCAAGGCCTCAAACCGGGGGTCCATGAACCCGCTCGGGCAACTACAGACTTCCCGGTTTAAATTTTTCCCACAGCGAGGGCATAATCCGCGACATTCTTCCCGGCACACCGCTTTTTGAGGAAGAGCCAACAGAACTTGGTCCTGCACCAAAGAGGTCAAATCAATCTCTTCCCCGTTATAAAAATCTGTCTCCAAATCTTCCCGGGTGAGATCCACTTCCTCGGCCGGCGGGAAATCAGGCCTCGGTTTCAAGGTGGTGCCGTATTCCGAAGCCAAAACCATGGAAAAGGTTTCCAGGCACCGGGCACAGAGCCATTGCAACTTGGTTTCTACGCGGCTTTTTACTTGCACCACCCTGCCCAATTTGGAAAGATCTAGATGGACTGCGATCGGACTGATAAAACGGAACATCCTCTTTTCTTCCACCCGCAGCCGCTCATCGAGCCAGCCTTCGTCCCGGGAGAAGGTCGCTTCGACCCCTTCCTTGGGGATATCTTCCAGCCGAAATTTCATTAATTGTTTATCCAAGATCAATAGGTAAAGTTTTAATATATCCAAAGGCAATTTTTTGTCAAGGAAAAATAGCCCCCTCTATTCTGTAAGCAATTTCTAAGCAGTTGAAAAATCTTAGAATTTGGGGATGTCCCGTAGTAGAGAGGGGCACGGGATAAATCTGTTGTTCTTGGAGGCATGGGGGGCTGAGATTTACATGGGCAAATCCATTCGGATCGCGGCCCAAGTTCAAGGACTCATCCCTTCCGACAGCTCGGGATCCGCCCAGAGAAGGCGGGGAACCCAAAGGGGAACCGGAACCGATAAAGGGTTGCAGCCCCGCTCGGCCTAAAGAGGGAGCCCCGCCTCATCTCGGCAAGAGCGGGGACCTTGCGCCGAGATCGGGTTCATCTCCGAGTTTCCTTATAAATTCACTCCCAAAGATTCAAAGTCAAAAGTGTCACCCATGCCTCTTTAGTTCGCAATGGGCCTATAATTTTTGCTTGAAATATTTCCGCTGATGTGCTAATTTTCAATTCTTATTAAAGAATCTGAAGAGATTTGGGCCTGGCCTTAAGCCAGATCCAAATGAGGATGAAATGGATCCAAAAAAAATTGCCTTTGTCTTTCCAGGGCAAGGCTCGCAGTACCCGGGCATGGGACTGGACATCTCTAACCAATATCCGGTAGCCAAAAGCACGTTCACCCGCGCGGATGATCTCCTGGGGTATAAAATCTCCGCTCTGTGCTGGGAGAAGAATGAAAAACACTCCCATGAGAAGCTGAGAAGCTGGCTGAAAAGCATCGGGGACCGTTTTCACCTGGAATTCCTGGAACGGCTGCAAGAAAAATTACACAAGCGGCCCCTCTTGGAGTACACCCGCTACTCCCAGCCTGCTGTATTTACAGTTAGCGTGGCCTGCCTGGAAGCGCTGCGACAGGAGCTCCGCAGCCGCGGCCATCACCTGGATTTTGACATGGCAGCCGGCCACAGCCTCGGAGAATACACAGCCCTTTACGCAGCGGGGGCCTTCGGTTTCGAAGAGGCCCTTATGTTGGTCAAGACTCGGGGCGAATACATGCAGGACTGCGGCGAGGATATTGCGAATGCCGGCCTTCTCTCCATCGTCGGCAAGGCCAGGATTCAGGGGATTGAACAAATCTGTCAAAGTGCCAATGTACACATCGCGGTCTATAACAATGATTATCAGATCGTACTCGGAGGGTATGAAGAAAACCTAAAGCAGGCCAAGGAAATGGTCGAGGAAATGGGGCTCAAGGGGATCCCCCTGAAGGTCAGCGGACCATTCCACACGTATCTGATGAAGCCGGCCGCCGACCGCATGCGGTTTTTTTTAGAAGGTAGGGATTTCACGATTATGAACAGGCCCGTGCTTGCCAATACGAGCACGCGGGCGATTGTTGACCCCATCGATATTAGGAATGAATTAACGGATCAAATTTTTAAGTCCGTGTTTTGGAAAGAATCTACCGAAAAGATGATTAAGGCCGGGGTCAGGGTTTTTGTCGAGATCGGCCCGGGAAAAGTACTGAATGGGTTGATCAGTAAAGTGGACCCCGACGTCAAGATTCTGAACGTGGAGGACCCCCCGACCTTAGAAAACACCGTGCAGGAGCTAATCAAGCTGAGTTCTGAGCTCACCGCCTGAGCTCTCCCCTTCCCCTGTATGTTCAGCCTACCCCGCGAAAGATGACCAGGACCCCATCTATGGTTTCAAGGGGAAATGTACAGGTGGTTGAATCGTTGCCAGAGCACACGGAACGAAGAAACGGGTTTTCGATCGCGGCGAGTCAAGAATGACCAGGGGAGAGAGGCCGGAAGATGGGCTGGGGGGTTCGGAACGACAAGACATTTCTGGAGGGTTGCCGTGGAAGTGAGCGCCTTTCAAAGCTTAATCCGGGATATCTATTTTCAAAGGGATTCCCGGCGAGGTTTGGACAAGACTTTTCTTTGGTTCTTGGAGGAGGTCGGGGAGTTTATCCGCTCTTATCGGCGGGGGGAACACGCCAAAATAGGCAGCGAGATGGCGGACGTCCTTGCGTGGCTAGTATCCATGGCCAACCTTCTGGATGTTGACTTGGAATCCGAGCTCATAAAAAAATACCCGAAAGTATGTCCCCTCTGCTCATCGGTCCCCTGTACCTGTCCTTTTCGCTGATCGCGTACCCTAAGAATCCCCTTCTTCAAATCGCCGGAGGTCTTCCTCGTCGAACCCAAAGTAATGGCCAACCTCGTGGACTACAGTCTGCCGGATATTCTCCCGCAGGTCTTGAGAATTTGCGCTGATGCGCTCCAAGGGCTTGCGGTAGATTACGATGCGGTCCGGCAGGACATTCCCATACCAGAATCCTCTGTCCTTCTGTGAAATTCCATGATAGAGGCCGAGCAATTCCTGATCGTTTTCCAACCATTTTTTCGAGCGCGCCGGGGGATCTTCTTTGACGAGGAAGGCCACATTCTCCAGTCGATTTTTCAGTTCTTCTGGAAGAGACTCCACAGCCTCCCTAACCAACTGCTCGAAAAAACGCCTGCCCCGGGAGAAACCTCGCTGCGAAGGAGTACGGCGCGGTCTCTCGCCAGCCTTTTTATTCCAGAGTTTCTGGATCTTGCCCGCTCTCAAAAAATCCATTGCAATAATTTTTTCTTTATTGTAGTCTGAAAAAAGAAATCCTAAAAGACTTTTTTGTCCACTTATTTCCTAAAAGGAGGTGAAGGGAAGTGATGAAAAGACTGGCTATCTTTTTGATCGGGATGATTTTCGCTTTTTCTCTGACAGGATTATCCTTCGCTCAGGAGAAGGCAAAGTCAGCAGAAGCAGCCAAACCGGCCAAGGCAGCCAAGAAAAGAGCATCCAAGATTGGGGAGTTACGGGCGGGAGGGCTCGTTACCGCCCTGGACGTTGCGGGCAGGAAAATCACCATCAAACAAGATAAGGTCAAGAGAGAAAGAAAGCTCACATTGACCGTTAGCCAGAAGGCGGCCAAGGACCTCGCCGGGGTCAAGGTGGGGGATGAGGTTAACGTCTGGTTTACGGGCAATACTGTTACCGCTTTGACAAAAGTTTTTTAAAAGGGGAAAAGCACTTACCAGTATTTTATTTTTCGTTGCCGCGGCTGCAAGTGATGATCGAGTAATTTGGCAGCAGGAGAGAAGGCATCCGCCACGAGTGACTTTTTCTCTCAGGAGGTGAGATTTTTTGCGCCTCTTTCCGCATCTTACCTGTTGCCTCTTCCCTCTATCTTTTTACCTTTTAGTTATTTCCGTGAAAATAAATTTTAAACCGGCCAGTTATATAAATCGGCTGCGGCTTAATGGATTTGACATCCGACTAAAAGGATGATAAAAAAGTATATAAAATGAGCATAGGACGCAGAAAAGCGCAGCTGATCGGGGCTTTTACAGCATAGAAAATGTTTTTTCTGCGGGAATCTGCGAAAATTTGCGTCCCCTTTATTATGCCTGCTCCCCGATAGCTCAACCGGCAGAGTCCCGCTGGGAGCGGGATTAACCACGTAGAGATCGGTTGAGTCAAGAGTTGGCTTGACAAGGCGAGAAATCTTTCTGCTCCCCGATAGCTCAACCGGCAGAGCGGGTGGCTGTTAACCACTAGGTTGTAGGTTCGAGTCCTACTCGGGGAGCCAGACTTGAAAAGCCAGGGTATTCCTGGCTTTTTTCTTATGGATATTTGGGTTTACATACTGAAAAGTCAAAAAACAGACCGCCTGTATTGCGGGCATACGAGTGATCTCGCTCGCCGAGTTCGGCAACATTGGTAGAGTAGGGAACTGGCGTAGTAGCCGAGGCTCTATCTCCAGCTCCCCCTCATCAAACCGTACATTCAGTTTTCCCGAGTACGGCTTTCCGATCATCTTCATCCGATAACTTTCGCAGCTCGGGTCCGCGGGGCCTTCATCGGTATCTTGAAAAGTCCCAGGGTCTCATACAGGTAATTGTAGGGATACGCTTTATAGCCCCTGCTTTTCTTTTGATGTTTCCGTCTCAAGTAAATCCGCACGCGCTCCTCCAGAAACCACCTCAGGGCTGAAAAATCTTTCGTACAGTTCCCATAATGAAAGTATCCAACCCATCCTCGAACTGCTTCATTGAGTTTCTGGATGACCAACTCTGTTGCCAGCGCCAAAGTTCTCCTGCAAGTGAGATTCTTAACCTCCGCTTTGATTCGCCTCTGGGCATTCCGGGAAGGCCGAATGTGGGGGAAATTCCGCCCTGTCCGTCTGCTCTTTCTCACCTCGATGGTGAATCCCAGGAAGTTAAACCCCTCCTGCCTCGAGTCCAGCACCCGGGTCTTCTCTGCATTGAGCGATAGCCCCAGGTGCCCGAGGACATTTTGGATTCCCTTCAGCAGCCTCTCCGTATCCCCTTTGCACAGAACCACACAATCATCCGCATAGCGGATGAGCCTGGCCTCCAGCTTCTCCTGGATCTTCTTCGCCTTCCACACTTTATCCAGGACATTGAGGTAAATATTGGCCAGAAGCGGGGAGATCACCCCTCCCTGCGGCGTCCCTTTGTCCTCTCCCAAGTACCTCTTCTTCCCATCCTCCCCTTCCTCGACCACCGGGGCCTTCAACCACATCCGGATCAGCTTCAAGATATTCTTGTCCACAATCCGTCTGGCCACCAGCTCCAATAGTTTCTCGTGGGAAATGGTATCGAA
>CAVXFA010000001.1:0-8840 GCA_963760605.1 uncultured delta proteobacterium | reverse complement strand
AGGGAAGTTACACGATTGGTGAATTCGCCCGGCGGATAAAGTTGAGCCCCCGAACGATCGATTATTATACTCGCCAGGGGCTCCTTCTTCCGGAGCAACCCCGGCGCGGTCATGGGTATCGGCACTACAGTGAAGAAGATTGCCGCCGGGTCGCTCTGATCAAAAGGCTGCAAGCGCGGAAATTTTCGCTGCAGGAGATTCGCCAGGTCCTGGATTCCAACGGCAGAAAAAATATTGCCCCGGGTGTGGAATCCATGGAGCGGGTGAACAGTGATCTGGAAAGGCTTCGCCACCTCGTCCAGGAAACTCGCCCCTCGGCTTTGGCTGCGGATCAACCGGCTATGCGAGCCGTCGCCACGGAAGCGCTGCAAAACGCTACGACCCTTTGCTCATTGCTGGTGACCCTATTGCAAGATATGCCATTTTTATAAGTGGTTCGCAGAAGGAGGAAAAAACATGTCGGGCAACACTTTTAAAACCTTTATATTGCTGGCTGGCCTCACGGTCATTTTGTTGCTCATCGGCCAGGCCCTGGGGGGGCGATCCGGCCTTTACTTCGCCCTGGTCATGGCTTTGATCATAAACTTGGTGGGCTATTGGTTCAGCGCCAAGATCGCTCTGGCCATGAGTGGGGCCCAGGAAGTCTCCGTCAACGAGGCGCCTGATTTGCATCAGATGGTGGAAAGATTGGCCGTCCAGGCTGGCCTTCCCAAACCCAGGGTCTACATGATTCCCCAAGACACCCCCAACGCATTTGCGACCGGTCGAAACCCGGAGCACTCGGCCGTGGCTGTCACCCAAGGGATTTTGCGGATCCTCAAGCCTGCGGAGCTAGAGGGGGTATTGGCCCACGAGCTGTCGCATATCCGCAACCGGGACATCCTCATCAGCAGCGTGGCCGCGGTCATTGCAGGGGCGATCAGCTATCTGGCTACGATGGCCCGGTGGGGGGCATTTCTGGGAATGGGACGAGGAGATGATGACGAAGGGGGCGGGGGTAATATCCTTGCGGTCGTGATCATGGCCATTGTGGCGCCCATCGCCGCTATGCTCATCCAGCTGGCCATCTCCCGCGGCCGTGAGTATCAGGCCGATGCTACCGGGGCGAAGATTATCCATGCCGGCCAACCGCTGGCCAGCGCCCTCCAAAAGTTAGAGGAGTATAATAAACAGCTACCCATGAAGGTGAACCCAGCGCAGGCCCAGATGTATATTGTCAACCCCCTCTCGGCTGGGGGGTTCACGCGTCTCTTCAGCACCCATCCACCCCTCGAGGAACGGGTGGCTCGGTTGTTAGCGATGAGGCCGCAGGATTTACAATGAAGACCAGATAAAATAGCCATTCCCAAAAGAAGCCGGCCTTTTGAATGAAAGCCGGCTTCTTCATTTCTGAATCCCCGAACTTTTTTCGCTAAATCACAACGCTACCCGATCTTTTCTAACGCCCTCTCTAGATCTCCGATAATCTCCGAGGATTCCTCGATGCCTACAGATAGCCGCACCAAGCTGTCGCTGATCCCTACCCTTGCCCGTCCTTCTGGCCCCAAGGCTCGATGGGAAGAAATGGCCGGGTAAAGGGTTAAACTGTAAATATCACCCAGGGTGGTCGCTGGGAGGATGAGCTCCAGGGCTTCCATGAAGCGGAAGACTTCCTTTTTCCCGGCTTCCTTGATCTCGAAGGAAATCATCCCCCCGAAAAATCCTTGGGAAAAGAGTCTCTTGGCCAATTCGTACTGGGGATGGCTCGTAAGGCCTGGGTAGTTCACCCGGGCAATGCGTGGATGACTTTCCAGCCATTTGGCCACCTCCATGGCGTTCAGACAATGCTGGCGCATGCGCAAAGGGAGGGTTTTCAACCCTCGGAGAGTCAGCCAGGCTTCTGTTGGGCCTAAATTGCCGCCGGTCATTTTAATGATCTCGTGCAGCGTCGAGCGATTCTCCCTGGAGGTTACGACGGCTCCCCCCAGGACGTCCCCATGCCCACCGATGTACTTTGTCGTTGAGTGCACGCAGAAGTCCACGCCATGCTTGAGGGGCTGGAAAAGGAAGGGAGTGGCAAAGGTATTATCCGCAATGACTTTCGTCCCAATTTGGTGAGCTATTTTGCTGATTGCCGGAATATCCGCAACCTTCATCAAAGGATTGGAGATCGTCTCCAGGATTATGGCCTGGGGCTTGGTTTCGGAGAGGGTCTTTATTAATCCCTCAAGATTTGTCACGTCTACGAATTGCACCCGCACGCCCAGCTCGGGAAAGAGGCGGGAGCAAACTGCATAGGTGGCCCCATAAACATCGGAGGCTGAAACCAGGGAGGTTCCACTCTTGACTCCGGCGGCCAGCAGGCTGGCATGCACAGCGGCCATCCCTGAACCAAATGTCAGGGCCGCCTCTCCTTCCTCCAAGCTGGCCAGGGCCTCTTCCAAAGCGGAGTTCGTCGGGTTTCCATAACGGGTATAAACATACCCTTCACGTTCATTGCCAAAGACCCCATCCAGATCTTTGAGGTCCTCGTAGAGAAATCCAACTGTGTGGTAGACGGGCGTTGATACGGGCTGAAAATCCGGTTTGGCCGCCCGCTCCCCGGCATGAACCGCGCGGGTAAAAATGGACTTTCCTTTGGGCATCATTTTACCTCCTTGAAAAAACCCCGGCAGGGGGAACCGGTCGAAGGGGCATCAAAACCCCACCCATTGCACGCGTCCTTCCCGCCGCGGGGGGACCCGCGGAACTTCATCCGGATATCCCAACGGCACGACCGCAACGAGCTTTTTCCCTTCGATCGCCATCAAAGCGTTGATCTCCGCTTCCTTGACCAGGACGCCATCGGTCCAGACAGCTCCCAACCCCTCGGCGTGAGCGGCCAAAAGAAGGTTCTGCACCGCAAAGGCTGTGCTATGCGTGTCCCACTGGCCCGTAGGCCCCTTTCCCGCATAGGCCAGGACAAAAACCGGGGCTCCTCCATAAGTTTGAAAAAACTGCCTGATTCCTTCGACGATCTTCGGCTTGTCCGGAAAAACTTTCTCCAGGTTTGGCCTGACAGTTTCGAAAGCCGCAGAAAAAATTTTCAGGAGTTCATCTTTCTTCTGGCCTTGCACCACCACAAAATACCACTCTTGCCGGTTCATCCCCGAAGGAGCCCACCCGGCCAAATCCAGCAATTTGACCAGGGTTTCTCTTGCTACAGGCTGAGGTTTGAATTTACGAACGCTTCTTCTTCCTTGGATCGCCTCCGTCAATTCCATCCTTATTCTCCTTTTCCAGAAAAGGCTCCAGGTTGTTTGAGGAGCATTTCTCTTTACGCCATCATGACCGCCATCTTTTTCTGTACCGCCTCTGCCTCCGCTACAATCTGCGCTATGACCTCCGCAACTTTGGGCGCATCTTTGATCAGGCCGGTGACCTGCCCCACGGGGAGAACCCCCTTTTGATTGTCTCCCTCTTCAGTCGCAAGCTGCATGGCCTTGAAAGCGTTGGCCATGTAGGCCAACTCTTTCGTCTTTTTCCCACCAGAACTGAGGACCCCAAAAAAAAGTTTCAAATAAGGGATATGCAGATTCCTGGCGATGTCCCGGGAATTCAAAATCGCCTGGGGTAAGTCGAAACCTTTCTTGATGGCCCTTTCGGCAGCGGGAGTTTTCAATACCCGGCAGGGGAGTCCATCGAAACGTTCAGAATAAATCGTATCGTACACTCCCATTTCGATGGAAAGTTTCTTGAAATTTTCGTGCAGCCGACTCTCCTGGGTGGTCATAAAACGGGTTCCCATGGCAATGCCATCGGCTCCCAGAGCCAGGGCCGCGGCCAATCCCCTGCCGTCGCCAAAACCGCCGGCGGCGATGACCGGGATTTTTACCGAGTCCACGATGCTGGGGATCAGAACCAGGCTGGTTACATCTCCTCCATGGGCGGCGGCCTCGTGGCCGGTAACGATCAGCGCATCCGTCCCGTAATCTTGCGCCCGTTTGGCATGCCGGTGATTTACGACGGTAGCAACCACCTTACCCCCGTATTCATGGGCTCTCTTGACAATCCAATCTCCTTTCCCCAGAGCGAAGTTGATCACGGGGACCTTCTCTTCCAGCATCACTGCGGCATTTTCCGCAGCGCCCGGGAAGAGCAAGGAGGCGTTGCCGCCAAAGGGTTTATCGGTGAGCTCTCGAATCTCCCGGACTGCTTTCTTCGTTTGTTCCGCATTCAAAGGCCCGGTCGCCAGGATGCCCAGCCCCCCGGCATTCGAAACCGCCGCCACCATCTGGGGGACGCTAATCCAGCTCATGCCCGAGAGAATAATCGGATATGGGATGCCCAAAAGCTCAGTAATCCGTGTTTTCACAGAAGGCCCCTTTCTCTTTTCATTCCGCCAATTCCTCGATCACCGCCTGGTCTTTGATCTGGATACAGCCGATCACGCTCTGGGCTGCGGGGCATCTTGCCAGGTAAGATGAGAGAGCCTCCTTGGCTTCCTCCGACTTCCCCTTCGGTACTTTCAAGTGGTAGGTGACCCCGATCCGGGTAATCTTCAGGACGCCGTTCACATTCTCGACATCCCCTTCCACATCTGCCCAATACCGATCTTCCGGAGTCGGGATCTTTTTTCCGGCCAACACCGTGGCCAGTGTCCCCATCATTCAGGCGGCAGTTGCGGCCACCATATGGTCGAGGGTTGCCGCGTGTTCTTTCTCAGGCTCGACTTTATAGAATTTCTTGATCCCGCCGTGGACGCCATAATAAATGGGCTCACTAAATCCTTCGATCATGGCTCTCCTGGTGGGGCCTTTTTCCCTCACAATTTTGACGCGTGATGTATGAACGATTTCTCCCATGGCCACCCTCCTTATATTTTATTTATATACAAGAAAACTTCCCTTGCCTATTCGTTGTTTGAAACCGGAGTACACTCATCATTTATTCAACGGAGGAGCCGCTGGTTGAAAGAGGAAAAAATCATACACGGCCCGGGCAATTTGGGCAATCGCACGTTCTCGGTCCGGAATCCCTTTTTCCGATGACTTCACGAAGACGGCAATTGCCACATGTCCGGCATCATTGGGGAGCGTGATAATCCCCACATCATTGGTTATACCACCAATCGTCCCGGTCTTGTGAGCAACGATGGTCTCTGAGGGCAGAATGCCTTTGAGCCGGGCCTCCCCTGTTTGACACCGCTCCATCATATCGAGGAGCAATGCTCCACTTTCACGTTTCAGTAGATCCCCGCGGTAAATCCGTTCCAACAACATTACCATGGCCTCAGGCGTCGAGGTATCCCGGAGGTCCGCCTCAAACTTCCTGGCGGCTGCTTTCCTGGACTCGGGTGTCGTTGCGTTATCGAGCTTTTTAAAAAGTTCCGGCGTCCATTCATTTTCCGGCGGTAATGTGTATCCTGTACAGTCAGCAATTAAATTTATGGTGGGTCGATTGATCTCCATATCCCGGATGCCCAGGGCTCTCATGCGGGCGGTGACCGCTTCTGGACCACCCGCCAGCCGTAATAGGATATCGGTAGCACTATTATCGCTTAGGAGCAGCATCAGTTCGAGAAGATTGCGGACTGAAAGCACCACTCCGGGCTTATTTAAAAGATTTGTCAGCGTTCCGCTCCCGGGATGGAGGTCCCTGGGCCTTAGTTCAATCATCTGGTCGAGCGTGATCTCTCCCTGATCGACCCGGGTAAGAAGTTGAACAGCGATGGGAACCTTGTACGTGCTCGCCATGGGGAAACGCTCACTTGAATTAAGTGCGATTCGGCGACCCGACTCGATGTGGATGGCGCTGACCCCAACAGTTCCCCCGGCGGATTTTGCTGCCCGGGTAATCTCCCGTTCCAGCCGCTGGAATGGGACATCCGCAATGGGGCTGGCCTCGGGTTTAGCGGTTGTTTCGGCAAAACCAGCTGGAGAAAGGGAAAGGAGTAAAACCAGCGAGAGGATTCTCGGTAATGGGTTCATGGTGGCCAAACTCTCCTTCCATATCGTGGGCCTAATAGATTTTTTTATTGACTCCCTTTTCGATTTCTTGTAATTTCGATTAGTAGATTTGATGGGGGATCGTTCAATGGTAGGACAACGGACTCTGACTCCGTGAATCAAGGTTCGAATCCTTGTCCCCCAGCCAGGGAACTCAAGAGAGGGCATCCCTATCAGAGTGGGATAACCCTTTTTTATTAAATAATATCGAGGTCCTCAATATATCCCATCCTTCAAGATGGCCCCTTCATCCATTCCGTTTGGCATCTTCAGATTCGGTTGGTCGTCCGTTCTCACCTAATCCCACCCAATATTAACCCAATTTTTCACATTTTGCTATATAAGTCTTCTTTCTTCAACCCTGTAGCCGATCCCCATCATTCCCAATCCCCAACGGGAAATCTCTTTTTTCCATTTGTCATGATATTCCACTTGACAATGGCATTTTGACATTATATATCTGATATATCATGACAGCTTATAAGAAGAGAGATCTGGCCTCCATGGTGTCCGAGGCGTTGAACAATATGCCGGTTGTCGTCATTACCGGAATGCGACAGTCGGGGAAAACGACTTTTCTCCAGAATCAGCCCGGGCTCGGGCAGAGGCGTTATCTGACCTTTGACGATTTTCCTCAACTGGCAGCGGCCAAATCAGACCCGGATGGATTTGTCAGTTCGGAAGAGCCTCTCGCCATCGATGAAGCTCATAAATGCCCGGAGATTTTCACTGCGATCAAAAGGGCGGTCGATAAAAAAAGGAGACCCGGCCACTTTCTATTGTCCGGCTCAGCTAATTTTGCCTTGCTGAAAAAAATAAGGGAGAGCCTCGCCGGGCGTGCGCTCTACCTGGAAATGCATCCTTTCAGCCGGCGGGAGATCAGCGGGGAGATATCCGAGAAGCCATTCCTTGAAAGATTTTTCCGCAAACAGGAGATCCCCAAAGGAAAAAGATTCCAATCCATCCATGCCGAAGACATTCTTAACCGGAGGAATGCCGGCGGTTTGCCTGGGGGAGGTCAAAAACCGAAGTCTTTGGTTCAAGGGATACGAGCAGACCTACCTGGAAAGGGATTTGAGGGAGATCAGTCAGGTCGAGAACCTGATGGCTTTAAGGGACCTTCTCCATCTGACGGCTTTGAGGACCGGCCAGCTTTTAAGCCCCAGCCAGCTCGGCCGAGATGCAAAACTGAGCGCCGCCACAACCTCCCGGTATCTCTCCTTGCTGGAGACATCCTTTATCATTACCCGACTACACCCGTATTTAAGGAACAAGGCCAGCAGGATCATAAAAACCCCCAAGCTCTACCTGAATGATTCGGGTCTGGCCTGTTACTTTGCCGGCCTGGACAATTTGAATCCCCTTCCGGGGAACCTCTCATGGCGCCCTCTTTTGAAACCTATGTGGCCCAGAATCTCCTGAACATCATCGACTCAGTCTGGCCGGAGGCGCATTTATATTTTTGGACCATCCAGGGAAGACAAGAGGTGGATTTCATAATAGAGGCCGGCCGTTCTTGCCTCGCCCTGGAGATCAAATGGGGGGCCAAATGGCAGGAGCGAGACCTTGCAGGCCTAAAAGCGTTCTTATCCTCAACACCCCACTGCAAAGCTGCTATTCTTGGCTATAACGGGGGGATGCTGTTCAACTTGGGGAAAAATTATGGGCTCTTCCCATAAGCCTTATTCTTTCATGAAAAGGGAAGGGAGCTTGGTCTTAATGGAAAGCGGGAAAGCTGGTTGAAAGTGGGATAAGCTGGCTTTAATCCGAGAAGACGAGAGGCAGAATATCTCTGATTCTCTGTCGGACCTACGAGTTATCACCTTAAGGTAGCTTTGGAAGGTAGCGATTGCTGAAAAAAAAAAAATACAATGAAAAAGGCAGGGCCACTTCTGAACCCTGCCTTTGCTTTTTCACGGATGCTTGAGAGTCGCTGAGAACCGGCATCCCTCAGGTCATTTCCCATCCCGGACTATCGAGGTAACTCCACTTCGCCTTCCCAATCATGATAGGCCTGATCCCCTACCGGATAAAATTGCCAGGTTCCCTTTCCCTGGATGCCTTCAAACTTTCCGGTTCCCTTTACAGCTTTCCACGTCCCTCCCCAGACACCAATTTTTCTCCTTTTACCCCCTTGGCTTCCCATGTGAAATAGCCTTTGTTGCCATCCCTATCGGTGTAGTCCCCATACCCATGACCCGATCCAAGCCTGGTTTTGAGGTTTATATCGCTGAGGCCCGTATCTCGATGGACCACCCATCGGCGAACCACTTCCCTTCCAAATTCGTGCTAACCCCCTTGTCCTCACCGACGACAACTACATGTCCATCCTCGTCGCCAACATCAATTTGCTGACATTTTGTATTATGAGTTACGGTGCGTGCCTTGACATTCTCCCCAGCCACCGCATCCCCCACCAAGAGGATACCCATGGCGAAAGCGATCAATGCCATCATTCCAACAATTTTTGACTTAGACATGTTCCTTTCCTCCTTCTGATTTTGATTTGTTTGGTATGGATGAAAAATTAGTTAATTTTAGAAAGATCTCATTTGCAGACAGAAGAAAGGCTCCCAAGGGAAAAGAATCCCCCTGGAGCCATCGTATCGGCACTTTTCTGTGGCCCCCAAGACTCCCATCGAGAATACACGATTATTAGAATCTTTCTTTCCTTCAACCCCAACCTCTCCAAGAACTCTGACAAGCAGGCAGGACCAGGGTCGGTAAATGAGAATGACATAGATATTCAAGCAATTCTCCGCTTCTTTCCTAATTCAACGGGTTCAACAGCTTCCCCTTCCTTCTCCTCACCGAAAGAGGAATTCAAGATTTCCCAGAGCTCATCCATAGGGGTGAAACCCATTCTTCCTCAAT